>JAGBZO010000020.1 GCA_017628205.1 Duodenibacillus sp.
ATTGAGCTACACCCGCCCGTCTTATAACTGCAATTCGGAACCTGACTACCTCACTGCAATTTTTTCATAACGCTCGCTCTGTCGAGCAAGAGTCGCTTGGTGGAGAGGGATGGATTCGAACCATCGTAGGCGTAAGCCAACAGATTTACAGTCTGCCCCCTTTAGCCACTCGGGCACCCCTCCGTAGCGAGTTGTAGATTATGCCGAGATAAAGAAACTTTGTCAAGTCTCTTTCAGCTGAACGTGTATTTAAACACTGCTTGACTCGTCTTGCCGAACAAGTCGACAAGCGCTCGACTAAAAGCTACAACCACTCATCAATCGAGTGGGCGCATTATATACACATTTTTCAAGGAATGCCAAGACCCAATTGCAATACGACGCCGACAAACAAACAGACCCAGCCGACACGCCCCACCTGCTCGGCCCAAGGAAAGACATCGTACAAATGGTCCGTTTCCATCCGATACCACCGTTCGTCGGGACGCACCGCTTTGGCGATGACCCGAGGGACATTCAGATAAAAACGAATCAAAATCAAAAACATCCCCAAATTTCCCAGCGCCCCCGCGTATGCCTTGTCCACAACATCGCTCGCGGCAGCCGCAATGGAAGCGGCCGTCCCGAAAAATGCCAATGCGTGCGCGTAGCGCATTTCCTTCCCGCCTTTTTGTGCACGTAGTTTTTCGAGTTCTTTTTTATTCATCCCTAATCACTCTCCCTCGTTGGGCCCTATCATTTGACTGTACTCGTTTTTTTCTTGTGTCGCTTAGTTTTTTATAATTTTTCACCTCTGTGACATCCGGCTAAACCATCCAACGGCAGTCTTTTATGGACCTAACACTCTCCGTTTTCATTATTTGCGCTTTGTGCTTTTTCTTTGCCGGTTTTATCGACTCTATCGCCGGAGGGGGCGGCCTCATCACGTTGCCGTCTCTTCTATTATGCGGCGTCCCCGCCCACTACGCGCTCGGTACGGGCAAGCTTGCAGGAGGTCTCGGTTCCATCACAGCCCTCGTCACGTTTTGGCGCGGAAAACTGATCGATCGACGCGTCGCCCCGATCGGGTTCGTCTCCTCGTTTCTCGGCGCAGTAGCGGGATCCTGGTTGGCGCTTCAAATCGAATCGTCGCAAATGGAACGCATCTTGATCTTTATGCTTCCTATCGGGCTGATGCTCTCACTGCTGTGCGGCGGCATCAAACTTGAAGACACCCCCGTCTCAACGCGTTTTTTACTTTTGAAGGTCAGTATGATCGGTTTGATCGTCGGGCTTTACGATGGATTTTTCGGCCCTGGCGCGGGAAGTTTCTTCTTATTGGGTTTACATCTGACACTCAAATGGGACTGGTCAAATCGTCCGCCAACGCCAAAGTATTCAATATTGCATCCAACCTCGGATCGGTTTGCACGTTTGCCTCGGGCGGGACCGTGCTTTACGCCTTGGCGTTGCCCTGCGCCGTCGCCAGCATTCTTGGCAACCGATTGGGGGCGAAATACGCCATGCGGGTCGGCCCCCGTTTCGTTCGGAACATTCTTTATTTCGTTCTGACGCTCTTGATGTGTTCCCTACTTTTCCGTACGTTCTGCCTTAACTGAGAACCTCTTCGGCAACCCAATCGGAAATCACCTTGCTGACCTCCGCAGGGCACTCCGTCATCGGCCAATGCGCGCACGTCACCGTTCGCATGCGCGCATTCGGAAGTTTTGCAACCCATTCGGCCATGGCGACGTCGTCCGTAAAAGTACCGGAAGAAGAACCGATGACCAAGGTAGGAACCGACAACAGCTCGGGCGCCGGAGACGGTCGTGCAACCTCCAAGAGATCTCTCGAGTACGTCGCCAAATGGATATATTGCAAATCCGCCTTCGTAGACGAGTATTCCTCGATAAACTCTTCCAACTCCTTGCCGCCCTTTTCGATTTTATCGCGGGCTCGCGCGTCCATAGCGCGCAGATCCTGAGGAGCGAGACGTCGTATGAATCCCAAACGATTCAAGCGTCGCGTGACGGACTCGACCACACGAACCACCGGCATGAGCTTTCGCTTGTCCAGCGCTTTCTGCGTCAAGGCTTCTTCGATCAAAGGATCCAACAGCCCCAACGCACGAACGCGTTCCGAATTGTGTGCGGTATAGTGCATGGCCACTTGAGCGCCCAAGCTATGTCCGATGACAACGGCCCGCTCAACGCCAAACGCATCCAACACGGCGTTAAGATCATCGCTCCAGTCTTCGAGACGTGTCTTTTGTCTACACACGCTCGCCGCATGACCGCGCAAGTCCATGCGAATGATGTCCCAATCCTGACGAAGATCCGTCGTCTCGACAAACTCTTCCCAGCGGCTGCCGTTACTTGCTACCCCGTGGAGCAACACAACCGTTCCTTTGGCCGTGTCGGCGACGGATCGAAGTCGAGAACAATGCAACGACACGTCCCCTCTGGCAACGCGCACGCGCTCCTCTCCGGGCAACAACTTATAAACCAAGTCTTGACTCTCAAAGTCTCGATACTTCGTCATCGCTTATCTTTCCAAACAAATTATTTTTTGAATGACGGTTTTGACGGACTTATTCCTTCGGCTCGTTCGTGCCAACCGGCTTGATCGAAGAAGCCAATCTGTATAGGGTTCGTTCCGACATCCCCAGACGTTTGGCCAAATCCGCCCGACTCCCCGGAAACACCTGCAGCGCCCAACCGATATACAAATCTTTCATCTGATCGAGCGGCAATATTGGGGCCCCCGGCATAAAAATCGACTGCCGAGCCGTTTCCGCATTGTCCAAGGACCCCAAAACTTCCGCCAATTCGATGACATCGGACGAGACGCGTTGGGCCAACTCCGCGACATACTCGCTCAACTCGCTGACATTACCCAACCAATCCCGTTGTTTGAGTTCTTCTACGGCTTTCTCGCTGAAGCGTTTGGACGGCACATTCAGTCGGGCAAACGTTTGCGCCAACGATTCGACATCTTCCGGACGCGAACGCAAGGGTGGTATTTGGATCGTGACTTCGGAAATCAGACGGGCAAATTCGGGAAGAATTTTCTTGGCTTGCACAAGCGTCGAAATGGCGTGCTCACTGGAAGCAATCACACGGAACGAGGCGACGACGGGCTCTTGCGCTCCAATCGGCCAAAACAGTCCGTTTCGCAAAACTTCGACGAGCTTTTCCTGAATTGCCAGCGACAGGTTGGCGACTTCGTGAATGAACAACGTGCCGCCACGAGCCTGAGCCAGCAACCCCGGACGAACCTTACTGCCGTCGGAGTTGAGCGCGCGCCCAAACAACGCCGTTTCCGCCGTAGCCGCGGACAACGCTTTGCCAACCAAGACGACGAACGATCTGGAGGCCCGAGTGCCATTCTCATGAAGCGCCCGCGCATAATTTTCTTTACCCAAACCGCGCTCACCGTATAAAAAAACGGAAACGGCATTGCCTGCAACGCTTTGCAACTCCGACAAAACACGCTGATGCTCCCGCGAGGTTCCGACGAGAGCGGTCGTCATAGTAGCGCTGCGTTTGGCTTGTTCCACCGCAAATCGCTCAAGCCAGAACTTGATTGTTCCGTCCGACGCAAAGACGGGATTGATCTGAACGTGGACATGTTGCACCGCCACGTTTGTATACAGGGTTTGCGTGCAACTGGCAGGACAACTACGTGCAACCGCCGCTTGCAATGGGCAATCCAGCCCCATCGACATGCAGCTTTTGGATCGATGCAACGTTTCCCAGCATCTTCTTCCCTCGAATGCCAATGCGCCGAATACTTGTGTGAACGCCTTGTTGACAGCGGCGACCGTCATATCCTCAGGCCGAATCAATATTGCCGGCTCGCTGAGAGCGTTGAGCATGCAAGCTAGTTCCGAAGTTACCGCCATGTTTGGAAAATATATCTTTTTATTATTCTGCCATTTTGGCACTTTTTCTCGTTACCCGCACAATTAATGACAAAAAACTGACAAATTTGTCAGTTCTCATCGAAATCTTTACCCATTCGACCAAAAATCTAGCGCTTTAGTCGTGTTTTCGGCCTTATTCCCTCCTAAGATAGAGTGAGATTTTTCCATTTTTCAAGGATATAGGCCGTGAGCATCTCTTCCTCTCAAAAATCCCGACCTCGTTTGATTGCGGAAATTGCGATTGTTTTGTGTTGCAAGCTCGCCTTTATTTTTGGCCTTTGGTACTTCTTCTTTAATTCCGAAAAGCGTATCGAGCAGACGCCCGAGAACATTGCGGCTGGCATTCTCGACCGTGCGCCCGTTTCGCCCAAACAATCAGTCAATCAATAATAAAAGGAGACATCAATGATTTCGTCCGAACTCGTTGATTTATCGCGCCTGCAATTCGCGTTGACCTCCATGTACCACTTTTTGTTCGTCCCGCTCACGCTGGGGCTTTCGTTCTTGTTGGTCATCATGGAATCCTGCTACGTTGTCACCGGCCGTCAAGTCTATAAGGACATGACGCGCTTCTGGGGCAAACTCTTCGGTATCAACTTCGCCCTTGGCGTTGCAACCGGCATCACGATGGAATTCCAGTTCGGCACGAACTGGGCCTACTACTCCCATTACGTAGGCGATATTTTCGGTGCGCCTTTGGCCATTGAAGGCTTGATGGCCTTCTTCCTCGAATCGACCTTTATCGGTTTGTTCTTCTTCGGCTGGAATCGCCTCTCCAAGGGCGGTCACTTGGCCGCCACGTTCTTGATGGCCTTGGGTTCCAACCTTTCCGCATTGTGGATTTTGATCGCCAACGCTTGGATGCAATATCCGATCGGCAGCGAATTCAATTTCGAAACGATGCGAATGGAAATGACCAACTTCTGGGAAATCGTTTCCAGCCCCTGGGCGCAAGCCAAGTTCATGCACACGATTAACGCCGGCTACATGACTGGCGCCATGTTCGTCGTTGCGTTGTCCGCTTGGTATCTGTTGAAGGGTCGTGATATCGAATTCGCCAAGCGCTCTTTGCGCATCGGCGCCATCTTCGGTTTCATCGCATCCATCCTCACCATGCACATGGGTGACGAATCCGCTTACTTGGTTACTCAGAACCAGCCCTCCAAGGTTGCCGCCATGGAAGCCATGTGGGAGACCCATGAAGCCCCCGCTCCGTTGGCTCTCGTCGCTCTTCCCAACGAAGAAGCCCGCAAGAACGACTTTGAAATCAGCGTTCCCTGGTTGTTCGGCCTGATGGGCACCCGCAGCCTGTCCGAAGAAATCCCCGGTATCAACGATCTGGTCGCCAAAGCTGAAACGCGCATCAAGAACGGTGTAGCCGCCGTCACGACGTTGGAAAGCCTGCGCAAGGATCCCACCAACCAGACGCTGCGCGATCAGTTTAACGCTCTCAAGGACGATCTCGGCTACGGCCTCTTGCTCAAGAAGTACAACGCCGACGTCGCCAAGGCCACTCCGGAACAGATCCGTGAAGCCGCTATGAACACCGTACCCTCCGTGGCCCCGATGTTCTGGTCCTTCCGCGTCATGGTCGGTTGCGGCATCGGCGCTTTGACGATCTTCTTGCTCGGCGCTTACTTCGCCATGAAGGGCACGCTCGTTGCAAAGAAGACGTATTTGAAGCTTGCCGTCCTTGCTCTTCCGTTGCCCTGGATCGCTTGCGAAGTGGGTTGGTTCGTTGCCGAATACGGTCGTCAACCCTGGACCATTTATGAAGTACTTCCCGTCGATCTGTCGGTATCGACGCTCTCTGCGGGCGACGTTCTCGGCTCCATCATTGGCTTTGTCGTGCTCTACTCCGCTTTGCTCGTTGTTGAAATGTACCTGATGATTCGTTACGCCAAGTTGGGCCCGAGCTCCTTAGGCACCGGTCGTTACCACTTCGAACGCCAGGCTTAATTGGATGAAGGAACTATCACTATGATCGATTATGAAATCCTCAAAGTCATTTGGTGGCTGTTTATCGGCGTCCTGTTAGTCGGCTTCGCCGTCATGGACGGTCAAGACATGGGCGTCGGCACGCTCCTGCCCTTCCTCGGCAAGACCGATACCGATCGCCGTTGCATGATTAACTCCGTTGCTCCGCACTGGGACGGCAACCAAGTTTGGTTGCTCACGGGCGGCGGTGCCATGTTCGCAGCATGGCCCCTGATGTATGCAACCGCCTTCTCCGGCTTCTACTGGGCTATGTTCATCGTGCTGGTCGCTTTGATCTTCCGCCCCGTCGGTTTCGACTTCCGCGGCAAGGTACACAACACGCAGTGGAAGAACACCTGGGATTGGCTGTTGTTCATCGGTTCCGCCGTTCCGCCGATCATCTTCGGCGTGGCTTTCGGCAACCTCCTGCAGGGCGTTCCCTTCCACTTCAACGATGTATTGCGTCCGATCTATACCGGTAGCTTCTTCGGCTTGCTCAACCCGTTCGGTCTGCTCTGCGGCGTGCTCTCGCTTGTCATGATCGTCTACCACGGCGCCAACTACCTGGTGTTGCGTACGGAAGGTGATTTGCAAGGTCGTGCCGTCGCCGTGTCTGCCGTATCCGGTGTTTTGACCGCCGTCCTGTTCGTCTTGGGTGGTGTTTGGACCTACTTTGGTATCGACGGCATGGTCGTCACCGGCGGCTTGGATCCCGCCGGCCCCGCCAACCCGATGCTCAAGACCGTTGAACTCGCTTCCGGCGCCTGGTTCTCCAACTACGCCTCTTATCCGGTTCTTTGGATCGTTCCCGCACTCGGTATCGTCGCCTCGCTGGTCGGCGTTGTCTTGATCCGTCAACTCAAGGCTGGCTTGGCCATCGTTTGCTCCGGCGCGTCGTTGCTCTCGATCATCCTGACTCCGTTGGTGTCCATGTTCCCGTTCATCCTGCCGAGCTCTTCCGACGCTCGCTCCAGCTTGACGATTTGGGACTGCACCAGCTCTCAGCTGACGTTGGAAGTCATGCTCTTCGTGACGCTGATCTTCCTCCCGATCGTATTGGTCTACACCGGTTGGGCTTATCGCACGATGTCCGGCAAGCTCAATGCCGAATACATCCGCAAGAACGACCATCAGCTCTATTAATCGCCGTCTAACCGTGCTCCGCCCGATTAAGGGCGGAGCATAAAAAGGAAAACAAAATGATCTATTTTTACTGGATGACCGGCTTGGGTTTGTCTCTGATGTTGCCTGTCGTTTTGTCGGCCTATTTGGATAACCGAGAAGCCGAAAATGAAAACTAATTCGAGTTTCCCTCGTACGTTTGCTCGTGTCATCAGCATTTTGATGGCCGCTGCCGTTGTTGCGATCATTGTCCTTTACCCGAGAATGATCGCCAACACCGGCGCGGAGGTCCCTCACGGATTTCTGGCCATCTTGATGATCGGAATGAGTTTCGCTTGGGTACACGGATTCGGTTTTATTCCGCATAACAGTGTATTGAAGCGAATTTTCACCCCGTACGTCGCCTGGCCGATTCTCGCCATCGGCTTATGGGGCGTCTTTATTCGCTAAGTCAACTATGCCTCAAGAGGCCTTATACGACCGATTGGGTCAACGAGAAGGGCTGACCAATCTTGTTGACACTTACTTGAAAATCTTGCAAACGGAGCCGTCGGTTGCCGAGTTGTACTCGCATTACCAGCGAGGCTTGGAGCATTACAGAGCCCGAATGATCGAGTATTTGAGCGGTTATTTGGGCGGTCCGGCGCTCTACTTGCAGAATCATGGGCTGCCAATGCTGCGAGAGCAGCATCAGCGCATGAAAATTGACGCACATATGCGTGATCTTTGGTATCACTGTATGGTGTTGGCATTGAACGCTTCGGTTGCGGATGCCGATCTGCGTCAAGAGTTGGAGGCTACCTTCTGGGCTATGGCCGACAGCCTGAAAAATACGTGACCATAACAAGACCCCCCGACAAGTTGAACTCTACGGGGTAGAGTTCAACTTGTCGGGGGGCTTTGTTCTATCTCGTCAAAACACCTGCTGTCCTCGCGTGAGCAACGTTTTCACTTCGATTTCCAAATTCACTTCATCATTGGCCAACCACACGATACCGTCTTGAATGGTCACCGCCAAACGCATCGTACGGCGTGCCATATCGGCCAACTTCCGAATATCATCGTCGCTCAACCACCGAACGGTCAGCTTGCCGATTTTTCCGAAATCGCCCTTGTTCGCGGCCCACCACGGATCGATCTTCGGTTCGTCATAAGCCAAAACGACGACATCCTCGCTTCGCCCCGCAGCACGACGCAACGCCTTGTTGTCCGGCGTGCCAACGTCGATCCATCGGCCGATATCTCCCGCATCGTTCGTTTCCATTAAGGCCGGTTCGTTTTCACAGGACAATCCCTTGCCAAACTCCAATCGCTCGCCGGCATACAAACAATACGCCAACACTCGAACCATCATGCGCTCTTCCGTCTCCGAGGGATGGCGAGCGATCGTCAACTGATGACTACCGTAGTACCCGCGATCCAGATCCGACACGTCGATCGTAGCTTTGTAAATGGTTGCGCCCAGAGCCATGGCCTTTATCCCTTATTGCTTAAACTAAGAATCTTAAGGGATGAGTCGCACTCAATACAATCCTTGGGGAGTTTGGCGATCGCTCCCGCTCAAAAATTGCAATAGTTTGGCCACTAGTTGTAAACGGGAAGTCCGTCGGTCAAGCGTACCCATCCGCGAATGATGCGATAACCGACCCATACGCTCATCACAATGAATCCAACTGCCCATACGATGAAGCCGACCCAAATAAAAGACAACAGAAACCCGAGGATAAAAACCAACGCTGCCCAAGCCATAGCCAGCCAGAACGTTCGAATCTGCCACTGAAAATGACTTTCTACAAACGTATTTCTGGCATCGGATCGCATGACGTAATTCAGAACTACGGCGGCAAGCGAGGGCCAACCAAACAAAAAGGCGCCAATGATGGACGCTCCCGTCACAATCCCCAATACGATGGAGAGCGCATGCAACCCGTATACCACCTTGGCAACGGTTAGAACCCCCGATGAGGGGGCATACTGAAACATCACCTGATTGTCTTTTGACATGCCCGTGACTCCGTACAAGCAATGCGTCTCGGCACTAGTTGCGGGGTGAAAAAAACGGAGGCGGGACACCGTCCCACTCTCCGTCCATATTACTCGGTATCGCCAAGCGATTTGGAGTCCGTTAACGCTTTTTCAACAAATTTAACTTTTGACGAATGGCGCTTTGCGAGGCATAAGCCGCCGCTCCCCCCTTGGGACGAGACTTCTTATACGTGCCGTCGGACAGCAACGACCAAGCGTTTACGTTGTCTTTGAGCTGAGGCTTCACGATTTGCGTGAGAATATTGTGACGAATGTCATCGTCCAATACCGGCGTGAGCACTTCAATTCGACCGTTGAGGTTACGACTCATCAAGTCGGCGCTGCCAACGTACATCTTGTCGTTTCCATTGTTATGGAAGTAGTACACACGCGCATGTTCGAGCAATTCGCCGACAATCGAGCGGACGCTAATTGTTTCCGAAACCCCCGGAATTCCCGGGCGCAAGGAGCAAATACCGCGAACGATGCACTCAACCTTGACACCGACCTGACTGGCTTCGTACAACTGACGGACGATCGCGGGATCGACCAGTTGGTTGCACTTGAGAATGATGTGTCCGTTGCCGTTTTGACGGTGACTTTCGATTTCGGCATCGATACACGCCGCCAAACTGCGACGCAAGTGCTTCGGAGACACGAAAATCTGACGATAGTCATTCAGGATGCCAAAACCGGTCATGACATTGAACAAATCCTGAACGTCATTGCAAATGTCTTCATTGGCGGTGAACAATCCCAAGTCCGTGTAAATCTTGGCCGAGCTCGCGTTGTAGTTGCCGGTACCGATGTGTACGTAGCGTTTCATGCCGTTGGCTTCGCGACGAACGACAAGACACAGCTTGGCGTGAATCTTCAGTCCTGCAAAGCCGTACACGACGTTGACGCCTTGACGTTCCAACTCCTCCGCCCAGTTGATGTTCTGCTCTTCATCGAAACGGGCCTTCAATTCAACCACGGCCGTCACTTGCTTGCCGCGTCGACGTGCTTCAAGAAGGCTTTTGACAATCGGCGAGTCGCTACCGCAGCGATACAACGTTTGCTTGATCGCGACGACCTTGGGATCTCGAGCGGCCTGTTCCAAAAAACGCAATACGCTGCCAAACGAGTCGTACGGATGGTAAACCATTTGATCGCGTTTACCGATAGCGGCAAAGCAATCGCCTTCGGGGTCAAACGCGGACGGCAAGTTCGCCTTGAACGGCGGGTACTTCAACGCGGGACGATCAATCCCCATCAAACGAATGAACTCGGAGAATGCCAACGGCATGCGAGACTTGTAGATCTGATTGGCCTGCAAATCCAAATGCTGGATCAGGAAGTCCTGCAAGCGTTGCGGAATACCGCGTTCAAGCTCCAGTCGAACGATTGAACCAAAGCGACGCTGTTCGACATAATCTCGAACGGCGGACAACAAATCGTCGGCTTCGTCTTCTTCAATTTCTCCGTCAGTGTTGCGCGTTACGCGGAACAATCCGTAGTTTTTGACTCGGTAGCCCGGGAACAACGATTCAAGCCGGTGCGCGATCAAATCCTCGACCATGACGATGCGACCCTCACGGCACTGCACGTCCCACTTTTCCAGATCCGCATCGTTTTCCGGCACGAACAAGAAACGCGGCACGCTGCTCGGGCATTTAACACGAGCAAATCGCACCTTGTCGGCTGCATCTTCCTGGTTGCTTTCCAATTCGATAACGAAATTGATGCTCGTGTTGGAAATCATCGGGAAAGGACGCCCCGCATCCACGGCCTGCGGCGTCAAAATCGGGAAGATTTCCGTATCGAAGAACCGGTCGAGCATCGCCTGCTTGGCACCGGACAGAGCGTCATATTTCAAGAACTCGATGTCCTTGACTTCCATGGCCGGCTTGAGTTCCTTAAACCAAAGGTCCTCGGCCTGATCCAACATCTCCATCACCTTGCGGCGAATTTCCGCAAGCTGACGGATCGGCGGCACTTTATCCGCACCGGTAGGTGCCACCCCGCTGCGCGCCTGCGTTTGAATATTGCGCACGCGCACCATGTAAAACTCGTCCAAGTTGTTATAGAAGATCGACAGGAACTTAACGCGGTCGAGCAACGGAACCTTCTTGTCCATTGCCGTTTCAAGAACCTTTCGATCAAACTCCAACCAACTCAATTCACGATTAATGTACAAGCAAGGATCGTCCAAGCTTTTGATCGTATCGGCAGACAAAACCGCCTTGGCCGCCGCACGCTTAGTCGCGGGGCGACGCGTCGTGGTTCTTGCGCGAGTCGTACGCTTGCGGGGTTTGACCGCGATGTCTTTTTGTTCCGGCGCTTGATCCATCGGTTTTACTTCAACTGTTGATTCTTGTGTTTGATTCTGTTCTTTTTCCTGTGTTGTCATGCATCTCCCCACTAATGGAAGCAATAAAGATTATTCATACTACTTTTATAGCACCGACAGCTATCAAAATCACCTGTTTTTCATAGGATTTGAATAAAAACTGTTAAAACATGCCGTCTTCCTGTTTTTATCCAACGTCCCTAGTGTATTTTTATGAACCGTATTACAAATTTTCTATTAAGCGGTATGATTATTGGTTGAAACTGATTTCTGATCCCAAACCAACGGATCTCACTTTTTCGAAAGAGACGGTATGCGAATTTTGTTAGTTGAAGATGATCAAATGATTGGCGAAGGCGTTGTGGACGGTCTGAAGTCCGAGGGCTATGCCGTCGACTGGGTCCAAGACGGCGAGTCCGCGTTGATCGCTCTTCGAACCACCTCCTTCTCCCTTGTTATTCTCGACTTGGGGATTCCCGGCAAAGACGGTTTGGGCGTTTTGCATGACATTCGCGCTCAGCGCATGTCCATCCCGGTTTTGATCACGACGGCACGCGACACCGTTCAGGATCGCATCAAAGGTCTTGATACCGGTGCCGACGATTACCTCATCAAGCCGTTCGATCTGGATGAATTGTCCGCTCGCATCCGCGCTTTGTTGCGTCGCTCCGTCGGTCGAAGTGAACCGACGATCGAGCGCGGTCGCTTGACAATTCGCCCGGAAACGCGCGAAGTTTTCTATAAAGACGAACCCGTTTTGTTGAGCTCCAAAGAGTACGCCTTGCTGGTCGCATTGGCCGACCGCCCCGGCGTGGTGCTGTCTCGCGGGCAATTGGAAGAAAAACTGTACAACTGGGATTCGACGGTTGGTTCCAACGCCATCGAAGTTCACATTCACCACCTGCGCAAAAAGCTCTCGGACGACGCTATCAAAACCGTTCGCGGCGTCGGCTACCTTCTTGAAACCTAAAACGTCGGTTGTCTATGGTCGCCAGTATTCGTAGCCGAATTGTTTTCACGCTTGTCGCCGCACTGGCCGTAGCGGGGTTCGTCGCCTCCATGGCCACCTACTATTCGACGCGCTTGGAACTCTCCACCATCTTTGACGATCAGCTAAAACAAACCGCCCTTGAAATTGTCGAACGTCACAAAACGGACGTCAGCGACGTTTACGTCATTGGCCAAACGTCGCAATTTCAAGTGTTGATTCAGGTTTACGATTCCCGCAACAATCAGCTTTACCTGTCTCAAAAGCGCTCGCCGTTGCCCATTGCGGAGAACATGGGTTTTTCCACGATCGAGACGGCTGCCGGCGACGAATGGCGCCAGTACGTGACGACAGTCGGCACCCAAATCATTCAAGTGGCCCAGCCCATGTCCGTACGTTCGGGAATCGCTGTCAACGCCTCGATGCGCATCTTGCAGCCGACGCTCATTATGATGCTCTTTTTGGCGATCGCCATTTGGTTCGTCATCGTTCAAGCGTTGCAATCTCTGAACAAAACCGCTCGCGCGGTCTCCCAACGATCGCCGGCGGCTCTCGACCCCATTCCGACCGAGGGATTGCCGTTCGAAGTAAAGAGTCTCGTCAGCTCCATCAATCGTCTCATGGAACGTCTGTCCGACAGTCTGTCCGCTCAACAACGTTTTGCCTCCGACGCCGCACATGAATTGCGAACCCCGTTGGCGGCCATTACCTTGCAGGCTCAGTTGCTGTCCCGAGCAAAGACTCCTGAAGACAAAGCCAAATACATCTCCCGACTGCAGCAAGGGGTGGCGCGCGCCACCCGTTTGGTCGAGCAACTGTTGACTATCGCACGATTGGATCCCGACTCCACCCATAGGCCGCTGCAAGAAGTCAATGTCGACTCATTGGCTCATGCCGTCGTCGAAGATTTGACCCCTGTCGCTCAAGCCAAATCCATAACGTTGACTGCCCGTACCCTGCCTACGTTGGCTATGGGCTTGCCGGACGCTCTGCGTTTGATGATTACCAATTTGACCGACAACGCCATTCGCTATACGCCGGAAGGCGGTCGCATCGAGATTGCCGTCCAATCCGTCGGACGAACCGTCCATATTGCCGTTACCGACAACGGTCCGGGCATTCCCCCGGACGAACGCCAACGCGTGTTCGAACGCTTTTATCGCGCACTGGGAACCAAGGTTTCAGGTACCGGTCTCGGATTGGCCATCGTCAGTCGTATCGTACAAATGCACCACGGCTCCATCCATGTCGAAGACGGGTTCCCGCAGGAAAACGGCTGCGGCGCCTCTTTTGTCGTGACCCTTCCCGTGGACGCCATGCGGGCGCAGACATCGTTGTCGTAACAAAGCGCCGTCACCCGAAAACGCGCTTTGTTACAAATTTAACCGATCCGCCACAGATCCTTCCGATTCTCAAACCGTTTGCAAACGACAAACGCTATATCGTTTCGACAACGAATGTCTCGGAGTCGAATCGTTTGATCTTCGCTCCCTTTGTAATGTCCGGAGAGCCTCATGTTTAATCCCGCCAAGTCTTTTGTTGCTATTTCCTCGGCCCTCGTTGCCTTGACGATGGTCTCTCTTCCCTGCGCCGCAGCCGAAGCGACCGGCAACACGCCCGGCGCGTCCGTTCGCGCCTCTTTGCCCAACTTTGTCGATCTGGTCGAACAGCACGGCAAAGGTGTCGTCAACATTTCCACCGTCCGCGCCGCACGGCAAGTCGACAACCCTCACGCGATGCCGGGATGGGACGAACGCCATGCTGAAATCTTTCGTCGCTTCGGTTTCCCGTTCTCGTTTGGCGGACCGCGTCATGAACCCGAACGCCGCGGCCACGGCTCCGGTTTCATCATCAGCGCCGACGGCCTGATCTTGACGAATCATCATGTCGTTGAAGGCGCTGACGAAATCACCGTTCGTCTGACTGACAAACGCGAATTCAAAGGTAAGGTTCTTGGAAGCGACAAAAAGACCGACATCGCCGTCATCAAAATTGAAGCGAGCGATTTGCCCGTTCTGAAGATGGGCAACAGCGACGCCCTCAAGGTTGGTGAATGGGTTGCGGCCATCGGCAGTCCCTTCGGTTTGGACAACACCGTCACGGCAGGCATCGTATCGGCCAAGAGTCGCAAGTTGCCTTCGGATCAGTTCGTTCCCTTCATTCAAACGGACGTTGCCGTGAATCCCGGCAACTCTGGCGGCCCGTTGTTCAATATGGACGGCGAAGTGATCGGCATCAACTCTCAGATCTTCTCTACGTCCGGCGGCTTCATGGGGCTGTCTTTTGCCATTCCCATCGATTTAGCCTTGCAAATCAAGGATCAACTGGTTAAGAGCGGTCGCGTCACTCGCGGTCGTATCGGCGTGGTGATTCAGAACGTCACTGCCGAACTGGCCGAGAGCTTCGGCCTGAAGACGCCGACAGGCGCTATTGTCGCCCAAATTGAAAAAGACGGTCCCGCCGCTCAATCCGGATTGATGGAAGGTGACGTCATCACCGCCGTCGACGGTAAAAAGGTTGAGTCGAGCTCCGACTTGCCGGTGATGATCAGCGCCATCACTCCCGGTACGAAGGTCAAATTGAACGTGATCCGCGACGGCCAAAACAAAATCGTCACGATTACCGTAGGCGAAGCGGGCACCCAAGCCGTCCCCGGTCAACCCGGCACGGTTGAGGCCAGCGCTTTGGGCGTCAAAGTACAACCCTTGAGCGATGAGGAAAAAGAAAAAGCCGGTACCGAAGGCGTGAAGGTTCTCGATGCGACGGGGGCCGCCGCCAAGGCGGGCATCCGTAAGGGCGACATCATCGTCAATATCAACGGCCGCTCCATCAAAGACACCGCAACCCTCAGCAAGGTCTTGGAAGCGAAAAAGAATTTGCGCATCCTCGTGCAGCGAGGCTCTTCGCGCATCTTCATTCCCGTCCGTCTGAAATAATCTTGCGTCACTGACAACAAAAAGCCCGTTTGAGTTTAGTACAGCTCAAACGGGCTTTTTTCGTCATCAAGCCGAAACGGTCATCACAAAAAGGCCGGCCGCCATAAAAGCCACGCCGAAGGCCTTGTTGATAAGGATCGCTTGTCGTTGTGTTCTGAGTAAGGAGACCAACTTCTCGGCGATCATTGCCGCCACGGACATGACGCACAAATCCGTAAATCCCGTCGTCATGGCGATCATTGCGTATTGCAACGCGATGATGCCGTTCGGATCGATAAACGGCGGCGTCAACGCCAAAAAGAAAACCACGCCCTTCGGATTGGTTGCATTGACCATCATGCCGCGTACAAAACGGCTCGACAGGCTGGGCAAGCTTATTCCCGTTTCATTGCCCGCCTGCGCATGCAACCGCGCAGTCAACATGGCGTTGGATTTTGATCGCCACGAACCGATGCCGACCCAAATCAGATAACCGCCACCGACGAACTTGATTACGGAAAACAGATCCGGAGACGAAACGATGACGGCTCCGAGTCCAACGGCAATGATCGCGATTTGCACGAAAATCCCAACGACGAGCCCCAACGTTTGAACAAAGGTGGCTCTTGCCCCATAAGTCAAGCCCGAACTGAGCGAGGCGACCATTGCTGGTCCCGGCGACAGCGAGATTGCCCAAGACGTCATGAAATAAGCGAACCAAACCGAAAATTCCACGTCAGTCTCTACCGTTCTTATTTACGCCGATTGTGCGTCGCGATAATGCGATCGACCAATTCGGAAGCCAGAGCCTCTTTGTCCAACTTCGGATGCATCAAGATACGCAAGAACACGCCGTCCATGGCCGCCATGTTCGCCTCGATATTGCAAAACGCTTCCTGCTCGGTATAACGCCCCGTCTTCATGTAAATGCTCAAAAGCAACTGCCGCCATTGAGCATCCATCGATTGAAAAACGGCCAACATACGATCGTTTCGCAAGCTTTCGGCCAGCATATCGATACAGATGCGGGCGCGCACGCTATTCAAACGACTCAGAATGAGTTCGCGAATTTCCTGACGACAAAGCTCCCAGTCTTCGGCTACTTCATTGCTCTTGCGAATGCGTTCTTCACGCGCGGCAAGCTCTCTTCGAGCCAACTCCTCGACAATGCTGTCCTTGCCCTCAAAGTAGTTGTACAGATTCCCGGCGCTCATGCCGACTGCGCGTGCAATATCCTGCATCGTAGTCGCCTTGAACCCCTTGTCAGCAAAACACTTCATGGCGGCGGCAAGAATTTCTTGCCGCCGTTTATGCATCAGCGGATGCGTCGTGTCGCCCATCAATTTTCACCGTTTTGCAATTGAGAGCCGCCGCCCATGACCTTGTACAGCGTAACGCGGCTGGCGACCTGAGCCAACTGCGCGGAAATCAACGCCTGTTGCGCACTAAAGTGCGTGCGTTGACTGTCCAAGACCTGGAAATAGCTGTCGGCACCATTTTGATAGCGCGCCTGTGCCAAGCGATAGCTCGCTTCCGTTGCTTGCGCCAACTCTTGTCGGGCCTTCAATTCTTCGGAGACGGTGCCTTCGATCGCCAAAGCGTCCGCCACTTCACGGAAAGCGCTCTGAATCGCCCGCTCGTACGAGGCGACCGCAGCCTTCTGTTCTGCCTGCGCTGCCTTCAGATTCTGCGTGTTCTGCCCGCCCGTAAAAATGGGCAGGCTGATCTGCGGAGCGAAGGACCAGAAACGGGTCCCCGCATCAAACAGATTGGACAATTCGGCCGAGGTCGTTCCGACAGCCGCCGTCAACGCAATGCGAGGGAAGAACGCCGCACGCGCCACGCCGATATTGGCGTTGGCCGCCTTCAGAGCGGCCTCTGCGGCGGCAATGTCCGGGCGGGCCAACAACACTTCGCTCGGAACGCCGGACAAAGCGGAAACCTGAGCCGCCGCGTTCGAAACAATGCCATCGGGTTCCAAGGCTGGATCCACTGCGGAGCCGACCAACAGGGTCAAGGCGTTACGGTACTGAGAAACGGTGCGCGTAGCCTGCACGTAAGCCGCCTTGGCCGACGCAACGGTCGTCAGAACCTGTTGAACGTCGAGCTGGCTGGCGGCTCCGAGTTCATAACTCTTTTCGATCAGTTCCCGACTCTTTTCCTGGCTGTTCAGAGTTTCCAAGGCCAATGCCTTTTGGGCCTTGGCCGCACCCAACCCCAACCAGGTTTGAGCGATTTCCGTGATGACCGTCATCTGCGCGGTACGTTGCGCCGCTTCGGTCGCCATGTACTGTTGGAGGGCCTGTTCGTTCAGATTACGCACGCGACCGAACAAGTCCAACTCATACGAGGCCATGGCCGCGGATGCGGTATAGACGTGGGTCGTCGTACGTTGCCCGCTGGACGAAAACTCGGCCGGCGTTCCCTTGGCGGCTTCATCAGCCACGGCGGCGACGGAAGGCAACAGCTGCCCTCGGCTGACGTTATACAAAGCACGAGCCTTTTCAACGTTAAGCGCGCTCACTCGCAAATCGCGGTTGTTTTCCAATCCCTGCTGAATCAAGGAGCGAAGTCGTTCATCCTGAAAAAATTCACCCCATTGAGCCAGACCGTTTGTCAACACGCGAACATTTTGCGTTGCCAGATCCTGAGGCCATGCCTGTGCGATCGGTGCTGCAGGACGTTCGTATTCAGGCGCGAGCGTCGTACAACCGGACAAAATCATCGCGGCGGCAATAAGCGTCAAGCCAAAAGTTTTATTACGCATGTTGTGCTTCCTCCGCATCAGCTACGGTCGCTTTTCCGTGCTTGTTTTTACTAAAGACTCGAGTAATCAAAACGTAGAACACTGGTACAAAAAAGATACACAGGAACGTCCCCGTAATCATACCCCCCAACACGGCGATACCAATAGCCGATTGTGCCCCGGCACCCGCTCCAGTGGCCAAAGCTAGGGGTAATACCCCCAAGCCGAAGGCCAAAGATGTCATCAAAATGGGTCGCAGACGCAAACGAACGGCTTCGACGACGGCGGCCAAAACTTCTTGACCGCTGTCCACCAAATCGCGAGCGAACTCCACGATAAGAATCGCGTTCTTCGCAACCAAACCGACCGTAGTCAACAGACCGACCTGGAAGTACACGTCGTTTTGACGACCAGTCACCGCGGTCAATCCCAAGGCGCCCAAAACACCCAACGGGATAACCAAAATCACGGCGGCAGGAATCGACCAAGACTCGTACAACGCGGCCAAAGCCAGGAACACCACCAAAACGGACAAGGCATACAAGGGAGCCGCATTACCACTGGCAACGCGTTCCTGATACGACACGCCGTTCCATTCGATAGAGAATCCCGGAGGCATCTGGCTCATGATTTCCTCAACCGCGGCCATTGCCTGCCCGGAAGAAACGCCCGGAGCCGGAGCACCCTGAATGTTGACCGCTGCCAGGCTGTTGAATCGATCCAAGCGCGGCGAACCGCTCGACCATTCCGTCGTTACGAACGAGCTCAAGGGAACCATGTCGCCCTTGTCGTTGCGTACGTGCCACTTGTAGAAATCTTCGGCTGCGGAACGGGCGCTTTCGTCACCCTGTACATAGACCTTCTTCAAACGACCCTGATCCATGAAGTCGTTGACATAGCTGGACCCAAACGCCGTCGTCAACGTGTCGTTAATGGCCGCGTCCGTCAACCCCATGGCGCGAGCCTTGGGATAGTTGACATTGAGCTTGAGCATGGGCGTGTCTGCCATACCATTATGGCGAACGGTCACCAAGCGAGGATCGCGATTGGCCTGAGCCAAGAACTGTTGCGTCACTTCCATCAAGCGCTGATGTCCCTGACCCTGGCGGTCTTGAATGTAGAAGTCAAAACCGTCGGCCACCCCCAATTCCGGAACCGGCGGCAAGGGGAATACGTACCCGATGCTGTCCTTGAAAGCGGGCGAGAAAAGCAAGCCCTGAGTACGTTGCGTAATGGCGCCGATACTGGTTTGCGGAGTTTCGCGCTTATCCCAGTCGCTAAGCTTCAGGAAGCCCATAGCGCTGTTTTGACCGGTACCTGCAAAACTAAAACCTCGAACGGCAAACACGTGGTCAATGTCTTCCTTTTCTTGCTCCTTGACGATCTTTTGGAAGCGATCCAAAACAACGTCCGTACGTTCGGCCGTCGAGCCGGCAGGCGTCTGCATCATCATCAGCAATACGCCCTGGTCTTCCGCCGGCATAAAGGCGGAGGGCAAATGCAAGAAGCCCCAGGCCACGCAACCGCAGAGACCGATGTAAATCACCATCAAACGAATCAGACGCTTGACCATGGCCTTGACCGAATCGCGCACGCCTCGCGTCAGAGCATCAAAGCAATCGTTGAACCAGCGGAAGAATGCCGGCTTCTTTTCCTCGTGTCCGTCCTGAACGGTCTTAAGCATCGTGGCGCACAAAGCCGGCGTCAATGTCAGAGCAACGACAACGGACAACACCATGGCCGATACGATCGTCACGGAGAACTGACGATAAATGACCCCTGTGGAACCGCCGAAGAAGGCCATCGGAATAAACACGGCGGACAGTACCATTGCGATACCGATAAGCGCGCCCGTGATTTGATTCATCGACTTGATGGTTGCCGTACGAGCGTCAAGTCGCTCTTCCACCATGACGCGTTCGACATTTTCAACCACGACAATCGCGTCGTCCACAAGCAAACCGATCGCCAGCACCAACGCAAACATGGTCAACATGTTGATCGAGAAACCCATCGCACCGAGCACGCCAAGCGTACCGAGCAACACGACCGGAACGGCAATGGTCGGAATAATGGTGGCGCGCCAATTCTGCAAAAACAGATACATGACGAACACCACCAACACAATGGCTTCGACCAACGTCTTGATTACTTCCTTCATTGCCGCCTTAACAAACGGCGTCGTATCGAACGGGATCACCGTCGTCACGCCTTCGGGGAAGTAGGGGCGCAACTCTTCGAGCTTCTTCTCAACGGCCTCTTTCGTTGCCAACGCATTGGCGCCGGAACTCAGCTTAACGGCAACGCCGGCGGACGACTGCCCGTCAAAATGGCTGTCGAACGTATACGTTTCCTGACCGATTTCGACTCGACCCAGATCCTTCACGCGAACAACGGAACCGTTCTTCGTCGTTTTGACGGCAACATTGCCGAACTCTTCCGGGCTTTGCAACAAACCGGCCGCATTGACCGTCGCCGTAATGACGCGCTGACCGTTGGTCGGCTGACCGGCAATTTCACCGGCCGCGACCTGAACGTTCTGCGTTTTCAGCGCTTGAATCACATCCGACGGCTGCAAGCCATACTTAAAGAGCAATCCCGGATCGAGCCAAACGCGCATGGCAAACGAAGCGCCGAAGACCGTGACTTCACCGACACCGGGAACACGAGCCAACGGCTCTTCGATATTGTTGACTAGGAAGTCGCCCAAAGCCCCCGAGTTAAAGCGATTTTGCGTATCGACAAAGCCGACAACCATCAGGAACGAGGCCGAGCTCTTTCGAACGGTGACGCCCAATTGACGTACGACATCGGGCAATCGGGGCTCGGCCATGGACAGCTTGTTCTGCACCTGAACCTGCGCCATATCCGGATTCGTCCCCGCCACGAAAGTCAGCGTCAACGTCATTCGACCGGTCGAATCGGAGTTGGAACTCATATACATGAGCCCGTCGAGCCCCGTCATCTTTTGTTCGATCACCTGCGTAACCGTTTTAGACATGGTCTCGGCGGAAGCCCCGGGATAGGTAGCGGTGACGGTCACCTGGGGAGGCGCGATATTCGGGTATTGTGAGACGGGCAACGTCTTAATTGCCAATGCCCCCACAAGCATGATGACGATGGCAACCACCCAAGCAAAAATGGGGCGGTCGACAAAGAAACGACTTAACATACGTGTTTACTCCACACCCGACTTACTTGGTTGCCGCAGCCTGTTTTTTCGTTTCGCCATACGAAACGGTGGCCCCCGGGCGTACTTTCAAGATACCCTCGGAAATCACTACGTCACCGACGCTCAAGCCGGAAGAAATGAGCCACTTGGTGCCTTCGACGCCACTGATTTGCAGGTCGCGCAAAACAACCTTGTTGTCCTTGTCGACCACATAGCAATAGGGCTTGCCGTTGGAGTGTCGCATTACGGCACGTTGATCCAACTTGATCGCCTTTTCCTGGACGCCTTCGGTCAAGACGGCACGCACATACATACCGGGCATCAGATCGCGTTCAGGGTTGGGGAAGACGGCGCGAATGCGAACCATGCCCGTCGCTTCGTCAACCAGCGCGTCCTGAACGACCAGCTTTCCCTTGAGCGGATACTGTTTGCCGGAGTCCAGAATCAGGCCGATTTCCGCTTCGCCGTTAGGCAAAGCCTTGAGTTCCCCGTTGGCCAAACGCTGCTTCAACTTGGCCAACATGTCGTAGGACTGAACTACGTCCACATAGATCGGATCGAGCTGTTGAACAGTCGTCAGTTGCTGGGCTTGGTTGGCGGTCACCAAAGCGCCGGCGGTCACTTCGGAAATGGAAACGCGACCGGTAATGGGACTGCGAACCTGGGTGTAACTCATGTTCGCGTTTGCCGCCTTCAGAGCAGCCTTGGCGGCCGCAACATTGGCTTGCGCCACTTTGTACTGTGCCTGAGCCATATCGTCGGCTTGTTGGCTGACGGCATTGATCTTCACCAAGTCGGCCGATCGGGCGGCGTCAGCCTTGGCCAACGCCATATTGGCCTCGGCCTGCAGCAAGGCGGCTCGGGCGGTCGCTACATCGGCCTCGAACAACGTCGGATCGATCTGATAAAGCGACTGTCCTTGCTGAACCTCCGCGCCTTCTTCAAACAGACGCTTCTGAACGATACCGGTCACCTGAGGACGAACCTCGGCAATACGGAACGCATTGGTGCGACCGGACAGCTCGGTACGAATGACGGCCTCCGTCAGTTCGATTTTGACAACATCGACGGGCGTGGGCCCGGCGGCGACGCGCTGTTGCGCCGGCTTTTCGCACCCCGACAACAAGGCGCCTGCCATCACAGCAGAAATAACCGCGATCAGCGGCTTTTTATTCAGTACCATTTATGTGCTCCGTAAAGCGAATTTCCAGAAAATCGTTCTTGTGCGCCCGGATTGTCCGAGCGTCGTTTTGACAGTCATTTTTACCAGACTGAATGATCGTTCAGTATTGTACGCACTTATTTTGTTTTCATACTTGTTCTCAGGAAAAATTTACAAGGTTGCGCATTGTTTACACACGCAAACTCCGCCTTTTTCCGAACAAACGCTCTACAATCCACCCCATTGATTTCTATCGTCGCTTCACTCTATTTTCGAGTTGAAAGCTATGTTCGACGCATTCCAATTTCAGTACTTTTTCGGGGCTCTCGTCTCACTTGTCGTGATCACCAATCCCCCGACAAAAATCCCCTTGTTCATCAGTCTGACCGTCGGCATGACGCCCGAGCAGCGACGACAACAGGCGAACTGGGCGGGAATTTATTCCTTCCTTGTCATGCTGATCAGCTTGTTGGCCGGGAACTTGATTTTGGCCCTGTTCGGCATCAGTTTCGGAGCCATGCGTATCGCCGGCGGGCTCGTCATCGCAATGATCGGCAACCAAATGCTTTTCGGAGGACAAACCCCTAACAAAGCTCCGTTGGTGCGCCGTAACAAGGAAGACTACGCCTTCTTCCCGTTAGCCATGCCCGGCATCGCCGGTCCCGGTACGATAGCCGTCGTCATCGGGTTTTCGACCGAAATCGCCGAAGTTTCCGACACCGCTCAAATGGTCTCGGCCATTGTCATGACGGTATGTGCCATCGCCTGCACCAGTTTTTTGGCTTGGCTAACTCTTCGGTGCAGCGAGTTCGTGGCCAACCACATCGGCCCGTCGGGCATGCAAGTATTGAGCAAACTGATGGGCTTTTTGCTTATTTGCATCGGCGTTCAATTCGTCGGCTCCGGCGTTCGCACCTTCATCGCCGGCGGTTAGACGCCAATCCATCAAAAAAAAACGGCGTGTTCCCGAAGAGTTTTCGTTCTCCAACGAAAAGAACTTCGAGAGCCCGCCGTTTTGTTTTAAGCGTCCCTTCTTTATTCGACCGTCACGCTCTTGGCCAAATTGCGCGGCTTGTCAACGTCAGTGCCCTTGGCCAAGGCAGTATGGTAGGCCAACAGCTGCAACGGCACGACGTGCAACACGGGAGAAAGATCGCCGTAGTTTTCCGGCATGCGGATGACATGCATCCCCTCTTCCGATTCGATGTGCGTGTCGGCATCGGCAAATACGTACAACTCGCCGCCGCGAGCGCGCACCTCCTGCATGTTGCTCTTGAGCTTTTCCAACAGCTGATCGTTCGGCGCAATCGTCACGACGGGCATGCTGGCATCCACGAGCGCCAACGGTCCGTGCTTGAGTTCGCCTGCCGGATAGGCTTCGGCGTGAATGTATGAAATCTCTTTGAGCTTCAGCGCCCCTTCCAACGCAATCGGATAGTGAACGCCGCGTCCCAAAAAGAGCGCGTGATCCTTGCAGGCAAAGCGCTCGGCCCAAGCAATGACTTGCGGTTCCAGCGCCAAGACGGCCGTTAATGCCGTCGGAATATGACGCAAATGACTCAAAGCCTGCTTTTCTTGTTCTTCATCGAGCCTGCCGCGCAACTTTGCAAACGTAAGAGCCAACAAATACAAAGCCGTCAACTGCGTGCTGAACGCTTTGGTACTGGCAACGCCCACCTCAACGCCGGCGCGCGTAATGTAAGCCAAAGCGCTTTCTCGCACGAGAGCGCTCTGAGACACATTGCAAATCGTCAACGTCTTTGTCATGCCGCGCGACGTCGCGTGCTTGAGAGCGGCGATGGTGTCTGCCGTTTCACCGGATTGCGAAATCGTCACAACCATCGTGTTCGGATCGGCAATCGAGGCACGATAACGATACTCGCTGGCAATTTCCACGTCACACGGGATCCCGGCAATGGCTTCGAGCCAATACTTGGCCGTACAAGCGGCGTAATAGCTCGTACCGCAGGCCAAAATCAACAGTCTGTTGGTCTGAGCGAAAATGTCCCGCGCTTTTTCCCCGAACAACGACGGGCAAATCCCTTCTACACCCTCAAGCGTGTCTCCGATAGCGCGAGGTTGCTCGAAAATTTCCTTCTGCATGTAATGACGGTAGGGACCGAGTTCCGCCGCTCCCGTATAGGCCTGTACGTGCATCGGTTCGCGTGTTACGGAAACGTACTCCTGCCCCTGATGACTGAACATGTCGACCTTGTCCGTCGTAACATCGACAACGTCGCCGTCTTCCAAAAAGACGATGTCGTTGGTTACGCCCGCCAATGCCATCGCATCGCTTGCAATATAGTTCTCCGAGCAACCGAGCCCCAACACCAAGGGCGAGCCCAAGCGAGCCCCCACCAAACGGCCGGGCTCGTCTTTGGAGAACACGGCGATGGCATAGGCCCCGCGAACTCGATTCAGCGCTTTTTTGACGGCATCCAACAAGTCGCCGTCATAATAATCGTCAACCAGGTGGCACAAAACTTCCGTATCGGTCTGACCGAGAAATTCCACCCCTTTGGCTTGAAGCTCTTCACGCAATTGCGCGTAGTTTTCGATGATGCCGTTGTGTACCAAAGCGATACGTCCGCCCGCAATATGCGGGTGGGCGTTCTCGATCACGGGACCACCGTGCGTGGCCCAACGCGTATGCGCAATGCCAAGCGGTCCTCGGATTGCATCTTTTTGCACCTGCTCGGACAACTCTTGCACACGCTCCACGGTGCGTGCCCGTGCAATGGCGCCGCCCGACATGACGGCAACGCCGCAACTGTCGTAGCCGCGATATTCAAGTCGACGCAACCCTTCGACTAAAACGGGCACGACGTCTTTCAGACTGACACCCGCAACAATCCCACACATACCTTTCTCCCTTCGATTCGGTCGTTGCGCAAAACTTAGGCTTGCTTCTTCTGCGGACGAACCCAACCGTCAATCGTGACCTGTCGGGCACGACTGAGCGTGAGCTTGCCTGCGGGAGCATTCTTGGTCAAGGTCGTGCCGGCGCCCAACGTAGCTCCTGCACCGACCGTCACGGGCGCGACCAGCTGCGTGTCCGAACCGATAAAGGCATCGTCCTCAATCACCGTACGGAACTTGTTGACGCCGTCGTAATTGCAGGTAATAGTGCCGGCACCGACGTTCACTCGAGCGCCGATATCGGCATCTCCGATATACGTCAAATGATTCACCTTGGAAGCGTCTCCGACGATCGAGTTTTTCACCTCCACAAAGTTCCCGATATGAACGTGATCGGCCAACTGAGCGCCGGGACGCAAACGTGCGAAGGGACCGATCTTGGCCTGCGAGCCGACAAGCGCGCCGTCAATATGGGTATAAGCGGCGACTTGCGTGCCTTGAGCAATTTCCGCATTGCGAATGACGCTGTAAGGACCGACATAAACGCCGTCGCCCAAAACGACGTCTCCTTCAAAAATACAACCGATGTCGATCGTAACGTCCTTGCCACAGGTCAACTTGCCGCGAATGTCCAAACGAGACGGATCCAATACGGTGACTCCCTGTTCGGTCAACAGTTCGGCTTGATGATCTTGCCAAATGCCTTCAAGACGAGCCAATTGCGTCTTGGAGTTGACGCCTTCAACCTCAAAACTGCGACGCGGACGAGCGGAGTTGATTCGCACGCCGTCACGAACGGCCAAACCGATCACGTCGGTCAAATAGTATTCGCCCTGAGCATTACTGGTCTTCAGCTCGCTCAACCAAGACGCCAATCTAGCCGTAGGCAACAGCATGATGCCGGTATTCACTTCGCGAATCTGCTTTTGACCTTCGGTCGCGTCCTTTTGCTCGACAATAGCGACAATTCGGCCCTTTTGACGCAAGATACGACCATAACCGGTCGGATTGCGCAAAACGGTGGTCAAAATAGCCATGCCGTCTCCGGCGACGGCCGTCAAACGTTCAATCGTTTCCGGCTGAATGAGCGGCACGTCGCCCAACAGAACCAGAGTGTATTCGGCGGAGGGATCCAACTGATCGAGCGTTTGAAGCAAGGCGTGTCCCGTACCTAATTGCGGTTGTTGTAGCGCAAACGACACGTCTTCGTTGTCGGACAAATGCGCCCGAACGACATCGGCTTGATGACCGACGACAACCACCTTTTTGCTGACGTTGTCCATTTTGTCGACCGTTTGCAGCACATGTTCGATCATGGCCTTGCCGGCCAACGGTTGCAATACCTTGGGCAGGTTGGAGTTCATGCGCTTGCCTTGACCGGCAGCCAAAATAACGACGTTGATCATATGTTGTGCTCCTTCTAGTTTTTTACGCCCTTTTGTTTAACCGTTTCTTTCGGGCGGGGTAGGTATAACTAATTAATTTTAGTCTGTTTTATCCTTATTTTTCCGCTCCCGCAAATAAAAATGCCGCCGTTTTCACGGCGGCATTTTCGCTTATGCGCAACGATCTATCAGATCAGAACGCGCATGATGAGCATACCCAAGCAGGCCATCAACACACTGTTGAGCATCAAGACGGGCCAGTACTTCTTGGGAACGTCGGCAACACCGAGCAAACGACCCATGTACTGAATCTGAGAAGCCATCAACAACAAGGCCGGAACCATGATGGTGATGTGTTCGGGGGTCAACTGACCGCCGCCCATCAAGCTGGCGGCAACGCCGACGCCGGCGCCGCAGCTCAACCACGTGGCGAGCAAGACGGTAATGGCTTCACCGGGCAGACCGAAGATACCCATGACACCGCCACAGGTTTCGCCCATGAAATCCAAAACACCGAACAACTTGAGGATGTACGTCAGAACGAATGCCATCAACACATTGGGAATCAGGTTGTTAATGGCCATGTTGAAGCCCTTGCGCAACCCGATGATGAAGATATCAAACGGATTCTTCGTTTCGATCTGTGCATTACTCATTTTCAAAATCCTTCTTGTAAACGGTACTCAAAACCAGGCGGATGAATGCACCACCAACGAACTTAAGGACCAACATGACAACGATCGGCTGCCATACCGGTACCAAGAAATGAACGGCCAATGCCGACACAACGGTAGAGAAATAATTGGCGATCAAGCCGGCGCCGGCATACTGCCAGGCGGACATAACGATCAACTGCTTCTTGGTAACGCCGCCGTTGTCATACAGATTCTTGGTCAGAGCAGCACCGGCGTCGGTCGACTGCAAGTCGGTGATCAATGCCAAACCGGTCGTACCGGGAACGCCCAAAATCGGCTTGAGCAGGGGGGTCATCAAGCGCTGAGCGGCACGCATGGCACCGTAGTGTTCCAAAACCTGAATCAAGCCCAAGGCCAACATGACGCCCGGAACCAAGCCGAAACCGAACATGAAGCCCTGACGCGCACCGATACCGCCCTTACCAACGAACGTGGTACCGTCGATCGAGCCAAACTTACCGGCCAACGTCGAATAGTCGAAGGCTCCGAGCCATGCATATTCGGACTTATAGAACACGCCCGAGAAGAAGCAAATGGCAAGGAACAGCGCGATGAACGCACCGATACCGGCCTTCGGCTTTTCCATTTGGGCTGCAGACAGCTGTTCTGCAGATAAAGTACTCATCATGATCTCCTTATGAGTATTTGTAATAATCCGCAGTATTTTAACAATAACTTACATCCCTATGCCCTTAGGGATGCCATGTAATTCACCAAACACCTGACGTAAAAAGGATACCCCTAAACAAAACACCCTAGAAAATACTTTTTCTAGGGTGTTGAAATGTCGGCCTTTCCCACTCAGGCGGAAACGGAAAGCGTTCGCTGCCACTCGCGATGCAGTTCATTGTTTCGTGTAGGTAACAAACTGCCGATCAACATTCCGCAACCTGCCGCCAAGAAGCCTCCCAAAACGGAAGGGAACGCGTCGCCCAGTGCGCTCACGGTCAGAACGCCCCAAACCGTACTGCCGAAAAGAATGGATAGCCATGCGCCTTGCGTCGTCGCCTTTTTCCAGTACAAGCCGCAGACTAACGGCCAGAATGCGCCGACGACGGGGAACTGATAGGCCATCGCCACCATGTCGTAAATAGCCGTGCCCTCAAAGTACAGACTGTAAGCCAAGACGGCCACGGCAAAGACAACCAACGTCACTCGCATATAGCCGAGTTCTTTTTCCGGCGTGACGGTCACGTATTGACGCAACACGTTCTCGACAAACGTCGTCGTCGGAGCCAACATGGTTGCCGAAGCCGTCGACATCACGGCGGACAGAACGGCACCGAAAAAGAGCACCTTCAACCAACCGGGCATGTAATCTCGCACCAACGTCGGCAACAAACTTTGCGGGTCGCTGTTGAGCAACTCAAGTCCGACGTTCGGCATGGCCAAAACGGCTGCACACACGATAAACATCGGGACGAAGGCAAAGAAAATGTACACGACGCCGCCGATAACGGGACCGCGAGATGCCGTTCGGGCATCCTTGGCGCTCATGACGCGCTGGAACACGTCCTGTTGCGGAATCGAGCCGATCATCATCGTCATCGCGGCGGAAATCCAAAACAACCACCCTTGCAGGCTCATTTCAGGCCAGGGATTGAACAAGTCGCGCGACTGCGCGAACTCGACGACCTTGCCGACGCCGCCGGCCAAATCGCTGGCGCAAACGGCAATCGCCACCAAACCGCACACGATGATGATCATTTGGAAGAAGTCGGTAAACGCCACGGACCACATTCCGCCGTAGACCGTGTAAAACAGTACGACGAACGTTCCGATGGTCATCCCCAACGCAACGCTGACGGCACCTTCGGTCACCAGATTCAAAACCAGACCCAAGGCCGCGATCTGCGCACCGACCCATCCCAAATAGGACAACACGATAAACAACGAACATGCCAACTCGACTTTCTTACCGTAGCGTTTACGGTAGAAGTCGCCGATGGTCAGCAAATTCATGTTGTATAGCTTACGGGCAAAGAACATGCCCACGAGAATCAATGCCATACCGGAACCGAACGGCTCCTCAATGACACCGGCAATCCCGCCCTCGATAAAACGGCCGGGAAGCCCCAGAACAGTCTCACTCCCAAACCACGTGGCAAATGTTGCGGTAATCACCATAGCCAGCGGTAAAGAACGACCTGCCAATGCATAATCGGCGGTATTGCGTACGCGGCGAGCCGCCCACAACCCGATCCCGATCGAAACCAGCATGTACATGCAAACCAGTACGATCAGCTGCGTCATCGCACCTCTCCTTAAAAAAAGCGTAACGACGGGGGTTCTTGTAGAAAAACGGTTTTTGTGCGCAGGAGTTTTATGTTCCTTTTGCAGTGGGGGTGGAGTATAGATTTTTCTGCATGATTTAAAAGAGTTGCCTCGATTTTTTTTCTCTCAATTGTCCAAAGTTTGATATCGATAAAACAAGCTACTCTTTTTTGGGAAGAAACCAACTCCCATTAAAGCATTTTCACATAACTGCCGTTAAATAAAAACTCTCTTTTTCGATTTTCATCAATGAACAGAGCAATCGGCTCGAGTTGAATTTAACAAAAAAGGATCGACGGAAGTCGATCCTTTTTCAATCAAGACACCTGGCGGCCTACGACACGCTTACCGTCAACTCAGGCCTCAATCTGCTCGATACCCGCCAACAACCAGCCGGCGGACTCGTTAACGGGACGAACCAAAACCCAACGCTCGGCCACCTGTTCAAATTCACCGGAGATCTTCATGGCACCGTTGAATTCAACCACGGCCACGTATTCGTCACCGTCTTGGACCAAGCCGAGGAATTTGGCGTCGAGGTTGATGATTTCGCTCTTTTGGGCTACGGCACCGCGCTCGCGCAACTGGTGCGTCACCGTAATGAAGAGATCGTTCGTCGTGAAGTCACTGATCTCAACAACATTCCCGGTATCCCATGCACGCTGCAATTTGACAAAGTTTTCGCGGGCCACGCTTTCGAAACCCTGAGTATCAAACCCTTGAGGAATCGACAAGGCGTCTTGCACGGGTTGGTCCTTGCCGTTGGAGAACATGTCCATTACGCTGCCGACCGTCGCGGGGGAATCACTCGTCGTCTGTCGAGCGGCCGCCTGGGGCTCGGGCTCCTGACGACGGAACTCGTTCATGCCGTTATGTCGCGTCCCGGCATCGGCGTGCGCGCCAACACCGGCCGGACGCATCTTTCGAGCCAAGAACAAGCCCAAAACCATTCGAAGAACAAAGAAAGCGGCGACGGCCATCAACACCATCATCAACGCCTGCGTAAAACCTTCGGACAAACCCAAAGCACTCATCAAACCGGCAATACCCAATGCCGCGGCGGCTCCCATCAACATGCCGCGCCAAGGGCTAGCAGGCTTGGCAGCGGCAGCGTTGGCCGCGGGTTTGGCGGCCTGTTGCGTCTTGGCGCCCTGCTGTTGAGACAGCTTGGGCGTTGCGCTGGGGGCGGCCTTCTGCGTCAGCGTCGGAGCGGAACGTCCGAAGCTGGAGCCACCACCGAAACGGCGCGCTGCGTCAGCATCCATCGAAGTCGTGACCAAAGCCACGCAAATTGCCAGGGCGGCAAAAAAATTCTTCATGTCCTCAATCCCTTATATGAAGAGTTGTTTTCTGTCGGAGTCGCTTATTGTAAACAAAAAACAACCGCCCTCCGTCGAGGGCGGTTGCCTTTTTGCATGTATTTGCAAATTACTGCTTCGGCTTGAAACCCATGTGAATGGCACACACCCCGAAGGTCAGATTCGTCCACTGTACTTGCTCCATGCCGACGTCACGCATCATGCCGGCCAAAGTCGGCTGATCCGGATGCATGCGAATCGACTCGGCCAAATACCGATAACTTTCGGCATCCCCAGCAATTTTCGAGCCGAGCCACGGCATGAAAACGAAGGAATAAAAATCGTAAATCGGCTTGAAGAACTTGGCGCAACGACTGAACTCCAACACGATCACTCGACCGCCGGGTTTGACAACGCGGCACATCTCGGCCAAGGCACGATCCTTGTGCGTCATATTGCGCAAACCAAAAGAGACGGTGGCAACATCGAACGTATTGTCTTTGAACGGCAGGTTTTCGCAATCGCATTGAGCGACCTGGGCTCTCGTTCCCGTTTGGCGCAAGCATTTCAACCCCTGAGCCAACATGGCGTAGTTGATGTCGGTCGCCCACACTTCTCCCGTCTTGCCGACGCGTTTGCCAAAAGCAATCGCCAAATCGCAAGTACCGGATGCAATGTCCAAAATTTTCTGGCCTTCGCTCGCTTCGCTTTTGTTAATGGCGCAATGCTTCCACCAACGGTGCAATCCGAGGCTCAGTAAATCGTTCATCAAGTCGTATTTTTTCGCCACAGAGTCGAAAACTTTCTTCACGCCTTGCGCTTTTTCTTCTTCCAACACCTGTTTGAACCCGAAATGCGTGGTTTTCTGTTCGGATTCTTGTTTCTTTTCTTGCATACCTGAGTTTTTCAGCAAAGATTTATCGATGCGAAGGACACGTCGCCTTGGGCTTTTCTTTGAAGGGTTCGTTGGCGGGATCCTCGGGATCACGACTGGCGCCTGCCTGCTTCAGCTCGAGCAAATAAGCGTCCCACAGTTTGTCTTGATTCTGACCGAGATCGTACAAATAATCCCAACTGTACAAGCCGGAGTCGTGCCCATCCGAGAACGTAAAACGCAATGCGTACTGACCAACAGCTTCCACGCCATCAATCACGACATCTCGCTTGCCCACCTGCAGCTTCGCCTGATCGGGCGTATGGCCAACGACTTCGGCGGAAGGAGAAAACACTCGCAAAAACTCAAAAGACAACTCGAAGCGCTGTCCGTCGTCGTAAGCGATCTCAAATTTACGACTGACTTTATGCAAGGACATTTCGACAGGAAACATTCCTTCCCCCCTTTTTTACCGACGATCCAACGTGCTTTTCGATAAAAAAAGCGTCTTTTCGGACGCTTTCGCTAATCGATTGGCGCCACCGGCGGGAATCGAACCCACATCACAGCCTTCGGAGGGCCGTATTCTATCCATTGAACTACGGTGACAGCCCGTGCATTATACATGCTTGCATCAGCTCTTTTAGAGCTCTTGCGGATCGACTTCTATTGACCATTCGACACCGGCCTCGGCAACGATCTTTCCCTTCCACATGTTCAAAAAGCGTTGCAACTCCGCTCTCGAATCCGCCTCAACGAGCAATTGGGCTCGCTCGGCGTCCATCAATCGCATCAAGGCCATCGGAACGGGATCGTAAAGTCGAACCGTTTCAGTCTCGATCTCCTGCGAGCTGTCCAACGCCCGTTGCAAGAAATGCAACGCCTTGTCTAGCGTACGGGCTTCGGCTCTCAACAGCGCCTGATACACAAAGGGCGGAGAGAAGGACTCCCTTCGTTCCTGCAGCAACCGGTCGCCAAACGCCTCGTAATCCTGGCGGAGCAAGGCGTCAAATATCGGATGCTCGGGGAAACGCGATTGAATCATGACCCGACCGTTGCCTCCCGCTCGTCCCGCACGTCCAGCCACCTGCATCATGACGGCGAACAAACGCTCTTCGGCTCGTATGTCGGAACTGGCCAATTGAGCGTCCGCATTCAAAACAACAACAAGTCCGACATGTTGAAAGTCGTGCCCCTTGGCAATCATTTGCGTTCCGACAATGATGTCGGCTTCTTGTCTGTGAATCAATGCAAACGCTTTGTCCGCCTCTCCTTTGGCTTTCACACTGTCCCGGTCGATACGCAATACGCGTGCCTCTGGCCACTCGTTCGCAATCGCCTCCTCAATACGTTCGGTCCCGCTGCCGATCGGTTCGATCTCGGGATTCCCGCAACTCGGACAGCGTTGCACAATCGGATACCGTGTTCCGCAGTGATGGCACACCAAGGCTCGATCGCGCTTGTGGTACACCGTAAACCCCGAACAATGCAGGCATCGGCTGACCCAACCGCAGGCAGTGCAATTGATCGTCGGAGCGTACCCCCTTCGATTGATGAAGACCAAAACCTGTCGCCCTTTTTGCAACGTATCTTCTATGGCCAGACGCACGTCTCCGGAAAAGATGTGAAACTTTCTGTTCCGCGTATCGACAATCTCGACCTTCGGCAAGCTGGCGCCTTGCACGGCACGGTGTTTGAGCGACAACAAGCGGGCTCGTTCATCTCGAACCATCGCCCAGGTCTCCAACGACGGCGTGGCGGAGCCCAACACGCAAGCGATTGAATTCATATGCGCACGTTTGATCGCCAGGTCTCGAGCGGAATAACGCAACCCGTCTCCCGCTTTATAGCTGGCATCATGTTCCTCGTCCACGATGATGAGGGCCAACTTACGAAAGCTTGCGAATACGGCCATGCGCGTGCCAACCAAAACACGAGCGCGCCCCTCGTGCACTGCCAACCAACTTCGGGCACGCTCCGTTTGCGTCAAATCGGAGTTCATTGTCACGATAGTGTATCGATCGAAACGCTCGCGTACCCTAGCCTCCAATTGCGGCGTCAAGTTGATTTCCGGCACCATCAACAATACTTGCGCTTCATCATCCTCATCCAACACCTTCTGCATGGCGTTGAGGTACACCTCGGTCTTGCCCGACCCAGTCACTCCGTGCAACACGAATCGCTCGAACCCTCGTGCCGCCATAATGGCCTCAACCGCCGTTTCCTGCTCTTCATTCAGCATCGGTTGAGCTTGCGCTTTACCATCTTTCTTTTTCAGTTCGCGTATCTTTGCGAGACTTTGCGCATAACGCACTCCGGGCTTTTTACGAAAGAAAGGCGGCAGAACCTGCACGGCCGCTTCCCCCCACTCGCGTTTGTAATACTGAGCCGCAAATCGCGTGAACTCCAACCACTCCTGTGGCAGGGGCGGCGTATCGGTCAGTAAAAAGGCGATCTTCTTGATGCGTTTGGGATCCAATTCGGACTCCCGTACGATCTCAACGACAATCCCAGGAACCTTACGAACACCCAAGGGAACCAAAACGCGATCGCCCACGGCCACAAGCATGTCATCGGGGATGCGGTAATCCAACTCCGGCAACGGAGCGTCCACGATAACTTTGGCAAACAACTGTGTTTTGGATAAGGTCATGGGCATGTTCTGGATAAGAGGTCTCAACCAATGAAAGCTTAACGACTTTTCAGGCTGACTACCCTATTTACAGCGCTTTTTTCACTCTGTGGATAACTTTGTGAAGAAAAAAACGAAGGCTTCCGACGCTTCAGATTGTTCGTTCTGCATCCAAGGCGATCAAAGAAATCGTAACGTGCATTATTTCCATTTAAAATCAATGACTTAATAAAATATAGTCGAAAGAAAAAAGTCGCAAGATTTCGAAAACCTTGCGACTTTTTTTTCTTTTTATCCTGTGGAAAACTCTGTGGAAACCGCTTATCTTGTGGTTTTCACGTCGTCAACCACGACTTATTCATCACGTGCGTGCAATTGCTTGGAATATGAGTGAACTTCGTCAACCAAAATCTTGACGGCGTCCGGATTGGTGAACTGGCTGATACCGTGTCCCAAATTGAAGACATGACCGCCTGCACCCACAGGGCCGAAGTCGTCCAACACCTTGCGCGCTTCGCGACGAATCGTTTCTTCGTCGGCAAAAAGCACCATCGGATCCATGTTACCCTGCAACGCAACCTTATCCTGAACACGCTGACGAGCCTTGGACAAGTTGACCGACCAATCGACGCCGACACAGTCCGCGCCCGAAGCAGCCATACCTTCGAGCCAATTGCCGCCGCCCTTGGTAAAGACAATGCTCGGAACCTTTTCGCCGTCGTGCTCCTTGATCAAGCCGTCGACAATCTGCTTCATGTACTTCAAAGAGAACTCTTGGAACGAACGGTCGGAGAGCGCCCCGCCCCAGGTGTCGAAAATCTGAACGGCTTGCGCACCCGCTTCAATCTGAGCGTTCAAGTAAGCGGTAACGGCCTGAGCGTTCACCTCAAGGATACGATGCAACAAGTCCGGACGCGTGTACATCATCTTCTTGATGGTCGAAAAGTCCTTGGACGATCCGCCTTCAACCATGTAGCAAGCCAACGTAAAGGGCGAACCGGAGAAACCGATCAGCGGCACCTGATTGTTCAAGGCGCGGCGAATTTCAACGACGGCATCGGTCACGTAACGCAACTTGTCGGCGGGATCCGGAACGAACAGACGGGAAACGGCTTCTTCGTCTTGAACCGGAGAAGCAAACTTCGGGCCTTCGCCGGCCACAAAACTCAATCCCAAACCCATTGCATCCGGAACTGTCAGGATATCGGAAAACAAAATGGCAGCATCCAAGCCAAACCGTTCGACCGGCTGAAGAGTCACCTCGCATGCGGCGGCCGGGCATTGAGCCAGACCCATAAAGCTCCCCAGACGTGCGCGAGTCGCGTTATATTCCGGCAAATAACGACCGGCCTGACGCATAAGCCACAAGGGAGTATATTCGGTTTGTTCACGCTTCAAAGCGCGCAAAAAAGTATCATTGATTGGTTTCATGGATAGCAAACGCAAAAATTCAAAGTTGGCCGATGATCAACCCGTCCCTGCATCACTCCCCGTTTGGTTAACCCAAACGGACAATGCGGTGTTCATCGCGATACATGCCCAACCGGGAGCAAAAAGAGACAGCATTGTCGGCGAATTTAATGACCGACTTAAAATTGCGCTCACGGCCCCGCCAGTAGACGGCAAGGCCAATGCTCACCTTATTAAGTTTCTGTCAAAAAAATTCGGCATTCCCAAATCATCTATCGAATTGGTCAATGGCGACACGTCTCGCAGTAAACGCTTCCGCTTGTCGGGGCTCACCGCGAAAGATGTCCTTGATCGACTCGATTGAGTGATTGTAGCCGAGCTTTTTTGCTCTGGTCTTAAAGACAAAACACCCGAAAATGCTCGTTTGACAAATTCGGGTGTGTTTACTCGGTTTCGTACGTTATCGAACAACCAAAACAGGGCGATCGGCCTCCGCCAACGTCTTCTGGGTTTCGGATCCCAGGAAAAAGCTGCCGAACGATCCGAGGCCTCGGCTGGCCATCACGATAAAGCGAGCATCATACCGCTTGGCCACGGCCAAAATGCCTTGATAGGGAGCCTGACAATGCTCGGCAACCAACTCGCATTTCACATCGGCTTCGATCGCTTTACCCTTGACATAGTTCAAGCGTTCCTGAACTTCGGCGGTTTGTCCTTCCAGTCCGTTAACATGAGTAGGGCGTCCGGTAACGGAAGTCATAGCAACAACGGAAACGCCCAATACTTTGGCCAAGCCGATTGCAGTTTCAACCGCTTTTTTCGACAAATCACTACCATCGGTACAAACAACGATAACATCGGTCAACATTTGTGTCCCCTTTTTTAATCCGTACGCAGAATCTTATCCCTACCCTTTAGAAAAAGGTACCCGTGTTGTTTTTTCAATAAAAAAAGCGGAGCTCTCGGACGAGACGCTCCGCTTTTCCGTATCAAGCGGCAATACGAAATTAACGACGCAAGCGCTTGATGAAAGCCAACTGCACAGCCAAAGCCGAAATATTGGCTTCGAGCTTTGCAATTTCCTGATTGCTCTGAACATTCTGACGAGCAATCTTGGCTTCTTCAAGAGCCTTGGCAGCCTTGGCCTCGTCGAGGTCCTTGCTGCGAATAGCCGTGTCGGCAAGAACCGTCACGCGATCAGGCTGAACTTCAAGAATGCCACCAGCGACGAACACGTTTTCTTCGGTACCGTCTTCCATCTCAATGCGAACCGCACCCGGACGAATACGCGTAATCAAAGGCACGTGACCAGGCAGAATACCCAACTCGCCTTCCTGACCCGGCAAAACGATAAATTTTGCAGAACCGGAGAAGATGGCATCTTCCGCGCTGACAACGTCAACAAAAATCGTGGACATAGAATTGCTCCGTAAAATCGGCTTTTTCAATAACTCCCCCGATCGAGTTTTCGTTCGGGAGAGTCATTGATCAAAAGATTACTTGATCGTCTTGGCCTTTTCGAAGGCTTCGTCGATCGTGCCGACCATGTAGAAAGCCTGTTCGGGCAATGCATCGCATTCGCCGTCAACAATCATCTTGAAGCCACGGATCGTTTCCTTCAAGGGAACATACTTACCGGGAGAACCGGTAAACACTTCAGCCACGTGGAAGGGCTGAGAGAGGAAACGCTGAATCTTACGGGCACGGGTCACGGCAAGCTTGTCTTCAGGAGAGAGTTCGTCCATACCGAGAATGGCGATGATGTCACGCAATTCCTTGTACTTCTGCAACGTTTCCTGAACACGACGAGCTACGCTGTAGTGCTCTTCACCGATGATGTTGGGGTCAACCTGACGGCTGGTAGAGTCGAGCGGGTCAACGGCCGGATAAATACCGAGAGCGGCAATATCACGGCTCAACACGACGGTGGCGTCCAAGTGACTAAACGTCGTAGCGGGAGACGGGTCAGTCAAGTCGTCAGCGGGCACGTAAACGGCCTGAATAGACGTAATAGAACCGGTCTTCGTAGACGTAATACGTTCCTGCAAACGACCCATTTCTTCAGCCAACGTCGGCTGGTAACCCACTGCGGACGGCATACGACCGAGCAATGCGGAAACTTCCGTACCGGCGAGGGTGTAACGATAAATGTTGTCGATGAAGAGCAGGATGTCACGGCCTTCGTCACGGAAAGCTTCGGCCATGGTCAAACCCGTCAAGGCTACGCGCAAACGGTTGCCCGGGGGTTCGTTCATCTGACCGAACACCATGGCCACCTTGTCGAGAACCTTGGAGTCTTCCATTTCATGATAGAAGTCAGTACCTTCACTGCTACGTTCACCAACACCAGCGAATACGGAGTAACCACCGTAAGCCTTAGCGATGTTGTTGATGAGTTCCATCATGTTAACGGTCTTACCCACACCGGCACCGCCGAACAGGCCGATCTTACCACCCTTAGCGAAGGGGCAGATCAAGTCAATAACCTTGATACCTGTTTCGAGCAAGTCCACGGAGGGGCTCAGTTCGTCAAACTTGGGAGCGGCACGGTGAATCGTGCGGCGTTCTTCTTCGCCAATCGGACCGCAATCATCGATGGGGCGGCCCAATACGTCCATAATACGGCCCAGGGTCTTGGGACCAACCGGAACGGCGATACCGTCACCAGTTGCCTTAACCTTCATACCGCGGCGCAAGCCTTCAGAAGAGCCCATGGCAATGGTACGAACCACGCCGTCGCCCAACTGCTGCTGTACTTCAAAGGTCAGGCCAGCTTCGGCCAGAGTGTTGTTCTCGTCCTGTTCAAGGACAAGAGCGTCGTAAACCTTCGGCATCTCGTCGCGGGCGAATTCAATATCCACCACAGCGCCGATGACCTGAACGATTTGTCCGATACTCATGAGTTATTCCTCGGTTTTCAAATCTCTTAAGACACAGCAGCGGCACCACCGACGATTTCGGTGATTTCCTTCGTAATGCCGGCCTGACGGGTCTTGTTGTAGACGAGTTGCAATTCCTCAATCAGCTTCTTGGCGTTGTCCGAGGCTGCCTTCATTGCAACCATACGGGCAGACTGTTCAGAAGCCATGTTTTCAGCAACTGCCTGATAAATTAAAGCTTCGACATAGCGCTTAAGCAGCTCGTCCAGCACGGTCTGGGCGTCAGGTTCATAGATGTAGTCCCACGAATACTGACGTTCAGTTTCACCGAGCGTAGCCAACTTGTCGGTCGTGAGCGGCAACAGCTGCTCCATGACCGGTTCTTGCTTCATTGCGTTGATAAAACGAGAGTAAGCAAGATATACAACGTCGACCTTACCCTGAGCATAGGCGTCAAGCTGAACGCGGATGGCGCCCAACAGACGTTCAAGGTTCGGACGATCGCCGAGCTGAACTACTTGGCTCACAACTTCAAGACCCAAGTGACCACAGAAGTTAACGGCCTTGTTACCAATAGCCGTAACCGTCATGGTCACTCCCTGATCCTTCATTTCCTGAGCCTTCTGGTATACGACGCGCTGAATATTCGTATTCAACGCACCGGCCAGACCCTTATCGGTGGTGACCATAATCATGGCCGCCTTCTTCGACTCGGTGGAGTGCTTTACGAGGAACGGATGTACATAACCGGTACGAGATGCAGCCAAGTGAGCAACGATGTTGCGAATCTTGTCAGCATACGGACGAGCCTGACGCATCCGATCCTGTGCCTTGCGCATCTTCGAGGCCGCAACCATTTCCATCGCCTTCGTGATCTTGCGCGTGTTTTGCACGCTCTTGATCTTTCCGCGAATTTCCTTAGTACTAGGCATTTGGTCCTCTCAGAGTATTAGCGCAATTAGTAAGCGCCGTTCTTCTTAAACGTTTCGATGGCATCCTTCATAAGAGCAGCGTCTTCCTTAGACAACTCCTTCTTATCTTCGATGCGTTCGATCAGTTCAGCGTAGCTCTGCTTGAGGTATTCACGCATAGCGCGTTCGCACTTCAAAGCATCCTTAACGGGTACGTCGTCATAAGCACCCATTTCTACGGCAAAGAGCGTTACAGCTTCTTCCCAAACCTGCAAGGGCTGGTACTGAGGCTGCTTCATGAGTTCGGTCACAACGCGGCCGCGTTCGAGCTGCTTACGAGTTGCTTCGTCCAAGTCGCTGGCGAACTGAGCAAAAGCAGCCAAGTCACGGTACTGGGCCAAAGCCAGACGAACACCGCCACCCAACTTCTTAACAACCTTGGTCTGAGCGGCACCACCCACACGGCTCACAGAAATACCGGGGTTGATAGCCGGACGGATACCAGCGTTGAACAAGTCGGATTCCAAGAAGATCTGACCGTCGGTAATAGAAATAACGTTCGTCGGAACGAATGCGGTAACGTCACCTGCCTGGGTTTCAATGATCGGCAAAGCGGTCATGGAACCGGTCTTACCCTTAACGGCACCGTTCGTGAAACGTTCGACGTAGGTCGGGTTCACACGAGCAGCACGTTCGAGCAAACGAGAGTGCAGATAGAAAACGTCACCAGGATAAGCTTCACGTCCGGGCGGACGGCGCAACAGCAAGGAGATCTGACGATAAGCCCAAGCCTGCTTGGTCAAGTCGTCATAAACGATCAAGCTGTCCTGACCACGGTCACGGAAGTATTCGCCCATCGTTGCGCCGGAGTACGGTGCAATGTACTGCAAGGCGGCAGATTCAGAAGCCGTAGCGGCAACGATAATCGTGTATTCCATGGCGCCATGTTCTTCGAGCTGACGAACAACGTTGGCGATCGTGGAAGCCTTCTGACCGATAGCTACGTAAACGCAGATCAGGTCTTTGCCCTTCTGGTTGATGATCGTATCGAGAGCGATAGCGGTCTTACCGGTCTGGCGGTCACCAATGATCAATTCACGCTGGCCACGGCCAATGGGAATCATGGCGTCAACAGACTTCAAACCGGTCTGAACGGGCTGGCTAACGGACTGGCGGTCGATAACGCCGGGGGCAACCTTTTCAACAACGTCGTATTCCGTCGTGTTGATGGGACCCTTACCGTCGATGGGCTGACCGAGAGCGTTAACAACGCGGCCAACCAGAGCCGGACCTACGGGAACAGAGAGAATGCGACCGGTCGTCTTAACCGTATCGCCTTCACAGATGTGTTCGTAGCTACCGAGAATAACCGCGCCAACGGAATCACGTTCCAGGTTCAAGGCGAGGCCATAGGTGTTGTTGGGGAATTCCAACATTTCGCCCTGCATCACGTCATGGAGACCGTGAACACGGCAGATACCGTCGGTAACCGACACAACGGTACCTTGGGTACGGAGATCAGCGGAGACCCCGAGGCCTTCGATACGCTGCTTCAGCAGTTCGCTGATTTCACTAGGATTGAGTTGCATCTTTGAGCTCCGAAATTTATGCGGTGAGCGCCGCCTGCATCTGCGCAAGTCGAGCACGGACGGATCCGTCAAGAATAGAATCGCCTACGCGAATGCTCACACCACCGATCAATTCGGGATTAACCGTCACGACCGGGTTGAGCTTCACGCCAGGGAACTTGTTCTTGAGGCTGTCAACGAGCTGTTCGACTTCTTCTTGCTTCAGCGCAAAGGCGGTCTCGATGTAGGCGTCAGCGACACCTTCGGATTCGTTTTTAAGCGCACGGAACTGCGCGGCGATCTCAGGAAGAGCAGCCAGACGACCGTTTTCGATGACTACACGCAACAAACCGATGAGCTCGGAGGGAATATCTTCCCCGAGCGCACCCGCGAGCAGATCGAAGACTTGTTCGTCGGTCAGCTTGGGATCAGTCACAAGCAGGCTTACCTGCGGATTGCTAGCAACCTGGCACACAACCTGTAAAGCCTGTTCCAGCTCTGCTGCGCGCGCAGTCGCCTTGCGATCCTCAAGCGCCTTCCAAAGGCCTTGAGCGTAAGGACGTGCAATCGTCGAAAGTTCAGCCATGATTAGAGCTTCGCCTTAAGTTGTTCAAGCAACTGAGCGTGAACAGTGGCGTCCACTTCTCGTGCCAAAATCTGCTGAGCGCCGGCAACAGCCAAAGCGGCAACTTCGCTACGAAGCTGTTCACGAGCACGCTGCATTTCTTGTGCAGCTTCGGCCTTTGCATTAGCAATAATGCGATCAGCTTCAACTTGAGCTTGTTCCTTGGCGTCTTCGACGATCTTAGCCCCGCGCTTTTCGCCGTCGGAAACAATCGTCGTAGCACGAGAACGAGCTTCGGCTTCAATTTCCTTACCCTTAGCCTGAGCTTCGGCAAGAGCGATGTTGCTCTTGTCAGCGGCAGCCAAACCTTCGGCGATCTTGTTTTGGCGTTCTTCGATCGCTTTGATCAAAGGCGGCCATACGTACTTCATCGTGATCCAACATCCGATGAAGAACACAACCATCTGTACAAACAGTGAGGCATTGATATTCATTATTGAACCCCGTTACGTCGATGCCGACGAGTTAACTCAGCATCGACGACGTCATTAGAGAAAAAGACGTAATTACGTAAGCTAACGTAAGTAATTAGCCGACGAACGGGTTAGCAAAGGCGAACATCATGGCCACACCGACACCGATCAAGAAGGCGGCGTCGATCAAACCGGCGAGCAAGAACATCTTGGTCTGCAAGGTGTTCATGAGTTCCGGCTGGCGAGCGGCGGATTCGAGGTACTTAGCACCCATGATACCGATACCGAGACAAGCACCGATAGCACCGAAGGCGATGATGATGCCACAAGCCAGGGCAACCATAGCAACGTTGGTCATTGCAAACTCCTTAAAGTTTTCCTAAGTGGAATGAAAGAAAAAAGAGAGAGAAAAAATACTGTTAGTGTCCGTCATGAGCCTGACCGAGGTAAACCAAGGTCAACATCATCATGATGAACGCCTGCAGCAAAACGATCAAGATGTGGAACAGCCACCAGCAGAGGCCGGCCACAACGTGCCCGAACACACTTGCGGAACCACCAAAAATCCCGAAGGACATGGCGTAACCACCAAGCAGTGCGATCAGGAAGAAAACAAGTTCACCCGCGTACATGTTACCAAACAGTCGCATGCCAAGGGAAACTGTCTTAGCAATATATTCGACGATGTTCAGTGCGAAGTTGAAGGGCCACAACAAGAAGTGGTTACCAAACGGGGCGGAAAACAGTTCATGCACAAATCCGCCTGCACCCTTGACCTTGAGGCCATAGTACAAGCAGAGAATCAACACGCTCACGGAGATACCCACCGTGCCGTTCAAGTCGGCAGTAGGCAACGGACGCAGATAATGCACGCCAAACAAGGAAGCGACCCAGGGCAACAAGTCGACCGGGATCAAGTCGATGGCATTCATTAACACCACCCACACAAAGACAGTCAAAGCTGCCGGGGCGATAAAGGTACGATCACCATGAACAATCTGCTTACTCTGCTCTTCAACCATGTCGATGAGCATTTCAACAGCACACTGCCACTTTCCAGGCACGCCGCTCGTGGCCTTCTTTGCGCCTTTCCAGAGCAAGAAGATACCCAGAACAAGCATGGCGATGGAGAATACCAGCGTGTCATAGTTGATGACTGAAAAGTCGATGATTGACGACATCTTCCCGGAGGAATTATGCGTCAAGTGGTGAACCATATATTCGGTAGGGCTTAGAGCTTGTTCGGCAGCCATATTTGAACCGATCCTTTGGTCTCAATGTTTAACAAACAGCAGTACGAAGTGACTACAAACGGCCACAACAATCCCAAAGATCATTGCAGGCCAATTCAAGTCCACGTACAGCTTCGCGACCAGTACAAACAACATACAAGTCACGATCATTTTGAGAAATTCTCCGATCAGCACACTCATCGGATTGAGTTGTCGACGACTCAATTGAGCCATCAGCAACTTCAACGCGAAAAGTGAATTAGGAACAGCCACGCACAACCCTCCGAGGAGCGTCGATAAGCAACCGTGCATACCGCCCAGAAACCCGAACAGTACGGCGGCAATACCCACAAGTGCGTATTGCCACGTGACGATACGGATCAATTCTTCTCGATTCATATCGTCTCCTAATCAATGGAATCGGTTATCACCCAAAAATCTGCGCTATTTTACGGACATAAACACTTTTTAACAACTGTCTATTGGAGTTATTGCTTATACCACTAAATAGGTACGACTCCATTCGATCAATTGCATTTGGCCAAAAGCTTGTCCGCAATCGCCTGCAAATCGTCAAAATTTGCAAACGATATGAGTATTTTACCGCTACTTCGCCTTCCGTACTCAATTTCTACGGGAGCGCCAATAGCATCTGACAAAGATTCTTCAAAATTTATATCATCTCTCGTCTTGCGAGAGGTTTTCTTAATCGGTTTCTTCTTTTCCGGTCCCTTGTGTTCAGAAGCGATTTTTTCAGCCTCACGCACCGTCAGCCCTTTTAAGGCGATCTCCTGCGCCGCTTGTATCTGAGCCGCACCTTCCAAAGAAAGCAGGGCGCGAGCATGCCCCATCTCAAGACGCCCTTCCAAGAGCATGTCTTGAACTGGCGGAGTCAAATTCAACAAACGCAAAAGATTGGTTGTCGCCGAGCGTGAACGCCCCAGAGCTTTAGCCGCATCTTCGTGCGTGTAATTGAACTCTTCGATCAAGCGCTTGACTCCCAAAGCCTCTTCCATGGCATTGAGATCTTCTCGTTGCATGTTTTCGATCAACGCCATCGCCAAAGCGTCTTTGTCGTTTACGCTACGAATCAAAGCGGGGATCGTCGTTTTGCCGGCCATCTTCGACGCACGGAAGCGGCGTTCGCCGGCAATAATCTCGAATTTCCCACCGCTAACGGCTCGAACGATAATCGGACTGATGACGCCTTGTTCTTTAATCGAGTCGGACAACTCTCTGAGTCTATCCATTTCCCACTGCGTACGCGGCTGGTACTTCCCGGGAATCAACTGGGTCAAATCGATTTCCGTCACGCTACCGGCCGAATCTGCCGCTACCGTCACTTTCAAGTCATCGCCCAAAAGAGCGCTCAATCCTCTACCCAGACCTCGTTGTTTCTTGACTGCCATGATTACGCCTCGTTTCGTACTCTATCGAGAAGCTCCAATCCAAACGCTTTATACGCCTTGGCACCTCGACTGGAAGGATCGTAAATAATGCCGGGCTGCCCGTACGAGGGCGCCTCTGCAAGACGTACATTCCGCGGAATCACCGTATCGAAAACACGGTCTCCGAAATTTTCTTTGAGTTGAGCACTAACCTGTTGTTGCAACGTAATGCGCCCGTCAAACATGACGCGCAACAAGCCGATCATGCGTAACGTCGGATTCTTGTTATATCGGATGCGTTTGATCGTGTTGACAAGATCGCTCAAGCCTTCCAAAGCGAAATATTCGCACTGCATCGGAATAATCACCCCTTCAGCGCTGCATAACGCATTGACCGTGACCATAGACAAAGACGGAGGACAGTCGATCAGTACAAAGTCATAGCGATCGTCAACCTCATTCAAAATATCCTTCAGTCGCGTATCGGGATTGTCCAACGACATAAGATCGATTTCCGCGGCGGCAAAATCCCGATTCGCCGGCAACACGTCATAGTTACCTTCTTCACTACGCGTGCAAACATCGTCAAACGAAGATTGACCGATCAACAGTTCGTAGACGGTATTTTCACATTCCGTTTTCTCGACACCGGATCCCATCGTGGCGTTACCTTGAGCATCCAAGTCCACCAATAAAACGCGCTGGTTTTCCTTTGCCAAAGACGCGGCTAGGTTTACCGTCGTCGTTGTTTTGCCTACGCCGCCTTTTTGGTTGGCAATACAAAAAATCTTGGCCATCTTATTGTTTTCCTTTCCCTCAAAGTTAACGTGGCAAAGTTGCGTACAGTTCCGAGAAACCGTTCCAGAAAATAGCAACCCCCAGGCAAATCAAAATAAACGAGAAGATTCGCGCCAACGCATCCGCACCAGCGGTACCCACAGAACGCGTAATGCGGTCGCAATAGCGATAGCAGCCCCAAATCAACAACCCGCTTAACAAAACCCCGACGATCAAACCGAGAACATCGCCAAAATCACGTGCGGGGTTGGCACCGAATGCGACGGCAACCGAAATGGCGCCCGGTCCCGTCGTCAACGGCAACGTGAACGGATAAAACGCCATTGAAGAGAGCATACGTGCACTCTTCGGTTTTGCAGGCGTTTCACTTTCGTCGTTGGCAGGAGCATTCAAAGCCTGCCAGCCCGCACTGAACAAAACGATCCCCCCAGCAACTCGCAAAACACCGATCGAGATTCCAAAGAAGTTCAAAATGACGTTGCCGGCATACAAACTGACAAACAACACCAAAATGGAATAGATCGCAATCCGATTGGCCATATGGGCTCGCATTTCCGGATCGACCCCATTGGTCAACGTCAAAAAGAACATCGCGCCACCGAACGGATTCAGCACGGGAACAAAAGATGCAAAGACGAAGAGCGTCGTCGCATAGAAGTTCTCAAAACTCATGTCGAGCATACGAGACCCCTTTGATCATATCTGACTTTAACAAAGTTAAAAGCACTTAATCATCTGATTTTCAATGGAAATTTCTATATTTCCAAAAAGAAAACGAATTTATTCCCCCTCAAACAACTACATATCAACTCGCCTTAAACCTGAGAACAATCAAATGTCGCTCAAAATCGCCGCCAGGAACAGTTAAGGGAATGATCTCTTTAACCTCAATATCGTCAGTCAACTCTTTAATTTCTTCCTCCGGTACTTTTCCTTTCATCGCCAACCAGCAGCCGTCGTCTCGCAAAAGATGCCGAGTCCACTCCGTCATGTCCCGCAGAGAGGCGAAGGCTCGAGAAGTAATCACATCCACCTTCTCATGCGTCAACTTCTCTACACGCGTATGCAGCGCCTTGGCGTTTTTCAACTTCAGTTCCAAAATCGCCTGCCGCAAGAACAAGACCTTCTTTTTGACCGTGTCAACCATGGCGATGGAAACATCCGGACGAAGCGTTGCAAACGGAATTGCCGGCAAACCGCCACCGCTTCCCACATCCATCACTGTCGCCGCCCCGGGAACAACAGAATCGAACGTCTTCACCAATGTGAGCGAATCCAACAAATGCAATACCAAAACATCGTCTGCGTTGGTAATGCTTGTCAAGTTATAGGTCGAATTCCACTTGAGCAGCAGATCGCCGTAACGAGCCAACTGCTCAACTTGCTCATCCGACAAATCGATCTGCATTTGCGCGGAACGGAGCCGCAACTCTTCTCGAGAAACTTTGCTCATTTAGCCGCCTCCCCATTTCAATCGCTTCAGATACACCAACAGCAAAGAGATGGCTGCAGGCGTAACACCGGAAATTCGGCCGGCCTGCCCCAATGTCTCCGGTCGTCTTGCTTTGAGTTTTTGGCGTACCTCAAATGACAAGCCGGTCACATCGTCATAATTGATATCATCGGGCAAGCGCATATTTTCGTGCGCCAAAGTTTTCGCGATCTCATCCTTCTGTCGTTCGATGTAACCTTGATACTTCAGAGCGATTTCGACCTGTTCAATACATGTCTTATCATCGAGTGTTTCACGTGAAACAAGCTCGCCGTCCTCTCGCTTCAGCGTCATGAGGTTTTCATAAGACACATACGGACGCGACAACAAATTAGCCAACGAATATTCGCGTTCTATCCCCGTGTTCAAAACACGCTGAACTTCCGCCTGAGAAACTTGCTTCGGCGTGATCCACGTATTACGCAAACGCTGGAGTTCCTTCTCGATCGCATCGCGTTTGCGGGCATACAGATCCCATTTTTCATCGCTCAACACTCCCAACTTGTGGGCGGTTTCAGCCAAACGGGCGTCCGCGTTGTCCTCTCGCAAACTCAAACGATATTCCGCTCGACTTGTGAACATACGGTCGGGTTCCGTTACGCCTCGCGTCGTCAAATCGTCAATCATGACGCCAAGATAAGCCTCGTCTCGGCGAGGCGTCCACTGCTCTTTATCCAATGCCTTTGCGGCGGCATTAATCCCCGCCAACAAACCTTGGGCCGCAGCCTCTTCATATCCCGTCGTACCGTTAATTTGACCAGCAAAAAACAGACCTTCCATCCGCTTGGTTTCGAAGGTGCGTTTCAGTTCACGCGGATCGTAATAATCGTACTCGATGGCATATCCCGGACGGAGTAAATGAGCGTGTTCCAATCCGGGAATGCAGTGAATCATATTCAGCTGCACGTCAAACGGAAGCGACGTCGAGATGCCGTTGGGGTAAAACTCGTTGGTCGTCAAACCTTCCGGTTCAAGAAAAATTTGGTGACTGTCTTTCCCCTTAAATCGCTGAACCTTATCCTCGATCGAAGGACAATAACGAGGACCAACCCCTTCAATGACGCCGGAATACATGGGCGAACGATCCAGATTCGCCATGATAATGTCATGCATCTGTTGGTTGGTATGCGTAATCCAGCAGGGCACCTGTTTCGGATGAACGATATCAGGCTCCATCACGGAGAAGTGCGGTACGGGATCTAGATCCCCGGGTTGCTCCTGGCACTTGGAAAAGTCAATACTTCTACCGTCAATACGTGCGGGCGTGCCAGTCTTGAGGCGACCCTTGGGCATCCCCAATTCAATCAAGCGCTCGGCCAAACGAATGGAAGGAGGATCCCCGACACGCCCCGCCGGATAGTGTTCGAGCCCAATATGAATCAACCCATTCAAAAAGGTCCCCGCACACAGCACCACACTCTTCGATTTAAATCGAATGCCGGTCTGGGTGACGGCACCGGCGATACGTCCGTTTTCTACGATCAGATCGTCCGCCGCCTGCTGAAAGACCCATAAATTTTCCTGATTTTCGATGCGTTTTCTCATCTCGACGCGATACAACTGACGATCGATCTGAGCGCGAGTCGCACGGACTGCCGGCCCCTTGGAGCTGTTCAAAATACGGAATTGAATCCCGGCTACGTCCGTAACAGCCCCCATTACCCCGCCCATGGCGTCTACTTCTTTGACCAAATGGCCCTTGCCAATACCGCCAATCGAAGGATTACATGACAGCTGGCCGATCGTCTCCATGTTATGCGTCAACAAGAGCGTCTTAGCCCCCATACGAGCCGAAGCCAAACAAGCTTCTGCTCCGGCATGACCGCAGCCGATCACAATTACATCAAATTCAACAGGATATAACATAACAACTGAAGGTTTCACGTGAAACACAAAAGAAGAAGGCGCATCTGTTTTAATTTTTCTTATTTTTTACCGATCCGCCTCAACAACGCTACCGTTGCTAATTTTGTTTCACGTGAAACTTTTTTGCAATTAATTGAGTGAGAATATTATTTGCCGATGCAGAAACGAGAGAAGATCATTCCCAACAAATCATCCGGCAATGTTTGGCCGACAATCTCTCCGAGCGCATTCGAGCTCAGTCGCAATTCTTCCGCCGCAATTTCCAGATTCATCGAACCAATGCCCAAAACTACGTTTTGCAAATGTTCTTGGGCTCTGGCAATGCAATCGAGATGACGGGCTCTCGCCATAAAATCACCTTCGGAAACCTCGCTCATCCCGGCGATTCGTCGCAACTCTTGCGTCAATACCTCCACTCCAAATCCGGTCTTCGTAGACAACAACAAACCGTCGACAGCGGTATCTTCCGCCTTCACAAGATCGACCTTGTTAACGACCGTCAAGAACTCGACGCCTTCTCTAAGCCGCGGCAAAATCAACTCCATCGCGGTTTGATCTTCTTCATCTGCCAAGCGAGTTACGTCCTTCAGATGCAAGATGACATCGGCATTTTCAATGGCTTTGAGCGTTCGTTCGATACCGATCATCTCGACCGTATCCTCGGTCTGACGCAGACCTGCCGTATCGATCAACTTGATCGGAACGCCGTCCACTTCGATGGCGTACTCGATTTTGTCTCGCGTTGTCCCGGCAATATCGGTAACGATCGCCACCTCGTCTCCGGCCAACGTATTCATCAGGGAGCTCTTGCCTACATTGGGAGAACCTACCAATACGACCGTCAAGCCGTCTCGGAGCACCTTGCCTCGCATAGCGGATTTGGATAAGTCCTGAACCTGCCCCAGCAAATCGACGGCACGTTGAGCAACATGTCCATTCTCAATAAACTCAATTTCTTCTTCGGGAAAATCAAGCGTAGCTTCGACAAAGGCTCTCAGATCAATCAGTTGTTCGTTTAGGTCGGTGATTCGTTTGGAAAAACAACCTTGAAGAGATCGTGCGGCGGCTCGCGCCGAAGCGGCACTTCCTGCATCGATCAAATCGGCTACGGCCTCAGCCTGAGCCAGATCAATACGTCCGTTCAGAAAAGCGCGTTGCGTAAACTCCCCCGGTTCGGCGTAACGCAGGCCAACCTTTGAACCGACTCGCATACAACGATCCATGATCATTTGCTGAATCGCCGTTCCTCCATGCGCTTGAATCTCCAACACGTCTTCCCCCGTATAAGAGCGGGGGGCAACAAATCGAATGACAATCGCCTGATCGATCGCCTGTCCGTCATCATCTTCAACAGGACACAGATGCGCGAATCGAGGTTTCAAAACCTTCCCTTTGAAGAGTTCCTGAACAATCGAATCCATTGCTGTTGCAGAACCAGAAAGACGAATGATTCCGACACCGCCTCTTCCTGGCGCCGAAGCTCTTGCAATAATCGGGGCTTTATTCTCGTTCATGATTCATCCATTTCTAGGCAAATTTAGTAGCAATATTTTAGACCCAGACACCTTAATCGTTCCCGTCTTTTTGTATATCATCTAGACATATTTCTATGTCTGTTTCGTTATGTCCTTACCCAAGAAAAATCAATCTCAACTCGGAGCATCGATTGTCGGGGCTTGCTTGGCCGTCATTTCATCCATCCCCTTAACGGCATACCTGGGAGCATTGTTTGGAGAGACTTACAACATGCGGGTCGCCATTTATGGCGGTCTTCTATTGTGGGTTGTCGTTGGCGCCATCACCATTTTTTGTATCACGTCCAAAAGCGCCAATCAGTCCATTTCACCCAATCGAATCGCCCTATGGTTCGTCAGCACCTGGTTATGGCCGATTCCATTGTTGATGTGGAAAAGAAAACGACAGTAAATTCAAAACAAAAAGAGGAGGTATACCTCCTCTTTTCAATTCGTCTGAAAGAAAAAAGGGGAGCTTGTTACCAAGCACCCCTTTTTTATTCGGCTTAGCTCTCTTTCGTTAAGAAAGCTTCTTGCGCGTTCTTATTTTTTAGCGGCATTCGCAGCCTTGATACGATTGGCTCGTTCAGCTGCAATCTGCTTGTTGACGTACCACTGCTGCAAGATGGACAGCACGTTGTTCGTCAACCAATACAACACCAAACCGGACGCAAAGAAGAAGAACATTACACCAAAGACCAACGGCATGATGACCATCATCTTTTGTTGCATCGGATCCGTCGGCGTCGGATTGAGCTTGATCTGCAAGAACATCGTACCCATCATAACGGCGGGAAGAATGAACCACGGATCAGGCATTGCCAAGTCGGTTACCCACAACATCCATTCGGAGCCGCGCAACTCGACGCTGGCCAGCAACACCCAGTACAAAGCCAGGAAGACGGGAATCTGCAATGCGATCGGCAAGCAACCACCAACGGGATTGATCTTTTCCTTCTTGTACAGTTCCATCAAAGCCTGCTGATAACGCTGCTTATCGTTGCCGTACTGTTCCTGCAGGGCCTTCATGCGCGGCGTCACTTCCTTCATGCGAGCCATGGACTTGTAACCCGCAGCGGAAATCGGATAGAGGATGGCCTTAACCAACACCGTCAAAAGAACGATAGCCCAACCCCAGTTTCCGACCAAGCCGTGCAAAAAGTTCAGAACCGTATAAATCGGCTTAGCCAAGAACGTCAGCCAACCGTAGTCGACAACCAAATCCAACCCTTCGGCAATATGAGCCAAGCGTTGCTGATTTTGCGGACCAACATACAACGTCGCTTCGGTGGATGCGCTCTTCTTGGCTTCGACAGCCGGCATCTTATGAATGGAACCGACGGCATACAAGTCGTTGGTCAACTTCGTCGTGTAGTACTCACGATCAGTATTCGGTTCAACCCAAGCAGACAAGAAGTAGTGCTGGATCATTGCAATCCAACCGTTGTTTGCCTTGACCTGATGTTCAGGACGGTCACCGATATCGTCAAAGGCAACCTTCTGGAACTTTTGTTCGTCGGTGTAGATAGCCGGACCGGTATAGGTGTAGTAGAAGGAGCTTTCGCCTTCAGGCTTGCCACCGTCGCGAGTCAACTGATAGTAGATAGACGGCGTGATAGTCGTGTCACCATTATTGGTGACGGTATGACGAACCTTCATACCATAGTGACCGTCGATCAGTTCATAGCTCTTACGAACCGTCACGTTACCCTGAGTGCTTTCGAAAACAGCTTCAGTCACATTCACTTCACGGCCAAGATCCTTGTCCATGCGCTTGGACTTTTCGGAACCGACATACTTGAAGGTGGACTTGTGGTTGGGGAAGTTACCGCCGATCAAGCCACTCTGAGCGACATACACGTGCTTCGGAGTCACATCGAACAGGACGATGTTCTTCAGTTCAGGTGCGGTTTTGCCGAGAATCATGCCAACCAAACCGACATCGGTCCAATCCGCTTCTTGGCGTTCGCGCAACAATTCGGCACGCGTAACGACGGCACCTTGTTCATCAATATTGAGCTTCAACAAATCGCTGGAAACTTCGATCGGCTTGTTAGCCTGAATCATTCCCTTGGCGACAGCATCGGCACCGCTACCGACGTTAGAGTCCGGAATGGATGCATTCGTCGTTTGAGCCTGTTGTACCGCTTCCGGTTCAGCAAAGAAAGATTGCTTACCGTTATAGACTTGCCAGTTATCCCACAGCATAAAAATGGATACTGCAAAGATAACCCACATTAGAGTGCGCTTAAAATCGCTTCCCATATCTGGTCCAGTTGTCTATTGATTAATCATTGGAAGAACTCGTCTTCCCCGTGTGTTGGTCGGATTCTTTACGCCAACAGCGCCATCGAAACTTTTCGGGAACCGGATCATAACCGCTTCCGCCAACAGGATGACATCGTAGCAGACGAGCGACAGTCATCCACGTTCCTTTCAGAGCTCCGTGTCGTTGCAGAGCTTCAATGGCGTAATTTGAGCAACTCGGAACAAACCGACATTGCCATCCAACCCACCCTGACAACGTTAATTGATAACACCTAACTAGCGCTACCAGGATTTTGGTTAGCATTTTTAGCCTCTTGAATTACAGCATTCAATCTTTTCCGTAGCGCGCTCAGACACAATTGTGTGCCCTTACGCACCAGTCGTTTCGCCTCATCAACAGGCAACGATCGACCCACGTCCTTAATCGGTCCACGCAAACGCAAACTGATGTCGATACCAACGTCATGCTTTGCACAAATCGAGGCGATTTCAGGCAGGGCAAGACGCGAACACTCGCGCATCACCCGCTTTACCAACGCGCGATCGACCGACCTCGGAGCATTGTGTTTGCCAACCGTAAAACCAAAACGGACGCGACCCGGTTCCTCATGCGTCTGAGCGCAAACAGAAATCAAATCACGTCCGAGGCGGATGCTCCCCGGCCCCGAAGAACGTAACAATCTCCCAAAATCGTCCGAACAAATTACTCGAACGGAACGCGGAAAACGGAAACGAACTCGATTCTGGGTCACAGCCGTTTAATTGGCACGGTGAAATGCCAATTAGAGAGCGAGGGTATGACGGCCCTTGGCACGACGGCGAGCGAGCACGCGACGGCCGCCCTTGGTGCGAGAACGAACGAGGAAACCGTGCGTGCGAGCACGCTTAACCTTAGAAGGCTGATAGGTACGCTTGGTAGCCATGACTTTAATCCTTACCTTGAAATAAAGGCGTTAAAAACGCGGAGCAGAAGCCACCGCAGAGATAAAAACACGCACTCTGGCGGCTAACCGCACTGCACAGAGCACTCTAAAAAACCGTTTATCACGAGAACAAAAATTTGCCGGATCGCGTCAAAAACGAACGACAAAACGTCACCGATTTTACCCGATGACATATAAAAATATTATTGAACCCATGAAAAGCCTTATATTACACCCTATTTTTGGTACTTCTGTCAATGCCTGAAACCTGAAAAACAACGATTTTTTTGTAAATCGTCAAATGCTCGATCGATGGTTACTGCATATGGTGATCGGAGGAAATTAAATCACAAAACTTTGATCGCCCCATAAACACTAGGGCTTCATCTGAATAACTCTGTGGATAAGTTTGGGTTCGACCGTTAAAATAGTAGACCCATTCGTCTTGCAGCTTCTGCGGACTTGTTTTTCCCATCGGTTGAATTCGTTCCGTCTCCGTTCGACTTTCAACGACCTACTTACAGAACACTATGTCGCAATTTTGGAATCGTTGTCTCGAAGAACTCAAATCCAGCGTCCCGCAAGAAGTCTTCCAAAACTGGTTCGCCGAACTCATCGTTGAAGACGACTCTTCTCTTGAAGTCGACAGTTTGACCATTGCCGCTCCTTCCAGTGCCAAAGCACGCACGGTTCAGCAGTCTTACGGAAAAAAAATTTCCGACATTGTCAATCGTCTTGCCAACAAGGAAATTGAATTACTGTGGACGGTCAAGGAGACGACATTCCCGAAATCCGCCGGAATCACCTCGGATACAACGCCAACCCAGATCGATATTACGCAACAGACAGGGTTATTACCCAATCTAACCCTGAACAATATTGTTGCGGGTAAGGCCAACCAATTTGCCTATGCCGCTGCATTGCAAGTCGCCCACAGTCCGACTGCCATTTACAACCCCTTGTTTATCTACGGGGGTGTCGGTCTTGGTAAAACGCACTTGATGCACGCCATCGGTCATGAGTACCTCAAGGCGCACCCCAACGCCAAAGTACGGTGCGTTTCCGCTCAGCAATACGTTCAGGAATTCATGGACGCCATTCGCTATAAGGATTCCCAACCCGAAATCATGCGTCAGTTCGAAGCCCGTTATCAGGGGCTCGATCTGTTTTTGATCGACGATATCCAAAGCTTCGGCAAACGTGACGGTACGCAGACCAACTTCTTCCTGGCGTTTGAAAGCATGGTTCCGCGCGGCAAGCAAATCGTCCTTACAAGCGATACCTTCCCTCGAAGTTTGAAAGACTTCCAAGAACGTTTGTTGAGTCGTTTGACTCAAGGGCTTTTAGTAGAAATCGAGCCGCCCGAGCTCGACATGCGCGTTCAAATTTTGCTCCAAAAAGCAGACAGATCCGGTCTGAAAATGCCTCAGGACGTAGCCAACTCCATCGCCAAACGTTTGAAGAGTAACGTTCGCGAACTCGAAGGCGCGGTACAACAAATTTTGGCCTATACGAACTTCCATAAAGTCCCGGTGACAATGGATACCGTTCGTATCGCGTTGCGAGACATTTTCAAGGCAAGCGCGGTTCCTGTTACCGTGGAAAACATTCAACAGAACGTGGCCGAGTACTACAACCTGAAAATAGCCGACATGTACTCCAAATCTCGAGCCGCTCCGATCGCCAGAGCCCGACAAATCGCCATGTATTTGTCAAAAGAGTTGACTCAAAAAAGCTTGCCCGAAATCGGCTCTTTGTTCGGGGGACGCGATCATACGACCGTGTTGTACGCCTGCAAGAAAATTGCGGCAGACAGATCCAAAAACGAGGAGTTGAAACACGACTTGAACATTCTTGAACAACGCATCAAGAATTAAAGAAAAATCAGCTTTTTCATATCGGAAAAGCTGATTTTTTCACCTCTGGAAATGGTTTGGATTCTTCTTTTTCGTTAAAATTGTTTGTTGCTACGAAGCTTTTGGGACTTAGAAAAAATGCAATTCATCAAGTGTACTCGTGAAGCGTTATTAAAGCCTTTGCAGACGGTCGGCGGTATCGTCGAAGGTCGTCAAACTCTCCCGATTTTGGCCAACATCTTATTGAGCAAGAACGGTGACAACGTCTGTTTCACAACGACGGACTTAGAAATCCAAATCAAGACGAACGCTAACGTCGGCATGGGTGCAGAAGCCTTGCGAACCACGCTACCGGCAGCCAAATTAATCGCTTTGCTGAACGCTATCCCCGGTTCGGGTACGGAAGTCTCTTTGGAAAAAGAAGACAAGCGTGTCGTATTGCGAGCCAACTCGTCCCGATTCTCTTTGGCTCAATTGGACGCAAACGAATATCCTGAGCTTACCCGTTCCGATTTTGCGACTGAAATTACGATTCCTTCCTCCACCCTCAAGCACTTGATGCAGATGGTTCACTTTGCCATGGCGCAGCAAGACATCCGTTTCTATTTGAACGGCCTGCTTTTGGTGGCAGGAGACGGTTTCATCCGTGCCGTTGCAACCGACGGACATCGTCTGGCTTGTTGCGATGCAGAATGCGACATGCATTTCTCCGAAACGATTGAAGCCATTTTGCCCCGCAAGACCGTTCTTCAGTTGATGAAGCTGTTGCCCGACTCCGACGATCCGGTCAAGATCCGACTCGGAGCCTCCCAGGCCTGTTTTGAGTTCGGTGACATTGAGTTCCTCACCAAGCTCATCGACGGAAAGTTCCCCGATTACACGCGTGTCATTCCCACGGGCAATGACAAAATCTTCTCCATCAATCGTGAGCAACTCATCGGCGCATTGAAGCGCGCCGCCATCTTGGCAAACGAAAAATTCAAGGGATTGCGATGGGTTGTCACCCCCGGAAAGCTTCTCATCCAAAGCGCCAACTCCGAAATGGAAGAGGCAGTGGAAGATATCGCTATCTCGTATCAGGGCGCCGAGCTTGATCTTGGCTTTAACGTGACATACCTGTTGGACGTTTTGTCCAACCTGAAGAATGCGGAAGTTCGCTTTGCATTCTCTACCGCCCAAGGCCCCACGTTGCTGACCATGCCCGATAGCGAACGATTCCGTTATGTGTTGATGCCGATGCGCATCTAACTTGATACCTCTCTACCTTACAAGATTACGCGTGACGCCAATACAGTCGATGCTGTATTGGCGTACGACATCTTTGAGAGATTGGTTTTGGCACATCGAATACATTGGCGAATACGTCTTTTGATTAGTTGTTGAACACTATGGCAGATTTGGAAACGACTCAAAGTACAGAAACTCAACCTTCCGGCTCCAGCTACAACGAGAGCAACATTAAGATTTTGGAGGGTCTCGAAGCGGTTCGAAAGCGTCCCGGCATGTATATCGGCGACGTTGCCGACGGCTCGGGTTTGCATCATTTGGTTTACGAAGTCGTCGATAACTCCATTGACGAAGCTTTGGCCGGTTACGCCAAAAACATCTTCGTGACGATTCATATGGACAACTCGGTCAGCGTCATTGACGACGGTCGAGGCATTCCTACCGCCGTAAAGTTTGACGACAAACACGATCCCAAGCGCTCGGCCGCAGAAATTGCTCTTACCGAATTGCATGCAGGCGGTAAGTTCGATGATAACGGGTACAAGATCTCCGGCGGTCTGCACGGCGTCGGCGTCTCTTGCGTAAACGCCTTGTCCAAATGGCTGGAACTGAAGGTTCATCGAGATGGCAAGACCCATTTCATTCGCTTTGAAAACGGTGTCGCCCAAAATCGTGAAATTCAACTTCAGGTCGATCCCGCTACCGGTAATGAAGTCGCGACGAGCCCTATGAAGGTTCTCGGCGAAACAACGAAACGCGGCACGGAAGTCCATTTCTTGCCCGACAGCTCCATTTTTGTCCCCATTACCGAATTCAGCTACGAAACATTGTTGACGCGTTTGCGTGAACTCTCTTTCTTGAACTCCGGCGTCGATATCGAACTCGTGGACGAACGCAACGCTAAGCATATTCGTTTGGAAAGCGACGGAGGCGTTCGCTCGTTCGTTTTGTATAAAAATACCACCCGCCATCCGATTCATAAGGATCCCGTTTATATTCTCAAGACGATCCAGCAAAAGACGGCAAAGGATTCAACTAAAGAAATCCCCGTCTATGTGGAAGTCGCTCTGCAATGGAACGACTCTTATAACGAATCCTTGGCGGCATACACGAACAATATCCCCCAACGAGACGGGGGTACGCACGTGACCGGTCTTCGCAATGCAATGACGACTGTTTTCAAGCAGTACATTGCCAACAACGACATCATGAAAAAGACCGACAAGTTTGAAATTACGGGTGAAGACATGCGAGAAGGTCTCACCTGCGTCTTGTCGGTCAAAGTCCCCCAGCCGTCCTTCAGTTCTCAAACCAAGGACAAGTTGGTCACAAGCGAAGTCCAACCCGCCGTTTATGCGGCCGTGAGTGAAGGATTGTCCACCTTCTTGGAAGAAAATCCCGAGCAAGCTAAAGATATTTGCAACAAGATTGTCGGAGCCGCACGTGCCCGTGAAGCCGCACGCAAAGCGCGTGAAGTCACTCGCAAGCAAATTTTCGGCGGCGGTTTGCCCGGTAAGTTGGCCGACTGCTCAAGCAAAGACCCCGCAGCCAGTGAAGTATTCTTGGTGGAAGGTGACTCGGCCGGCGGTTCGGCAAAAACCGGGCGTGATCGCGAATTTCAAGCGATTTTGCCCTTGCGCGGCAAAATTTTGAACGTCGAAAAAGCGTCCATTGACAAGCTTTTGGATTCCGAACAAATCAAAACGCTGGTTTTGGCGTTGGGTACGCAGCTGAAAGACGATTTCAACATCGACAAACTCCGTTATCACCGCATCATTTTGATGACCGATGCCGACGTTGACGGGGCTCATATTCGCACCTTGTTGTTGACCTTCTTCTACCGCCAAATGCCCGAATTGATCGAACGCGGTCATGTTTATATCGCACAACCCCCTCTGTACGGGGTCTTTACCGGTCAACGTGACAAGGAAAAGCGAGAAATCAAGATTTACATCAAGGACGATGCCGAAATGGCTCGTTACTTGTTGGACATCGCGCTGAAGGATGCAGCCTTATATCGCTCTCAGGACGACTTTGAGGCCGGTATCAGCATTCGCGGTACCGATCTTGAAAATCTGATTACGGATTTTGAGCAATCAAAGGCCATCATCGAGCGTTTGAGCCAAGTTATTGATCGTTCGGCATTGTTGGCCATTTCTTCCGGTGTCAAAATCCACTTGGACGACCAAGAAACAGCCATGCAATCGGCCGCCGTATTGGAAGCAGAAATGCGGGATCCCGAAATCACGGTCTCCGCGCTCTTTGATGCCGAACGCGATCGTTGGCATTTAAAAATCGCTCACCATATTTACGGCAATACGCACGAAACCTTTATCGAACCCGAATTCCTTCGTTCCAATGAGTACAAGGTTCTGGTTGCAGCATCGGAAGAACTGAAGGGATTGATCCAAGAAGGTGCGCGCGTAGTTCGCGGTCAAAAATCGCAGTCCGTGAAAAACTTTGGCGAAACCGTCAAATGGTTGCTCGATCAGGCTGAAGCAGGAGTCAAAAAACAACGCTATAAAGGGTTGGGCGAAATGGGTTCCAAGGAACTGTTTGAGACCACGATGAACCCCGCAACCCGCCGTTTGTTACGCGTTCGCCTTGAAGATGCCTGTAAGGCCGACGACACGTTCTCCATGTTGATGGGGGATGAAGTTGAACCGCGTCGCAACTTCATTGAAGAAAACGCTATTTTTGTCAATAATTTGGACATCTAAGCCTGTTTACTTCTCAAGAACGGAGCTCGAAGAAATGAGTGCCTCCAACAATAAATTGGTTATTGCTGTTTCTTCTCGAGCTCTGTTCAATTTGGAAGAAGAGCATGCTCTTTTTGAGTCGCAAGGTATTAACGCCTATCGGCAATATCAATTGGAGCATCTCGCCACCCCACTTACTCCCGGAGTGGCCTTTCCATTCATTCATCGTTTTTTGCAACTTAACAAGCTGTTCCCCTCGGAAGAGCCCTTTCAAGTTGTCGTTTTGAGTAAAAACTCTCCGGAAACAAGTCAGCGTTTCTTTAACTCCTGCCGTTTTTATAACTTGCCGATCAAGTCGGGGGCATTTACTTCCGGACAAACGACGTTTCCTTATCTTGAATCGTTTGACGCTTCACTCTTTTTAAGTGCCGATAAGGCAAGCGTGCAACAGGCTATTTCTCAAGGTTTTCCTGCTGGTTGGGTGGTTCCCAGTTCGACGGTCTCTCCCGTTGAAGAAGAGACGTCGACACCAGAGTTACGTATTGCGTTTGACTTTGACGGAGTCATTATCGACGACGAAGCGGAGCGTCAATATCAGAAAGACGGACTTACTGGGTTTACGGCCTATGAATTGGAGCATAAAACCAAACCTCATACCCCCGGCCCGTTGCACAAACTGTTCACTAAACTGGCGAAGTTTCAAGATCTTGATGCACAACGAGGTAACAGCAACCCGTACTATCACCCGGCGATTCGAATTTCCATTGTCACGGCTCGAGGAGCTCCCAGCGAGCAGCGTCTAATCACCACCTTGCAATCACTGGGCATGCATGCCGCCGAGTTGTTTTTATTGGACGGTCACTCAAAAGCATCCGTGCTGAATGTTCTAAAACCACATATTTTCTTTGATGATCAATTGCGTCATCTTGAAGATGCTTCGCACTCTATTCCGTGTGTTTTGATTCCCTTTGGAGTCACCAACTAACCCCCTGCTTCCATGCCTTTTTCGACTTTATTTTCGACATTTCAATGCGGTCAATACCGACTGAAAAATCGTCTTGTCATGGCCCCGTTTACGACCGGCATGGAACGACACGCGAATATTCGCACGCTGATTGACTTTTATGTGCAAAGGGCTCGCGCCGGCGCAAGCATGATCACGATCCCCGAAGCGATCATTCATAAAACGGGAAAACGTTTCAGCTACGAGCGTGTATTTGATGAACAGTTAGATATTCCGCGTCACAGGTTGCTCGCCGATGCATTGCATCAACACGATTGTTTGGCCATCATGCAGCTCGTTCACCGCGGAAGAATGGCCGACTCGCGTTTGCGACTTTCTTCAAAAACGACTAAAACAAGTTGGCGAGCTCCTTCTTTTTTGCTCAAACGCTTGATTCATCAGTACGGCATCATTGCCGAACGCGTGATCCGAAGTCATTATGACGGCGTCGAAATCGATGCCAGTCAACAAAGCCTGCTCGCCGACTTTTTAAGTCCCGTCACCAACCGACGAAAAGACGAGTGGGGGAGATCTCAATTAGCTCGTTTCAAGTTGGCTCTTGACATCGTGCGTTGCGTTCGCCGCTCTATCGGCCCCGATAAATTGATCGGTTTTCGTTTCAACTTGATCGAACTCTCTCCCAAAGGAGCCGATTGGGCGGAAACCACGCGTCTTGTGCATATGCTTCGCATGGCAGGGGTCGATTATTTTTGTGCCGAATTTGGTAACACGCAACAGACTATCCCGACGGCCGGTCCCAATACGGTACCGGGGATATGGAATGGCGCCTACAAAGCTTTAGCCGCTATCACCGACTTGCCCGTCGTATTCGGTCAGGATTTGGGCAACCCATCGACTTTGAATGAGTTGGCTCAGTCTCATGAAAACGCTTTGTTTGAGCTATCCACCGCATTAATTGCCGACCCGAACTATATTCATAAAATTCAATCGAATTGTCAGGAGTCCATCACCCCCTGTTTGCGTTGTTTCTTAGGTTGTCAGAAGACCGATAAGGAAAATACGCCAATTTTCTGCCCTATCAATCCGTTCTTGTTTCACTCGTTTGACCAACTGACTAAGCCGGCACAAATACGCAAACGAATCCTTGTTGTCGGCGCAGGAATTGCGGGCATCGCGTTTTCCATTTTTGCAGCCAAACGAGGGCATAAAGTTGATTTGCACGAGTCGGACGATCGTATCGGCGGGCAACTTCAAATGATGGGGAAGATTTCAGGTAAACAAGGAATTGTTTCCTGGTTGGCGTATTTAAACGATGAGTTGCCTCGTCATGGCGTAACGGTCAGCACCAATTCGACGATTCATTTTGATCGTTCTTTGGAAAACGGGACATACGATGCTTGTGTTATTGCTACCGGATCGTTCCCGAAATTAGCGGATATTGAAGGCATCGGCTCGTCAAATGTTCTGACTTTTGATGAAGTGTTGTCTCAAGATGCTCCTGTTGGACATCGAGTCGGCATCATCGGCATTAATGCTTTGACGTTGGATTTGGCTAAATTTCTTACGGAAAGCAAGGACGCCTCTCCTTTGACTCCCGCTCAGTGGCTGAGTGCATGGGGTGTCGGGGATATTGCTCAACATCGAGGCGGCGTTCTGGGGGTCATACCGTCCATCCAACCGCCCAAACGACAGTTGTATCTATTTGAAGCGAAAGAAAATGAAATTGAATCGCTTCTTTCGAAAGGCGACTACAAAGCGGATTGGCAATGGATTCTGATGAACGGAGCTCAGACATTCCAAAACGTAAACTTCGAAACGATCGACAATTACTCGATTCGCGTTAGTTTTGGCAATCAACACAAAGAATCGTTGCCCATACGTGTGGATCATGTCGTCCTCTGTACGGGACAGACACCGAACCGACGCTTGGTTTATGCCCTGCAATCGCTCAACTTGCCCACCTATCAGATAGGGGCGTGTTCAACCGATTCGGGCTATCAAACGATTTCTGAGATTATCCAAAACGCTTTCACCCTTGCTTGCGAGTTGTAAAACACATGAAAAAACACGGGCTGACGACACTTGCGTTTACTTTGGCTCTCTGCGGGAGTATCTCGGCTTATTCGGCCGAAAAGAGCTCCTCTTTTCTAGTCATGGACTGCATCACAGGAACGCCGCTTGTTCAGCAAAATCAGTTTGATATCGTCAATCCGAGCGATCACATTAGGTTAATGACTTTACTGACGGCTTTCGATCTGATGAGGGCGAAAGATCTCACCGGAAACGAATCGGTTGCCATCTATCACCACGATGTCAAAGATGCTCGCTCCGAACAATCAATCGGATTAAAAGAGGGGGATCGCATTCCGCTCAACGACTTGCTTCGGGCGGTTGCCATTACGGGGGCTCAGGATGCAAGCCTGGCCGTTGCCTCATTTTTAGGGGCGACGCGACACGATTTCGTCGATGCAATGAATCGCACTGCCGGTCGTAGTGGAATGCAACGTTCCTCGTTCACCTCACCGATAGCGGACGTCGATCAACAATCTTGTGCTTACGACTTGGCTTTACTGACGAAAGAGTTGCAAACCCAATATTCGGATCGACTGAATTGGTTCTTCGAAAAATCCTTTGTTTTCAAATCGAAAACTTACAAAAACACGAATCGATCGATTCAGTCCAACACCATTAAAAACGACTACTTCGTATCAAAGAGTTCGAACGACGTTATTTTGTCGTACAAAGACACGGATGCCACGAGGCAGGTACAACGTTGCTTCATTTCCGTTGTTTTGACGGAACCGAAAACCGCGTTTAACAGCGCCATGAATTTATTGCGCAATGCCGTCGTTGATTTCAATATCGTCAAGCTGTATTCGCCTAATCAAGCCATCGCATCCGTAAAACTCATTAACGGCTCTCAGGATACAATTACTGTCGGAAGCCCTTCTTCCGTCTATATATCGCTGCATAAAAACCAAATCTCCAAGGATTTGGTTAACCATTTGCAGGCTCGCGTTGAATATGCCGGCCCCGTATCGGCCCCGATTAAACACGGACAACCTGTTGGTGAGCTGATCATCGAGCTCGATAAAGTCCTTATTGGTAGATTTCCGGTTGTCTCTCTGGAAACTATCGAGTTGGGCCATCTTTCCGATCGTTTGAAATCAGCCGTGCAACATTGAGATTTTCCTAAATCACTTTAATTTTGTTATGACCGACTCCACTGCCTCTACCGAAACGTTAATTGAATTTCCGTGCCAGTTCCCGATCAAAATCATGGGTTTGAGCGATCCTGCTTTTGCGCAAACCATCGGTAACGCCATTAAAGAACTGGATCCGCAATTTAATCCCGACACCATGACCATCAGTCATTCCAAGACGGGGAAATACACTTCGCTGACCGCTACCGTAAACGCGCAAAGTAAAGCGCAACTCGACAGTATTTATCTCATGCTGACATCGCATCCCATGGTCAAAATTGCCATGTAACCGGAGCTGCCGAGTGGATCATACTGATACTTCCGTTCGTCCCTACAGTTTTAAAGCTTGGATGGCTTGCGCTCGACCGAAAACGTGGGGAATTGCCATTGCTCCCGTTGCCGTCGGGTTGGCTTGCGCATTGGTTGACCAAGGATCTATCGACCCTATTGTGGCGATCGCAACCGTTCTGTTGTCCATTCTGATGCAAGCCATCAGTAACATGGAGAACGATGCCGGTTATACAAAACGCAAAGCAGAACGATCCAATCGAAAAGGATTACCCAGAGCAACGGCTAAAGGTTGGCTTAGCGTGGACTCTGTCGAAAAAGCGATCAAGGTCTTGGGGGTGCTTGTCGTTCTGGATACCTTGTTTCTGATCTATGTCGGGGGCTTTGTTATAGCCGGCATCAGTTTGGGCTCTATCATTGCAGCTTACTGTTATATGGGAGGCCCGAAACCGATTGCTTACACGCCGTTCGGAGAATTCGTCGTTTTTTTATTCTTCGGTTTGGTGGCCGTTTGCGGTACCTATTACCTGCAAACACACACAGTCTCCATGACGACACTGTTAATTTCCGCCGCCATCGGATGCATTGCCGGTGCCGTCTTGGCTGTTAACAACTACCGAGATCTTGAACACGATGCGTCAATCGGACGCCAAACGCTAGCGGTTCTACTGAAAAAGAAAGCGATGCAATCATGCTTCAATTTAATGATCGGCCTGCCGTTCGCTCTGATTGTCGTTGTTGTTGCGTTGCATAACGATCTATACCCTCTTTTCATCTGTTTCTTAGCCTTCTCCAAAGGGTACTCTCTCATGAAAACCCTGCCGAAAAAAGAAGGTTTGGAATTGAACGCCGTTATGTTCAATACTATTAAGTTGGAATTGATCTTTTCCCTCTTGGTGACAATTGGATGCGTTTTAGCTTTCTTAATGAACTAAAAAACAGCAAAAATTATTATTAATTATCAAAAAAAACAACCGTCTAACATATGTTGACGGTTGTTTTTTTTATTAATTTGATGTATCTCCCGATTTTGCTCGAATCCGTTCGGCTTCTTCCGCTCTGGCTTTCATTTCCGCAATTCTTTGTGCGGACAAAATTTCACATACAGACACTACCTTTTTCACACCTGACGTAGCAGCGGCAACTTCACATGCTTCTTTGTTTTCCTGAGGAGTCAATAGTCCCATTAAGTAAACGATACCTCGATCCACTGTCACCTTCATTTGACTGTAGACGGTTTTTTCCGCGGCAATCAGGCGTGTTTTAACCTTCGTAGAAAGCGCGGAATCACTAACACGTTGAGTTATCGACGCATTGGGCATGACAGCCAACTCATTGATCACCTTGACCACATCCAAACTCGTCCAGGCCGTTTTATAAGCCACTTCTTTAGCGTGCTCGTTTGCCACCTCGCCGGTTAACAAAATACGTCCGTTATAGCTTGTCACGGTAATGTGAGATTCGATGTCTTGCAAAGCTTCTTTAATCTCCCAGGCCACTCTGTACTCAAACACCTCATCATTCAAGGCGGCGCCGGTCGAACGTCGATCAATAAGCGCCGTGCTGGTCGCCACCGCAGCTCCGCCGACAACCAAGGGAGCACAACCGTTCAATATGGAGCAAACGCCTGCAGCCACAATACTCGTAAACAATGTTCTCTTTTGCATGATTCCTTCAAGACAGATGGATGTTATGAACTCTATCGTACAAACAAACGGGATGTGCGTCTAGTCGTTGTTACGCATGCATACAGAGATTCGTCTGGAGCCGCTCTCAAGCTTGCACGGAGAGAATGAAACGCTTTCAATCGCCGCACGAATCGAAGCGTCAATCGAGCTCTTTCCCTCGCCGTACGAAACATCAATGGGTTATCCACATCCGTTTCTCATTTCCGCACATCCTTCGTACCGGTGACACACATTCTTCCTATACAAACAAAAAACAAAAAAATCTTTCAAAATCAATATCAAACTACTCTTTTTCCTTTCATTCCCCTTTAAATCTCCTTACATACCACCTCCACACCCCATCCGCTCGGCCTTCACTCCCCCGAAAAAATCCGCAAAGCGGAGAAAGTTTGTGCATAAACCTGTGAGTAACCTATCGAAAAGCTGAGAATTTACAGGGATAAGATTTTCCTTCCTATAATGACCTCAACCTTATCCCCAACCATCCACAACTTACTAACAAGCAACTCTAAAATCTCTCAACGGGTTTATCAACAAGCTAATAAACTGATATTAAAGGATTTTTCACTTTTATCAACAGAATTTTCCACATCTATTACTTCTTCTAACTGCTTTTAAATTTATTTTTTAAGGTATAAGTAGTTTGACATTGGAACTGCGAAAACCTGCATCTTTAAAAGGTCTGAACTTGATCAGAATGCCTTACAAAAAATTTGAAGTCTTTTAAAAGCGCTTGTTTAAGCAAAAAAAACGAGATCTGGAAATCTATTTCATTGATAATAAGAAAGAAAAAACGACAAAACATCTTGATATTTGATTGTTTTGTTGTTATGTTTTGTCTTTTTTGGAGTCTTTAATGTTTTTGAACGAACGTCAGTTGTTTAAAGATCTGAGTTCTATCTTTGATATGGTGTTCATCGAGGAAGAAACCGGTAGTACGAATGACGATATCAAAAGATTGATTAAACACTCCTCGAATTCTCTGAGCTGTTTTAAAACGGTTGAACGTCAATTTGCGGGTCGGGGGACTCATGGTAAAAACTGGAAAAATGCTGAAAAATCAATGCTATTTACCGTTGGTATACCTCTTGCCAAAAGCCTTTCTCTTTATCAAGGCGTGACGTTATGTATAGGATATGAACTGGTAACAGTGTTACAGAAACGCTACATCGACGTGCGACTGAAGTGGCCGAATGATTTGTGGTACAAGCAAGGAAAATTAGGAGGAATTCTTGTTGAGGTAGTTCATTCGCAAGACCGGATTCCTCACTTGATTGTCGGGGTGGGGATCAATCTGTCAAAACCCCCGATGCAACTGGACAATGTCGCAGGGTATGGCGCCAGCGCCGTGACGGATTTGTATGAAATACTGGATTGCAATGCCTTATTGATCGAGTTAGCTGGCGCAATCAAACGGTGTGTTGACGCGTTTGACGAATCCTCTCTTGAAATATTGAGATTGAAGTGGAAAGATATTGATTGCTTTTACAATCAATCCGTGAGCTACACTCCTGTCACGGGAGAAGCTGTTACGGTTCTCAATGAAGGTATCGACCGGTTAGGGCGCTTAAGGTTACGTAAGGGGGATAGCACGCTATATGTCATGGACGGCGTGATACGCCCGATGAAAAAGGATCGAGAAAATGACGGTTTTGGTTGTTGATGTCGGCAACACGGCACTGAAATGGGCGACGGTGGATGAACCTGACAAACCGCATACGTTTGTACATCAAGGATCGGATTGTGTTCCCGATTCACTTTTGCACGCATGGCTGAACTTAAAGCCGACCCGAGTCGTAGGGTGCATGGTTTCCAGTGAAAATTTGGCGTTGGCATTGACAAAACTGTTCAATAAGCATCACATCACGTGGGATTGGTTGCATTCGGAACGAGAATTCAATGGCAAATTCAAGTTGCATAATTGTTACGACAACTACCAACAATTGGGAACGGATCGATGGCATGCAGCCATCGGTGCGGCCAGCTTGTATCCCAATCGTGCTTTACTCGTCGTTCATATGGGGACGGCAACAACGGTCGACAGCGTGATACCGACGGATAATGGTCTTGATTTTGTGGGCGGGCGTATCCTTCCCGGTCCGACCATGATGTTCGATTCTTTGTTGCGCCGTACGCGTTGTCGTCCGGGGGGCGTTGGTGTCTATAAAGATACGCCTCAGAATACGGCTGATGCCATATCGACAGGGATTATTGAGGCTCATCTGGGGGTAATTGATCGTGCTGCTGGCGTGTTGGAACGGCAGGGGTTTGCACCTCAAATCTTATTTGCCGGCGGTGCGGCTCCGATGTTGGCCCCGTATTTGATTCAATCGTATCCGACTGCTGTGTTACAGCATAATTTGGTTCTGCGCGGGCTCGCCTTAAGATCGACTATTTAGTATCGACGTATGAAACGGCTGTTTATACTGATTGAACTCGTACTATTGATTGGTCTTGGGTACCTGCTTTTCGTTGGGATGAAAGCGGTTCCCACGATACCGCAGATCAAGCAAATCGACCTTGAGTATGAGAGAGAGTCTCCGAACAGTGATCAGAAGCAATCGGATCAAAAACCGATTGTCAATGCCGTATCGTACTGCTTGAAGTTGGAAGCAATTGACTTGAGCGATCTGCCCGAGGTAAACCAGCAGTTGCAGCGTTGGCGCCCCTCGGTGCAAACGCAAATCGTCGAACGATACAAAGATCCTCGATTTTTAGTATATTTCGGCCCCTTGCAGACACAGACCGCTCTCAAAGCTTTCATGAAACAATTTAAACAACAAGGATATGCGAAGGCGGTTCCCGTGTTCACCGGGGCTCTGTCCGGCGGTATTGTCATCGATAGTTTTGAAACGGAAGAAGAAGCATTGAAAATGCATGCCGACATGCCCAACCCGATGCATGGAATTCGCATTGTTAAACAAGACGACATTCCGTCAGATCAGGTGGATGTCCTCGTTTCTGGAATTAACGAGGATCAATATTTGATCCTTAAGGAAGTGTCTGAAAAAACGAAAAAGTTTTCAGTTAACATGTGCGACTGATGCGTTGTCTTATCGACGCTAATCATTGATTTAACATAAAAAAAAAGCACCTTTCCTACGACCTTGTCAAGTTGAATTTAGGAAGGTGCTTTTTTTAGTTTTTCCGTATCAGTCTTTTAGCAAAGAGGAAAGCGGACGCTCCGGAAGCATATGGTCGGGAGCAGCATTCTGCATGGCGGCAACGGCCGTTTCGATGACCAATCCATCAAAATCGAGAGATTTGAACAAAGCCAGCGTCTCCACATCAATGGGGTTGCTACCGATAAAGACGGTTTTAATACCGGCCGCACGAACTTTCTGATAGCTCCGCGTCAAACGTTCGACGGGGCAGTGCGATTGATACTCAAAAAGGACGATTTTCGAAGGCAAGTCGATAGCAGCTTGTACGGTGTCGTCGGACGCGTTCATAGGCAAGCTTTGGACGAGAGGAAGATCGCAGGCGTCGCAAGCTTGTTTCCATACCGGCATTAATTTGACCATGGCTACGGGCAAATCAAGGACCAGGAGTCCATCGGCACCGAGAGTTTTGATCGTTCGTACAAAGTTTTCAATACCAGGCGCATAAACCTGATTTGTATAAGCACGAACGTAGACTGCCACATCGGGATAAATTTCTTTGAAGCGACGAATCAACTCAAAACTGCTCGCTTGATCGGGAGCGCATTTGAAAGCTCTGCCGCAAGCGATTTCCAATGTTTCGCCGTCCGCACAAGGATCGGAGAACGGAACTCCCGCAATGATGGCTTTGGCTCCGTCATTGACAAGGCGAACCAAATTTTCGAAGGATGCCTCAGGAGTCGGATCGCATAGATAAATGAAAGGGATAGGTGCCAACATAATGAATTCTCCGACTTAGTACTGTTTGCCCGTGAGTTGACCGTCAATTAAGAGCCCGTCTTCTTCCAGACGCTTGGCTACTTGGAATATATCTTTGTCACCGCGTCCGGACAGATTGACGATAATCTTTTGTTCTTTATTGGGTTCCTTGCGAATCATTTTCAGAGCGTAAGCCAGCGCATGAGAGGATTCGAGAGCGGGGATGATACCTTCTTGCAAGGACAGTTCGATAAAAGCGTTCAATGCTTCTTTATCGGTAATACCGACGTAGGTGGCGCGTCCCGTATCCTTTAAATGTGCGTGTTCAGGACCAACGGACGGGAAGTCTAGTCCTGCGGAAATAGAGTAGGACTCTCGAATGTGACCGTCGGCGGTTTGCATGTTATAGGAGTGAGCCCCGAAGAATACGCCTTTGCTCCCCTTGCACAACGTGGCTCCGTGGTGTTCGGTGTCCATGCCTTTGCCAGCGGGTTCAACACCGATGAGTTGAACTTCGGGGAACGGAATGAAATCCGTGAACAAACCGATAGCATTGGAACCGCCGCCTACGCAGGCGATGACGGAGTCCGGTAACGTTTGTTCAAAAGCGGCAAATTGAGCTCGAGCCTCTTCCCCGATAATTTTTTGGAATTCTTTGACGATTGTGGGGAAGGGATGTGGACCCGCAGCCGTACCCAACATGTAATGCGTGTTGTGATAGCTTTCGGTCCAATCGCGCAACGCTTCGTTGCAGGCTTCTTTCAGAGTACCTTCGCCCAAAGGGACCGGAACGACTTTGGCTCCCATCAACCGCATGCGAAAGACATTGGGCTGTTGACGTTCAATGTCCTTTGCTCCCATATAAATGCAGCATTCGAATCCCATCAGCGCACAAACCAATGCAGTAGCCACCCCGTGTTGACCGGCACCGGTTTCCGCAATGATACGGGTCTTGCCCATACGCTTTGCCAACAAAGCTTGTCCCAATACTTGATTGGTTTTATGCGCGCCACCGTGCATCAAATCTTCGCGCTTCAGATAGAGCTTCGCGTTGGTACCTTTGGTTAAATTGCGGCACAACGTCAACGGTGTCGGGCGGCCGCCGTAATTCGTCAGCAAATCCTTTAATTCTTGTTGAAAAGCAGGATCGGCTTTTGCTTCGATGAACGCTTGTTCCAACTGGTCGAGAGCCGGAATCAAGGCTTCCGGTACAAACTGGCCGCCAAACTGGCCGAAGAAGGGATTTAATTTCATGTTGTAATTCCTGAATATTAAATTTGGACGAATCGAGGGTTACAGCGGAACACTGATACACCAGCAGTTCAGTGTCAGGAATGAGATGGGGAAATGTGGATGAAGCGCCATCTTCTCACCTATCGAGTTAGGCGGATGAGCTCGGTGTCGTTGATAAAAGAAACCCGCCGATTCTCATCCGCGGGTTCTTTTGATGTTTTTGTATTGGACAACAGAAGCGCACCCGCCTTAGAGGAGGTGCCAACGCCAACTGCGAAAATTCTGTCGAGCAAATACGTCAACCATCGTGAAATCTCTACTAAAGTAGCTATAAGCCAACTCTTGCACTCTATAGTAAGGATGCAGAGTTAAATCGTCAATAAGTACAACTAGTTAGAGTATTTGAACTGCTCCAGTTCTTGCGTTAAAACACGAAGGAAACACGTCTCTTTACGGTGTCTTTCCTCCAAAACTGCCGGATCGACTGTACGAACAACCTCGGACCACACCGATCCGGGGAAATAAGGGTCGTCCTCATAGCGAGGGATCACATGCCAGTGTAGATGCGGAACCATATTGCCGAATTCAGCTAAATTAACTTTTTTCGGTTGCATTTCTTTGCGCATGACCGATTCGACCAAATTCAGCAACTCCCACAGCTCGGCTCGCATGTGTGGCGTCAGATCACTCATTTCGGAGACATGATCCACCGCAACCACGCGAACGAACCCTGGAATCATGGGATCGTTGGCATGGAGTACGTAAAAGTGTTCGTTCCGCCATAGCTCCGTCGGATGCCGAGATACACAGAGTTCGCAATGCATAGTGCTGTCCTTATACAAGTACGCGTTCCAATCCGTCTGTCTTGACGGAGGATACGAACGCTTCCATCCAATCTCCACCAAGAGAGCGCTTGGCCATTTCCACAATTAAAAACTCGGCCTGCGTTCCCGTAGCATCGGAGTATCTGCTCATCCCCTGCAAGCATCCCGGGCAAGCGGTGAGAATTTTCACCTTGCCATTAAATCCGTCCTTTTCAAGTTGAGTCTTGTTCTTGCGAATGTCTTCTTCCTTACGGAATCGAACTTGCGTTGCGATATCGGGACGACCGACGGCAAAGGTGCCGGATTCGCCGCAACAACGTTCCGTGAGCAGCACGGGGGAGTTGTCGGCAGGGGTAAACAATTGATTCACCGCTTTGATCGGAGACGCCGCCTGGAACGGGGTGTGACACGGGTCGTGGAACAAATAACGCGTATTGTCTTCACCTGTGATCTTCATTCCCTTTTCCAAGAGGAATTCGTGAATGTCGATGATGCGACATCCGGGGAAAATCTCGTCAAAGTGGTAATCCTTCAATTGTTTGAAGCATGTTCCACATGAAACAACTACCGTTTTGATATCCAAATAATTCAGCGTATTGGCTATACGATGGAAGAGAACGCGATTGGACGTGACGATGGAGTTTGCCAAGTCCTGTTGTCCGTTTCCTCGTTGAGGATAACCGCAGCACATATATTTCGGAGGCAAAACGGTTTGTACGCCGGCCTGATACAACATGGCCAAGGTCGCAAGACCGACTTCCGTATGCAAGCGTTCGTTACCGCATCCGGGGAAGTAGAACACAGCTTCAGCGTCGGTCGCATCCTTTCGACGGATGATCGGAACGACGGTAGGATCTTCCAGTTTGAGCAGGTCACGTAATGTGGTTCGCATGCGCGGAGTAGGCAGCTTGCGATTGACCATCGTGATGACCTGCTCTTTGATGCCGGGGTAACCGGTTGTATTCGCGGGACGCATCAAGCTCTTTTGTGCGGGAGCCTTCAGAATATTGGCTGCGTAGCGCTGCGATTGGAACCCCCATTCGATCAAACCTTTTCGTGCGGCATTGACAATCTTCGGGTTGGTCAACTCCAAGAACTTCAAACCGGCCCACTTGGCGGGATTTTTGTGCGTGTGTCCCGATCGAGACAATAAATTGCGCATTAAAATCGTCACTTCGCCAAAATTGATTTTGACGGGGCAGGGCGCCTGACACTTCATGCACAACGTGCAGTGGTCCGACAGGTCGCCGAAAGCATCAAAATGCATCAAGCTGACGCCACGACGCGTTTGCTCTTCGTACAGGAACGCTTCGATCAAAAGACTGGTCGCAATGATCTTGTTGCGAGGGGAGTACAACAGGCTGGCACGCGGTACGTGAGTGGAGCAGCGCGATTTGCACTTGCCGCAACGCAGACAATTTTTAATCGAGTCGCTGACGGCCTTCAGTTCGTTTTGCTGCATGATCAAGGACTCGGCCCCAAGCAAATTGAAGCTGGGGGTGTATGCGTTTTCGAGTCCCAAATCTTTACGCAATTTACCGGCATTGAATCGGCGACGCGGATCCACCTTGTCCAGATATTCGTGGAAAGGCTTGAGTAGCTCGTCTTCGATAAATTCGATTTTGGTCAAACCGATACCGTGTTCGCCTGAGACTGCGCCGCCCAACAGCTTGGCTTGTTCCATCACCATGTTGACGGCTTCCAAGCCCTTTTGCATCATGGCGTAGTTGTCGGAGTTCAACGGAATATTCGTGTGAACGTTGCCGTCCCCCGCATGCATATGCAAAGCGATGAAGACGCGGCCGCGAAGAACGCGATTGTGAATCGAGTCGATTTCCGCACGAACCTTTTCAAAGGCGTCACCGGAGAAGATGCGCATCAAATCGATGCGGATTTCTTTTTTCCAAGAAACGCGCAGTTCTCGGTCGTACACAAGATCGAACAACAACTTGTCGCCGTAGACGGCGGCCTGTTCGTCAGTCAATACGATACCGTGTTGTTCGAACTCGGTTGCCAAATCGCTCAAAGGACGATCGAGATTGTTGAGAATGAAATCCCAACGGGCTCGAACGCGATCAATCAACTCCAACGCTTCGGGAACGGTGGCTGCCAAGAGCGACTCTTTCGTGATCCCGGCCGTAACGGTCGGCTTACCCAAGGAAATGTAGCCTGATAAGTACGATTTGATACCGTCGAGCATTTCAAGCTTGTTTTCGATCGAGCAATTGATGTTGAAACGCTCGCAAGCCAACGTGTATTCGCCGATTTTGTCGAGCGGAATGACGACGTCTTCGTTCAGCTTGAATGCATTGGTGTGGGCGCTGATGGCTGCGGTTTTGCTACGATCGTGCCAGAACTTGAACCGTTCTTCCTTAGTGCGGGCGATATACCCCTCACCGCTACGGCTAGTGCACAACGCGATGACTTGTTCGACGATTTCATCCAATGCGCTTTCATCGTCACTGACGATATCGCCGACGATAACCATCTTCGGGTAATCGTTGCGTTTGCTCTTGACAGGATAATTTACAGCACGCAAATAACGGTCATCGAGATGTTCGAGACCGGCCAACATGCACCCCTTGGGATGCGAGTCGAGGAATTTCGTGATGTCGACGATGGCGGGACCGGCCAAGCTGGCTGCTCCAAAAAATTCCAGACAAATCGTACGACCGAACTTCGGCATGCGATGCAGAATCCATTTGGCGGAGGTGATCAGACCGTCGCAGCCTTCCTTTTGAACGCCGGGCAAACCGCCCAAGTACTTATTGGATACATCCTTGCCCAACCCGGGTTTTCTAAAAATGGAACCGGGCATTTTTAGCGTCTCTTGTTTCAAGATACGTGCCTGAGCCGGATCGCTCGTATGCCCGTCTCGGACGGTGATTTTCCACGTGACGAGTTCTTGTTTGTGGATCTTGCCGAGGTTGTGGTTGACGCGTTCGACGTCCATCCAATTACCGTCCGGCGTCACCATGCGATAGCTGGCCAAGTTGTCGACGGCCGTCCCCCACAAAACGGCTTTCTTACCACCGGAGTTCTCCGCAATATTGCCGCCGATGCTGGAGCTGTCAGCACTGGCCGGGTCCACGGAGAAGACCAAATCTTCCGCGGCAGCCGCTTCGGAAACGCGACGCGTGACGGCGCCCGCCCCCGTTGCGATTAATTCGGTGGGAGTGGATAAACCGGGGAGAATTTCAGAGAAAACGGAAGAGATGTGGTCAAGCTTTTCCGTGTTGATGACGGCGCTCATGGCGGACATCGGTACGGCGCCGCCTGTGTAGCCGGTACCACCCCCGCGAGGAATAATCACCAGTCCCAATTCGATACACGTACGAACCAGGTTGGGCATTTCGCTCTCTTTATCAGGGGTCAGGATGACGAAAGGATATTCGATGCGCCAGTCGGTCGCGTCGGTCACGTGAGCCGCGCGCGTGAAAGGATCGAAGCGAATGTTGTCGGCATGCGTGTAGCGACTGAAAGCGCGTTTGGCGCGACGACGCAATTGCAACGTATTGGCAAAATCGAATTCAAACTTTTTGACGGCACGGTGAGCAAAGGTGAGTAACTTCGCCACTTTGGCATCACGTTCGTGCAATAGTCGATCTCGGCGTTTTTCCATCGCATTGAGTCGATGGTACAACGCTTCAATCAGAAGCTTGCGACGTTTTTTGTTGGTTAACAAGTCTTCATGTACGAAGGGGTTGCGATTGACGACCCAAATATCCCCCAATACTTCGTACAACATGCGAGAAGATCGCCCCGTTCGACGTTCATCGCGCAACTCCGTCAGTAATTGCCAAGCTTCTTCACCCAACAAGCGCAGAACGATTTCACGGTCTGAAAAGGACGTGTAGTTGTATGGAATTTCTCGAATGCGGGGAGCAGCCTGTTCGGCGATATTGGCGTTTTCTTGTGCGGTCATTACGGTAATCTCAAATAGTGTGCAAATGCATTGCCTAGTTGGATCATTGTATCGAGCTATGCACCGAATGCGAAGTTAATTAATGGCGGAAGCGCTCTTTTTATATGAGGAGAATATAAAAACGTGGCCTAAATCAGAAAGACTGAGTAATTCAACCAAGTATGGGTAAATGCTAAATCGGGTAGAGTGATACGTACTATTCGCTTTTTGTTTGGAACTAACCATGTCGTGTACCAACCTGACGCAACAGGATTACCTTCGCTATATCTTAACGGCTCGAGTTTATGACGTCGCATCGGAAAGTCCGCTGGACAATGCCAAGCGTTTGTCAAAGCGAATCGGTAACCGCGTGTTGCTCAAACGTGAAGATACCCAACCCGTCTTTTCCTTCAAGTTGCGCGGCGCTTTTAACAAAATGGTGCATTTGACGGAAGAGGAGAGAGCGCGGGGCGTGATTGCCGCTTCGGCGGGGAATCATGCGCAAGGGGTTGCTTTAGCGGCCAAGCGTTTGGGGTGTCGAGCGGTCATCGTGATGCCTGTCACCGCGCCGGCACTGAAGGTGGAAGCCGTGCGCCAGTTGGGCGGTGAAGTCGTTCTCGTCGGCGACTCGTTCACCGAAGCGGCCGCTCATGCGGAAAAGATGCAAAGGGATGAAAGGCTGACGTACGTTCATCCGTTTGACGATCCTTATGTGATTGCCGGTCAAGGAACGATCGGCATGGAAATTCTGCGGCAGTATCAACCTGGGGATCGGACGCGTCCGGATGCGATTTTCGTTCAAATCGGCGGGGGCGGTTTGGCTGCGGGGATCGCCGTTTATATTAAAGCGCTGTATCCCGACATCAAAGTGATCGGGGTGGAAACCGTCGACAGCGATGCCATGAAACAATCGATTGACAACGGCGTCAATACCCCGTTGGAGGATGTCGGGCTCTTCTCCGACGGTACGGCCGTCAAACGTGTCGGTGATGAAACATTCCGTCTGTGTCAACAGTATTTGGACGACATTGTTCTGGTTGACAGCGATGCGATTTGCGCGGCGATCAAAGACGTATTCGAAGATACGCGAACCATCGTCGAGCCTTCGGGGGCTTTGTCTCTTGCCGGTCTGAAAGTTTGGGCCAAACGTGAAGGCGTAAAAAACAAAACGTTGATTGCCATTACTTCCGGCGCGAACATGAACTTCGATCGTTTGCGTTTTGTTTCCGAACGCGCCGAGTACGGTGAAGAGCGCGAGGCCGTATTTGCCATCACGATTCCCGAGGAACGGGGGTCTTTCCGTCGTTTCTGTGAATTTGTCGGTGATCGCAACGTGACCGAATTCAACTATCGCATGAGCAGTTTGAAAGAGGCGCATATTTTTGTCGGGATTCAAACGGCTAACTCGCAAGATGCTGATGACTTGGCGCGACTGTTTGAAGAATCCAATTTGCCGACCGTCAACTTAACGCATGACGAGTTGGCGAAGATTCATCTACGGCATATTGTCGGAGGACATTGCGATTTGGCCGTCAATGAAAAACTCTACCGATTCGAGTTTCCCGAACGCCCGGGGGCGTTGATGAAGTTCTTGACCTCCATGGCACCGCAATGGAATATTTCGTTGTTCCATTACCGTAATAATGGAGCGGACTTCGGTCGTGTCTTGGTGGGAATCCAAGTGCCTCCGCAAGACGAAGCGTTGTTCCAACAGTTCTTGAAAACCTTGGGATATCGTTTTTGGGATGAAAGTCAGCATCCGGCCTATAAAATGTTCTTGGGATAACGCTCGAGTAGCGATGACGCCTGCCAACACCCCGTTCGCGCAATTCAGATAGCGGACGGGGAATTTTTTAACAAGAGATGAAACGTCGGCAGATGCGCTTGGAATAAAGAAAAAGGGGGGCGTGACTGTCGCCATACCCCCCGTGACCGAATGAAAAGATCGATTGTTTATTCGTGAGAGGCCTGCCCCCATACCGACGCCCACGTACCGCTCAAAGCGCCCTTGGCGTAGTCGACCACACGGTTTTCGAAGAAGTTGGTGTGAGAGACTCCCAACATGGCATCGACCCAAGGCAAGGGGTTTTTCGTCGAGTTGAAGATTCCCTTCATTCCCAATGCCGTCAAACGTCGGTCGGCGATATAGCGAATGTAATTGCGCACTTCATCGCGCGTCAGTCGCTTCATTTGAGACACACCGAATGCCAAATCAATGAATTCATCTTCCAACTGAACCATTTTTTCGGCAATGCCGTAAATCTTTGCTTTGAGATCATCGTTCCAGATCGAGGGATTTTCCTTGACGTACTCGCGGAAAATACGAATCATGGATTCCGTGTGCAAAGTTTCATCGGCAATGGACCAGGCGATAATCTGACCCATCCCCTTCATCGTACCGTTACGCGTGAAGTTCAAGAGCATGACGAAGGAGGAGAACAACTGCATACCTTCGGTAAAGGCTGAAAATGCGGCGATCTGAGCAGCCAGATCCTTCTTGTCTTCCGATACTTCATTGAAGAAGTCGTGTTTGGCCGCCATGGCCTCGTATTGCAAGAACTCGTTGTAGATGGATTCGGGCAAGCCCAACGTTTCGATCAAATGGGAGTAGGCCGCAATATGAACAGCTTCACGAGCCGCGAAGCTCGAAAGCATCATGCGGATTTCCGGTTGCTTGAATTGAGGTAAATACGTGTTGACGTAAGCCCCCGAGACGTCGATGTCGCCTTGCGTGAAGAAACGAAGAATTTTTGTCAAAAAATCTTTTTCATCGTCGTCAAGCTTCAGGTTGTAGTCCTTGACGTCTTCGAGCATGGGTACTTCCGTCCAGAGCCAGTGCATCTGCTCCGACTGCATGAAAGCTTCATAAGCCCACGGGTATGCAAACGGTTTGAAGTAGGAGCGGCTTTGCAGCATGCTCGTTGAGGACTGCGTGTTGTATTCCATTGAGTTATCCCTCACAAGCCAAACAAGTCGTATTGTCGGCCAATGCGTTCATGTCGATTTCTTCTTCGATGCGTTTACGCTCGATTTGCATGCCGACACGGTCGGCTTTGCGGAGCTTGTCCGAGCGGTTGTAGTACAAGCTCTTCAATCCCTTCTTCCATGCGGAGAAATGACACGCATGCAAGTACGGAATCGAGACGTCGGGAGCGAAGAACAGGTTGATGCTTTGTCCCTGATCGATATATTCCTGACGGTCGGCCGCCAATTCGATAATCCATCGCTGGTCGATTTCGATGGCCGTTTTGAAGACGGCTTTCAGTTCGTCGGAGAGGTCGGTTCGATGTTGGATGGAGCCGTCGTGAGCAATGATGTCGGCCCACACGTCATCCGTATCGAGTCCTAATTCCGCCAGACGAGCCTTCAAGAAGCGATTTTTCATGATGTAAGCGCCGGAAATCGTGTCTTGGCGATAAATATTGGCGCGATACGGTTCGATGGACGGACTCGTTCCCCCCATAATCAAAGAAGAGGATGCGTTTGGAGCCACAGCCATCCAATGCGAGAAGCGGCGCTGAACGCCCGAGTCGGCCGCATCGGGGCACGCTCCGCGCTTTTCGCACAACAAAGCGTCCGCCTTGGCGCACTCTTCGTTAATGAAGCGGAAAATGCGCTTGTTCGTCGCTTTGGCAATAACGGATTCGAAAGCGATGTTTTTCTTTTGCAAAGAGGCATGAAATCCTAATGCACCAAGACCGATCGAACGTTCTCGCAAAGCGGAGAAACGTGCTCTTTCGATCGTGTTGGGGGCGTGATCGATGAAGTATTGCAGGACGTTGTCCAAAAACTCGAGACAGTCCGGAATAAAGCGAGGCTCTTTACTCCAGTCATCGTAGTACTCGAGATTTAAAGACGACAGACAGCAGACAGCCGTACGGTTTTTATCCGTCGGCAAGAAAATTTCGGTACACAAGTTCGAACCGTTGATTTTCAGTCCTTTGTCTTTCAACCAAGCGGGCAGGCTACGATTGGCTGTATCGGGGAAGACCAAATACGGTTCCCCCGTGTGCATGCGCATTTCCAAAATGCGTTGCCACAAATCACGGGCAGAGACCGTTTGCATGACTTCGCCGGTCGACGGATGGCGAAGCGGCCAGGAATCGTCCGCATTAGCGTCGCGCATGCTCGCTTCGATTTTTTGCATGAATTCATCGCTCAGATTTACACCGTGATGCAAATTCAGAGCCTTGAGGTTTTGATCGCCGGTCGGTTTGCGCATTTCGATGAACGAAATGATGTCGGGGTGATCGATGGACAAAAAGGCGGCGTAAGAGCCACGACGCGTCGATCCCTGACGATAAGCCAAACAAGCCGCGTCATAGACTTTCAAGTGAGGCATGACGCCGACGGACTTTTCGTCCGCCGAGCGAATGCCGACGTGAATCCCGACGCCGCCCCCCAACATAGACAACCAGTTAACCTCGGAAAGCGTGTCGACGAGACCCTCGGCGCTGTCATGCATATAGGATAAAAAACACGAAACAGGAAGTCCTTTTTTCGTGCGACCGAACGCCAAAATAGGCGTAGAAAAGGACAACCAATGACGGCTGGCGTAGTCGTAGATGCGCTGAGCGTGTTCAGGGTTGGATCCGAAAGTTTCAGCAACGTGTTGGAATCGCTCTTGAGGACTGATTTCACTCGGTTTCATGTAGCTTTCACGAAGACGAATGAGACCGAGTTCATCAAAAAGCGCATCTCGACTGAGATCAATCTGTACCGGCATGTTCGTTTTTATCCTTTTAGATAGAGACGAAGGGGGGGACTCTTATCTACTGTATTTAGTAATTTGATTGGTATGAAAACACAACTAATAGTGTTCACGGATACTAAAAGCTTTGACGGATTTTCGTCAATAGACTGGAGTTAACCCGATAATAGTTACACTCGATATTAAACAACAACCACTGATGCGTAAGGCTTCAGTGGTTGTTCTTCGAATTAATTCGACGTTGTACGAATCAGTCGTTGTCGCACATCGATGGGGCGATCGATCAGATGGTAGACCCCCGAGCCGTCGTCAACCATGTCGAAATCCCATTTTTTGTTGCCTTTCATGTCCTCGAGCCATACGGCCAAGGGTAAATCCAACTCGTCTAGATTGCTGTTAATGAAGCTTTCGGCCTCAAATGGGGTTGCAAAGTTTTCCCAAAAGTCCCCGTAATCGACAATAACCTGCACGACCAGATCTCTACGCATTACAACTTCTCCGAGGGGACGCAACTGACAATGCGCGCGATAGCCTGAGTGAGCTTTTCAACATAATCCAATCGCAACATTTCATTCGGTCCATGGGCGTTGGAGTTGGGTCCCAAAACTCCGGTAATCAAGAATTGTGCGCAAGGGAAGATTTCTTCAAACCGATTCAAAATGGGAATCGAAGCGCCATCGGCCAGATAGGCGGCGGATTGACCGAATAACTCCTTGCTTGCTTCTTCAAATGCTCGAGCAAACCAGGGTTGTTCGGGTTTTGCATCCCAACCGTCCGAGGCGATGCTGTCTGTCAGGCGAACACGAGCGCCGCAAGGCGGCGATTGCGTCAAGGTTTGTTCCATAGATGCCAAAGCCGCTTGCGTATCGACATGAGCCGGTACGCGTACGGACAATCTCAATGCGGTATAGGGTCGCAAGACGTTGCCGGCATCTTGCAAGGACGGCAAGCCGTCCGTACCGATGACGGCCAGTTGCGGTTTCCAGGTTTGAGCCAACAGATTGTCAAACGTTGAATCGTGACGCGAGTGAGATTGATCGACCCAAGGGAAGTTTGTTTGGTAGTAGTTCGTCAAGACGTCGGCCGTTTGACGTAATTGCTCCATGCGGGCGGCGGGAGGAACCGTATGGAATGAGCGATCCAAGATTTCTCCCGTACGACTATCTTCAAAACGATCCAGCAGCTGACGCATTAACGTGAAGGAATCGGGAACGATGCCCGATGCCGTACCGGAGTGGACGCCGTTTTTCAAAATATCGACGCGCAAGGTTGTCGCGACCATGCCTCGAAAACTGGTGGTGGCCCACAAACGGTCGTAGTCGCCGGCCGATCCGTCCAACACACCGACGAACGCAACATGCCCGCAGCGCGGAGCCAGCGTCGTCAACCAATAAGACAAATCGTCGGATCCGGTTTCCTCGCACGTTTCAATAATGCCGACGGCACGAGGGCGGTCGACCCCGGACTGATCGAGAGCGAAAAGAGCGGTCAAAGCGGCGTAGACGCTATAACCGTCATCGGCACAACCCCGACCGTAGAGACGATTGTCTTCTACGCAGGGAGTGAAAGCGGTACGACCATTCGTCCAACCGACGGTTTCCGGTTGTTTGTCCAGATGACCGTAAAACAGCACGGATACATTCGAGGTCGAATTCGTGGCAGGAATGTCAAAGAACAAACAAGGCGTGCGACCTGGCGCTTCAAGCACTTCGAACTGAGCTTGAGGAAAGAGCTTGCTCCCCCATTGAGCCGCATCATGCGCCGCTTTGTGCAAATAACGATGCTTTTCCCAATCCGCGTCAAACGCCGGTGACTTGCAGGGGAGGGACACGAAGGTTTTCAGTGCGTCCAGCGTGTGGCTTTGCCACATGGAACGAATAGTTGAATCGACGGAGTGAAACATACAATTTAAAGTTGAAGACAAAAAACTTGAATTCCGAGTAACTGACCGATGGTTTGGGCCAACTCACGCGCTATGTCCGCATTCGATTCGTCACCAACGACAACGCGATATTTGTCGTTGTCTTTGTGGACGCGCACGGGCAGTTTCTTTCCCAGTTTCGATAACATCATTTCCGCGTGTGCTGCCGCCTCGTTGGCATTGATTTCCGAGGAGTAAGAACCGATTTGGATCGTCCATCCTTTGGGGACGGCATTGTTCAGCGTATTGTTGATCAAGTCGTTCTGAGCTTGCTTAAGTTGCTCGAGTTTCTGCTCAGCAACTTGAATATTTTGGACGGCGTTTTGAAGTTCCAATAGTTTTTGTTTGGCTTGCGATTCGGCCTGAGCATAATTTTCGTCCGACTCGGCCGGCGCGTTCTTTTGGGTTTGCTCAATCAAATCGGCCAACGGGTCGATCAGTTCCACCACTTGTTTGACCGCTACGGCGGGAGCACTTTGCTTTTTCGGGGCCGTACCGCTTCCAACCGCGACGATATTGTCGACAACGGCCAGAATCGTGTTCGTGTCGGACGCGCGAGGGATGTTGCCGGAGGCGATTTGCTTTCTCGTGATGCGTTCGACTTTAACGCGTGCGGTGCCTTGATTGTGGTAGCCCAATTTCACGGCGGCGGCATAACTCATGTCAATGATGCGACCGCCTAAGAAAGGACCGCGATCATTCACGCGGACGATAACGGATCGACCGTTGCTCAGATTCGTCACTTTGGCGAAACTGGGCAGCTCCATCGTCGGATGGGCTGCCGTCATGCTAAACATGTCGTAGGTCTCGCCGATGGCCGTCTTTTTACCGTGAAATTGTTTGCCGTACCAACTGGCCGTACCGGTTTGAACCATCGGTTGATCGCCGGTTACCGGCGTGTAGTACTTGCCCATGACTTTGTAGCGACGGTTGGCCCACTTGTGAGGCTCCTCGACTTTAATCGTCACGTCCTTGCTCATAATGGCTTTGAATTCGCCGCCGACGCTCGGAGGACCGTCATTTTCAAAATACTTGCCGCCGTTGCCCGCACAGCCGGCCAAGAAAGCCAAGGGTAATAACGAAATAAGAGTCAAGCGAAACATTTTTCCACTCATTTCTTTTTACGATCGGCGTTAATGGACATCAGAATGCCGGTACACATGCCAAGGATGGTCAGTGCGGTACCCCCGTAACTCATGAAGGGGAGCGGTACGCCGACAACGGGAAGAATGCCGCTCACCATCCCGATGTTCACGAACGTATACGTGAAGAAAATAATGGCGATCGAACCAGCCAACAAACGGCAATACAGACGTTTGGCATTGACGGCGATGACGGCGGAACGGCAGACCAACGCAAAAAACAGGGTCAACAAAAGCGCGTTGCCGATCAAGCCGAACTCTTCGGAATAAACGGCAAACAAAAAGTCGGACGTTCGTTCGGGGATAAAGTCCAAATGCGCTTGCGTGCCTTGCATCCATCCTTTTCCCCAGACACCGCCCGAGCCAATAGCAATAAGAGCCTGGATGATATGAAAGCCGCTGCCCAAAGGATCCTTCGTCGGATCTAACAGAGTCAAAACGCGGGTCTTTTGGTAGTCATGCATCAACATCCAAATGACCGGAAGGCTGGCAATCAACAAGGTTCCCAACGTTGCCAACCATTTCCACGGTAATCCCGCAAAGAAGATGACGGACAACCCGGCAATGGAAACGAGAATCGAAGTTCCCAAATCGGGTTGTTTCAGGATCAATGTGACGGGAATGCACAGAATGACGCCGGCAATCAACCAATCGACGGTTCCCAAAGTTTCCTTTCGGAAAGAGAAGTACCACGCCAACATCATGGGCAAGCCGAGCTTCATGATTTCCGACGGTTGAATGCGCATGATGCCGAAATCAAGCCACCGAGTGGCGCCTTTTACCGTTACGCCGACGACAAGCGTCAACAAAAGCAAGATCACGCCGAAAGTAAAGACAGGAACGGAAATTTTTTCCAAAAACTTTGGGGGAATATTGGCAAAAACAAGCATGACCAATCCGGCAACGGCGAAGTTTCGGATTTGTCCCGAAATACGCCAAGGAAAGTCGGCGCCCGCACTAAATAGCGTGATAAAACCAATGGTCGACAACAGTAAGACGATCAACAATAACGGGATGTCGATAACGTGAAGTTGACGGCGAATCAGCTTGAGCAACGGGGTTGTGATCGAATTCATCGTGCCGCTCCTTGGGAAGCTGGGCTAGCCTTTGGGGGGACGGGGAAATCGGCGCTCGGAATCGGAGCGCCTCTTAAATGAGCCGGAGCCGGCAGATTCATGTCGTTTCGTCCGAGAATCCAATAGTCCAACATGGCTTTTGCAATGGGAGCGGCGGCCTGAGCCCCGAACCCGCCGTTTTCTTTTAAGACGGCAACGGCAATCTTGGGATTGTCGGCCGGTGCAAAAGCAACGAACAATGCATGGTCATGATGTTCGCGTGCAAGTTTCTTTGCATCGTACTTTTTATCCTGAGCAATCGTCACCACTTGAGCCGTCCCGGTTTTTCCGGCTACCTTGTAGGGAGTGTTTTCGAAGATGCGTCGTGCAGTGCCCGTGGTCGTAACGTCAACCATTCCATTGATCACGGCTTCGATATTGGCTTTCTTCAGCGGGATCGTTTTGATCGGCGTTTGATACAACCACTCGGATTTGCCTGTCTGAGGATCGATGGTGCGTCTGACTAAATGCGGTTGCATGACGACGCCGCGATTAGCCAGAGAGGCTGTCGCGTGGGCCAACTGTAAGAGCGTAAATTGGATGTACCCTTGTCCAATGCCGATATTGATCGTATCGCCGGGGAACCAACGTTGATTGAAACGCTTTTTCTTCCATTCGGGGTTAGGGAGGTTGCCTTGTTGTTCACCTACGATGTCCAAACCTGTCAGCTGACCGAAACCCCACTGTTTCATGAACGGTTCGATGCGTGCAATTCCTAATTCGGACGCGAGCCAGTAGTAGTACACGTCGGAACTGATCGCAATGGAGCGGCGTAAATCCACCATGCCCTTGGGTAGACCGGTCGAGTCGCGGAAGCGATGCCCGAAATAAAAGAATTCGCCCGTATCGTTGACGGAGGTTTTCGGCGTGATGATGCCGTACTCAAGCCCGGCCAACGCCATGAAGGGCTTGAAGGTCGAGCCGATGGGATAGAGCCCTCGGGCGGCACGGTTCAGCAACGGTTTGCTCGGCGATTGTGACAACACCTCCCACGTTTCGGGGTCGATACCGTTCGGGAAGTAATTCGGATCATAGGTCGGCGCACTGACGAAAGCCAACACCTCGCCAGTCTTCGGATCAATGGCAATGGCGGCGCCCGTGTCTTTTTTAAAGGCGGCTTCGGCAATACGCTGCAAATTCAAGTCAATGCTCAGTTCGATATTGGTCCCCGTCGTCGCTTCCGTCATGTTCAAGTTGCGAACGGGGCGTCCTCCAGCGGTAACTTCCAAAGTGGAGCTCCCCGGGGTGCCGCGCAACAGCGTTTCATAACTGCGCTCAATGCCGACTTTTCCGATCGAAGCCAGTCCGGCATAGGCGTTCTCAAGCCCTTCGGCTTTGATGGCGTTTTGTTCGCGAAGCGAAATGCGACCTATGTAGCCGATCAAGTGACTGGCCGTATTTTTTTGCGGGTAATAGCGAAACTGATTTGGAGATACGTTGACGCCGGGAAAGCGCCAACGGTTGGCGACGAAACGCGCCACTTCCTCTTCGGTGAGTTGCGTTCGAATAGGAATCGAATCGAGGCGACCGATTTCCTCGCGCAAGCGTTGAAATCGGCGGCGATCGGATTTGGTAATGGTGACGTATGTCGAGAGATCGTCCAATACGTCATTGAGTTTTCGCGATCCGAGTTTATTCAAATCGATGTCCAACGAGTAGGCCCAATAGTTTTGGGCGAGCATCTCTCCGTTTCGATCGCGAACCAAGCCTCGAGTTGCTGCGATCGGAATGGAAACCGTTCTATTGGACTCTGCAGCTGCCGTATAGTCGTGTTGCTTGATCAACTGCAGATATGTCAAACGGAGGAATAGAAGCGAAAAACAAATGAAAACGAAAATAACGGCAATACCAACGCGTTTTCGGAAAACGGTCGGATCGGTCGTTTGGGGGTCGAGCGTGTTTAATGGTTTCATCGGCATCGTTGGTTCACAAAGAAGAAACGTCCGATTTGTTTCGAGAGTGTTGAGGGATTACCAGCAACAGACTCCAAACGGGCCACAACAAAGCGTTCACGAAACTTTCGCTGAACCACAGCCAGCCGGGAAAAACACCGCCAAGCCACAAGCGAATGAAGAGCACGATCGCCTGCATCCCCAAAAACAACGGGAGAATGTGAAGAATTTGCCCGACGGGGGTGAACCAAGGGATGCGGCGGTGCATGGCGATGGCACCGTAACACAACAAGATGTAGGCCAACGAGTGCTGTCCGAGCACGGTGCCGTCAAAGACATCCATGAATAGGCCGAAAACGAAAGCCGTCAGCATGCCGAACATACGCGGTTCGCGTACGGCCCAAAAAACCAGAGTCAAGGCCAAAAAATCAGGAGCCCATTGTGGTGCGGACAACGGTGTTATGTTGATCAGCCAACTCAGGAAAATGGACAAATACATCCAGCCTTTGTTCGCGGGGGACAAAATGGCGGTGTTCGTCGTAGTCGAATTATTGGAGGAGTCTAACAAGCTCATCGTGCTCCTCGTCTGTCATGTTGGGATTTGCCCTGCACTTTGTTCTTGCTCTTGAAAGGAGGTACGGCAGGCTTGCTTAACAAAACGCGGGCGAAACGATCCGTGCCGACGGTCGATGTCGGTTTAATCTCGATATGTGCGTAGTGCTCGCCTTTGGCTCTGAGAACGCTGGTCACAATACCGACCGGTGTTTTTCTAGGAAATACGCCGTCGATACCGCTGGTAACGAGTCGATCCCCTTCACGTACGTCCGAATCGAGAGGAACAAACAGGACGCGCATGCTTTCCGTTTCACCGACGCCCTCGGCGATGGCACGCAGTCCCGTACGTTCGAATTGCACGGGAACTTGAACGTCTTTGGATGTAATGAGCAACAATTCGCTTTGCGTCGGATACGTACGAACGATTTGCCCCAACAGACCTGTCGAGTCAAACACGGGCATCCCCGGAATGATTCCGATGTTGGAACCTTGATCCAAAAGGATGTGTCGGGAGAACTGGTCGCCGACTTCGCCTTGAATTTCCGTGACGACGGTTTCTTCGAATGCACGGGAATTACGCAGATCCAGCAACTGTCTCAACTCGGTGTTTTGCGCTTTGAGTTCTTCCATTTGCTCGACCTGGACGAGCAGGCGCTCGTTTTCACGGCGTAATTGATCCAATTCGGCCGATACGAAGCCTTTTCCGGAGAAAAAGTTGGAGACGGTTTCGAAAGCTGTAAACGGAAGATTGACGACTTGTTGAACGGGTGACAGAAACGTACGAACGGTCGCACGGAAGGGTTCGAGGATGTGTAAACGGCTGTCAATCAAGATCAGAATGATTGACAGCAACGTATAAACGATCAAACGGGCTTTAGCCGTGACGCCTTGTTTAAACAGCGGAGGAAGTCCTCGATGCATGTACACGTATCTCGGAAAAAAACGGGCGCGGGATGAGGGTCATCGGGCGCCCAATATCGTACGTTTAAAAAAAGGAAAGAAATTAACCGTAAGAGAAGGAGCCCTTGAGTTTATCCATGTTTTCAAGCGCGATACCGCACCCCTTGACGACGCAGAACAAGGGATCTTCGGCGACATGAACCGGCAAACCGGTTTCCTCTTGGAGCAGTAAATCGAGATCGCGCAACAAGGCGCCGCCGCCCGTGAGCATCATGCCGTGTTCGGCAATGTCGGCCCCCAGTTCGGGCGGCGTTTTTTCCAAAGCCGTACGCACGGCGCCGACAACTTGATTAAGGGGTTCGTTCAGCGCTTCGAGGACTTCGTTGGAGTGAATCGTAAAGGTGCGAGGAACGCCTTCGGACAGGTTGCGTCCCTTGACTTCGATTTCACGCACTTCACTGCCCGGGTAGGCGCTGCCGATACGGGTCTTGATCAATTCGGCCGTCGGTTCGCCGATCATCATGCCGTAGTTGCGACGGATGTAATTGATAATGGCTTGGTCGAAGGTATCGCCGCCGACGCGAACCGAGCCGGAGTACACCATGCCGCCCAAGCTGATGACGCCCACTTCGGTCGTGCCGCCGCCGATATCGACGACGAAAGAACCGGCGGCGTCGTTGACGGGGAGCCCGGCGCCGATGGCAGCGGCCATCGGTTCTTCAATCAGATAAACCTCGCTGGCGCCGGCAGCCTCCGCACTTTCCTTGATAGCGCGACGTTCCACTTGAGTGGAACCGCACGGCACGCAGATGATGATGCGGGGATTGGGAGCAAACAAGCGCTTCGGATGAACCATCTTGATGAATTGCTTGAGCATCTGTTCCGTGACGGTGAAGTTGGCGATGACACCGTCTTGCATGGGGCGAATTGCTTCGATGTTGCCGGGAACTCGACCGAGCATGCTCTTAGCCGTTTTGCCGACGGCGTGGATCGTCGTTTTGCCATGAGGGCCGCCTTCTTGACGAATGGCCACAACGCTGGGTTCGTTCAAAACAATCCCCTTGCCGTGCATGTAAATCAGGGTATTTGCCGTACCCAGGTCAATGGCCAAATCGTTGGCAAAGTAAGAGCGAAAGAATCCGAACATGATGAAAACTCTTTACGGGAACACTAAGGACATACGTCAACAAAGGGCAATACGAGCATTCGACGACTACAATAGTCCCTTACGGGTCGCAACACCCCCATTTTGGGTCTAATGATAGACGAGAAAGGGGGGGAATGCGGGTGCTTTTTACTTGTTTGCGTTGTTTCTGCATATTTTTTTTTGCTAAATCAACCCGAACGATTAAAAAAGCGCTAAATTTTCTATTTTGTTTCGTTTTTGGTTTCATAGGTACGAATATGTCCCTTTGCTTGGACGATGTTCGCCGCATTGCGGCTCTGTCTTATATCGATATTTCCGATGAACAGGCCGTTCGCATGCAAGGCGAACTCAACGATATTTTCAAGATGATCGAACGCATTCAGGCTGTCGACACGACCGGTGTCGAGCCGATGATGCACCCGCACGACGGCGCTCAGCGATTGCGTGCCGACAGCGTTGTTTTTGGCGACAATCGCGAAGAAAACATGAAGAACGCTCCTGAAGAGTACGAAGGACTCTTCCTTGTTCCTCAGGTAATCGAGTAAAGGGGAAAAAAATGAGTGAAACGAAGTTTTCTTCGGTCGTCGAATTGTCCAAACTCTTGCAGACCAAGCAAGTGAGCGCCGTTGAGTTGGCTCAGGATTATTTGTCTCGTATTGAAGCCCACAAGGAATTGAATTGCTTCTTGGACGTTCGTCCGGAAGAAACGTTGGCTCAGGCGCGTGAAGCCGACAAGCGTATCGCCGAGGGCACGGCAGGGCGATTGACCGGTATTCCGATCGCCCACAAGGATATTTTTGTCACGAAGGAATGGGCTTCGACGGCTGCCAGTCGGATGCTGGAAGGCTATATGAGCCCGTTTGACGCCGCCGTCGTTTCTAAGCTCAAAGCCGCCGGCATGGTTAACTTGGGCAAGCTCAATTGCGACGAATTTGCCATGGGGTCCTCCAACGAAAACTCGGCTTACGGCAAGGTTCTCAATCCTTGGGACGTGAACGCCGTTCCCGGCGGTTCGTCCGGCGGCTCCTCCGCTTGCGTGGCCGCGGGGCTTGCACCGATCGTTACCGCAACGGATACGGGCGGTTCCATTCGTGAACCCGCAAGCTTTACCGGCGTTACGGGGGTTAAGCCTTCGTACGGTCGTCCGAGCCGCTTGGGTATGATCGCCTTCGCCTCCAGTTTGGATACGGCCGGCTTGATGGCGCACACCGTAGAAGATATTGCATGGGTTTTGGGGGACATGGTTGGTCACGAGCCCTGGGATTCGACGAGTGAAAACTTGCCTGCGGAAGATTTCACGCGCGATTTGACGCGCGGCGTCAAGGGAATGCGTATCGGCGTTCCGCGCGCTTGGTTTACCGAGGCTTTGGATCCGGAAGTGGCCGCCGCCGTCAATAACGTTATTGAGGAGTATCGTCGTCAGGGCGCGGAAATCGTCGACGTCGAGTTGCCTAGCGCCGATTTGGGTGTGTCCGTTTACTACGTCGTCGCTTGTGCCGAAGCCAGTTCCAATCTCTCTCGTTTCGACGGCGTTCGCTACGGCTATCGTGCCAAGGAATACACGGATATTCAGGACATGATCAAGAAGAGCCGCAACGAAGGGTTTGGCGCCGAGCCCAAGCGTCGCATTTTGATCGGTACGTACGTGTTGTCTCACGGTTATTACGACGCCTACTACTTGAAGGCTCAGAAGGTTCGCCGTCTGATTTCTCAGGAATTTGATCAGGCCTTTACAAAGGTCGACGCCATCATCAGTCCCGTTACGACTGGTACGGCGTATGACTTCGGTGCAAAGAAGGATCCGGTTCAGGCTTACCTCGGCGACTTGTACACGGTGCCCGCTTCGTTGGCCGGTTTGCCCTGCATGAGCATGCCGTGCGGCGTCCACAGCAACGGTCGTCCTATTGGCGTTCAGCTGACGTGCGCCCGTTTCGAAGAGGCCAAGATGCTCGGTATCGCCAATGCTTGGCAGCAAGTTACCGATTGGCATCAGCGTCATCCCAAGGGTTATTAATAAGGTGAGAGATGAAAATGGAATGGGAAGTCGTTATCGGTCTTGAGACCCACGTCCAGTTGTCGACGGAATCGAAAATTTTTTCTGGTGCATCCACGACGTTCGGTGCGGATGCGAACACGCAGGCTTGCTACATTGATCTGGCATTGCCCGGAGCGCTTCCGGTGTTGAATCGCGGTGCGGTGGAACGCGCCATTAAGTTCGGGTTGGCCATCGGTGCCGAAGTCGCCGAAAAGTCCGTCTTTGATCGTAAAAATTATTTTTACCCCGATCTCCCGAAGGGGTACCAGATCAGTCAGTTTGAGTTGCCGACGGTTAAGGGCGGTCAGGTTACGTTTACGGTCGAACCCAAGAACGGCGAATCGTATGTCAAAACGATCGATTTGACTCGTGCTCATTTGGAAGAAGATGCCGGCAAAAGCAACCACGGGGTTTTGCGCGGTCAGTCTGGTATCGACCTGAACCGTGCCGGCACGCCGTTGCTTGAAATCGTGACCGAACCGCAATTGCGTAGTTCCGCCGAAGCGGTCGGTTATGCCCGCGCTTTGCACGCTTTGGTCGTGTGGCTCGGGATTTCGAATGGCAACATGCAAGAAGGCAACTTCCGTTGTGACGCAAACGTGTCCGTTCGTCCGAAGGGACAGGAAGCGTTCGGTACGCGATGCGAGATCAAGAACCTCAATTCGTTCAAGTTCTTGCAAGACGCCATCGACTATGAAGTACAACGTCAGATCGAGTTGATTGAATCGGGCGGCAAGGTTGTGCAGGCGACCCGTTTGTATGATCCTGACGCCAACGAGACGCGCGAAATGCGAACCAAAGAAGATTCGATGGATTACCGCTATTTCCCGGATCCGGATTTGATGCCCGTCTATATTTCCGAAGACTGGAAGCGGGAAGTTGCCGCCTCGATGCCCGAACTGCCGGGGCAGATGCGCGCTCGCTTCGTGAATGACTTCGGTTTGAGCGAGTATGACGCCGCCGTACTGACGGCCAATCGCGATGTGGCCGATTACTTCTGCGCCGTCGCCGCCACGGTTAAGGACAAGAAGATTGCCGCCAACTGGGTGATGGGGGAAGTTGCCGCCAACGTCAACGCCACCGAAGGCATGACGTATCGCGAATGCCCCGTACAGGCCGCCGTATTGGCCGGTATTTTGGGACGCATGGCCGACGGCACGATTAATGCCAAGGGGGCCAAGCGTATCTTCGCTCTCGTTTGGGATGGTGCTCAGGAAACGGTCGATCAGTTGATCGAGAAGGAAGGTTTGAAGCAGATCTCCGATACCGGCGCCATTGAAGCTATCATCGACGAGATTCTCGCCGCCAACGGCAAGATGGTCGACGAGTTCCGCGCCGGCAAGCAAAAGGCGTTCAACGCATTGGTCGGTCAGGCGATGAAGGCCACTCGTGGCAAGGCTAATCCGCAGCAAGTCAACGAAATTCTTCGTAAAAAGCTTGAAGCGTAATTGCTAGCGATAAAAAACGCGGCTCCTTAAAAGAGCCGCGTTTTTTTTGCCAAAGTGGCGTCCGTTCGTCTTGGAACGTGCGTCGATCAAGCGCCGTACATGTTACGGTAGTTGGCGACGGCATCGCGATAGGCGCGGGCTGCTACGGCGGCAGGGCTGTCTCCGTCCATGAACGTCAACAAGTTGGCCAAATTGGCAATGGAGACAACGGGGATGCCCAACGTTTTTTCGACGTCCTGTACGGCGGACGTTTCCGTCAATACTTCCGCGTTGCCGCCTTTTTCCATTCGATCGAGAGCAATCAGCACGCCGGACGGCGTGGCATTTGCCGCATTGATCATGGCGAAAGATTCGCGAATGGACGTGCCGGCACTGATGACATCGTCAATGATGACGACGCGCCCCTTCAAGGGAGCGCCGACAATCGTACCGCCTTCACCGTGGTCCTTGGCTTCCTTGCGATTGAATGCGTAGGGAAGGTCGACGCCCATGCGCGCCAGGTTCATGGCAACCGAAGCGACAAGCGGAATGCCTTTGTAAGCGGGACCAAAGAGCATATCGAATTCAATGCGGCCGGAGTCGCGAGCTTCCAGCAAAGCGCGCGCATAAAAAGCCCCGAGTTGATCCAGCAATGCACCGGTGTTGAACAGACCGGCATTGAAGAAGTAGGGGCTCATGCGACCTGCTTTCGTTTTGAATTCGCCGAAGCGAAGGACGTTGGCGTTCAGTGCGAATTCGATAAATTGAGAGTGGTTTTCGGACATGATTCAACAGGTATGAAAACGGTGATAGATAAAGTTAATACGGTTTTGCCGATCTTATAAATTTTAGCGAAAATTCCCAGACATTAACCAGTTTTATTCAGAGAGACAAACGATGCTTCGGGTAGTGACTTTTAATGCCAACGGTATTCGTTCCGCGACCGACAAGGGCTTTTGGGAATGGTTTGATCAGCAAGACATCGACATTTTGTGCGTGCAAGAATTGAAAGCGCAGCACGCGGACATTCGAGATGAAATCGCAAAGCGTCCCGGCTACGAGTCGTGGTTTCATTGCGCTCAAAAGAAAGGGTATTCCGGTTGCGGAATTTGGAGTCGCCTGCCCGTCCAGAACGTGACGATTGGCTTTGGTGTGAAGGAATTCGATGATGAAGGGCGATACGTTCGCGTCGATTTTCCGAACTTGTCGGTCATTTCCGTCTATTTCCCTGCCGGTACGTCGGGAGATCATCGACAAGAAGCCAAATATCGTTTTTTAGATGCTTTCTTGGATCATATGGAAGAACTCAAGGCCCAAGGACGCGAAGTATTGGTTTGTGGCGACGTTAATATCGCACATCACAACATCGACATTAAGAATTGGCGCGGGAATTTGAAAAACACGGGCTTTTTGCCGGAAGAACGTGCGTGGTTGACAAAAATTTTTGACGAATACGGTTGGGTTGACGTATTTCGACGCCTCGACAAGCGTCCCGATCAATATACTTGGTGGAGTCAGCGCGGACAAGCGCGTGCCAAAAATGTTGGGTGGAGAATTGACTATCACATCTCGACTCAAGACATCGCTTCGGCCGCTCAGTCCGTTCGGATTTACAAAGATGAAAAGTTTTCGGATCATGCTCCGGTCATCTTTGATTACGACTGGAAGGTAAGTTAAAGAATGCGTTTGGAACAGGTGCTGTTTAGTCAGGGGTTTGGAACTCGTCACGAGTGTCGCGGGTTGATTTCTCTCGGTCGAGTTACTTTCGACGGAGAATTGATCGATGATCCCGATGCGGAAGTCGTCCCCGAGGGCAAAGTGTTTACCGTTGACGGAAATCAGTGGCCTTACTTTGAGAAAGCGTTGATAGCGTTGCATAAGCCCGCCGGCTACGAGTGTTCTCAGAAGCCGTCGTTTCATCCGAGCGTCATGACGTTGTTGCCTGCGCCTCTGCGTGTCAGAGGGATGCAACCGATCGGACGTCTTGATGAAGACACGACGGGGCTGTTGCTGTTTACCGACGACGGCGCTTTGCAGCACCGACTGATCCATCCGAAACGTCATGTGGCGAAGGTCTACGAAGTGACGTGCAAACACCCCGTCAATCAACAGACGTGCGACAAGTTACTGGCCGGCGTACGCTTGGTTGACGAGTCCGTGGACGTCAAGGCTCAAGCGTGCGAGCTGACAGGGCCGTCCAGTATTCGAATGACCATCACGACGGGTAAATACCATCAGGTCAAGCGTATGTTGGCCGCTGCCGGCAATCGTGTCGACGCTTTGCATCGTTCGGCTTTCGGCAAATTCGTGATGCCTCAGGAACTGCGTGTGGGTCAGTGGATGTGGTTGAACGGAAGGCAGGACGTTTTGGGGTGATCAGGTCGCATGATGCCGGGAGAGAAAACGTTGAACAATTGGAGAAAATCGTTGTCGGTTTACAAAGAACCGGCTGCAATCCGTTTGTTTTTTCTTGGTTTTTCATCCGGCGTGCCGTTATTGCTCGTTTTTGGCACTCTGTCTTTCTGGATGCGTGAGTCGGGGGTCGATCTCAAAACCATCGGCTTCATGAGTTGGGTCGGGCTATGTTGGGGGTTCAAGTGGGTTTGGGCTCCTTTGGTCGATCGATTGCGGCTGCCCGTACTAACGAGACTCTTGGGGCGTCGACGAGCCTGGTTGTTTTTATCGCAAATCGGCTTGATCGGAACGTTGAGCGCCATGGCGTTTACGGATCCGGCCCAAAATCTGCGTCAAATGGCCTTGTTGGCGTTGATGACCGCTTTTTTCGGGGCGACACAGGACATAGCGTTGGATGCGTTCCGCATTGAAAGCGGTTCACCTGAGCAACAAGCCGCTTTTGCGGCAACCTATCAGACCGGTTATCGCATCGCCATGATCTGGTCGGGCGCGGGCGCGCTTGCGATTGCGGCAGCCGCTCAGGACAGCGCGTTGGGGGCTTGGACCGTTTCCTATCTATGTATGGCGGTCAGCATGCTCGTCGGGCTGTTGACCGTGTTGTTCAGTCCGAATACCGAAACGGAAACGATGAGTTCGAGCCGACCCAAGGTCGGCTTCGCTGCGTGGCTTTATGAAGCGGGAGTTCGACCGTTTACCGAATTTTTCCAACGTTTCGGCGTTTGGGCGATTGTCATTTTATTGTTGATCGCGACGTATCGAATCAGCGATGTGGTGATGGGGGTGATGGCCAATCCTTTCTATCAGGATATGGGCTTTACCAAAGAGGAAGTGGCCGCCGTCAGTAAGGTGTTCGGCGTTGTCATGACGTTGTCGGGGGCTATCATCGGGGGCGTCATCGCTTCTCGCATCGGCGTTATGAAAACATTGTTGATCGGTGCGGCTCTGTCGGCCGTGACAAACATTTTGTTTGCAATGTTGGCTCTCATCGGACATGACCTCGGCTTTTTGATCTTTACTGTTAGTGCGGATAATTTGGCCGGAGGGTTGGCTTCCGCGGCTTTCGTCGCTTATCTGTCCGGATTGACTACCTCGGCCTATACGGCTACGCAGTACGCCCTTTTCTCGTCGGTCATGTTGCTCTTGCCCAAGTTTTTGGCGGGGTTTTCCGGCTTGTTGGTCGAAGCCGTCGGGTACTCCGCTTTCTTTTTGGGGACGGCCTGTCTCGGCGTCCCCGTTGTCGTACTCGTGCTTTTGGCGATGAGGGTTCTCGCTCAACGACAATAATTATTTACGCGCGTGAAACGTCCCGTCGTTGTCTTTTTGACCCTTGTAGGAAATCAGGAGCAACTGTTTGTGCCAACAGAACATGCGAATGGCGATGATGAGAATGGAAGAGACCCAAATGCACGCGGTCTGAGGCAATTCGAGCGTGATTAATCCCAGGTACACCCACGAGCCGAGAAATGCGGCGGAAGCGTAAGGTTCTCTATCCGACAGAACCATAGGAACTTTGTTCAAGAAGACGTCTCGAATCAAACCGCCGAAGACACCCGTGCAAACGCCCAACATGGTGGCGGGCAACATAGGAAGGCCTGCGGTGTACGACAATGCGGTTCCGCTGACAGCAAACACCCCGAGACCGATCGCGTCGGCCCAAATAAAGACGGAGAAGGGGAAAAACTGACGGAATCGGCGAATGACGCGGGGAGCGAGCAAGGCCATGACCAAAACGATCCACACGTAGTGTTCGTGCGAAACCCAATAAAACGGCCGATTGTCAATAATCAGGTCACGGATCAGTCCTCCGCCGAAAGCGGTGGTGAAAGCCAATACGAATACGCCGACCGGATCGACTTTCTTCCCTTCGGCGGCCAGAATGCCGGCCAAAGCAAAAGCCAAGATACCTAAAAAGTCAGCGGCGGCTAGAAGTTGCGAAGACATGGTAAAAACAGTTGGGCAAAGCAAAAGAATGGCGGATTGTAGAGGAAAAATCCGATGCGCCTCATTTCATCATGGAAGTCAGAGCTTCGCAACAAAACAGGGTAAAATTTCGCATTCCGATTTTTTGGCCAGTAAAGCCAGCTTATGACACAACAAGACACTCCTTCTTATTTGATCGGTCAGCGATTGTCTGACTATGATTTTCATCTTCCCAATGAGCTGATTGCTCAATTTCCACTTGCCGATCGAACGGCTTCCCGCCTGCTCCACGTCACGGATCAAGTCATTGAAGATTTGCACTTCACCGATGTTCTCGACTTGTTGAGGCCCGGCGACCTGATGGTGATGAACAACACTAAGGTGATCAAGGCGCGCTTGAGAGGGCGTAAAGAAACGGGCGGCGTCATCGAGGCGATGATTGAGCGAGTGACCGGTGAGTTCGAAGCCATCAGCATGGTACGAGCCAGTAAGTCGCCCAAACCCGATACCCGTCTGTTGTTTGAAGGTGAGAATGGCGAGACGGCTGTATGCACGGTCAAAGGTCGTCAAGGGGAGTTTTTCGAATTGCAATTCGAAACGCCCGTATTGGATGTCCTGGATCGTTTGGGCAACGTGCCGTTACCTCCTTATATCGAACGTCTTGCCGATGACAAAGACATCGGTCGTTACCAAACGGTGTACGCTCGGCACCCCGGTGCCGTTGCGGCACCGACTGCCGGATTGCACTTTACGGAAGAGATGTTGCAAGCGCTCAAGGACAAGGGTGTTGACACGGCCTTTGTCACGTTGCACGTCGGTGCGGGTACGTTCCAACCCGTTCGCGCGGAGAATCTCGAAGAGCATCACATGCATTCCGAGTGGTTTACGCTGTCGGAGGAAACGGAGCGAAAGGTGAACGAAGCCAAGGCGCAGGGGCGACGCGTCGTGGCGGTTGGTTCGACCAGTTTGCGTGCTCTCGAAAGCGCCGCCATTCGAAAGGGATGCGTCAAGTCGGGAGCTATGGATACGAAATTATTCATTGCGCCCGGCTATGAATTTAAAATCATCGACGTGATGATTACGAATTTTCACTTGCCGAAATCAACGTTGGTCATGTTGATTTCCGCCCTTGTGGGGCGCGACCGCGTGTTGGAAGCTTACCAACACGCCATCAATGAAAAATATCGATTCTTCAGTTATGGGGACGCCTGTTTGTTCGAGTTGCCCAAAGCAGAATCTAAGGAGGTATTGTGAGTTTGCAATTTGAGGTCTTGAAGACCGAAGGTAAAGCGCGACGTGGTCGTATGACGCTCAATCACGGTGTCGTTCAGACTCCGATCTTTATGCCGGTGGGCACTTACGGTACCGTGAAGGCCATGGCTCCCAACGAACTCGAAGAGATGGGCAGCCAGATCATTCTGGGGAACACGTTCCATTTGTGGTTGCGTCCCGGTTTGGACGTCATCGGTGCGCACGGCGGTTTGCATCGTTTCATGAATTGGAACAAGCCGATTTTGACGGACTCGGGCGGTTTCCAGGTGTTTAGCTTGGGTGCTTTGCGAAAGATTACGGAAGAAGGCGTTCGTTTTGCGAGTCCTATCAACGGCGATCGCCTGTTCTTGACTCCCGAAGTGTCCATGCAGATCCAGAAAGTTCTCAATTCCGACATCTCCATGGTCTTTGACGAGTGCACGCCGTATATGATCGGCGATCGTCCCGCCACCGAAAAAGAGGCGGCGGATTCGATGCATTTGTCCTTGCGTTGGGCGCGTCGCAGTCGTCAAGAGTTCGATCGCTTGGAAAATCCCAACGCATTGTTCGGTATCGTTCAGGGCGGGATGTATCCGAAATTGCGCGAAGAGTCGTTGGCCGGGCTGACCGATATCGGCTTCCACGGCTATGCCGTGGGCGGTTTGTCCGTTGGCGAGCCCAAGGAAGAAATGATCAAGATTCTCGACTCGATCGTTTATCAATTGCCGGAAAACAAACCGCGTTATTTGATGGGCGTCGGCACGCCGGAGGACTTGGTCGAGGGCGTTTCCCGCGGTATTGACATGTTTGACTGCGTCATGCCGACGAGAAACGCACGTAACGGGTGGCTCTTTACGCGGTACGGTGATGTAAAGATCCGTAACTCCAAATACAAAAATGATTTGCGCCCATTGGATCCGACCTGCTCTTGCTATACGTGTCGCGGATTTACGCGTGCGTATTTGCATCATTTACAGAAAGTAAACGAAATTCTTGGCGCACGATTGAACTCCATCCATAACTTGCACTACTATGTTCACTTAATGCAAGAAATTCGAGACGCATTGGATGCGGGCACTTTCGAAGCGTGGAAGAAGAAGTTCTATGAAGATAGAGCTCGCGGCGTTGACTAAATCCTGATAAATGAAAGCATTCCTGACCAACATGATCGAGGGGTTGTTATTGGCCCCCGATCGACACACGTATTGGAACTTCCGTCATTTTGGATTGGCGGGGGACGAATTCGTGTGTTTGGGAACGAATGGAAAGACAATTTCCGGGTTAATGTTGCCGGGGCAGCCTGATCAGAACGGCGCCATTTTGGGAACCGTTCTGTACTGTCATCCCTGTGATCACAACTATCAGTACTATCTGCCCCAAATCTCTTGGTTGATTCCGGCCGGATACAACGTGGTTTTGTTTGACTATCGAGGTGCCGGAAAAAGTCAGGGAGAGATGACGTTGGCCGGTAATGTCGAGGACGCTTTGTCGGTGATGCGTTATTTGCGCACGCGTCGCGACATCGACCCGGAACGTATCGTCATGTTCGGACAAGCAACGGGAGCGGAGGTTGCTCTCAATGCGGTTAATCGCGATAAACGGGGTGTTGTCGCCTTGATCGTCGAGTCGTTATATTCGTCGCATCAAAATTGGCTGAGCAATCGATTTGGTCCGGGAGTTGGGTATTTGTGCAGTGCATTCTTATCCAAGGTGTTGCCCGAGCCTCAGGAGGTTATTCGTCAGGTGAGTTTGCCTTTGGCGATTGTTGTACCGGACAGAGATAAAACCGTTTCCAAAAAACAAGCCAAAGAGCTTATCGAGCAAGCGCCGAAACAGCGTGAGGTTTGGAGGGCCGAAGGCGTTGGTTATCTGGGTGTCTTCGTCTATCCGTGTGTATGGCGTTCGCGTTTCCTGGAATTCGTACAAGATGCACTGACACGAAAAGTCGCGTTTGAGTGATAAAAAAGCCGTTTCCAATGAGGAAGCGGCTTTTTTATATGCTTGCTTCGGAAAGTTACTCAGAAGCAAGCACAATCGTTTCGGATCATCGGTTGCCGCCTTGCCCTACGGAGGACGACATCGGAGAGGTCGATCCGCAATGGGCGTCCGAGGCGGGTTAAACCATGTTCACGGCACGATCAGAACTTGTGCGTCAGACCAAGATAAACCTGAGTGACTTTGTTTTCATAGGTTCCTTGTTGGGACGACAAGAAGTCGCGCTCGAACTGTTGATACCCAACCCCGGTATAAAGAGCCGTCTTCTTGGAGAAGGGGTACCAATAGCGAACGCCAAGACTCCAAGCGGACAAGTCAAATTGCTTGCCTTCACCAACGACGGGGGCAGCGTATTCACCGTCGGCATAACCGGCCATTACATACAGCAACCCGCCTCCCAACGGAGTTGTGTTACCCAGTTGGACGGCCCATCCGTCAAAGCCCTTGCCGATCCAGTCGTTGCCGAGATTGTCGGCGCCCTTCATCCATTGCGCGATCATTTGCAATTTGGTGACCTGCAAATCGTAGCTGCCGGCAAAACTCACGACCGTTTTATCGTCAAAGTTGAGATTGTTCTCCATGCTGGGGTTGTCGGCGTACCGAACGTGTTCGTATGTCAAAGCGCTGTCCAAGGCGCCGTTGGTGTAACGCAACCCGACGCCCATGTAGCGTTCGTTTTGGCTCGATTGCTCGCTTTCGCTTTTTTGACCAAACGAATACTCGAGGTAGCCTCTAAAGCCGGAGAGATTCGGCGATGCGTAAATGACCATGTTGTCACGGCGACTTTCGTAGGAGAGCACGCCGGGAACGGCGCCGTCGCCGCCGTCGACGGGGTCGCCGATGCCGAAGATGACGTCATAAGTGCCGGCAGCAGAAGATAACGTGCCCACACGTCCGAACATCATCGTCCCGTAGGGACCGCTTACGTGGACGGTCGATTGTCTATGAAAGAGCAATCCCTTGCGCAAAGCCCCGGTGTCGACGTCATATTGGTTTTCGAGCTGAAAACCGACGCTCCAGCCGTTACCAAGCGCTTCGGTTCCTTTAAAACCGAAACGAGATCCGGCATTTTGCCCCGACATCATCTGTAGTTGATTAACGTCTTGTTTTCCCGTTTCACTCTGATGAGTAAAACGCAGGCCCACGTCCGCGACCCCGTAAAGGGTAAAGTCGGCGGCCGTAAGGGTGCCGCTCATGCCGGCAATGGTCAGGGCAAAGAGAGTTTTTTTCATGCGATTTTTCCTTTCATGGAACAAAAAAATCCATACAACACAAGGGCTTAATAAGCGATCAAATCAACGCCGACGGGGGCAAACAGCGTTCCCGTCATGTAAAGGACGCATCCGTCTTTTTCGGCTCGGACAACTTGAACTTCCTCACCGTCAAAATTGTGCAAGACGCCTAAAAGTTCGCCTTTGCTTACGTTTTGGTCAGGGGTAACGGACGGATACCAGAGCCCGTCGGCTTGTGCTCCGACGTACAACGCCGAGATTTCCCGCTGTTTTCGGGCCTGGTTTATGTCCGTTCGATCGGACGGATGTAACGCGCCCAAATGCGCGAGCACGGAGACAATATCTTTTCGGTACGCGTTGACTTCCTCCTCCGACCAACGACCTCCGTGACCGCGTTCGATGAGGATCGAGGGCGTACCTCGAGCGGCGGCGCTGTTATACGCTCCGGTTAGTGCGTCCGATAACACGCGAACAGGGACATCCACGTAAGAGGCGGCATCTCGGGCGATGGCCGTGATATTCGGCTTGCAATTTCCGGGGACGTAGACGTAGGGAGACAGTCGTTCATGTAGATCCCCTCCGTGCATGTCGATATAGAAGTCGCTCTCATCCTGCAACTGTGTGATCATGGCGGCAAGAATGTGAGATGCGGATCCGGACGTGGATCCGGGAAAGACTCTGTTGATATTGAGACCGTCGTTCGGATTTAGCGCAGGCACGCGGGCATAAAAGGCTTCACGGTTGACGCAGGGAATAATCGTGATGCAACCGCATACGCGATGAGCGTTGTTGCTGAGTTCCATCGACAGCCTTTTTGCCGTTTCAATACCAACGTATTCGCAGCCGTGGATGCCGGCCGTGATGAGAATTTTCGGTCCCGGTGTGGAACCTTGAATGGTGCAGATCTCCAAGATCTGACCGTTGCAGGTGTGTGTTTTATAAAGTGTCATGTCGTTTGCGGGTTAAAAGTAGACGCGCGTGTCGGCGTGTTTCACATCGCTTGTATTCGGGATCGTTTCCATATCACGTTCGGCCGCCTCAAGCTCGGCCAGCGAATCGATTTTGGGGATTCCAATACTGCTGACGGCGTGTAGCAATTCCCGTGCATAGGCGTTTTTAATTTGATGAATCTTGGAGATGTCGTCGACGGATTCAACAAATCGACCACCATGCATGAACCGAACTCGATCACAGAAGTAAGTGATGGCCGTCAGATCGTGGGTGATAAACAAGTAGCTCAGCGAATGTTCTTTGGCCAAATCCTTGAGCAGATCCATGACTTGAACCTGAGTGGCGGCATCTAGCGAACTGACGGCCTCGTCAAGCAGGATGATCTGCGGCTTGAGGGCTACGGCGCGGGCGATGCAGACACGCTGAAGTTGCCCACCGGAGAGTTCGTGCGGATATCGTGTCATGAACGCGGCGTCGAGGCCGACCCGTTCGAGTAGTTCGCAACTGCGGCGGTACTCCTCTTCGGAGGAAATTTGAGCGCCGGCAAGTCGTAACGCCCTAAACGACTCGTGCAAAATCGATTGAACGCGAAAACGCGGGTTGACGGACGTCGAGTAATCTTGAAAAACAACGGCCATTTTGTTGCGGACAAGGCTGTTTCCCTGCTTCGTTCGTCGACCGTACAACTCGACGCCATTGATCAAAACGCGCCCCGAATCCGGGGCGAGCAGGCCGCAGAGTACACGGCCGAGGGTGCTTTTCCCTGATCCGGACTCGCCGATAATGCCCAGACATTCGCTTGTGTTGAGTTCCAAGTCAATACCATGCAGAACGGTTGTTCGTTCTTGACCGAACAACCGACGTTGTTGCTCCTTTTTGAAAGAAAGGACAATGTTTTCAGCCTTAAGTAGCGTCACTGTTGACTCCGATTTGCGTGGCGGCGGCAAAAGCTTTCATGACCTCGTGGTGCCGGTCAATGAGTTCGCGAGTGTAGGGATCCCGAGCATGTTCGAAAATCTCCGCCGGGGTTCCGCTTTCGGTGACACGACCTTGATGCATGACGATGAGTTCATCGGAAATCATGTTGAGAATGTCCAGGTCGTGCGAAATGAAAATCATGGCCGCGGATGTACTGCGCTTGATGCGGAGAAATTCCTGCATGATGGCGTATCGACTGATCGAGTCGATCGCTGTCGTCGGTTCGTCACAGACAATCAGATCGGGTTTGAGTGTGATGGCAAGTCCGATCATGATGCGTTGCAACATGCCGCCCGATAATTGGTGCGGATATTTGTGTAGCACCTCTTGAGGGTGATGGATGCGCATGAGCTCAAGCATCGCGACGGATTGCTCTCGGATTTGTGCTGCGGACCAGTCGGTATGCGAACGCAACGTTTCAGCTATTTGCTCGCCGATGCGATATAGCGGATCAAAGCAATTCATGGGGTTTTGCAACACCATGGTGATGCGACTGCCTCGCATGCGCCGGATCTGTTCATTGGATTTGGCAAGAAGATTCTGACCTTGAAATTGAATGTTCCCGCTGACTTCGAAATTTTTATCCAATAGGCGAAGGAAGGCTTTGCACGTCATCGATTTGCCGGAGCCCGACTCGCCCAAAATCCCCAAACAACGCCCGGCATGCACGGAAAAACTGACGTTGTGCACGATATGGGCCTTTTTGGGTTCCTGATGAAAGACAACGTTGAGATTCTTAACGCTGAGAACGGGAGTGCTCACAATCGAACCTCCTTGGGATCAAGTGCGTCTCGGAGACTGTCTCCGAGCAGGTTGAAGGCCCCCACGAGCACGACGACGGCAATGCCGGGAACGAGCATTTGTTCCGGGTTGGAGACCATGACATTCTTTGCTTCGTTGAGCATGGCTCCCCATTCGGGAGTCGGTGCCTGGATGCCGAGACCGAGAAAACTGAGCGTAGAGATGTTTAGGATGGCCCACCCCGTATCCAGGCTAGCCAAAACAGCCAACTCAGCTGAAATGCAAGGCAACATGTGACGGGTCATGATGTAGAGGTCGCCGGACCCGATGGTGCGTGAGAATAGAACGAAATTGGCGCCCGTGTATTTCACCACGGCCGTTCGAATCATGCGTGCGTACCACGCCCATTTGATAAAAATGTTCGCAAGGATGACGTTCTGAATATCCACCCCCAAGAGCGCGACGACGGCAAGGATCATGATTTGGGAGGGAAATGACAGCATTACGTCGACAACGCGCATGATGATTTCATCAACTTTTCCTCGCATATAACCGGCCAACACGCCGAGCGTAAGCCCCAGACCGATCGTTCCCAACATAGTCAGGATCGCCAGAAACAGAGTGGGACGGATACCGTAGAGCATGCGAGAAAAAACGCAGCGGCCGAGTTGATCCGTGCCGAGCCAATAATCCCAGCTCGGCGGTGCGAATTTCATGAGGATGTTGTTTTCGTAAGGATCGTATGGTGCGATCCAAGGGGCAAAGATGCCCAACAGTGCCGTACCGACGATGATGAACAGACAAAAACGCGATACCGGGTTGCGCAGAAAAACGTTGAGCATTAGCGATTCTCCTCTTGACGCAAGCGAGGATCCGCCATGCATTGAATGATGTCGAAAAATAAATTGAAGATGACAAAGAGCACGCCGATCAGTAAAACGTAAGCCTGAATGACGGGGTAATCGCGATTGAAAATGGAGGTGATGCAAAGCTTGCCCAGTCCCGGCCAAGCAAATACGTTTTCAACGACAATGGTTCCCGCGATGAGTTGAGGAATGCTCATGCCGATAGCCGTGACGCAACTCTGAAGCGAGTTTTTCAGCACGTGACGAACCAAAATCGAGCGTTGTTTAAGTCCTCGAACATTGGCGTAGAGCACGTAGTCTTCCCGCATGTTCTCCAGCATGTTGTTGCGAATCAGGCGAATATAAGTGGAGATATAGGAGAGCGCGACGGTAAAAGCCGGAAGAATGAGATGTTTAAAGCTACCGGCGCCTGACGTGGGCAGTAAATTCCATTTGATCGAGACGAGCCAGATAAGCAACAAGCCGATCCAGTAAACGGGCATGGCCGTGGTGGCAAAAACGATGCCTCGCATAATTCGGTCGAACCAGCTGTCTTTGTAAACGGCGGACAGAAATCCTATGGGCAAGCTCAAGACGATGACATAAACGAGCGACATCGACGCCAAAGCGAGCGTATCCGGCAGACAGCGAGTGAGTTCGCCCAGAACAGTACGGGCGGGATTGGTGTAACTAACGCCGAAATCTCCTCGGAGGCAGTCCCAAAGCCAGTAAAAGTAACGAATGAAAAAAGGTTGATCCAGGCCGAGTTCTTTTCGTACCTCCGCGATGGCTTCAGCAGTGATGATGGGCGTTTGACGAACGCGAAGCGCTACTTCCGCCGGGTCAGACGGAATGAGGTTGATGAAGCAAAAGCACAGAAAAGAAATAACGAGCAAAAGCGGAATCGTTGCCAAACACCGCTTGATGACGTAATGCCTCATGATGAGTAAATGGACAAAGAAGAGTGTAGTTTTGTTTTATGCCGAGGCTGGGGGGCAGACGAGTGGCCTTTGCCGATGGGAAGGCAAATGCCACGCAGGCCGGCTTCGGTTATTTTCTGGGCGTCATATCGACAAAGGGCACTTCGTACTGGTTGGACAAGAAGCCGACGTTGTCGATGCGCTTGTGATACAGCGCTTTATTGGTTTCAAAGGTGATCGGGATGTAGACGGCGCCATCATGCAGTCGCGTAAGAACGTCTCGGTAAAGCTCTTGTCGAGTCGCTTCATCGGTCGACACGAGAATTTGCGTGATGCGTTCGTCGATTTGCTTCTTATCGGGCAAGCCGAGTTGCGCTGCATAGTCCCCATAAACGCGTTGACGCATGGCGGCAAGAGACGACTGAGGATCGTACGGCGTGCCCCAACAAATGTTGAAGACCATATCGAAGTCGCCGTTTTTCATGTTGTCTCGGTAAGACTGTTCCTCTTCTCCTCGAATGGAGAGTTTGATACCGAGTTTGCCGTATTCGCTCTGCAAGTATTCCGCAATCGTTTTTTCCGGTACGGAGTTGGCGTTGTACAAAAGAGAGAGTTCGAGCTTGTTGCCGTTTTTGGTTAAAGGGGCTCGTTTGCTTTGACGCGCGTAGCCAGCTTGTGCAAGCAAGTCGGCCGCCTTTTTCATGTCGTATTCGTAAGGTTTCAGACCGATGTTGCAATACGGAAGCGTCGGCGCATAGAGCGTGTCGGCAGGCGGCTCGAAGCCGTGGAAAACCCCTTGAGAAATCGTTTTTTTATTGGTGGCGTGTTGCAGCGCCTTACGAACCAACGGATCGGACAAGTGTTGTCTGTTCGTATTGAGAACGATTTGTCGCGTCGACGTAGGATCGGACACGGCAATGCCAAACTTTTGACTGTCGCGGTACTTGTTGAGAGCATCGGAGTCAACCATATTTTTGCCCCAGATCAGGTCGGCTTCGCCTTTCTCCAATGCGAGAATACGCGTTTGATTGTCGGGAATGACCTTGACGACAATGCGACGGAATGCAGGCTTTTTACCCCAATAATTCTCGTTGCGCTCGAAGATTGAGTATTCGTCGATGACGTGTTTTTTCAGAATCCACGGGCCGGAACCGACAAAGGACGTCACGCCGTCTTTGGTGGTGCCGTTTTTCATAACCTTCGGGCTGACGAAGGCAAAGGGACGCGTGACGGCCAGTTCCGTGAGCATCGGGTAATAGGGCTTGCTCATGCGCATCACGAAGGTATTGGCATCCGTCGCTTTGGCCGAGACGAGAAGTCGCATCATCTCGAGCCAGGTGTGACGTTTCTTGTTGTCAATGATGGCGTCGAAATTTGCCTGTACGGCATAGGCGTCCAATTTCTCGCCGTCGCTGAAGGTGATGCCGGGACGAATCTTGAACGTATAGGTAAGTCCGTCGGGAGAGATCGACCAACTTTCCGCAATGGCGGGATGGTAAGAGCCGTCATTTCCAAGCGTGACGAGCCCCTCGAAAAGCATTTCCTGCGCGAACATTTCTCCACCGTACAAATGCGGATTTAAATCGCGAAGATCGCGAAAGTTGAGAAACACGACGGTGTCAGCGCTTGGAGCAATGTCCGATGCCAAAGCCGGGAGGCTTCGCAGGCCCAAGGCGGTAGCGAGAAAGGCGGAACCGACACCACCGAGAAGGTGGCGGCGAGAAATGGTCGTCATCATCGTAATTAACTCCATAGTTTTTTGGGTACGTAATGATAATCATTCTCACATAAACGGTGAAAAGGGATATCCCTGTAAGATAAAAGTCGTATATGCAATCAGTCATTGCCCACGACTTCGGCCGATTTTCTTTTCTTGTGGAGCCGAAGGTTCGAGCTTATTGTGTTTAAGTTACGATTTGTTCGAAAGGTTTGAAGTGTTTTTTCAACACACGAGAAGAGGGTTCCGATAAATTCTCTTGCTCTTTGTCGGGGTTGGAATTCGGATGCGTGCGTCATGCTGCATGCCTCGGCAGGAGGATGGACGTTCGTTTTCATCCGACAGAAAGTAGAGACGCAATCAACCGGCGTCATGCATGTCATGACGCCGGTTGACGTTTATGTGGACAAGAATGGAGAGGGCGAAGCGAGCCGTCTCCCGGCAAGAAGCTTAGATGTTGCGGCTGCGGCGATTACGGACGGCATGGGCCAGCTTTTGAAGCAGTACCACGCTGTCTTCCCATCCCAAGCACGCATCAGTAACGGATTGTCCGTAGGTGAGCGCTTTTCCGTCGACGATGTCTTGGCGGCCTTCAACCAAGTGAGATTCGATCATGACGCCGAAAATGGCGGAATTGCCGTTGCTCACTTGTTCGCAAATGTCTTCAACAACCGCGATTTGGTTTTTGCAAATCTTACGGGAGTTCGAGTGTGAAGCGTCGATCATAATCGCTTCGCGATGACCGGCAGATCGCAACATTTCCTGGGCCTTGGCAACGCTTTGTGCATCGAAATTCGGCTCCTTGCCTCCGCGCAGAATGATGTGGCAGTCTTCGTTGCCCGAGGTGGTGACAATGGCGGAAATGCCTCCCTTAGTGACGGATAAGAAGGAGTGGTGGTGTTCAGCCGCGCCGATGGCATCGACGGCGATTTTGATGTCGCCATTGGTTGCGTTTTTAAATCCGACGGGGCAAGACAAACCGCTGGCCAATTCGCGGTGAACTTGACTTTCGGTCGTTCGGGCGCCGATGGCCCCCCAGCTGACCAAGTCGGCGATGTATTGCGGGGTGATCATGTCGAGGTATTCGACGCCGGTCGGCAATTCCATATTGTTGATGTCGAGAATCAACTGACGGGCCACTCGCAAGCCGTGATTGATACGGCAGGATCCGTCGAGATCGGGGTCGTTGATCAGTCCCTTCCACCCGACGGTCGTACGCGGTTTTTCAAAGTAGACGCGCATCACGATTTCCAGTTCTCCCTGCAGTTTGCGACGCAGTTCGCTCAAACGGGTGGCGTATTCGATCGCCGCCTTCGGGTCGTGAATGGAGCACGGACCGATGACGACGACCATGCGATCATCTTTGCCGTGCAAAATGTCGTGAATAGCGGAACGGCAACGATAAACGGTGGAAGCGGCTGCATCGTCACAAGGGAACTCACGGATGAGATGGGCCGGGGGAGTCAATTCACGGATCTCTTTGATTCGAGTGTCGTCAGTGGAGTAACGCATGGAGGATTCCTTTGTCGTAGCGAGTCGTTGAGGAGTCAAGATCGGCGTGGTTACAAAAAAACCGCCGAGCTATGACGCCTGGCGGTTTGTTTGGTTCCGTAAGAGCTTTTATTCGTACGCGCTTACCCCTTCCGCCGACGAGCAGAAATACAAGTAAAAGCTAAAGCTAAATCGTACGTGGGTCATAAAGCTCTCGTGTTTTAATGCGAAACGGATGCCGATTTGACATCGATCGTCCGTCTACTCTAGCGGTAACTTTCAAAGAATGCAAATAAATTTAACCCCTAAATACAAGTGCTTAGGTTGTTTTTTATAGATGAAACGGACTTAAAATAATCACTGTTGAAAGGAATACTTATATGCCGTTGGTAGAGTCTGAATACAGGGCCCCTAGATGGTTGCGCGGCGGACATTTGCAAACGATCGTTCCGGCCAAGTTTTTTTCAAGACCGAGCGTCGAGTATCGTCGAGAATTGGTGGAAACGCCTGACGGTGACGTACGGGCGTTTGATTGGGTGCAAAACGAACCGTCGGATCCGTCGGCTCCCGTTCTAGTGCATTTTCACGGGCTGGAGGGGTCGAGTCGAAGTCACTACGCCGAGATGTTGATGCATTCCGTCGCCCAAAGAGGATGGCGCGGCGTGGTCGCGCAGTTTCGAGGGTGTGGCGGAGTTTCCAACCGTTTGCCTCGAGCCTATTTTGCCGGGGATGTCGACGACGCTCAATGGGCTCTCGATTTAGTGCACGATCGATTTAAGGACGCGCCGATTTTTGCTGTTGGGGTGAGTTTGGGAGGCAATCAACTGGCCAAACTATTGGGCGATCGACCGACTCAAATATCGTATGTGCAAGCGGCGGCCAGTATTTCGGCGCCGGTTGATTTGGTTGCCGGCAGCGAAAATTTGCGAGACGGTTTCAACCGACTGTATGCGGCCAACTTTTTGTCAACCTTGCGGGAGAAAGTCAAAGAGAAGGCCGCGCTTTTTCCCGGATTGATTGATTATGCGGCTGCTCTCAAGAGCAAAACGTTGTATGAGTTTGACGAAGCGTTTACGGCGCCTCTTCACGGTTTTTCCACTGCCATGGAGTATTGGACGGCGTGTTCCGCAAAACAGGTATTAAAAGATGTTAAAACGCCTCTTTTGTTGTTAAATGCGAAGAATGATCCATTTCTCCCTGCTTGGGCGTTGCCAACGCTGGACGATGTCAGTGAAAGCGTTTGGTTGGAACAACCCGAAGAGGGCGGCCACGTCGGTTTTCCAACGGGAGGATTTCCTGGCGAAATGAACTTCTTGCCCAACAGAGTTTTGAGTTTCCTCGAGCGTTTTTTGCCCTAGAAGGGGAGGGCTCATAAAACAAACGGATTGACGTCTAAGGTCAATCCGTTTGTTTTGGTATGTCACTGCATGAAGTTAGCGACGCTTGTTCGAGCGGGGACGCTGTTGTTTTTGTTGCGCGGCAATGTCTTCGGCGCGCGTGACTTCGGCAATTTCTTGAACACAGGCTTCAAGATCGGCCACGGCTTCGTCCAAATTTAAAAAGGCGACGGATTCGTCAATATCGCTGAGAATCGAGTGCGTCTCTTCATCGGCGTCTTCTTCGTCTTTGGTTTCGTAACGAAGAATGCCGACCAAGGCGGCCTGAACGGCTTTACTTTGGTTCTTGAGTAACTCGGGCCACATGGAGCAAGCGGCGGAGAAGCCGTTGGAAAAGCTGCTCAACGCTTCGATGCTTTCGGGGCCGTCGACGGGATTGCCTTCGTCGTCTTCCGCTTCGTAAATGATCGGATCAATCGGCTTTTCGTTCAAAATGGCGGCCTCGAGTTGGCCCCCTCGACGCAAAATGAGTTTGCGAAGCTCGCTTTGTTCCGGCTCTTTCAAATGAGCACGTTCACGCCCTTCCATATCGAAAATCAAGGGCATCCAATCTTGCTGCTCGGGAGGGTTCTTCATCAGCGCCAAGGCGGTCAGATAACCGTCTAGCATGTCCGCTTCCATAGGGATGAAGGGTTCGGGAATCTTTGCAAGAAGCTCGCCCAAACGATCGATTTCATCAAGAGAAAGAGTCGCGAGAGCCATAAATGTCGTATTCCTATAAAGATGTATTAGTTGCAGGGCGTCGCACTCACCACGTCATGGATGTGCTGCAGGTTGGTCATGCGATGGACGCGGGCGACAAGCGCCTTGGCTTTGGACGCGTCCACGTTGAGCAACGCCTCTTTAATGGGCAAAATGCGTCCGCTTTCCATAGAGAAGGAACGTAGCCCCATCCCGAGCAATAATCGGGCCATGACGGGGTCGCCGGCAATTTCACCGCAAACGCAGACCTCTTTCTTGGCGCGAATGGCGGTCTGAATCGTTTTGTAGAGTAACGACAGCACGGCCGGATGCATCGGATCGTAGAGTTCGCTGACTTCTGGATCATGACGGTCCACAGCCAAGGTGTATTGCACCAGGTCGTTCGTACCGATGCTCACGAAATCCAGTTTTTTCAAAAAGGCCGAAATCATCAACGCGGCGGCAGGAACTTCAATCATTCCGCCGATGCGAATGTGCTCCGCATAGGGAACGCCTTTTTCTTTCAACTCTTGTTGTGCTTGGGCGATATAGGTGCGCGTGATGTCGATTTCGGTCGTTCGCGTCAACATGGGCAGCAAAATACGCACGTCCGCATCAACCGCAGCTCTCAAAATGGCTTTGAGCTGATCGATGAAAACGCGCGAGTGCGCCATGCTGAAACGAATGGCACGCAAGCCCAATGCAGGATTGGGGGCCGGTTCGGTGCTGGCGCCCATCGATTCGAGAGCTTCGTCCGAAGGGAGTTTGTCACCGCCCAAGTCCATGGTTCGAATCGTAACGGGTTTGCCTTTCATCGCGCGAATGACGCGAAGGTACGTTTCGTATTGCTCGTCTTCGCTAGGCAAACTGGGGCGATTCATGAACAAAAATTCGGAGCGAAACAGACCGACGCCATTGGCTTGCACGTGAACGGCATCGAGCACGTCTTCGGGCAAGGCGATGTTGGCCAACAGCTCGAACGGTTGCCCGTCCAAGGAAACGTTTTTCTTGTTGCGCAAACGACGTTGACGGTTTTTGGTTGCCGTCAACTCGCGAATGCGGGTGGCCACCGTCGGAAGCGATGTGGAATCTGGGTGAGCGATCAAGATGCCTTTGTCCGCATCCAACAAAACAACGTCGTCGTTTTGAATGTGTTCGGTGACTCCGGGGACGCTTACCAACGAAGGGATTTCGAGCGATCGGGCCAAAATGGCGGTATGCGATGTTTGCGAACCCGTTTCCGTAATGAGTCCGGCAATGGAAACGTCGCGACGACGCTTCAAAATCAAAATGTCGGTCGGATTCAAATCGCGGGCGATCAAAATGATTTTGCCTTCGCTCATGGTGCGAGACAGCGTATCGGCGGGACGGCGGCGGCCGCTCAATTCGCGCTGGATACGTTCAATAACCTGAGCAATGTCCTCCACGCGTTCGGCCAAATATTCGTCGTCAATGGCTTCGAAGGCTTTGCGAATTTCTTCAAGTCGTATGGCCAACGCCCATTCGGCGTTAATCAAACGTTCGCGAATGATGTTTTGCGTTTCGCTGATTAACGATTCGTCATTGAGAATTTGGCGATGCAGATCGACAAAGGCCAGGGCTTCCGTCATCGCATCGGAGAAAGAGGCGTTGTTCGCTAATTCGTCCAATTCTTTGGACACGCGAGAAATAGCGGCGCGCAAACGCGTGAACTCCGCTCGCGTTTGAGGCTTGTCGATTGAAAAGTGAGGAACTTCGAGTTCGCCCTCGGACAGAATTTGGGCTTGACCGAGCGCCACCCCGTTAAAGACTGTTACGCCGCTGAATTGAATGGGGGGTTCGATCTCGTGTTCTGCTTGTTCCGGAGGCAAGGCGTTTTCATCAGAGGTGCCGCGGGCATCGCTTTCAGAGTCGACTACCATCATCATTCATCCTCGCCAAAACGCGATTGGATCAAAGCTACCAGAGAGTCCAGAGCCGCCGCTTCGTTAATGCCGTCGGTCACGATCGTAATTTCGTCGCCACACTTGGCGGCGATCGTCATGACGGAAAGGATGGATTTTGCATCAATCGTTTTATCTCCCTTGGTGATCGTACACGAGCACTCGAATAAGGAAGCCGTTTTGGTTAACAGGGCAGCCGGTCGGGCATGAATGCCCAACTTATTGCAGATAGTTACGGTACGCGTCAGCATAAGGCGATATCAAGAAGCGGTTTTTTCGGCAATGCTGCTGATGCCGGCATTTTTAACCAGATCGACGAGTTCGGACAGATCGGCATCGGAGTGGCACACGGCGGTCAACAACATCGCTAAATTGACGCCGGCGATGACGACCGTATTGGCATGAACCAACATGCGATGTGCGATATTGCTCGGAGTTGCGCCAATGACATCCGTCAAAACCAACGTCTGAGCACCCTGAGAGGGCAGGCGAGCGCTAACCATGCTACTGACGGCATCGATATCGGCATCCGGCTGAACGTCAAAGGCCAAAATACGACCCTCTACGCGACTGTCGCAGGCATAGACATGCTGAGTGCATTGTTTCAATGCGCTGGCAAGGGGCGCGTGAGCAATCACGGCGATGGTAACGGACACAATGGAGACCTTAAAAAAACTTGAACGTTACACAGTCTACCTGAGACGGTGCTAAGCTGAAAATAATTGACCGAAAAGATCCGAGATGTTTGAGTCAAACGTTGGACGAAGACGAAAATTAATCTCTTGATGCGGCGCAATAAGTAGTACTACGAAGAGGAGGCTAAAGATGGGATTGCTCGAGTTCAGATCGCCGGCTGCCGGCGGGTTTTTCATGATGCCCGATACGTTTCGAGCGGTGTGCAAAGTGTTGGATAAGGACTACGCTGCCGAAGGGTGTTGGCTCCCGGAAGATCTGCCGAAAATTTTGCAACTGATCGAGCAAGAGGTCGCCCGCGAAAAAGTGTTGCTCGACGCTCAAAAAGCAAAGAGAGAAGAACGGGAACGGGCAGGCCGCTCGGCCTTCCTTTCATATGAGGAAGAAGAAGAGGAAAAGAAGCTCATGCAGCGCGTCAGTTTTGCCATGCGGGTCTTTCCTCTCACCGAAATGTTGCGAGCGGCCATCAAGAAGGAGGCCAAGGTGATGTGGGGCGTTCCGTATTGATTACAGACGCCAAAAAGCTCTCGTAAACAGAACGAATACGGTCATCATTTCCAAACGACCGACCAACATGCAAAAAGAGCATAACCAGAGTTGGAAGTCGGAGAGTTGCGCGAACGTGCCGGTCGGGCCTACCACGCCCAGACCCGGCCCCGTATTCGTCAGGCAGGCGATGATGGCGGACGTAGCGGTCACAAGATCCAACCCCGTAGCCATCATCACGATGGCCCCCAAAAGGATCAGCACGATCCAGAGCTGAGAGTAGGCAACAGCCTGAGAAACAACGCGATTCGAGATGGAACCGCCGCCGATGGAAAGAGGAACTACGGCCTTCGGGTGTAAAAGCAAGGTGAATTCGCGCAACGTTTGCTTGAGCAAAATGATGGAGCGAAGCATTTTGATGCCGCCGCCGGTGCTTCCGCCGCATGTTGAGAAACACGCGCAAGCCAACATCAGAATCGGGGTGGCGATGGGCCACAGGTTGTAGTCCGACGTAGAAAAGCCTGTCGTCGAAATGGTACTGATCACGTTGAAAGCGGCGTGTCGCAATGCAACGTCCCAACTTGAGTAGTACGCACTGTCCCACAAGATCAGTGTGACAGTGCTGACCGCCACAACGCAAATGCCAAGCCAGCAAAGAAACTCGACGTTATGCAGATAAGGAATGACGGAGCGCTTTCTTAGAGCGACAAAGTGCAGGGAAAAGCTGGCTCCGCAAATGAACATGAAGAAAATGGCAACGCATTCGATTGTGTCGCTGTTCCAGTACCCGAAACTGGCGTCGTGCGATGAGAAACCACCCAAGCTGACGGTAGTGAAGGCATGTAAAAGGGCGTCAAAGACGCTCATGCCGGCGATGATATACGCTAGCACGCAGGCGACGGTAAGCGTCAAATAGATCCACCACAGGCCTTTGGCAGTATCGGCAATACGGGGTGTCAACTTGCTGTCTTTCATCGGGCCGGACGCTTCGGCTTTGAAGATCTGAGCTCCCCCGACGCCTAACAGCGGCAAAATGGCGACGGCCAACACCAAGATCCCCATGCCGCCGATCCAACTCAAAAAACAGCGCCAAAAATTAATGGATTGGGGCAAAGTGTCCAGACCGGTCAAAACGGTGGCGCAGGTGGTGGTCGTTCCGCTGATGGCCTCAAAATAGGCGTGCGTAAAACTCAAACCGGGCAGACTGACATACAGCGGAATGCTGGCGAACAATGGAATGCAGGCCCAAATGATGGTGGCCAACAAAAAACCGTCGCGAGCTACAAGCTCGCGTTTGTTTTTGTTTGTCAAGAAAAACAAAAACACGCCGACAATAAAGGTTACGAACGCACCATATCCGAATCCCGTCACGCTCGGTTCGTCGTTGACGACGGCCAAGGTCAGAGGCAATAGCATGATGACAGCAAATGCCGTCAGTACGGCCCCCGTGATGTTGAGAACAGGAAATAGGATATATCGTAGGTTGGAGAACATAGGGCGATTAGAAGAAACCGACGTCCACGGTAAAGAGCGATTCAACCTTGGGAATGAGTCGCTTGTTCGATACGAACAAAATGACGCGATCGTCCGTTTGGATTTCCAACGAGGGTTCGCCCATCAAGACGCGAGGTTCATCTACGCCGACCTCACGCACGATGGCGGCGACGGAAACGCCGTCGGGCAGTTGCAATTGTTTGATTTTGCGACCGACGACTTTGGAACTCTTTTTGTCGCCGTGCGCAACCATTTCAAGAGCTTCGGCAACGCCACGACGGAGACTGTGCGCGGCGATCACGTCGCCGCGTCGGACATGTTTGAGCAGTTCCCCGTGCGTGGCTTGCGTCATCGAAACGGTGATGTCGATTTGAGTGCCTTGCATCAGGTCTGCATAAGTTTGTCGGTTGATTAGGGCGATAACGCGACGAGCCCCTAATTTCTTTGCCAATAATGAGCTGAGAATGTTGTTTTCGTCATCTCGTCCAAGGGCAATGAAAAGATCGCACGTGTCGATCCCGGCTTCGTCGAGAATCGTTTCGTCGGTAATCGAGCCGGTCAAAATAATCGAATTTTCAGGGATTTTTTCCGCCAGATTGCGACTGCGCTTGTTGTCAGATTCGATGATTTTGATGTTGACAGCACGAGACGGGATGACACGGGCCAGTTGCAAGGCCAGTTGCAAATTGCCGCCGATAATGATGTTTTTGTTCGGTCTCTCGTTGCGACGGAACTCGCCTGCAACTCGTCGAATATCTCGCGTTGCGGACAAAACGATCACTTCGTCACCGCTTTCGATAACGGTGTCGGCGGAAATGTCCAAGTGACGATTGCGTCGGAAAACAGAGACGATTCGGGCCGGAACATTGGGGAGGTGCACGGCCAGTTCTCGAATCGGGCGACCGACCAAGGGACTGCCGGCAATTGCACGCACGGCGATCAACGAGGCTTTTCCATCGGCGAATTCAATGATTTGCAGCGCTTCGGGGAAGTCGATCAAATGTTTGATGCTGTTCGTAATGGCTTCTTCGGGCCAAATGGCGCTCGTAATTTCAAAGCCTTCTTCAGCGAGCAGGCGAGGATATGCGCGCAACTCGCTGTTACGTACGCGAGCCACTCGAGTCGGAATGTTGAATAGACGAGCGGCCAGCAAACTGACCACCAGATTTGTTTCGTCGCTGGCCGTTACGGCAACCAACATGTCCGCATCGGCAGCGCCGGCATCTGCCAAAATACTGGGAGATGTCGCGTCACCGATGATGCCTCTTAAATCCAGAGTGTCTTGAAGTTGTTCAATGCGACGGGCATCACGGTCGATCACCGTAATGTCGTTCGCTTCACTCACGAGACTTTCGGCAACGGAAGATCCGATGCGTCCGGCCCCGATAATGATGATATGCATAAGCGATTATGCGGCGGGATCCGAATGGCCGGCCGACGGTTCCTTTTCAGTGTGTTCTTTGTGAGACACACGCGGGATTTCCATGTTGAGGGCCTTCAATTTGCGATACAGGTGGGTTCGTTCCAAGCCTGCACGACGAGCAACGCGCGTCATCTGACAGCCTTCATAATTCATGATGGCGGTCAAATAGGCACGTTCGGCCGTTTCGCGGACTTCGCGCAACGACATGTTGAAGTCGATGACGACACCGGTATCGGGAACTTCAATTTTTGGCAAAGAGACGGGGGCCGGAGCGACGGGCGGCGGTGCGGGCGGCGGCGGTTCCTCAACGGGTCGATAGCTGGCGAACGTTCGAATGCGTTGATGTACTTCGAGGCCGTGTCGAACGGAATTGAGCAGGCGTTGCATGGAAATCGGTTTTTCCAAGAAAGCCAATGCTCCGAATTTTGTTGCTTCAACGGCGGTATCGATGGTGGCGTGACCACTCATCATAATCACGGGGCAAGACAGCTGTTTCTTGACGCCCCACTCTTTGAGCAACGAAACGCCATCCGTATCGGGCATCCAAATATCGAGCAGGATCAGATCAAAGGATTCCTGACAAACGAACTTGCGAGCGGTTTCCGCATTTTCCGCTACGGTGACTGCATAGCCCTCATCCGACAAAATATCGGATAGCAGTTCGCGAATACCAACTTCGTCATCGACAACCAAAATCTGAGCCATTGCCTAGAACCCCTTCGGAGGAGCAAAAAATTGAGATAAGACAACGAATTTTACTCAAAAAAATCAGCAGACTATGACGGCAGTCGCGAAGTTTTGAGTAGAAAGCCTTGATACAGCTCAGTATTAGATAAAAAAGCTAGTGCTCGGACATCGAAATATGATCTACGGGGAAGATGATGGTTACGAGGGCGCCCAGTGTCGACCCCTGCTCGTCAACGCGGTTTTCGAGTGAGATTTTGGCTCGATGCTCTTCCACGATTTTCTTAACCATCGGCAATCCGAGCCCGGTTCCGGTCGCCTTCGTTGTAATGTAAGGTTCAAAGGCCTTGGACAAAATATGCGATGGGAAGCCGGAGCCGTTGTCTTGGATTTCCAGTCGCAGGGCCACGACTTTGTCGTCGGACTGGCGTGTAACCAAACTCGTCGTCATGCCAATAAACGGATCGGGCAGTTCGCTGGTTGCGTCCACAGCGTTGCCGATCAGATTGTGAATGATTTGACGAAGCTGAGTTTCGTCGCCGCGAATCAGCGGCGGGTTCGAGACGAAATGCGTTTCGATGTGCGTGCCGGCGGTATGGTAGAGGTTGACGACCTCTTCAAACAGATGGTTGACATTTAACGGTAGCAGGTTGGCCGTCGGCAATTTGGCGTAGTCTCGGAAGTCGTTCACCATTTGCTTCATCGAGTCGACTTGGTTGACGATGGTTCCGCAAGCGCGATTAAGCAAAGCGGCGTCTTTCTCGTCCAATCTGTCGGACAATTTCATTTGCAAGCGCTCGGCTGCCAAACGGATCGGCGTCAACGGATTCTTGATTTCGTGTGCGAGGCGGCGGGCGACTTCACCCCATGCCAACGCACGTTGAGCATCGATGACCGCACTCATATCGTCAAAGACGATGACCCACCCGTGACCGTTTTCAAAGTTGATGTGAGAACCGCGCACAAAGAGCGTGATCGGCGTTTCGGAATGCAACCTGGCGATGTCGACTTCGATGTGAATGTCGTTGTCATCGGCCACTTTCAACTCGTCGTTGATCACATTGGCCAGTTCCGGTTCGATGGATGCCAGACGTTGCCCCGGCGTCAATTGTGCGGGTGCCAAAATGGTGTTGGCACCCGAGTTCGCCATGATGATCGTCAGTTCTTCGTCGACAACGATAACTCCGGAGGACAGATTGCTCAGGATGTGTTCCAGATAGGAGCGAGCTCGTTCGGCCTTGGCTCGTTGGTTTTCTACATTCGTTCGAGCTTCCGCAACCTGAGCGACCATGGAGTTGAAAGAGCGGGTCAACTCGTTGATTTCATTGTCGCCTTCAAACTCTTTAATCGGTGCCAAATCGCCTTCTGCCACTTTTTTCGTACCGTTGGCCAACTGCAAAATGGGCGCGGTCATCGTACGAGCCATATACAAGGCGATGGCTACGGCGGCGAAAACGGCCAACAACATCGTCAGCGTCAAAGTGATGCGATAAATCTGTTGCAGGGCTTCTCGGGTAAGCGCCAACTCTTGGTATTCACGATAACCGTTCAGTAAGCCAACGGCATTTTTGGCCAATTCGGCAGGAACAGGCACGATCAGCTGCAAAAAGAGCTCATCTTTCGCTAAATAGTTCGATTTGAGGGGGACGATGGCACAGATGCGCATGGGGGTTGTCGCGTCCGCGGTGTCACCGTGCAATTGACTGATGGCCCCTTGGTTGCGAGCCGTTTCGAACTCGTAGTCGCCCGGACGATCGTCGATTTCTTGAGACGGTCCTTGCAATGCATTGGAAGACATCGAGCTGAACAGCCGTTTGCCGGACGCGTTCCAAATATAAGCGAAATCGACGGCGGCCGATGTGCGCAACATGTCCAAATCGTTTTGGAGTTGTTCGGCGGGCGTTTCCGACAAAGATGTGGCAATGCGCCGAGCCGTGACTTTGAGTTGCGTTTGCTCGCGATCCATGATGTCGCTTGTCAACGAAACGCCCGCGTCAAGCGCGTGTTCGATGCGGATATCAAACCATGAATCGATGGATCGGCCGATGAACTGATTGGAAATGAAGTAAATGAGGATGCAAGGAACGATGGACATGATCCCCATGGTCATTGCGAGTTTGCCCGTCATCCGGGACCCGTAAACGCCGTGACGCCATCGTTGAATGATGCGGTAAATGATGCTGCTGATGAAAATAAACAACGACAACGTGATGAAGACGTTGACGATCAGCAACAACGGAAAGTAGCGTTCGAAAACGCGGGAGCTTGCTCCGCCGACCGCCGTCAATACGAGTAAGACGACTCCCAAGAAAGTGAGGCCGAGGAAGATAACCCGTAACCAACGCGGCATGAGAAATCCTTAAGAGGTTAATTGGTCGGCGGAAAGCGGAACGGATACCCAATCGCTGTCGAGTTCCCAGTCGGAGGATCCTCCGATGGACACTTGCAACGGTTTCGGAAGTTGTGAAAGATCAAGGCGAACACGGGTTTCGGCGATGTACGGATCGATGCTCTGGAAAGACATCAAATCAGCAACGTGCCAGTCTCGGACGTGTAGCAACAGCGGAACGACCGACTCCAACGAGTCGAACGACTGAGTGAGCCCTCCGCGAGACAGTCGATACTGGCGAGAGAGCGGAGAATAACTAAGGCGCTGCACCAGTTGGGCTGAACTCAACTCCTTGTTCAACCAGTACCAACGACTTTTTTCAAGTCGAAACTCGTAGATGAAATACAAGGAGATCCCGCGACGTAGGCTGTCGAGCAACATGGTGGAGAGCTCGAACTCCCAGTCTACGGAAAGGTACAGGCCGGGGGGCGTGTTATTGGGATCTCTGTACAGCGAGGCGTGCTTCATGTTGACGTTGTTGTCCGCGGCCATGGCAAAAGACGGCACCGACGCAACAATCGGTGCCGTCAATGCGGCGGTGCAAAGACGACGACGAGAAATCATGAGTGTTTTACGAGCAAAGCATAAAAAAATCCGTCATGCACTGCAGGTAAAGGGGAGTCTTGGCGCTCCATATTTTCCGTCGGTACGAGAGTCAACGAGGCCGGTAGGCCGGGGTAGATCTCGAGTTGTTCCGCGTCGGCATGACGATCAAGGAAGGATTTGATCTGTTGAGATCCTTCCTCCTCGAAAACCGAGCATACGACATAGAGTAACTTTCCGCCAACCTTTACCAAGGGCCAAAGGGCATCGAGCAAGTTTTTCTGTTGTAATGCAAGCGCATTGATATCTTCGGGTCTACGTGAAAAAACGATGTCGGGATGACGGCGCACGATACCGCTGGCCGTGCACGGTGCATCGAGCAAAACGGAATCGAACGGTTTTCCGTCCCACCAGGCGTCCGTTTGTCCGGCATCCGTTGTGACGACATTTTGAGCGTTCAACCCTAAACGCGACAAATTGTCGTTGATGCGCTTGGCTCGAATCGGATCTTTTTCCAGAGCGGTAACCTCAACGTCCGCCAGTTCCAACAAATGCGCCGTCTTGCCGCCGGGGGCGGCACAGGCGTCAAGAATGCGTTCTCCGTTTTTCGGAGCCAAAATTTGCGCGGCCAGTTGCGCGCCTGCATCTTGAACGCTGACGATGCCGCTGCGGAAGCCCGGCAGGCGATCGACCGGCATCGGCGAGGAAAGCAGGATCCCGTCGGCTCCGATGGGAGTGGCGTCGATTCCTTGTTCCGCCACTTCCCGACACCATTGTTCATTTGTTGTTTTTCGACGGTTGGCACGCAAAATCATGGGTGGACGACGACGTTGCAACTCCAGCATGGTCTGAGCCGTTTGTTCGCCCAACGTCTTGCTCATCTTGTTGATCCACCACATCGGCGCATTCAAACGGACGGCTTTGTCCTTGTACGCAAGTTTGAGCAAGGTTTCGCGCTCGCGACCGAAACGACGCAAGCAGGCGTTGATAAATCCGGAAGCGGACAAGGTCTGTTTGTGAGATTTAGCCAAGCACACCGCCTCATTGACAATGGCGTAGGACTTCTCGGGCTCTTCGATCAGCAAGCTCAGTACAACCAACAACAAGGCTTTGACCGGTTCGCTCGGGGAGCGGGAGGCCAATTTGCGCAAAAGGAATTCGGCGGCCATACAGTGACGGGTAGCCGTGTAAGTCACGGATTGTGCCGCCGCCTTTTCTTCAGGGTTGCATCCGCGACAGACGATGTCCAGGGCTTTCTCCAAAGAGGCTCCCGCCTGCATTTGGGTGCGAACGTCAATGCCCAAAGCGATGGATCGGGATAACGCTACGGAACTCATGCCAAGATTTCTCCTTCGCTGATCGGGAAGCTTTGCAAGAACGGACCGACGTCCATGGCCGGTTTGCCCGCTTTTTGAAGTCGAGTGCACTCAATGGCTTTGTCACCGCAAGCAATGACAAGCTTTTTCTTCGAGCAAAGAACTTCTCCGGGGGCGCCTTTGCCGTCGCAGACGCGGGCAAACCAAATTTTGAAAGTTTCTCCGTTACGTTGCGCCGTAGCGGAGGGGAACGGATTGAACGCTCGAATACAACGACAGACTTCATCGGCCGAGGCGTTCCAATTGACGGGGCTTTCCGACTTCAAAATCTTTTCGGCATATACGACCCCTTCTTCGGGCTGTGCCGTGTATGTCAGTCGGTCGGCCCTGGTCAAGGCGTCGACGATGGCGTCCGCTCCCAGTTGGGACAAACGAGTCGTCAGCGTTTCCGCCGTATCGTCTTCGGTAATCGGGGTGGTGACCAGTTCGATCATGGGCCCCGTATCAAGACCGAGTTCCATTTTCATGAGCGTAACGCCAGTTTCGGCGTCACCGCTTTGAATGGCTCGTTGAATCGGGGCGGCACCTCGCCAACGAGGCAAAATGGAAGCGTGCAAGTTGATGCTTTTGATATCCTTGTTCACGCCGATGCCCTTGGCAGCTTCAAGCGCTCGCATCGGAAGGATCAAACCGTAAGCGGCCACGATCAACACGTCGGACTCGGTCGCTTCCAACGCGGCGAGAGCTGTTTGTGCTTCTTCGGGCGATTTTTTGACGGATAAAGTCAAAGGACTGAGAACGGGAATGCCGTGAGCCAAGGCCACTTCTTTGACGGGCGAGGCTTTGAGTTTCAAACCGCGACCGCTCGGACGGTCAGGTTGCGTTAAAACAAGGGTGATTTCATGACCCGCGGAGATGAGTGCCTGCAAAGCAGTCGCGGCAAAAGGCGGTGTTCCTGCAAAAGCAATACGCATGACAGATGGATTTCCGATAAAGTAGGGATTGATGCAACTGTAATTCAGAGACGGTTGCTCCAACTATAACGTGCAATTGTACCTCTGCAATTTGCGCTGATCGATTTTTATAGACGAGATTCCCGTCCTTAGTCACCATGCCACATAACGTCAACAAAACCATTCGCATATCGCATTACAGCTACGGCGACGCTTCGCTGCCGACGTTGATTTTGATTATGGGGTTGGGTATGCCGGCAGCGGCATGGCCGATGCGATTGATTCAAGAGTTGGTTCGCAAAGGCCTGCATGTGGTGACTTTGGACAATCGCGATAGCGGCCGAAGTGATATCTGCCAAGACGAAATGTCCTCGCTCAAGGTCATGGGGGCGATTGCCCGTTACGTTGCCGGAGGCAGCGTTAGCGCTCCGTATCGACTTGAAGATATGGCTTCGGATGTCGAACGGGTGATGGATGAATTGGGCATTGCCCGCGCCCATGTCGCCGGTATTTCAATGGGAGGCATGATCGCTCAGGTTCTGGCGACAACCGCGCCTCATCGCGTAATAACGTTGACGTGTTTGTCCAGCGCGACGGGGAACCCACGTACCGGGTTGGGTAAGTTGTCGGCCATCAAGGCAATTTTGATGCCGCCGGGGAACGTAGAAACGGAAGAAGGGTTGCGAGAGCACTATCGCAACACGATGAAGGCCATCGGTACGCGTGACAACGAGTACGACAATCAGGATATTGACCGGGTGATTGCCGTACTGCGGGAGCATCCCGTTCCGATTCAGGCGACCGAACGTCAGTTGATGGCGATTTTAGCCAGCGGGGATCGACGCCAACAGTTGCGTCAGTTGTCGGTGCCTACGTTGGTGATTCACGGAAGGGAAGATCCCCTGTTGCCGATCAGTGCGGGACGGGAAATTATGGCGGCCATTCCCGGAGCGAAAATGATGGAAATCGAGCGTATGGGGCATGATCTGCCCGACTTCGCCATTGATCAGGTGGCCGAAGCAATCGCCGCCCATTGCTATGCGGCGGCGATTCGATGACGATTACGCTTGTTTTTTTGCGTTTCGGGCTTCTTCCTTGCGTCGTTTGGCCAGTTTGGCCGTCGCACGGGATTTTTTCAGTTGGCTGAGATGATCGACGAAGACTTTGCCGTTCAGGTGGTCTACTTCATGTTGAATACAAACGGCCATGAGTTCGTCGCATTCCATTTCGAAGGGCTGTCCGTCCAGATCTTGAGCCTTGACCAAAACGCGGCTGGGACGTTCAACCTTTTCATAAATGCCGGGCAGAGAAAGGCAGCCTTCCTCGCACGTCGTAGCCTCTTCGGTCAGCGGCGTTAAAACGGGATTGACGAAGACCTTGAGTTGATTTTTTTCTTCGGAAATGTCCACGACGACCATTCGAATGCAACGACCGATTTGCGGAGCGGCCAAACCGACGCCGGGAGCGTCGTACATGGTGTCAGCCATGTCCGCGGCCAATGTCTTGAGGTCTTCGTTGAACTCCGTTACGGGTTCGCAAACGCGGGACAAACGGCTGTCGGGGTACTGAACGATGGGCAAAATGGCCACGAGGAGCTCTCCAAAAGATAGAAAAAAGTATGGAACAATTATTCAACGATGAACTATATCGCGTTTGGTCGGAGTGTAAAGGATATGTGTGTAAAAGGCGATGAACGTTTGGCTTGGTTACGTTTTGCCTGTGTTCAGGAGTTTCCCGTATCGCTTCTGTTGGCTTTGTTGCAAGAGTTCCAGTTGCCCGAGACCGTCTTCGAGGTGCCGCAACGACTGTTGGTCAAGTCGGTCGGCGAGAAATGGGCTCGTGAACTGCAATCGCATGACGTGTTGGACAAGGCGAAAGAGTGCGAGCGATGGTTGGACAAAACGCCCAATGCGGGCATTGTGACCATTACCGATCCTGATTACCCCCGCCTGCTGTTGCAAGCCGGTGTCGCGCCGGCCGTGTTGTTTTACCGGGGGAATCGTTCTTTGATGAGTCGTCCAAGTCTCGGGATTGTCGGGACGCAAGCGCCCGATCGCGAGGGAACCGACAACGCTTGGAACTTTGCCAAAGCGATTGGCTCTCGCGGGATCTCCGTCGCGACGACCCTCAACGCCGGCGTCGCTCAATGGGCCGCTCAATCGGCGTTGAAGGCGGGCGTCGGTACGATCGGCGTAGCGCCGTGCGGTATTGACCGGTGTTTTCCGACTGCACAAAAGACCTTGTATCAACAAGTCTCCAAAGAGGGGCTCGTCATATCGGCATTTGCTCCCGGACGGGAGTTTACGGAAGATAACGCGCGCAATCAGGCTGAGCTGTTGGTCGGATTGGTCGGTGGTATTTTGGTCGTGCAAAGCCAACCCCACGACGTCAATGCGCGAATAGCGAAACTGGCCGGGGAATGGGGCAGGGACGTATTTGTCATTCCTGGCTCGATTCACTCGCCTCAATACAAGGGTAACCACCGATTGATACGCCAAGGGGCAACGCTTGTGGAAAGTGTGGATGATCTCTTGGAGAGATGAGTCAACGTTGTTTTTTCAGAAGTTTTTCAATCTTTCAACGGAAAATACGTTGATAGGAGGAAACAGAAAAACGGCGTGAGTTTTTCTTTTTTGCTCAAGTGTTGATATTCTGAAAAAAGAAAGCGTGCTCGAAAGAGCCTAAGAACCAAGAGAACTAGAAAAAATGAAGACGTTGATCATCGCGGAAAAGCCATCGGTAGCGACGGATATCGCCCGTGTTCTGGGGGGGATGAAAAAAACGGCCGACTACTACGAAGGTGCCGATTATGTTGTAGCCAATGCACTGGGGCACTTGTTGGAACTGGCTTGTCCCGAGAAGTACGAGGTTAAGCGAGGCAAGTGGACGTTCGCGCATTTGCCTGTGCTGCCGCCCACCTTTGATCTGAAACCGATCGCCCGCTCCGGAGAAAAACTCAAGAACTTGCAGAAGCTGATTCGACGCAAAGACATCGATCTGATCGTCAACGCATGTGACGCGGGGCGCGAGGGCGAGCTCATTTTCCGCTACATCATTCAGGCGACCAAAGCAAAGCAGCCGCTCAAACGATTGTGGTTGCAATCGATGACTCCCGGCGCGATTAAGGAAGCTTTTGAGAATCTGCGTTCGGACGAAGAAATGCATTCGTTGGCCGAAGCGGCGAAAAGTCGTTCGGAAGCCGACTGGCTTGTCGGCATTAACGGAACGCGTGCAATGACGGCCTTCAACAGTTTGGACGGCGGCTTTTTCCTGACTACCGTCGGACGCGTTCAGACGCCGACTTTGACGATCGTCGTTCGCCGTGAAAACGAGATTCGTCAATTCAAGCCGAAAGATTATTGGGAAGTCCATGCGGATTTCGCGTTGAGCAACGGATCCTACGTCGGTCGCTGGTTTGATCCCTGGTTCAAGAAAAACGCGGCGGCGCCAGAACTCAAAGCGGAGCGCGTTTTTGATCGAGATCTCGCCGAACGGATCGTCGAGCGTTGTCAGGGACAAACGGGAAGCGTCAGCGAAACAAGTAAACGCAGCACGACGATCTCGCCGCAGTTGTTTGATTTGACCAGTCTTCAACGTGAAGCCAACACCAAGTTCGGATTCTCCGCAAAAACGACGTTGTCGATCGCTCAGGCATTGTATGAAAAGCACAAGGTGTTGACGTATCCGCGTACCGATTCCCGCGCCTTGCCCGAGGACTACTTGTCTACGGTGCAAGAGACGTTGAGCATGCTCGAAGGAGTTGATCGTTACGCGCCGTTTGCACAAACCATTTTGCAAAAGCAATGGGTTCGTCCCAACAAAAGGGTGTTCGACAACTCGAAAATCAGCGATCACTTTGCAATTATTCCGACATTGCAACTTCCCAAGAGCGTGCTGTCCGAAGCCGAAGCAAAGGTGTACGACTTGGTCATCAAGCGCTTTTTGTCGGTGTTCTATCCGGCCGCCGAGTTCGACGTGACGACGCGTATTACGACGGTCGGCGAAGATCACTTCAAGACCGAAGGGAAGGTGCTCGTTTCCGCTGGCTGGATGGCGATTTACGGCAAGACGGAAGAGACGGAAGGCTCGTTGATTCCCTTGAACGGCGCCTCTCAGGCGCAAGTCGAAGCGGTTCGATCTCAAGCCTTCCAGACAAAGCCGCCCGCCCGTTTCACCGAAGCGACGTTGTTGTCGGCCATGGAAGGCGCCGGGAAGTTGGTGGAAGAGTCCGAGTTGCGAGACGCCATGTCGGAAAAGGGCTTGGGTACGCCGGCGACGCGCGCTTCGATCATTGAAAACCTGATTGATCAGAACTACATGCAGCGCGAGGGACGCGATTTGCGTCCCACGGCCAAAGCAACGCAGTTGCTGGCGCTGATCAAGGGGCTGGGCATTGAAGCCCTGTCCGACCCCAAATTAACGGGGGAATGGGAATACAAGTTGGCGCAAATGGAAAAGGGCTTGTTGTCTCGCGACAGTTTCATGCAAGAAATTCGCGACATGACGACCCGTATCGTGGCTTCGGCCAAGCATTACGAGGGAAATACCGTTCCGGTCGAAAATCCCGCGCATTTGACGCATCGTTGCCCGAAATGCGGTGGTGAAATTGTAGAAAACTACCGTCGCTATGCCTGTACGACAGAGGGGTGCGACTTTAGTTTGCCCAAGCACCCCGGCGGCAGAACGTTTGAGGTGGATGAAGTCGAGGAACTGCTCGGCAAGGGGCAGATCGGTCCCTTGACCGGGTTCATCAGCAAAATGGGGCGTCCGTTTGCCGCCTCCATGCGCATTAACGATGAGTATCGGTTGGAGTTCGACTTCGGCGAATCCAAAGAAGATTCCGCGGAAGAGCAGGATTTGTCCGCTCTGGAACATATCGGAACGTGTCCGAAATGCGGCGGGCGCTTGTTGGAAGGGCCGACAACGTATTTTTGTGAAAATACCGTCGGCAAGCGTACGTGCGATTTTCGTAGCGGGCGCGTGATTTTGCAACAACCGATTGAGCGGGCGCAGATGGTGAAGATTTTGACCGAAGGTCGAAGCGATCTGTTGACTCAGTTCGTTTCCAATCGCAACCATCGTCAGTTCAAGGCCTTTTTGGTCTTGGATCCCAAAACGCATAAGTTGGGATTTGAGTTTCCTCCGCGAGAAGCTAAGACGACGAAAACGAAAAAATAACGACGTTAGATAAAAGAACAGAGGCATGGTCCGCCGACCATGCCTCTGTTTTTTTGTGAACGCACTCAAGCCGTTTGTGTTTCGTCAGCCTGCGGCTGAGGGCCTGTACCGCCGGAGGCAGTGGGTTTGTCGCCCAGAATGCGGGTGACCAAAACTTGGTCGATCTTATTGGCATCGACGTCGAGCACTTCAAATCGATAACCGCCCCAGTCGATTTTGTCCATACGCTTGGGGATTTTGCGCAACATGTACATCATGAAGCCGGCGACGGTTTCATATGCTTGTGCTTCGGGAAGTTCGTCCAATTCCAAAGCGTGAATGATGTCGACGGTCGGTGTGGCACCGTCAACCAGCCAGCTGTTCTCGTCGCGCTCGATGATTTGAGACTCTTCGGGGGTCAAAACCAAATCGCTCATGACAGTGCTCATCACGTCGTTGAGGGTGATGATGCCGACGACCAATGCGTATTCGTTGAGAATGACGGCAAATTCAGAGCGCGTGCGCTGGAAGTTGTCCAAAATTTCCGACAAGGTGAGCGAATCGGGAACGAATTGAACGGGTTGGATCAATCCCTTTTCCGTCAAGGAGATGGTTTTGCGATCGAGCAGGCGACGCAAAATATCCTTGGTGTCGATAAAGCCAATGACGTTGTCGAGACTGGTATCGCATACCAAGAAGTGATTGTGGGGCGTTTCGGTCAGCTTCTTGTGGATCTCTTCTTCCGTTTCGTCCAATCGGAAGTACACGATCGATTCGCGGGCCGTCATGGCGGAGGGAACGAGTCGATGTTCGAGGTCGAATACGTTTTCGATGACGGATTGTTCCGCCGTATCGATCACGCCGGCAGCGGCACCGGCGCCGACGCTGGCGAGAATGTCGTCGCACGTGATGTTGTCACGCGAGTCGGGGGACGTGCCGGCCATCCGCATGATGGCGTTGGAGAAAGCCTCGAGGACGAATACGATCGGGGTCAACAACTTGATCAAAAGGATCATGGGGTTGACGCACATCATCGCAATGCGTTCCGGATAATGAATGGCAAATCGCTTGGGCAGCAGATCGGCAAAGATCACGAAGGAGAAAGTGACGATCAGGAACGAAGTGATGAACCCTGCGTTTTCAGCCATCTGTTCCGGCAGGAACATGGCGTAGCACCAGGTGAAGAAGGGGGAGAACGCGGATTCCCCGACGATACCGCCGAGAATGGCGACCGTGTTGATGCCGATTTGAATAACGGAGAAGAACTTTCCGGGTTTGTCCTTCATCTCCATGACGCGTTTGGCGCGGATGTTGCCTTCGTCAATGAGAGTTTGCAAGCGGGACTTTCGGGATGCGGCCAGACTGATCTCGGAAAAAGCGAAAAAGCCGCTAAAGATGATGAGCAGACCGAGATAGAAAAGCTGGGTGTATAGAGACATAAAATTGTATATAAAACAAAGGTTTCTCATTATACCATGGGGCTGAAAGTCAAAAACCTAGGACTTTTGAGGGGAATATGGGGAAAACGCGATTAAGGTGAATTGATCAGTTGTTTTGATGAAAACCAACGACAAAGAGGTAAGTGTTGAAAAACTGGCGTCGGCTTTAGGAAAAACGGTACACTCAACAGCGGTAAAAGCGTTTTGCCGAGCAAAGCGTTGTTGTTTGACAAATAGGAGGTTGTGTTTATGAATTACAAGTCCATCACTTGCGCCGTCGCCTTGGCAACGGCTGCGCTGACTGTTCAAGCCGGTCCCGTTCTTGACGCAGTCAAAGCGCGTGGACAATTGGTTTGTGGCGTAAATACAGCAGCTCCGGGGTTCTCTAGTGTGGACAGCCAGGGTAATTGGTCCGGGCTGGACGTAGACACTTGCCGTGCTGTTGCTGCTGCCGTACTGGGTGACGCACAGAAAGTTAAATTTGTACCCTTGTCTTCTCCGCAGCGATTTACTGCTTTGCAGTCCGGCGAAATCGACATGTTGGCTCGCAACACGACGATGACGTTGACGCGTGACGCCAGCTTGGGCGCCGTTTTTGCAGCAATCAGCTATTACGACGGTCAGGGCTTTATTGTTCCCAAGAAGTTGGGCGTCGACAGCGCCAAGAAGTTGAACGGCGCAACGGTGTGCTTGCAGGCCGGCACGAGTTCCATTCAGGCGATGGCCGATTACTTCGCCGCCAACAAGATGAAGTACAAGCCCGTTATGTACGATACGACCGAAGCGACGCAGAATGCTTTCTTGTCCGGTCGTTGTCAGGTTTACACGACCGACATGAGCGACTTGGCCGGTGCTCGTACGCGTGCTCGCAATCCGCAGGATTACGTGATTTTGCCCGAAACGATTTCCAAGGAACCGTTGGGTCCGTCCGTCCGTCGCGGTGATGACGAATGGTTCCAGATCGTGCGTTGGTCCTTCTACGCCATGGTTGAGGCGGAAGAAAGCGGCTTGACCCAGGCCAACGTCGATGAAATGAAGAAGACGAGTACCGCTCCGCAAGTGATGCGTTTGGTTGGTACCGGTGATGACATGGGCAAGTTGCTCGGCTTGGATAAGGATTGGTCTTATCGCATCATCAAGCAGGTCGGCAACTACGGTGAAAGTTGGGTAAAGAACTTCGGCCCGAATACGAAGATGAATTTGCCCCGTGGCTTGAACAAGCTCTGGACCGAAGGCGGCTTGATGTACGCTCCTCCGATTCGTTAATGGCTCGATTGTCCTGATTGACGGAAAACCGCGCGGTAAAACGCGCGGTTTTCTTTTGGAATCAATCAAGTTCGAGAAGAAAAAACCGCATAATGAGTGGGCGCCAACCTATGCAATTCGAGGGGAAGAATTTATAATTCGCCAATTTACGACCATTTACAAATTGCCGAGTCCGGACACGCAACGCGTGATGACAGTATGACGCAAGCACAATTAGACAACCAACAACCGCAAAAAGCCCCACAAGGAGACGACGCTTGGAGACGTCGCGAACAAGCACGCCGTCGTCGAGAATGGACGATGCAGGCCGCCATGCTTGTTGTCGTCGTGGGGGTCGTATGGTTGTTGGCCGGTAATGTTTCCGAGAATTTGGCACAACGCAATATTCGCAGCGGGTTTGAGTTTTTGTTGAATTCGGCGGGGTTTGACATCGGTGAGTCGACCATCGCATTTTCGTCCAGCGACGAATTGTGGCGAGCTTTCTGCGTCGGGATTTTGAATACCGTGCGCGTCGCCTTGCTGTCGATTGCGACGGCAACGGTCTTGGGCGTGGTTGTCGGATTGATGCGTATTGCCCGACACCCGATTATCAATGGGTTAGGTACCGCGCATGTGGAGGTTTACCGCAATATCCCGTTGATTATTCAGCTGTTTGCGATTTATTTGTTGATCACCGAACTGTTGCCCATGAGTACGGAGGCGTTGAGTTTGGGATCGTGGGCTCTGCTGTCCAAGGCCGGGCTGCAGTTTGCCATTCCCGAACAGTATGGCTTGGCTTTGTTCGCCTGCATCGTCGATTTCATGTTGGTCGTCTTGTGGATTCGAGAAAAGTATCGTCGACAGGTGACGGATCTGGTGGCCAATTTGCTCGGGGTGGGGATCGGTTTGGTCTTTGCCGTGTTCGTGTGGTTCGTTTTCGGTGGCTTGAGCGGTTGGAATAAGCCTGAAATTGCAGGTTTTTCCATTGAGGGCGGCGCATCGTTGTCGCCCGAGTTTCTCGCATTGTGGATCGGGTTGACACTGTTTACGTCGGCTTCGATTGCCGAAATCGTCCGAGCCGGCGTTCTGTCGGTAAACGTCAATCAAATGCATGCGGGTCTGGCTTTGGGCATGAGCAAGTTGCAGGTCATCAGCTACGTCGTCTTCCCGCAATCCATGCGCTTGTCGGTGCCGCCCTTGGCCAGTCAGTACATGAACTTGACAAAAAACTCGTCGTTGGCCGTTGTGATCGGTTATCCGGATTTGGTGGCCGTCGGCAATGCTTCGATCAATATTACCGGCCAGGCTTTGGAAGTGATTTGTTTGATCATGATCGTTTATCTGGTGATCAATTTGGTCATCGGTGGGTTGATGAACGCCTTAAACGCCCGCGTTGTTCGGGCGCCTCGATAAGAAAGGACGAATGGAAATGACGCTAGGAACGTGGGATCGAATTCGTTCGAAGTTCTTCTATTCGAGTACGGCAACCGGCATCACGGTTGTCGTCGGGTTCTTATTAGCCATTATTGCGATTTACTTGACGGACTGGGCCGTATTGAACGCCGTATACCGTGCGGATGCTCAGGCTTGTTATGAGTCCAGTGGCGCGTGTTGGGGGTTTGTTGCCGAAAAGTGGCGTTTGATCATTTTCGGTCGTTATCCTTTTGATCAACAATGGCGTCCCGCCGTCGGTACGTTGGCGATCGTGCTGATGTTGGTGGTGACGGCCTGCCCGCGTTTTTGGAATCGGAAGGGCGTCAGAGGCTTGATCGCCGGGTGGTGCGTGGCTTCCGCCGTGTTTTTCGGCTTGATGTACGGCGGTTTTTTCGGCATGTCTTTTAACGGCACCGATACGTGGGGCGGCTTACCCTTGACCGTCATTTTGACCCTGCTCGGCATGACGGTTTCGGCTCCTATCGGCATTTTGTTGGCTTTGGGGCGCCGCAGCAAAATGCCCTGCATTCGGGCTTTCTCCGTCGGTTACATCGAGTTGGTTCGCGGCGTTCCGCTGATCACGGTTTTGTTTGTAGCCAGTTTCGTATTTCCGCTGTTAATGCCGTCGGGCATGCGTATCGATCCGTTCTGGCGTGTGGCCGGCGGGATCATTCTGTTTCAGGCCGCGTATATGGCGGAAACCGTTCGCGGCGGTTTGCAGACAATCCCCAAGGGACAGTTCTTGGCTGCCGATTCGTTGGGGATGAATACGTTCCAGACCTATTATTACGTGATCCTGCCGCAAGCATTGGTTGCCGTAATTCCCGCGTTCGTCAACAGTCTGTTGTCGACGTTTATGGATACGTCGTTGGTGACGGTCGTCTCCATGTATGACTTGACCGGTGCGTTGTCGCTGGCTTTGGGTGACGCCAATTGGCGCGACTTCTTCCGTGAAGGATACATTTTCATCGCTGCCATTTACTTTGTCGCCAGCTTCGTCATGAGCCGATACAGTCAGTGGTTGGAAAAGCGGCTGACAGGGAACAAGAAAAATTCGACGATCAGTATCTGACGAGTCATCTGTCAAACCCCTTCTCGAAATACCGAGGAGGGGTTTTTAGTTTGAGAGAAACGGATCGCTCGCGTTTTCAGGGACGCTCTAGGCGTGCAAGAACACTCCGCCCGCTCAAAACGTAGCCGGTCTCAGTAGAATAGAGTGCTCTTTTTGGAATAAAAACACCATGACCGTATTGAATTTAGTTCATGAACACATCATCGAAATTGCCCGTGCCGAGCAAAACAACGGGTTGTTGACACGAGACGATTTATGGAGTCAACTCAAGGACTTCATTTGCTCGCCTCAGTCGTTTATCGAAAGCTTGGAAGCCTGCGCTATTTCGGCCGATTCGTCGCAGACGCATATCAGCCGTACGTTGGATTTCGGCGCTTTCAAGTTGAAGGATACGGTGGAGTTGATCGACGGACGCCAAGTGATTACGCACGTGCCTGCAACGGACATGATTCCCGAATCCGAATTCACGATCACGATCGAGGAGCCCGAAAAAGGCTCGTTGTTCATGCGTTTTTGTTATAAGGAAGCCTATAAGCAAGGGCTGTCGGATAACGATCAAGTACAGGGATTGCGTAAAAAAGCCTGGGAAGACAAGGACCTTCGCGTAGTGGAAATGATGATGGAACGGCTCCTGAAGCAAAAGACGAACGCTCAGTGAATCGTTGAAAGGAAGATATGACGGATCAAAAGACACAGGCCGCGTTGCGTATTGCAAACCGTATTGCCGGTTTGATCGGCGCCCAATGCAAGCAGGTGGTGGCGGCCATCGATTTGTTGGATCAAGGCGCTACCGTGCCTTTCATTGCCCGTTATCGTAAAGAAGTGACTGGCGGGCTCGACGACACGCAATTGCGTGACCTGCAAGAGAGCTTGATTTACGGACGTGAACTTGAGGAGCGCCGTCAGACGATTCTCGAATCGATTCAAACGCAAGGGAAACTGACGGACGAGCTGAAAAACGATATTCAAGCGGCTGAAACGAAACAGCGTTTGGAAGATCTGTATTTGCCGTTCAAGCCCAAACGTCGTACTCGAGCGCAAATAGCCAAAGAGGCCGGACTCGAGCCGCTTGCGCAAGCGCTGTTCGATGATCCGATGCTGGAACCGGAGCGTTGCGCCGTCGGTTACGTAAATGAAGCGCGCGGCGTCAAAGACGTTAAAGGGGCATTGGACGGGGCTCGCGATATTTTGGCCGAGCGCTTTGCCGAGAGCGCCGATCTTTTGACTGATTTGAGAGAGTATTTGTACGAGAGCGGATACTTGGTGGCGAAAGTGGTTCCGGAAAAAGAAAAGGATCCGGAAGCCGCAAAATACAAAGACTACTTCGACTACAGGGAGTCGCTCGATCTTGTTCCGTCGCATCGTGCGTTGGCCGTGTTTCGCGGGCGACAGGAAGGGGTGTTGACTGTCACGGTGCAGTTGTCCGAGGAGCAGGAGTCGCTCCCGGTACATCCCTGCCAAGAGCGCATAGCCGCTTTTTGGAATTGCCGACCGTTGGGGCGCCCCGCGGATGCCTGGTTGGCCGGTGTTGTTCGTTGGACATGGCGCGTTAAATGCATGACGCCATTGGAAACCGAGCTGTTTTCGCGCGTGCGAGACAGAGCGCAGGACGAAGCCATCGGCGTATTCGGAACCAACCTGAAGGATTTGCTGTTGGCTGCTCCCGCCGGCCGAAAAGGCGTGATGGGGCTCGATCCCGGCATTCGAACGGGGGTGAAGGTCGCAGTGATTTCCGATACGGGAGCGGTACAGGAAACGGGCGTTGTCTTCCCGCACGAACCGCGTCGGGAATGGGATAAGTCCATCGCCACGTTGGCCGCCTGGATTCGAAAGCACGGCACGAAATTGATCGCTATCGGCAACGGTACGGCTAGTCGTGAAACCGATCGGTTGGTGGGCGACATGATGCGTTGTCATCCGGAGCTCGGCGTGATGAAAGTCGTCGTCAGCGAAGCGGGAGCCTCGGTCTATTCCGCCTCGGCTACCGCGGCGGCGGAGTTGCCCGCATTGGATGTCAGCTACCGCGGCGCCGTTTCCATCGCACGCCGTTTGCAGGATCCGTTGGCCGAGTTGGTCAAAATCGACCCGAAGGCCATTGGCGTCGGACAGTACCAACACGATGTCAATCAGATGGATTTGGCCCGCAAACTCGATGCCGTCGTCGAAGACTGTGTCAATGCCGTCGGCGTCGATCTGAATACGGCTTCGCCGGCTTTGTTGGGACGTGTAGCCGGTTTAACGGAAACTCAGGCCAAAGCCATTGTTCGGTACCGGGATGAAAACGGAGCGTTCGGTAGTCGCAAAGACTTGTTGAAGGTGCCGCGCCTTGGGCCGAAAACTTTCGAACAAGCGGCCGGCTTTTTGCGTATTCCCCAGGGAGACAATCCGCTTGATGCGTCCGCCGTGCATCCGGAATCGTATTTCGTCGTCGAACGCATTGTCGAGAAGACGGGAAGGAGTATTCCCGAGTTAATCGGCAATCAAGCCGTTCTCTCTCGTTTGAATCCTGTTGATTTAGCAGATGATAATGTTGGATTGCCGACAGTTCGTGATATTTTGAGCGAACTTGAGAAACCGGGGCGGGATCCTCGTCCCGAATTCAAGATGGCGAAGTTTGAAGAATCCGTTCAAGAAATTGCCGATTTGCGCGTCGGGATGCAACTGGAAGGTGTCGTCAGCAATGTGGCCGCTTTCGGCGCGTTCGTCGATATCGGCGTTCATCAAGACGGTTTGGTTCATGTATCCGAACTGGCGGATCGTTTTGTTCGAGATCCTCGAGAAGTTGTCAAGGTGGGCGACATCGTTCGTGTGCGTGTTGTGGAGGTTGACGTGGCTCGCAAACGCGTCGGCTTGTCGATGCGAAGCGAAGGCTCGAATCGTTCGACGGAGGCAGGTCAAAAGCGAGCCCGCGGTTTCAAGCCTGTTGCGTCGCGCGTCGCAGGAGCCGGTGCGATGGCCGATGCCTTGGTCGGAGCGCTCCAGAAAGGTCGCAGGGCGTTTTGAGTTCCTTGATCGTTAATGTACGCAAACGACGTTGTTTTGATACAAACGAACGTAAATTTTCTAAGGTGGATTGCCTATTTGCGCAAGAATCGAGGTAAATTGTTCGAATTGACAGTTCTTTCAGGAGAAAAAGAATGGACATTAAGTCTTTGCCCCCTATTCAGGCCCATGTTCAGGCTGCGGCCGACGTTTTGAACGCCAATCCGATCGTTCAAGAGTGCTTGCAGGCTCTCAAGCGCGACGAAAAAGTGACGCTTGCCGATCAGATCGCCATTACTGAAATTGAGGCCCCTCCTTTCCATGAAGAGGTTCGCGGCAAGGATTTGATGCGTCGTTTCCAGGAATTGGGATTGACGGACGTCACGATGGATCCAGAAGGCAATGTCATTGCCGTTCGTCCCGGCGTTGGTAACGGTCCCCGCTTGGTCTTGGCTGCACATCAGGATACGGTCTTCCCTGCCGGTACGGACGTCAAGGTTCGTGAAATCGACGGCGTATACCATGCTCCCGGCATCAGTGACGACGCTCGCGGCCTCGCTGTTTTGTTGCAGGTCTTGCGTACCATGCAGGAATACAAGATCGAAACCGTGGGCGATTTGTGCTTCGTTGCCACCGTTGGTGAAGAAGGTAACGGTGATCTGCGCGGTTCCAAGTATCTGTTCCACAAGTCCGGCATGAAGATTGACGGTTTCATTTCCGTCGACGGCGTCAATATCGGTCGTTTGTTGTTTGCCGCAACCGGTTCCAAGCGCTATCGCGTTCACTTTGACGGTCCCGGCGGCCATTCTTGGAAGGCCTACGGCAATCCGTCCGCCATTCACGCCATGAGCCGCGTTGTTGCCAAGATCGGCGACGTCGTTCCCCCGGCCGAACCGCGTACGACGTTTACCATCGGTACCGTTGTTGGCGGCACGACCGTCAACTCGATCGCCAGCCACTGCGAAATGGAACTCGACATGCGCAGCGGCGGCGCCAAGGAACTCGAACTGCTCGAAGCGATGATCCTTCCTCTGATCGAAGCCGGTTGCAAGGAAGAAAACGAACGTTGGGGCGCTACGGGTGACAATATGGTTCAGGTTCGTCTCGAACCCATCGGTCATCGTCCGGGCGGTCAGCAGGATCACGGCGTCAGCGTATTGCAGGCTGCCCGCGCAGCCATGGGTGTTTGCGGTATCGAGCTCAAGAGCTACGATATGGCCTCCACCGACCACAATATCGCCATCAACTGCGGCGTTCCCGCGACGACGATCGGCGGTGGTGGTGCCGAAGGTAACAACCACAACGTGAAGGAATGGTACGATCCTAAGGACGGCTACCTGGGTTGTCAGTTGGCATTCTTCTCGGCCTTGTCTCTCTTGGGCATGAAGGATGTGACGGAACCGTTGCTCGTTAAGCGTGACTAATCGGAATTATTCCTGATGGAACCGACGCCCTCGACGCTTGTGTGATCGAGGGCGTTTTGTTTGTCGGCTGTTTGATAATAAAAAAGAGTAAAAACAATCGGTTAAATGAGAGGAGCTGTTGCCAATCAAGACGAAAATGGGCGAAAATACGCACTCTCAAAAATTAAAGCCGCAATGACGGCTGGTTCTCGTTCGATTTTTTTGTTATCCCCGACCTTGGGGTTTGAGCATGTCTAAGCAAGCTATTTTGAAAGAGGTAAAGCGTCGTCGTACCTTTGCCATTATTTCTCACCCTGACGCGGGTAAAACGACCTTGACCGAAAAGTTGCTGTTGTTCGGCGGCGCCATTCAGATGGCCGGGGCCGTCAAGGGTCGCAAGGCGGCTCGTCACGCAACCAGTGACTGGATGGAAGTGGAAAAGCAGCGCGGCATTTCGGTAACGAGTTCCGTGATGCAGTTCGAGTACCAGGATCACATCATCAACTTGTTGGACACGCCCGGGCACGAAGACTTTTCGGAAGACACGTATCGCGTTTTGACGGCCGTCGATGCCGCCGTGATGGTTATCGATGCCGCAAAGGGTGTCGAAACGCAAACGATCAAGTTGTTGAACGTTTGCCGCATGCGCAATACGCCGATCATCACCTTTATCAACAAGTTGGACCGCGAAGTGCGTGATCCGCTCGAACTGTTGGGTGAAATTGAAGACGTCCTCAAGTTGCAGTGCGTGCCGATTACGTGGCCTATCGGCATGGGCAAGACGTTCCGTGGCGTTTACTCCATGCTTAACAATCGATTGAATCGCTTCGCCCCCGGCGGCGCTCGCGTGACCGACGATGCCGAGGTGATCGAGGGATTGGACAATCCTCGCTTGGACGAACTGTTCCCGTTGGAAATGGATGGCGTTCGTGAAGCTATCGAGTTGGTTCAAGGCGCAACCGAACCGTTTGATTTGGAAAAGTTTTTGGCCGGCCAGCAAAGTCCGGTGTTCTTCGGTTCCGGTGTGAACAATTTTGGCGTTCAGGATGTTTTGCAGGCATTGGTTGACTGGGCTCCCACGCCTCAGCCTCGCGATGCCGGCGTGCGTGCAGTCGCTCCGACCGAAGAGCCTTTTACCGGCTTCGTATTCAAGATTCAGGCCAATATGGATCCGCGTCATCGCGACCGCATTGCTTTCTTCCGCGTCTGCTCCGGTTGCTACGAGCCCGGGATGAAGGTGCGTCATTTGCGCGAAGGTCGCGAAATGAAAATTGCCAATGCGCTGACCTTTATGGCCAATGAGCGCGTGCAAATGCAGGAAGCGTACGCAGGCGACATCATCGGTATTTACAACCACGGCCAATTGCATATCGGCGATACGCTGACGGAAGGCGAAACGCTCGGTTTTACGGGGATTCCGTTCTTTGCGCCGGAATTGTTCCGTTCGGCACGTGCTCGTGATCCTCTTAAGAGCAAGCAGTTGCATCAAGGCCTTAAGGAGCTCGGTGAAGAAGGCGCCATTCAGGTGTTTGAAGGAGAGTTCGGCAATTTGATGTTGGGCGCCGTCGGTCAGTTGCAATTCGAAATCGTGGCGCAACGTTTGTCGACCGAATACAAGGTGGATGCGATCTATGAGGCGACCGACGTATCGACCGCCCGTTGGTTGGTGTTCCCCGACGAGCAGACCAAGAAGGATTTCTGTAATGAACAAGCCAATCGTTTGGCTCGAGATTGCGAAGGCAACTTGTGCTATATGGCGACTTCCATCTACAACCTACAAACGACGATGCGTCACTGGCCCAAGGTTCAGTTCTTGACGACGCGCGAGCAGGGGCAGAAGTTCGAATAATTGCATTCGTCAGCTCGGAAACGGGCTGACGATTTTTTTATCATGAAGACGACGGCGATTTTATTTGATTTGGACGGCACGCTGATCGACGCCTTGCCCGATCTGGTCGAAGGGGTCAACGCATTGATGCGTCGGTACGAGTTGGCCGAGCTTAGCCGAGAGCAGATCTCGGAATTTATAGGTAAAGGAGCGAGACACTTGATCGAGCGCGCGTTTGAGGCCCGAAAGAAGATCCTGAGCGAAGAAGAGCTCGATGCTATGGTTGAGGAATATGTAGCCGTCATGTTGGCCAACGACGGCGCGCATACGCGTGTTTTCGACGGTGTACCGGAGGCAATCGAACACCTCAGGGCTCGGGGGATTCGGGTTGCGTTGGTAACCAACAAGGTGCGTGTCATGACCGAGCGCGTGATCGAGCGTCTAGGATGTGCCGAGTGGTTTGATGCGGTGGTTTGCGGTGATGACACGACTTGCCCGAAGCCGGCGCCGGACATGTTGCATTTGGCTTGCCGCAAGTTGGGGGTCGAGGCGTCCGAGTCCGTCATGGTCGGCGACTCGAGAAACGACGCTTTGGCCGCTCGGGCGGCCGGGATGCGGGTGTATTTGGTGAATACGGGCTACAACGAAGGAGAGCCCATCGATCGTTGGGCTCGGGCACAGGGCTTTTCGACACCATTCGACTCGATTTACACCCTTGTGACGGAGTCGGTGGCGCCGTAATGCGCGCGGAGGTATCGGCGGGGATTGCCTCCGATACCTCCAACGATTGGGTCAACTTTTGGCGCCGTGGAGCTTTTCGAGTTTGGCGTAGGCTTCTCGGTAGGCCGCCAGTGCTTCGGGGTGCAGTTGCAACGCTCTCGGCAACACGCCTTGCAGGTAACTGATGGCGACGCCGTAGTTCGTCATGGGAATGTTTTGTTCCACGGCCTGCATGACGCGAGAAATCATGTGACGGCGAGTGACAACGCAACCGCCGCATTGGATGATCATTTTGTAGGCGCTCAGGTCGGACGGGAAGTCTTTGCCGACCACAACGTCGATATCGAGTTCGCCGCCGACGACTTTTGCCAACCAACGCGGAATCTTTTTGCGACCGATGTCGTCCGGCTGCGGATGGTGCGAACAGGTTTCGCAAATCATCACTTTGTCGCCTGGCTTCAAGAAGGCCAGCATGGCGGCGCCTCGAGCCATTTCGGTTAAGTCGGACTTGCTGTAAGCCATTTGAATGGAGAACGTTGTGACGGGGATGTCCTGAGGCGTCTGCGCACACACGTTCATGACGGCCTGACTGTCCGTTACCACGAATTTCACGGGCGTTTTTTCATTGGCCAACGTTTCGGCAACGCGATTTTCCTTGGCCACGATGCATTTGGCGTCATTGTCCAGAATTTCTCGAATGGCTTGAACCTGAGGAAGGATCAGACGACCTTTGGGGGCGCCGGTATCGATCGGAGTGACGAGCAACACGGTATCGCCGGGGCTGACGAGATTGCCCATCAGAGGGCGATCGGGGTCGGTTTTTGTTTGTGCGACGGAGACGATGGCGGCGCGAAGTTCGTCCATGCCGCGACGGGCTGCCGCCGCCGTAATAACGACGGGGCAATCATAATGAGAGAGGCTCTCGATCAGTTCAGGCGAGGGCATTGCCACGTCCGACTTGTTCAGGACCGTCACACACGGGATATTGTGTTTTTTCACATAGTCCAACAGCTGAATTTCGTATTCGGTCAATCCGCCGCAATCGCATACGATCAATGCGATATCCATCCAACCCAAGACGGAAATAGAGCGCGCCGTACGCATGGCCCCGAGTTCTCCGACGTCATCGATGCCGGCCGTATCGATGAATACGACAGGCCCCAAAGGGGCGAATTCACACGCTTTTTCAACCGGGTCTGTCGTCGTGCCCGCGACATCGCTGACAATGGAAATTTGTTGGTTCGTCAATGCGTTGACCAGCGAGGATTTGCCTGCATTGCGACGGCCAAACAAACCGATATGAAGACGCAACCCTTTCGGGGTTTCGATACGGGACGGGGTAGTCAAAGGAGAAGCCATGATACGAGCGGAATCAAAATTACGGAGTGAAGGACATTTTAATCGGAAACACTGTCGGACAAAAAGCCTTCAGGAATCAAAAAACGCCCGAGGGTAAAACCGACGGGCGTTTGTTTTTAGCTCTCAAGCAATCGAAAAATTACTTTTCGATGTTGGTGCGAATAACATCCTTTTCGAGCCAAACGGGAGAGTGGTGTTCGGCAGAGTGGTAGGTGATGTCACCAGCACCGAGGCGCCAGATGCCGAGGAAGTGAGGCATGGAGCACAGGGCGAGCGGGATGTGAGCGCAAACCACGAGAACGGTGATGAGCAAGGAGCCCCAGACATGCAAGTAGAACATGAACTGGAAGGCGCTCTTACCGAGAGCCGGAGCGAAGAGCCACAACAAGATGCCGGTGACAACCAACATAACGATGGCAGCCATGAACATCAAGTAAGAGAGCTTCTGACCGGCGTTGTAGCGACCCTGAGGAGCAACTTCAACGGGACCGAAGGGGATCTTGAAGAAGCGACGGGGATAGCCACCGAAGTTCTTGAACCAAGCGAAGGTGTTGGCATCCCAGGTCGTGCAAGCATGAATCATGAGAGCAAAACGATCGGGAGCGAATACCAAGTAGGCAAGCAAGTTGAAGGAGAACAGGATGCCGAGCACAATGTGCCAGAACATCAAGTTTTCGCCCGTTGCGTTGCTAACGTCGGTCAGGTAAACGACACCGCCGGTGAAAACCAAGGCGAACCACAGAATGGCGTTCACACCGTGGAATACCTTGTCGGCGGTATGGAAACGAAGGATACGTGCGTCAGACATTGTTTATTTCCTCCATTAACCGTGGTGAGAGGCCAACTGCGTACGCTGGTAGTAGTGCGTATGCAACAAGCGATACATCGTCTTGTCCATCGGACCGGCCTTCATGTCGGCGTAGATGCGAGCGACAACCGGGTTCTGGTGGGAGCTGGTCAGGTTCATAGCCTGGCAAAGCTTGTCGTCCTTGTACAAGCCGGCCTGACGAGTGAGCAAAACTTCATTACGGTTGGCGATGATTTCGTTAACGGCCCAACCGGTGGCGCCAGCGGCGACAGCGCAGAGGCCGACCACCTTGAAGAGACCGCGACGGCCGAGAATTACGCCAGCCGGGCGTTCAGTATATTCATAAGTACGAGACATTATTCAGTCCTCTCGAAAGGCTTAGATCTTGGTGGACAACGGGAACAAGGGCTTGAGCCATGCGGCACCAACGTTGTGGACCGGCTGGCCGCCACCGTTTACGCAACCGCCCGGGCAGTTCATCACTTCGATGAAGTGCCAACGGCCAGGATTGCTACGAACTTCGTCGAGAACCTTGTTCAAAGCCTGATTTGCACCGTTCACAACGCAAACCTTCAAATCGAAGGGCTTGTCGAGGCCGGGCAAGGGCAGCGGAATCGTAGCTTCAACAACGGAGTTGTCATAGCCGCGAACCGGGATGATGTCTGCCTTCTCGAGTTCCTTACCAACGAGAACGCGATAAGCCGTACGCAAAGCGGCTTCCATAACGCCACCGGAAGCACCGAAGATGGTGGCAGTGCCGGTGTAAACGTCGAGGTCCTTACGTTCACGGGTCTTGGGCAACTTGGTGGGGTCGATACCCTTGCGACGGAACAGTTCGGCGAGATCGCGAACGGTCAAAACGCAGTCGATATCGGGGTAGCTGGCGGAATCGGCCGGAATCTTACCGGTAGCTACGGCGTATTCGTGAGCCTGAGTGAATTCCGGACGGCTGGCTTCGAGGAGCTTGGCCGTGCAGGGCATAACGCCAACAACCTTAACCTTGCGAGGATCGCACTTGTAGAGGAATTCGGCGGCCCAGGTCTTGGCGAGAGCGCCACCCATCTGCATCGGGGACTTGGCCGTGGACAAGTGCGGGATCATGTCTGCGTGGAAGGTTTCGCAGTTGCGAATCCAAGCCGGGCAGCAAGAGGTGAAGTGGGGCAAGGGATGGTGAGCAGCCTTTTCCAGTTCGGGACCGCGCTGACCCAGTACCCAGTACTGAACCTTGCGAACGAATTCCGTACCTTCTTCCATGATCGTCTGGTCAGCGGAGCTATTGACGTCGTAGGTCTTGAAGCCGCACTTTTCCAAAGCGCCCATGAGCTGATCGGTGGACAAAGAGCCGATGTCGGCACCGAATTCTTCAGCGATGGCAACACGAACGGCGGGAGCCGGGTGGGCAACAACGATGTTGTTGGGATCGGCCAACATGGCTTCGACTTCGCTGACGAAGGACATCTGTTCGACGGCGTTGAACGGGCAGGCGATCAAGCACTGACCGCAAGACAAGCACTTCTGATCGTCGATGCGATGCTTGGCGCCGATACCGCCGATAATGGCATTGCTCGGGCAAACCTTGCTGCAGGTGTCGCAACCTTCGCACAAAGATTCGTTGATTTTGATGATACCGCGCAATTCGCCTTTGCGCAGATTACCGACAAAATCCGGACCGTTTTCGCCGCGAGCACCGGCCGGCGGGTTAAACGTCTTGATTTTGATAGTCTTTCCAGTCATTTTGACGGGTCTCCTGTTTACTTAGGGGCATTGCCAACCAGGAAAAGGGGGTGGGTTGGACAATGATGCGTAAAGCCCTCGATTCATCAAAAAGGTAGGGAGTTGCATCCATAGGGGAGGAGCAATCACCCGGTGTTTGAGGGCGCACTACACGAAATGACGCATAGTTTCACGTCACTACGCATTGTAAAGAAATATTACTGAAAGAGGATACGTATTTAGTAGGTTTGATGTAGGAATATAGTTAGCCAAAAATAACTACCCACTAGTAGGTATGTTCAGGGCGGCGTTTGAGTAATCGCAACCGCCCCGAAAAAAACATTACATATCGGATTCTTTAAGCGGACGACGCAGCTCGGCACGAACGTTATCCATACCGGAGTAAAAGGCCTTCATCATCACGAGACCAAGGAACTTGCCCTTGTCTGTCACGATGACGTTGTCGGGATTCGTCGGATCGTTTCGAATGGCGCCGATTGCCTTGAGCGCCAACATTTCCTTGAACAAAGCGCGATCCAGGTTGACGCCGTGGACTTCTCGGAAATATTTGCGCGACAGACGGGCCGAGAAAAGGCCGAGTAACAGGCGGTACTGCAAAATCGCATGTTTGTCGAAGTTGCGCTGGCGTTCCACCCCGGTTTGTCCGTTTTCGATGCGTTTGCCATAACGGCTCAAGCTGAACGTGTTGACATACAGGTTCGTGCCCAAGAAAGAGAATGCACCGGAGCCGACGCCGAGATATTCGTCATGATCAACGACGTATTCGTCGAACCCTTCGTCATGCGTACGACCGAACGTCCAACTGGTCAGTTGACGATAGTGGGCGCCGAGCGTATTCATGATGATGCGGTACTGATCGGCCAGTTCGCTGCCGTCGGCCGCAATCGTTCCCTTGACGCTTTTGTTGGTTTGGCTTGTGACCATCAACGGGTAAGTCGTGATCTGGCGGGGATTTAAGTCGACCAACAAATCCATGTCGCGTTGCAACATTTCCAGACTCTGTCCTCGGAACCCGAAAATCATGTCGATGTTCGTGGTCGGGAACAATTCGAGAGCCTGGCCGAGTCGTTCGTAGATTTGCGCACCGGAGCCGAATTTGTCGTAACGCTCGGTGAGCTTGAGGATATTGTCGTCAAAACTCTGCACCCCGATGCTCATACGGTCGACAAGCCCCTTGAGGTTTTTGAATGCGGGCGTGACGATCTGCGCCGGATCCGTTTCACAGGAGACTTCCTTGATGCCGGGGAACAGCGTACGGGCGTGTTCGATCGTTTTGATCAACTCGTCTTCGATGATGGTCGTCGTGCCGCCGCCGATGTACATGCTGGAGAAGTCGTAACCGAGAGCCTTGACGTAATCCATTTCCTTGCGCAGATTCACGAAGTACTCGCGAGCCTTGTGCTCTTTGTACAAGAAACGATGGAAGGTACAGTAAGAACACAAGGTCTTGCAGAACGGAATGTGCGCGTACAGCAAATACTGATGACCGGGTTCCGGAGCGGGAGGACGATCAAGAATGACGGGGTCGCAATTGAGGTAACGCTTGATGTAGTACCCCATGATGCGATCGGTCAGATTGATCATCCAGTTGGGCAGCAATTCACCAACATGTTGTTGAGTTTTCACAGTCATAGTCTTGCAGAACAAATAAGAAAAAGGTTTCGTATTTTACTTCTGAAATGACGGGATTCCTCAGTCAAAAGGGGTAATTCGTCAAAAAGAAGCCCGATGTCGAGAGAACATCGGGCAAACATGTCAAGAAGGTTCTTTATTTATGCGCCGCATACATGGCGTCGATTTGAGTTGCGTAGTGCTTGGACAGCGGCCCTCTCTTTAATTTGAGAGTCGGCGTCAAAAAGCCGTTTTCAATAGTCCAAGGCTCCAGCGACAATACGACGTTGCGAGGCAGGGCGTAATGAGGAAAGTCGGCGGCCGCGGTTTTTGCTCGTTTGACGATGGCATTGCGAACGACGGACGCGGTCAGAGACGCGGGGTCGTTAGGATCGACGCCGAGGTCTTTGGCCAGTTTTTCCCATTCTTCCTTTTTCAAGACGGCAACCAACGAAATGAACGGGCGATTTTCGCCGACGACATAAGCCTGCTCAAAAAGAGGATCCGTTTCGATGGCCAATTCCAAATCGACCGGAGGGATCTTTTCTCCCGTACTGGTGACGATGATTTCTTTAATACGTCCGCGGATGCGCAAAAGACCGTGATCGTTGATTTCTCCGACGTCGCCGGTGGACAGCCATCCGTCGGGTGAAAGTACGGCGGCCGTGTCTTCCGGTCGATTCCAGTAGCCCTTCATGATGGAGGGGCCGCGCACCTGAATTTCTTTGGTTTCGGGGGCCAACCGCAGTTCGATGTTTTTGTAGATCTTGCCAACCGTATCCGGTTGATTGATGTGCAAGCTGTTGCCGGCAATGATGGGCGATGCTTCCGTCATGCCGTACCCCTGAATGGGAGCCAAACCGAGGCCGGCAAACATGCGGGCGACTCGACCGTTCAGAGCTGCCCCGCCGGCAATGGCGATGGAAAGTCGGCCGCCGAATTGTTGAACGGCTTTGTCTGCGACGATCTTTTTCAGCACGGGGCCGAATACGGGATCAAGAAACGCCCACGGAGACGAGGGAACGGGAAGTTTGTTCCGACGACAGAAATTGCGCCAGCCGATGCTGACACACGCTTCGAAAAGCCATTTGACGACTTTGGAGCCCTTGTTCAATCGATCGTTGATTCGAGCGTAAATCGTTTCGTAAATACGAGGGACCGAGATCAAAACGTGCGGTTTGACGATACGGAAATCTTCGCTCAGAAGCATGATGGATCGATTGAATGTGATCGTGCAGCCCATGCCGAGAGCCAGATAGTAACCGGCCGTTCGTTCAAACGTATGCGACAGGGGTAAGAACGACAGGAAAACGGATCCGGGATGAGGTCCGGGGGCAATGTGCTCGCACGTCTCAATGACATTGGCGACAATATTGCGGTGCGTCAGCATCACCCCTTTGGGGCGCCCCGTGGTTCCCGACGTGTACACAATGGCGGCCAAGTCCTCTGCGACCGGAGGCTCGGGTAATTTGTCAACGGATCGAGCCTGCTCCAACCATGCGTTCACGTCCCAGATGCCGAGGCTCGGGCTGGACCCGAGGTCCGTGTCGGACTCCTCGTCGGTCAAAACGATGTTTTGAAGATCCGGCATGTCAACGCCGGTCGCGGCGATGCTTTGCCAACGACTCAGCTTGTTGGTGATCAGGCAGCTCGCTTGGCTGTCGATCATGATGAAAGCGGAAGCCCCCGGCGTGTCGATCGCATGCAGAGGCACGGGAATCAACCCGTTTGCCAAGACGGCTTGGTCGGCCAAGACGGCATCGATGGAGTTGTTCAACAAGATGGCGACGCGAGAGCCTTTGGTCAAATTTAACGACACTAAAGCGCGACGCCATTGTTGAATTCGCTCGTTGAGCTCTTGATACGTAACATCCACCCAAGAAGATGATTTTCGGTCAAATTGTCGCAGTGCAACCGTATCCGGAATGTGTTTTGCGCGCAACGGAATAAAATCGACCAACGTTTGGCATTTTTTGAGATCGTCCAAACGCGTTTTCGAAGTATCAGTGCCAGTCATGAGAGACGCAACCTAAAAAGGACTTACCGAAAAGAAAAACGAAGCTTAAGACAACACCATCTCAAGCACAAGCCAAATTATGCCTATAACAGACCGAATATAACGAGCATCGGCAATATAATGAAAACGAAGCACAGCATAAGAGGTACGCAATGAAAGTTTCGACCAAAGGACGATACGCTTTGAGACTGCTGGTAGATTTGGCGCGACACGAACAAGACGGCGTGATCGCGCTCAAAGACATCGCCGCACGTCAGGAGGTATCCAAGAAGTATTTAGAACAGATCGTCCGCAGTCTGACCAAGGCGGGCATTCTTCGTACGACCCGAGGTTTCTTGGGCGGATACCAGTTGGCTCGAGCCCCCGCGGACATTACGCTCGGGGAAGTTTTGTTCGCCACGGAAACGGAAATGAGTGTTGTGGACTGTCTTAAACCCGGGCAAGAGTGTGGTCGTCACGATACGTGTGCCACTTTTGCTGTGTGGAAGGGATTGAACGACGTGATCGCCAACTACCTCAACTCGATTTCTTTGCAGACGATTTTGGACAATAGCAAAGAAGTTTGGGGTGGCGGTTGCATGATCGACAAGACGCAGTAATCGCCAAAAACGCGACGCATTACGAAAAAAAACTCCGTTGACGGTACATCGCCGTCAACGGAGTTTTTGTTTAATCAAACAATCCCGATGACAAGTAGCGCTCGCCCGTGTCGGGCAAGAGAACGACGATTCGTTTGCCCTTGTTCGACGGATCGGCGGCCAGGCGAGCGGCGGCGCTCAATGCGGCCCCGGAGCTGATTCCCACTAGAACGCCTTCCGTTTGTGCCAGCAGACGAGCCATTTCAAAGGCTTGGTCGGTGGTCGTTGTCATGACTTCGTCGAAGACAGCCGTGTCAAGGATGTCCGGAGCAAAGCCCGCGCCGATGCCTTGCAACTTGTGGGGGCCTGCTTGGCCTTGACTTAAAAATGGAGCGTCGGCCGGCTCTACGGCAACCACACGAATGGCCGCGGATTGTTCTTTGAGAAAAGAGCCGACGCCGGTGATCGTTCCTCCGGTTCCGATGCCGGCGACGAAGAAGTCCAACTGTCCTTGCGTGTCTTGCCAGATTTCCGGTCCGGTGCTTGAATAGTGGGCCGCCGGATTGGCAGGGTTGACGAACTGCCCGGTCACGATGCTGTTGGGAATCTCGGCGGCCAGTTCATTGGCTTTGTCAATCGCACCCTTCATGCCGAGAGACGCGGGCGTCAATTCGATCCTCGCGCCGTAAGCGGCCAAGAGCTTTCTGCGTTCGATGCTCATGCTTTCGGGCATCGTAAAGATGGTTTTGTACCCTCTTGCGGCGGCAATGCAGGCCAAACCGATACCCGTGTTGCCGCTGGTGGGTTCGATGATGGTGGCGTTGGGACCGAGAAGGCCGGCTTTTTCCGCACTGTTAATCATTGATAAAGCGGCGCGATCTTTCACGCTGCCGGCCGGGTTGAAGTACTCGAGTTTGGCAACGATTTGCGCTTCAAGCCCCAGCTTTTGTCCAAGGCGATCGAGAGACAGCAAAGGCGTACGTCCAATGAGTTCGGTGACGTTAGAGTAAATGGTCATCCGTTATTCTCCAAAAGAATTAAGGCGACATAGTGCGTCGAAGTACTGTTAATCCTACCGAAATGATTGATCGGTCGTTTCCGTGAAAGGCTTTCATTTGCAACGAACTTTTGCAAATGAAATATCACTTGGACTCGGTTTTCTGGGATATCCTCAAAAAGGGCGATTTGATTGCCCGAACATGGACGTACGTCAACCAAGGTAGGGAGTTTGACGAAGAGGAAGATGTTTCGTTGAACCCTACAATCTGACAAAACAGCACTGGGACACGATGCAGCAATTTGATTATCAAGAGGCGCGACGTAAATACAGAGCTCTTCGCGTGCAATTGCATGCGGAAAGTCAGCTCGACGCTTGTTTGGGTGATGCATTGATGCAGTGGCTGACGGAGCGTCGAGTCGAGTGCGTCGGTTTTTATTGGCCTGTCAAAGGGGAACCCGACTTGCGAGGCAAGTTGTCGGAGGCTGTGCAACAAAGAGTGATTGACGCATTGGCGATGCCCGTCATCCAGAGTTGCACGGAGGGAACCATGCGGTTTGCGTTTTGGACGCCGACGACGCGAATGCACAAAAGCGTTTTTGGTTTGCAAGAAATTGCCGAACCCATCTTCGTGGAACCCGATGTGATCATAGCCCCTTGCGTCGCGATGAATTCACAGGGGTTTCGTTTGGGTAACGGCGGGGGTTGTTACGACCGATATTTGGCCAAGGCGTATGGTAAGAGCGTAAAAGAAACGATCGCAGTCGGTTATGAACAGTTGCTGCTTGAGGAGGCGTTTCAACGAGAGCATGACATGCCGTTTGACTGGCTGTTGACGGAAACGGGGATTCGGCGCACTCGCCGTCAGGTTTATTGAAGAGCATAGGGTTGTGTAATGACGACGCGAACCGAAAAGAGAGCTATTTATTTGATCGGCATGATGGCCAGCGGGAAAAGTACCGTAGGCAAGGCGTTGGCCAGACAGTTGGAATGGGAGTTTTTCGATGTGGATAAAGAAATCGAAAAGCGTAGCGGCGTGCCTATTTCAGAGATTTTCGAACTGGAAGGAGAGTCCGGTTTCCGAAAACGTGAGACCAAGATGATGGACGAGCTGACTCAGCGCTCCCGCGTTGTTATCGCCATGGGTGGCGGGGCGCCGATGTTCGAGGCGAATCGACCGTTATTGAAACGGGGTCTTGTCATTCAGTTGGTTACGACAGTGGAAGACATCATAGAGAGAACCCGTTACGACACGGCCAGACCGTTATTGCAGTGCGACGATAAAGAGCAACGAATCGCGATGCTGTTGGAAGAAAGATCTTCCGTTTACGACCTGATGAGCGATCTAGTTGTCTCGACGGCGGGCGGGCACTTGCACTCCGTAGTCGATCGGATTTTGGAGGATCCGCAAGTTGTGGAGCTTGTGGATCGAGTAAATGTTGAGGAAAAAGACAATGTTGACATATACGGTTGAATTGGGAGAGCGATCCTACCCGATAGTAATCGGCGAGGGAGCTCTGGAGTTGTTGGGAGAAGAGCTGATTCGTCTGCAAGCGACGCGAGTCTTGATCTGTACGAATACAACGGTCGGCCCGCTGTATGTCAAACGGGTTTTGGATGCTATTCGGTCGCGTTTGCCGGAGTTGCCGGTCGGTGTCGTCACCTTGCCCGACGGGGAGAGTTATAAAAACTTGGAACACATCGAGAAGATTCTGGACGGAGCCGTTGAAATCGGATTGGATCGTCGCAGTGTCATGATCGCATTGGGTGGTGGCGTGATTGGCGATATGACCGGTTTTGCAGCCAGCATGTGGATGCGAGGTATCGAATTTGTTCAAATCCCCACGACCTTGCTGGCGCAAGTCGACAGCAGTGTCGGAGGAAAGACGGGGGTGAATTTACCGGCAGGAAAGAATTTGATCGGATCGTTTCATCAGCCCAAGTCCGTTTTGGTCGATCCCTCCGTTCTAAAAACCTTGCCCGCAAGAGAGGTGAGTGCGGGTATTGCCGAAGTGGTCAAATACGGCTTTCTCGGTGACGAAGCGTTCATCGAGTATCTGGAAGAGAATGTTGACCTGTTGCGGCAACTGAAACCCGATGTTGTTGCCCGAGTTGTGGCGCATTGTTGCCGAGTCAAGGCGCAGATCGTTAAACAGGATGAAAAGGAAGGCGGTGTTCGAGCCAAGTTGAATTTAGGACATACGTTTGCTCATGCGATCGAAAAGCTGTCGGGTTACGGTCTTTGGTTGCACGGCGAGGCGGTTGGTCTCGGCATGATGATGGCGGCCGATCTCTCCCGGCGTTTGGGGTATCTGGACGAGGATGACGTGCAGCGCGTAAATGCGTTGGTGGAACGCAGCGGCTTGCCGGTTTCCGCGCCGAAATTGGATGCCGAGGCGGCTTATCGAGTCATGCAGTCGGACAAGAAATCGGTGGCGGGAGAAATTCGTTTTATTACGATGAAGGCGGTGGGAGAGTGCGACATAGAAACCGTTGATTCCCGCACCGTGTACGAAACCATGAATGCGTTTGGGTGGAATTAGTTTTGGGTAAGAAAAGAGAAATGCCCGCTCTACTCGAATCGGAAGACAACGATTCGAGTGGAACGGGCATTCGTTTAGGTGGCTAGGATTCGGAATTAACCTACCATCCAAGATTTGCCGAGATCCGGGAGTTTTTTCGCAAAGACCGCGGTGGACTTGATGGCGCTGCGTTGTCCCGACAGGACAACCCAGGCCTTAAGTTTGTCGTCGCGGAAAGCATGCACGACCATTTGGTCTCCGGCGCCATAACGGGTTAGAAGCGTTTCAATGTTGTCCCTCGTGATACGTACTCCGTCAATCGCGATCAGTACGTCGCCCGGAGCCAGACCTACCCATTGAGCGACTTCGTGGTCGAAGACGTGAGTGATGACGAAACCGGCCTCGGAAGGTTTTCCGGCCAGACCGAGCATGGAACGGACGCGCGTGACGGGAGTTTCTTTCAGTTTGATGCCGAGCGGTTTGAAATACTTTGCGTAGTCGATCGGTTCCGTTGTTTTTGTCAACTGAACGATCAAATCGGTCAGGTCGATTCCCGTCGCATCCAAAACGGTTTCATAGAAAGACGCTTCCGTGATGCCCGCATAATGCTCTCCGCTGTTTTTGTATTGCTTCCACAGCAGTCGCATGACGTCGTCAAGGTTCTTTTTGCCTTTGCTGCGGTTTCTTAAAGCGGCATCCATCACAAAAGCGGCCAAAGCGCCCTGTTTATAGTAAGAGACGTTGGCATTGACCGTATTGGCGGTCGGTTTATAGAACTTGATCCAAGCATCAAAACTGGCTTGGGCAAGTGTTTGCGCCTCTTTGGCCGAGGTTTCCAAGACGGACTTTAAATCGCGCGTCAGCAATTCCGCGTATTCGGACAAGCCGATTACGCCGGCTCGCAACAAGAACAAGGAGTCGTAATAGCTGGTGAAGCCTTCAAACAGCCAAAGCAAATTCGTCGGTGTTTCGCGTACGAAATCGATATTGATGAATTCGGCGGGTTTGATGCGTTTGACGTTCCAGGTATGGAAATATTCGTGTGCGCAAAGGCCGAGGAAGTCAACATAATCCTTGGAGCGTTCTTTGTCATGAACGCAAGGCAGGCTCTTAGCGGGAACAAAAAGCGCGGTGGAAGCGCGATGTTCGAGCCCGCCGTACTGATTGGACGTAACGTTGATCAAGAAGTTGTATTCCTTGACGGGAGCTTGAAGACTGTCCGGCTCAAAGAAAGCGATTTCAGCTTCGCAGATGGCCTTCAAGTCGTCGGTTATGCGTTGGGCGTCGAAGTTGACGGGAACACAGGAGAAGATCGCGTTATGTCGAACTCCGTGAGCTTTAAAGGTCAAAACTTCAAAGTTGCCCAATTCGACGGGGTGATCAATCAATTCATCGTACGAAGAGGCCTGGTACAACCCCCAACCAAAGCGAGACGTCGCTTTGGCTCGAGGCAAACTGGTGGCGACTTGCCATTCATTGGCCTGTTCGTGCATTTCATCGACAGGCGGGGTGATGTTGACGAGAATTTTGTTGGGTGCGATGCCGAGGGCTTGCATGAAAACGCATCCGGGGTTGAAAAAACCGCGAGAATCATCCAAATAAGCCATGCGGACGGACTGATCGAAAGCCCAAACCTGATAGTAAACGTACAGATCCTCGCCTTCTTTGCGACCGACAGTCGGAATGCGCCATGTACATTTGTCCACCTTTTCGATAGGAACGGAGCGATCGCCGATGTAGGCCTCCTCCTTGAGGATGTGCGCCGAGAAGTCGCGGATCATGTAGGAACCGGAAATCCAAGTCGGCAGACGCAAAAATTGCTCGCCGGGGGTGGGTTGCGGGATCGTTATGCCGACAATAAACAAATGGGCTTCAGGATCCAGAGGGCTGATGTCGTAACGTAACATGGCAGACTCAAAATAAAAAAACACGTATAAACAACGCGAGCGTTGTTGCAATCAACGGATGACGCTGAAGCTAATATACGAGTCAGTCGGCAATATTGCAATTGAATCAATGCGGTGACGAAATAAGGGCTCTTTCTTTGCGTGATAGTATTGACAGCCCGAAAACGCCTGATTACAATGCGCGTCTCTTTCGAAAGTCGGATCGCCGAATGGCATGCCGAAATAAATCGAGAGAGACGCAAATTTAATAAATTTGCAAAATGAAGAAAGTTTGGATATACTTCTTCTTCTGTTCGCGATAAAAAGCGAATTGCTCTTTAAAAACTTGAAACGAACCGATAAGTGTGGGCGTTACGAATAATTCGAGTCGAAAACTCAAATTATTTTTAAGTGCTCGCACTTAGCAAAGAATGCAGATAGGAATACATATTCCAATCGATTCTAGC
>JAGBZO010000021.1 GCA_017628205.1 Duodenibacillus sp.
ATAGAGGTTGTTCTGTGTTTCTGAGATTCCGTCCATATTAACAGCTAGATCAATGCAAACCGCATAGGAAAAACAGAGATAGGGTAAACCCTATCTCGTATATATCGTATGGTGCAAACGCTATGCTTGGAGTGTAATTCAACTTGGGAGGGCTGTTTTTTCCCAGAACTCGACAAGCTCAACACGTCCTTAGTCAAGGAGGTTATATGCATATGAGACAGTTGTTAAAGCTCGTGCCAGTGGGTGCGCTGCTTTCAACCCTGTGCTTCGGCGTTTACGCGTCCAGTGATCTCGAAGCGATCATGAAGGCACGCAACCTGTCCGAAAAAGACATTTTGGCAGCGGCCAAGACTTACCAGCCGTCCGGTCGACGCGACGACTACATGGTCTTCTCGTCCGGCGGTCAGTCTGGTCAAGTCATCGTTTACGGCGTGCCGTCGATGCGCATTTACAAGTACATCGCCGTCTTTACGCCCGAACCCTGGCAGGGTTACGGGTATGATGAAGAATCCAAGAAGGTGCTCGACGGCGGCAAGATCAACGGACGTCCCATCACGTGGGGCGATTCTCACCATCCGGCCTTTACCGAAAAGAACGGTGAATACACCGGTGACTACCTCTTTATCAACGACAAGGCCAATCCGCGTATTGCCGTGGTCGATTTGAAGAGTTTTGAAACCGTTCAGATTGTCAGCAACCCCGTCATCAAGAGTGAACACGGCGGGGCGTTCGTCACGCCCAACAGCGAATACGTGATTGAGGCTAGTCAGTACGCCGCCCCGTTGGCAAACGAATACCATCCGATCGAAGCGTACGAAAGTCAGTACCGCGGAGCCGTGACCATGTGGAAGTTCGACATGGAAAAGGGCCGTATCGATGAAAAGAAATCCTTTACGCTCGAATTGCCGCCTTACATGCAGGACTTGAGCGACGCCGGTAAGTTCGTCTCCGACGGTTGGGCCTTCATTAACTCCTTCAACTCCGAAATGTACACGGGCGGTATCGAAGCGGGGCTGCCGCCGAACGAAGCCGGTATGAGCCGCAACGACCACGACTACCTGCACGTGTTCAATTGGAAGATCATCGAAAAGCTCGCTCAAGATGACAAGAACGTTCGCATCGTCAACAACCATCGCGTAGTGCCGATGGACGTGGCCGTCAAGGCCGGTGCTTTGTTCCTAATTCCCGAACCGAAGTCGCCGCACGGTGTGGACGTCAGTCCCGACGGTCGTTACATCATTGTCGGCGGTAAGCTCGACACGCACGCCTCCGTTTACGACTTTGAAAAGATCAAAAAGCTGATCGATGCCAAGCAGTTTGCCGGTACCGATCCGTTCGGCATTCCCATCCTCGACATGAAGGAATGTATGCACGGTCAAGTTGAATTGGGGCTTGGTCCGCTGCACTCGGCCTTTGACTCCAAGGACGGCATTATTTACACGTCGCTGTACGTTGACAGTCAGGTCGTTCGTTGGGACTACAAGAATCTCAAGGTCCTCGATCGTGTGAACGTTCACTACAACATCGGACATTTGGATTCGATGGAAGGCAAGTCCGCCAAACCCAAGGGCGATTGGATCTTGGCATTGGATAAGCTCTCGATCGACCGCTTTAACCCGGTCGGCCCGTTGCATCCGCAAAACCATCAGTTGATCGACATCAACGGTCCGAAGATGGAACTGACCTATGACATGCCGATTCCGCTCGGTGAACCGCATGACGTCGTGTCCATCGCCGCCGACAAGTTGACGCCCAAGGTCGCATATGACATCGGTACCGACAGCCGTACCGAAAAGCCCAGTCCTTACGCTACGCTCGCAGGTCAGGAACGTATCGTACGTGACGGCAACAAGGTCACGGTCTACGCCACGATGGTTCGTTCGCACATCAATCCCGAACGCATCACGGTCAACAAGGGTGACATCGTGACGATCCACCTCTCGAGTTTGGAACGCGCACAGGACGAAACGCATGGCTTTGCCGTTGACAGCCTGAACGTACACGCTTCGCTCGAACCGGGTAAGACCGCCACCGTCACGTTCGAAGCCACCGAAGAAGGCGTGTTCCCCTACTACTGCACGGAATTTTGCAGCGCATTGCACCTTGAAATGATGGGTTACCTCATGGTCAAGGATCCGAATAAGAAGTACGAAACGACGATCGAAAAGTCCATGTCCACTCTGACCAAGGAGCAGCTCCAGGCTCAGTACAAGAAGGTCGTGGAAACGAACGAAGCGACCGACGCCGTCATCCAGACGGTCGTGAAGTACCTCAAGGAAAAGGGCTACGAAAAGTATCCGAGCATCAAGGCGCTTGTCGTTGACGCCCTCGATCAGTACAGCAAGATTCCTGATGTCAAGAAGAAGGCTGACAAGGCCTTGGCCGATGGCAACATCAATCAGGCCGTCCTGTGGGAAAACCAGATTTGGCAGTACATGGTCAAGACGGCTGACGTCGGGTTGCGCGCCAAGGCTCGCCTTGCTCGCGAATTGGCAACGCCCATGAGCGCGGCTGCCAGTCGCGGTGAAAAGGCCTACTTGCGCGGCGGCTGTAACGGTTGTCACGTGATCGGTCAGGTTTCGAGCGGTCCGGACTTGACGGGTGCTCTGGCTCGACGCGGTGAAAAGTGGACGTATGAATTTACGATGGATCCGGAATCTAAGTTCAATGAACCTTACACCAAGGCGATGATCCAGTACTTCAACTTGCGTATGCCCAACCAGCATATGACGAGTGAAGAAACCAAGGATATTATCGAGTACATGAAGTGGATTGACGCCAACGCCGATCTCTTCTAATCGATAGAGTTCAGGAAGAGGGCGTTCGTCCTCTTCCTGACGTGATCCGCACGAATTCACGAGAACTCAATGGAGGTAAAAGTGAAGAAGCTGCACAAATCTACCATTTACGCGATTTTGGCTTTATTTTTGATCGTGGTGGGTTTTACTTTTCCCTCCATTGTGTTTTACAAAGTCCCGCAAAAGATCGCTACAGGGCAAACCCAAAGTATTCCCTCGTATGTTTATCCGTTGTGGAATGCCTACCAGACGGGCCGTTACGTCAGCCCCTACACGCCTAAAGGAGCCGAGCGCGACCTGAAGAAAATGATTGAACGCAAGGGTGAAGTCGGCATGATGTCGTTGCCCATTTGGTACGTTTCGCTCGAAGCGCCCAATTATCCAAAAACCGCGTTCCCCGAAGGTATTCCCGTGTGGTTTCATGTGGATGGCTTCTCCGGCGATATTCATGAAATGAACACGATCAATCACTATGTCGGGATGCATCCGTTGGAAGCGGGCGCACGCCTGGAACGAGCCGCCGGTCCCTTCATCATGCTCGGCATATCCTTCCTGATGATCGCCTTCATTGCGATCCGAACACCTTGGTCTGTATGGCTGATGTTGCCGAGCGCGCTGTTTCCACCGGGCTTTTTCATCTTTTTCGCCAGTTGGATGTACTGGTTCGGTCATAACATGCAGGAGTGGGGCGCGTTCAAGATCAAAGCGTTTACGCCGACCGCTCTGGGCGTGGGCCACGTGGCGCACTTCACGACCAAGAGTTTCCCTTCCATCGGTTTTTGGGTGTTGGTCGCGATTGCCGTTCTGAGCGTGTTGGCCATGTTGGCCAGACGCAAGGAGTTAAGGAGTGAAGCGTTGCGCTGACATGATGAGGGCATTTATGGTCGGACGATTTCGGTACGCATTGATGGGGCTGACGGCTTGGGTTCTTTCGAGCTCGGTTCAGTCCTCCGTGCTTCAAAAAGCGATCGATTCGGCGCCCGAGGGAGCGACCGTTGAATTGGGGGCGGGGCTCTATGAAGGCAATCTGATCATCAACAAGCCCTTGACATTGAGGGCGTCGGAACCCGGCGCCGTTATCCGTGGCGACGGCAAGGGCAGCGTCATCACCGTGACATCGCCTTTTGTCACGATCGAAGGTCTGACAATCGAAAGAAGCGGTGGCGAACACCAGACGGTCGATGCTGGAGTGACGGTAAAACAGGCGCACGTCGTCAAGATTCGCAACAACCGAATTCGCGATTGCCTCTTTGGCGTGAATTTCGAACAAACGAACCAGTCTTTGATCGAAGGCAACGAGATTTCGTCCAAGCCCGTCTCGCTCGGGTTACGGGGGGACGGCATTCGACTCTGGTACAGCCATTCGAACCACATCACGCTCAACACCACGTATGACATTCGAGACAACGTGTTTTGGTATTCGAGCGCCAACCGGATCACGCAAAACGTCGGTCGAGATTCGCGGTATTCGTTGCACTTCATGTACGCCGATCGCAATGTCGTCTCGCAAAACCGTTATCAAAACAACTCGGTCGGGATCTTTTTGATGTTCAGTCAGGGTGCGACTGTGCAGCGCAACGTCGTTTCTTATGCCACGGGGCCTTTCGGGATCGGTTTGGGAATGAAGGAAGCAAGCGATATCAAGGTCGAAAACAACGAGGTGCTTTATAACGCACGCGGGTTCTATCTCGATTCGTCGCCCTATCAGCCGGGCACGCAAAACGTTTTCCTCAACAACAAGATCAATTTCAATTCGATTGCCTTCTTGTTGCACGGAACGCTCTTGCCCAGTCGATTCGAAGGGAACGAATTCAAGGGCAATATCGACGACGTGGTCAACGATACGCCAGAAAGCAAGTTGGAGCTCAATGTTTGGTCGGGCAACTATTGGGACAACTATCAGGGGTTCGATCGTGACGGTGACGGCATCGGCGACATCGCACACGAACAGTGGATGTTCGCCGACAGAGTATGGAATTATCAGCCGGCTACGCGTCTGTTCTACGCGTCGCCGATTTTGGACATCATGAATTTCTTGTGGCGACTAATGCCGTTTTCCGAGCCCGAATTGTTGGCTCGAGACGAGCGGCCGTTGGTCCGCCCTAAATCGGGGGACAAGCCATGAAAAAATGGGATCGTCGAGATGTCTTGTTGGGTGGCTCCGCCGTGGCCGTGGCGGGGGCTTGCGGTTTTTCAATCTCGATGCTCGCGCGCCGGTCGGAAGCCAAAGGGTTGTTGAGGCCGCCCGGCGCCCTGGAAGAAAAAGCGTTTTTGGCCTCTTGCATCAAATGCGGTCAGTGCATTCAAGTGTGCCCATATCATGCCCTCAATCTCTTGGATTTGACGTCGGGCATCGACATGGGGACCCCTATGATCGATCCTCGTCGTCGAGGTTGTTATCTGTGCGATTTGTTCCCTTGCGTGCTCTGTTGTCCTTCGGGAGCATTGGACTCTCGGGTTCAGTCGATCGATCAGGTCCGAATGGGGACGGCATACGTCAATAAGCCCGATCGCTGTTGGGCGCGCGACGGGCGAGCGGTGCCCGAGGATTGGATCGAGACTCTGATCGGTCACGGCAACGCTACGGAACTTGAAAAAGGGCTCAACGTTAGGTTGCGTCGCCAAATGGGGACGAGTTGTCGCTTGTGTGTCGAGGTCTGTCCGGTTCCCGAACGTGACGGTGCCATTCGTTTGGTCGACGGCAAGCCCGAAATCGGCTCCAAGTGCGTCGGTTGCGGCGCTTGCGTCGAAGTCTGTCCCGACAATTTGATCGAGGTTCGTGTCAGACAATCGTATGAAGACGTTTACGCAAAGGACAAATCATGAAAACACGTGTCAGCCTATACGGCGTTTTGATGATGTTCACCGTGGCGATCGCCGGTTGTGACGGGAATGTCGAATCGGCCCGCCCGAAAGCCGATGTCGCCAAGTCCGTGCAACCCGTGTCCGCTGCACCAGGCTCCATCAAGGTGATTTCCGCACAAGCACCCGTTTCGACAGCCGGCGGTGATAGGTTCCGTACCTACGACGTTCGAGGTCAGTCCCAGATTCAGTACGCGCCCAAAGGGCAGGAAATTACGGACGCAGTCAAGAACGTTCAAGTGGTGGTGGCGGCTCGAAACACGCCCTATGCAAGCATTCACGCCAATTTGCTCGCCAAGCGGTTGAGCAAACAATTCATCGTGTTTTGTTCGGCTTGTCATGACGACTATGGCAACGGTGTGATCGGCCCGGCGTTGATTGGAAAAAATGCGCAGGAAGTGCGCAAGATGATGGATAAGTACTCGAGAGATCCGAATGCCAACGTGTTGATGACCGATCTCATGCACAACATGAAGCCCGCGGAAATCGACTTCATCTGCGAAGACATTGCGCGGTTTAATCGTGAAATTCAAGCCGAAACCGGATCGGCACAAATGAGGTGACGGATATGGCAGTCAATAAAGCGTTATTGGTCGGAGCAATGGTCGGGACCGCCGTTCTGGTCGGATGGATGATGATGCAATCGTCATCGGTAGTCGAGCCTCCCGCTCCCGTCGCGCGGCATACGCCGCCGGCTCATATGAAAGCGGACAAACCCAAAGCAACCCCCGTACGGAGCGAGGCGGTTGATGCGACCCAATTGCGCCATGGCGAGCGCAAGGACATTCACTTGGTCGTGCCGCAGGAAAACCTCTCGCTTCTTTACATCGTCAAGTGTTCGGCCTGTCACGGACGTGACGGCAAGGGCCCCGTCGGTCCATCGATTGCTGGCAAGTCTTACGAAGAAAATCTGAAATTGTTGCGCCGTTACAAAGCCGACGAAGTGCCCAACACCATGATGCTCGATCTGTTGACGCGCACGAGTGAAGACGAGCTTAAGATGCTCAGCCGCGAAATTTCGGCGTTCAAGGAGTAAAGGAGGCGCTTTATGTCCAAACAGCTACCGTCCGGTCAGTCTTTTTGGATACGCAAGGACATTGACGGCAGCACGCACGTCAAAGTTCGTCCGATCCGCTGGTGCGTGGCCTTCATTTTGGCGGCCGCTTTCGTGTTGTCCTACGGTTTGGACGTTCAGGTGCTCGAAGGTTCCATGGTTGCAAGCCGTCTGATGGGCTTTCACCTGGTGGATTTGTACGGCGGGCTTGAAGTGATTGCCGCGCACGGCGCCATCGCCACGAATCTCGGTTTAGGGATGATTTTCGTTGCCGTCGTGTACTGGATGGCGGGCGGACGCAGTTTTTGCGCCTGGGCCTGCCCGTTCGGGTTGCTGTCCGAGTGGGGTGAATGCCTTCACCGACACCTGCTCAAACGCGGTCTCATTGCCAAGCGCAAAAAGATCACCACGCGTGTGAAGTACGTGTTTGCCGTGTCGTTTTTGGCGGCCAGTTTCGCCACGGGCTACCTTGTTTTCGGCCAGATCAATGTTGTCGGAATGCTTTCGCGCCTGTTGATTTACGGCTTGCTCGAGTCCGCTCTGGTCATCGCGTTCGTTTTAATCGTTGAGGTGTTCTTTTGGCGACGCCTGTGGTGTCGCGCCGTGTGCCCTTCGGGGGCCGTTTACGGCCTCATGAATCCGGTGGCCGTCATTCGTATCGAAGCGGACCGCTCGCGTTGCGATAAGTGTGGGGTGTGCGTTCCCGAATGCCACGTGCCGGAAGCCTTGAGCGCCGTTTTTGCGCAGAAAAACGGCTCAGTTTTCTTGAATTCCACGGATTGCACGATGTGCGGCAAATGCATGGATGCGTGTACGCGCGGGGTGTTTAGTTTCAGTCATCGACTCAAAAAGATGGTGTGAATATGCAAATACAGTTGCGTCAAGTCGTCAAGCGTTTCGGAGCGCAAACAGTGCTCGACGGCGTCACCTTCGACGTTGACACGGCCGAACGCGTCATTATTCTCGGCCAAAACGGCGCCGGGAAAACGACGTTGTTGCGTTGTCTCTTGGGGCATTACCGATTGGACGAGGGCGAAGTGCGTTTGGCTGGCTTTGATCCCGTGCGAAAGCGCCGTCAGGCGCTCTCGGAGGTTGCCTTCATTCCGCAATTGCCACCGCCTTTGCCCGTGAGCATTGAAGCGTTGATCCGTTACGCACACGAAACCACGGGGACGAATCCCCGATTGGTCAAGGACTACGCCGCGCGCTTCGGATTGGATGTGGAGCGACATCTGGCCAAGCCCTTCAATCAGCTGTCGGGCGGGATGAAGCAAAAATTTCTCGCTAGTCTTGCGTTTGCCCGAGGTGCACGCATTATGTTGTTCGACGAACCCACGGCCAATCTGGATCCCGAAGGGCGAGAGGCGTTTCGAACGATTCTGCAGGAAGATCCGTTCCGCGAAACGACGATGATTTTTATCAGTCACCGTATTGAGGAGCTCAATACAATTTTGAACCGAGCCGTATGGCTTGATTTAGGAAAGGTGGTTAACGATGAGCGTTTGTAACTGGAAATCCTTTGCACTGTTGTTGTCGACCGTCACTTTGTTCGGTTGCGGTCCAAAAATCAATCTCGAACCGGAAAATCCGACTTGGGATCGCACCGTCTGCGAACGTTGTCGGATGATGGTGACCGACCGCCAATACTCCGCTCAAGTCGTCAACCCGAAAAACGGCAAACATTTTTACTTCGACGATTTTGGTTGTGCCGTCAATTGGCTTGAAGAAGCCAAACCGGAATGGGCGGGAGAGGCGATCATCTACGTGACCTCGGCCAAGGACGGCACCTGGCTCGACGTCAAAAAGGCGGTGATCGCCAAACCCTTTATCACGCCGATGTCCTACGGTTACGGGGTTGTCGCCAAGGCCGATCAAGTGCCCGAGGGTAAGACGGTCGTGACGTGGGAGGCGGCACGAGAGGATTTGATGCGGCTCAAGCTCGAGAAAATGAAGAATCGCGCACACGTGCATCACTAAGGAATCGACTATGTCCAATTTGGCCTTGATTTTCCGAATGGACGTCGAGAGCGCCGTCCGTTCGAAATGGTATTGGGCCTATGTTCTCATCGTACTGACGTCGATCGGAAGCATTTTTGCGGCCGGCGTTGCCGACAGTCGTGTCATGGGATTTACGGGGCTCACGCGCACGCTCCTGATCTTCATTCAGGCTTGCAATCTCATTTTGCCGATTGTGATTTTGGTCAGCACCGTGAGAACGCTCGTCAAAGAAAAAGAAACGAACGTGTTCGAGTATTTGCTCTCGTACCCGATCAGTTTGGGAGAGTACTACTGGGGCAAGGCGTTGTCGCGTCTTGTCATCGTGGCGATGCCTCTGATTTTCGGCATGGCGTTTGCCGTGGCGTTTTCCCTCATCAAAACAAAAGCTGTGCCCTGGGAGTTGATCGGACTGTATACGGCGTTGCTTGTGGCCAACACCGTTTATTTCGTCGGCTTGAGCTTCTTGCTTAGTTCCGTCGTGAAAACTCAGGAAATGGGATTGGGGCTGGCCTTGGCGATTTGGCTTGTCGTGATAGCGCTCATTGACGTCGTGCTGCTTGGGATGATGATCAAGGCGCTCGTTCCAGAAGAGGTCATTTATGCGATCGCGTTGGTCAATCCCATTCAAGTGTTCAAGATGGCGGCCGTGTCGCTGTTTGACCCCGTGTTGTCGGTGATCGGTCCGGCCGCGTACTTCATTCTGGATCTGTTTGGCAACCGTGCTTTCATTGTCTATTCTTTGTGTTATCTGATCGCTTCGGGGCTCGGCTTCTTCGCGGTCGGGTTCTGGCGTTTTTGTCGCAAAGATTTGCTTTGATCGCGATGTTTTTTTTGAAGTGGTGCATTTGTCTGGTGTTGGCGTTTGTCGGGACAATCCGAGAAGTGCCGGCAACCGTTTGGGGAAAAACGAGCGAACCGGCGGTTCGAATCGCCGCGCTCGACGTCCCGGATTTGGAGGAAATTTCTTCTCAACAAGCCATTTTGCTCGACCGTTTGCGTCGTGATTTGCACCCGCGACAGATCGTTTTGAAGTATTACTCGGCCGACGATCTGATTCGCGTCGTTCGACAAGGCGGGGTCGAGTTCGTGATTGCCGACGCGCTCTTTTTTGCCAGCATCGAACATGAACTAAGTTTTCGCTATTTGGCCGGACTGGTCTATCCCGAAGCAGTGGACGCCGATCACATGACGGCCTCGACCGTCTTTGTCAAACGCTCCGCCAAGCGTCTTTCCTGGGACGACATCAAAGGAAAAAAAGCCTGGCTCTTGGATGCCAATTCGTTCGGCGGTTGGGTGGCGTTGCGGGCGTATTTGGGTCGCCGAGGCCTGCCACAAGGAGTGTTTGACGCACAACCGGTTGAAGGTAGAGATGCATGGAGCCTCATTAAAGAAGTCCAGCGAAGCGACGACGTCGTCGGTATTTTGCCCGCCTGTTCGTTGGAGCGTTTGGGAGAACAGGGACTTGTCGACTTGCAGGCTTTGACCGTCATCGACGAGAAAAAGGGGGCGGGGCTTGATTGTCGACGCACGACCGACATGTACCCCGGGTGGATTTTGGCCTCGATGCCCGCAACCGACATTCAGCTCGTGAGGCGTATCACGTCGACCGCCCTGATAAGCAATTCGACCGGCGAGTTGCAATGGAGTTTTCCTCCGAGCGATTTGAGGAAAGTCCATGACGTCCTGCTCGATCTCAATCTGGAGCCCTATGCCAAAAATCAGGAGCGTTTTTGGCAGCAGTTTTTCGATCGCTTCAAATGGTGGATTTTGTTGGGTGTGTTGATCGTGATCGCATTGGTGTTTCACAGCTTTATCGTGGCCTGTCTGGTTCGGTCGCGCACGCGCGATTTGCACAACGCCATGATCGAGCGCCAACGCATGACCGAAGAGATGATTCAAGCACGAGCACGTTTGCAGCGAATGGAAAAGATTCAGGCCGTCAGCTTGCTTTCGACCATCATTGCGCACGAGCTTAAGCAACCCTTGGGGGCAATTCGCAATTTTTCGCTTGGTCTGATGCGTCGCTCCGAGCAAAACGAGCTCGACCCCCGCACGTTGCAACTCGTGACGAACAAGATCATAGATTTGACGGACAACGCGTCCAAAATCGTGACGATGGTGCGCAGTTATGCCAAGAGCGGACAGATCGAGCGTACGGTGGAAAATTTGGGTGACGTGGTGCGAACCGCGTTGCAAACGCATGCGACGACCCAGGAAAAAGGACCGGCCATTTCACTTGTGATGCCGGACGAGCTCATTCGCATCGAAATTTGCGTTCGCGAAATCGAATTGTCGTTGTTGAATTTGCTCAAAAACGCCGTGGAAGCCACACGAGAAGAACCCAAGCCAAAGATAGTCGTGACCGTGCGCCGGGTCGAGCATCACGCGATCATCAGTGTGACCGATAACGGCAAGGGGATTCGAGCGGAATCCCTCGAGGCCGTCTTCAAGCCATTGCACTCGTCCAATCCCGCACGATTGGGTTTGGGGCTGGCGATCGTACAAAGCGTCGCCGAAAGCCACGGCGGTCGCATCAACGCCGTTCCCAACGCCGACAAGGGCGTGACGATGGAGATGGTGTTGCCTTTACTCAAGGACAAAAAGGAATGACAGAGAAACAGGAACCCGTAATTCGCATCGTGGATGACGACGAGATGATGTGTAGCTCGTGGGTGTTTTTGCTCGAGGGCGAACATTGGAAAGTCCGAGCCTATCGGGATGCCGTCGAGTTTTTGGAAAATGACGATTTTGCTGATCCTGGATGCTTGCTGCTCGACGTGCGCATGCCGAAGATGTCCGGACTCGAATTGCAGGAGCTCATGAGCATTCGCGAGATTGAGTTGCCGATTGTGTTTGTTTCCGGACACGGTAAGATTGATATGGTCGTGCACGCCTTGAAGCATGGCGCGTGCGATTTTCTGGAAAAGCCGGTTGACGAGGTCAAACTCTTGGTGGCGTTGAATTCGGCCGTTGAAAAGGATCAGGAAAACCGTCACAAGGCTCTACAGATCAAAACCAATGCCGACAAGTACGCGTTGTTGACAGTGCGCGAAAAAGAAGTGGTGCAGCTCGTTGCGATCGGGTTGATGAACAAGGTCATTGCGGATCGGTTGGGAATCAGTGAACGAACCGTGCAGATTCATCGAGGTGTTGCATGTAGAAAACTAGGGGTGCGATCGAGTGTTGACTTAGTCAAATTTTTACAAACACTAGAGATAGTTTGAATCCACGTGTTTTAAAGAGTGGTCAAAATAAATCGATAAGTCTCCACCACCGATATGGATAATCGCACCTTTCGCCTTGGGGGGTATGAGGACAAAAAGTTGGAGAGTGTTTAAATAGAGTACCCTAGAATTTTTCTATAATTCGCCGGGCCCCTGACATGATCGTGTCAGCCCACGTCTGCATCAAACCACGCCGTTGCTCAAGCATATCCTCACGCAAATAAGCCTGAGTAACGTTGCTACCCCATTTGTGTCTGAGTGCCTTTTCTGCTGCGGGAGGTGGTTCGGTGGCGTTGACGGCGCATCAGTCATGGAATGTAGTGCCGGACGAAGAAGCGGCTCTCAGTCTCATTTATAGAGCTAAGTCGGAGAATTTAAGAACAACAAAAAAGCCTCCGTATGCTGACATGTTAGTGCGGCTTACGGAGGCGATAGCAGTTAATTATTTAATTTTTACTGGCAGAGCGAGCCGCAATGCGACCGAATGCCATGGCCTTACCCCAAGCGGTACCGGTCATGTAGGCGGCACCGTGTACGCCGCCGGTGATTTCGCCGGCTGCATACAACTGCTTGATCGGTTCGCCGAACACGTCGATGACCTGCGCCTGATCGTTGATCTTGACACCGCAATAGGTGGCGATCAAGACGGCGGTCGCCGGCATGATGTAGAACGGCCCCTTTTCAATCTTGATCAGGGCCTTTTCGGCAAGTGCATGGTCAATACCATTAATGGCACACCAGTCACGGAAGGTGGAGCGGCATCCGTGCATCGTGACCTTGCGACCCAAGATAGCAATCAACTTCAGACGCGGAGAATCGGATGCAATGATGCGACCGTTGGCCACGAAGAGCGGGCCTTCGGCAGCAGCCATTTCCAGGGCTTTTTTGGCTAAGGATGAAAGCGGGACACGGTGGAGGAGCGGGTGACCATCCTTGCGTCGTTCCGGCGGCACCAACCACACGTCTCCATCGATTTCCTCACGAGTCGCCAATCGGAACTCATTGACACGACTGGCAGTGGCGATTCCAAAGAGAATGGCTGCGCTGACGGGAGACGGATGCGACAAGCAGTAGGAAACCACTTTGCGCGCTTCATCGAGCGTCAGGGCTTCGTGATGCTCAACGGTTTGTACTTTCCCCTTGCTCGGAAGATCGAATTCCAAATTAGCCTTCCAGACGGCCGGATTGGCGTCCGTACGGTAGCCATGATGGATGGCCCAGGAGAGGATGGCCCCGAGACGCATACGCAAGCGAGAAGCCGTCTCGTTCTTCGTAAACCAGATAGGCTTGATGACGGCCGGGATGTCGGCTCGAGTGATGTCAGAGAGCGCCAAAGGGCCCAAGAGAGGCAAAGCGTAGTCTCTGAGGGTTTGCTCCCACTGAAGGTGAGATTTCTCGTTACGCCACTGTTTGATCTCGGCGATGTCGTTTAGCGCCATGGGAAGAGCATCGGCAAAACACAGGCTCTCGGTTCCCGGGCGTTTCTCCGTTTCATCGAAACCGACCATGACACGCGCCGGACTGCGTTTGGCTTCACGTAAAGAAATCGTGTCGGCATTGTCCCGGCTGTGTTCAATTTGTTTGCCGTTACTCTTAAAGCGAGCAATGGAATAACGGGAGCCGTTGGCTTTCGTCAGCAGATAGAGATTGGGGGTGATGCATTCCTTTGCCATACGTTCCACACCCCAAACGTTCATCTAGATTGAGGGGGTGGAACATTTCACACATGTTCCCCGACAAAAATCGATTTGAAAAAGGCTGTCGTGGCAAAAAACCGACTCATATCGGTCGGTGATGAAGCGGGTGGAAAAAACTTGAAATTCAAGGAATTGAGGCGAAAGACCAATGCAAAAAGGCTTCCACATCGGGAAGCCTTTTACAACGCATCGACAAGTCGATGGCGGAAGGGGAGGGATTCGAACCCTCGGTGCCCTGATGGACACGCCGCCTTTCCAGGGCGGTACATTCAACCACTCTGCCACCCTTCCAAGGTGTCTAAAGCGAATTGTTTAGAGACCGAAATTATATGTCAAATCAAATTTTCCTGTCAAGACTATTTTGGTCTCTTTTGCATCACAACTTGCGAAGAGCGTCAACGAGAGCCGTCTTGGCTTCGGTCTTTGCGTCCTTCATCTTGATGACACGGGCGGGATTGCCGACAACGACGGCGTTGGGCGGCACATCTTCGATAACGATGGAGCCGGCGCCGACGACGGCGTTGGCACCGATGCGAACGCCTTCGATCACGACGGCGTTGGCGCCGATCATGACGTTGTCTTCAACGATGACGGGGGTGGCAGAAGCGGGTTCAACCACGCCGGCCAACACGGTCCCGGCACCGATGTGGCAGTTGTTGCCGACCATGGCGCGGCCGCCGAGTACGGCACCCATGTCGATCATGGTGCCCTTGCCGATCACGGCGCCGATGTTGATGACGGCTCCCATCATGATGACGGCGCCTTCGCCGATTTCAACCTTTTCTCGGATGACGGCGCCCGGTTCGATACGGGCCTTGATGTTCTTGAGGTCGAGCATCGGCACGCCCGAGTTGCGACGATCGTTTTCCACGACCATGTCAGCGATACGATCGGCATTGGCGGCCAAGACGGGCTCGACTTCGGCCCAGTCGCCAAAAACGACGACGCTCATGCCCTCGCCGAAGACCTTGGCGGAGGTGGAGGAAAAGTCGATGCGATCCCTCAAATTCAGATAGACCTTGACGGGAGTCTTCTTGACGGAGTTGCTGATGTAATCGATGATTTCTTGTGCGTTCATGTGTTTAAAGTAATGAATTAGGCGTTAAACAAAAGCGAGTCCATGGTTACGAGGCCGTTGGTACGACCGACCATTTTGCGTGCGGCGGCCAGCGCACCGTTGACGAAAATGCGGCGACTGGCTGCGCGGTGGGTAAATTCCAGTTCTTCATCCGGCCCGAAGAAGTGGACGGTGTGAGTTCCGGCAACCGTACCGCCTCGCAAGGCGTGGATGCCGATCTCGTTGGGCGTGCGCTTGCCGCAATCGCCTGCACGGCCGTAAACGGGAGTCAATTCTTGTCGGCTGTCCAACGCCTGAACCAAGAGTTTGGCCGTGCCGCTCGGAGCGTCGACCTTTTGGTTGTGATGAATTTCGGTTAATTCAACGTCAAAGCCCGGGCGCAAAACGCCCGCAACCAAGGCAAGAGCCTTGGCCAAGACGGCGACGCCCAAAGAGTAGTTGGCGCTCCAAAGCACGGGCGCCTGTTCGCCGAGCGATGCGAGGCGATCCTTTTGCTCTTGGGTGTAACCGGTCGTTCCCGAAACGAGAGCGGTCCCGGTACGGCGAACGTACGCCGCGACGGCGTCAAGCCCTTCGGGGCGGGAGAAATCAATGACGACGTCCGCTTGCAAATCGCTTTCGGGCAATGCGGCGATTGTGGTTTCGTCAAAAATACCGACGACGCTGTCACCGGCCGCTACGGCCGTTTCTTCAATCAGTCGTCCCATCTTTCCGTAGCCGACAAGAATAATGCGCACGGTGTTTTCTCCTTACAGCAAGTCCGCGCGTTCCATGGACGCACGTAGGGTCGCAGCGTTGTTGTCGGCCATTTCACACAACGGCAGGCGGCAGGGACCGACGTTCAAGCCTTGCATGTTCATGGCCGTCTTCACGGGAATCGGATTGACTTCGATGAAGAGGTTGTTGATCACTTCGAGCCACTGAATCTGTTGTTGAGCGGCTTCGGCATGGCGACCGGCCAAGTAGTCGGCGCACATCTTCTGACATTGGGCCGGCGCGACGTTGGCGAATACGGAAATGACGCCACTGCCGCCGATGGACATCAAAGGAATAATGATGTCGTCGTTGCCGGACCAGATCTGGAAATCCGGGCCGATGCAGTGAGCGATTTGCATGGCGTAACTCATGTTGCCCGAAGCTTCCTTAATGCCGCAAATGTTCGGGTGAGAGGCCAAACGTTCGACGACGGAAACCGGGATGGAGCAACCGGTGCGGCCGGGGACGTTGTACAAAATGCACGGAATGTTGACGGCGTCGGCCGTGAGCTTGAAGTGGCGATACATCCCTTCCGTATTGGCCTTGTTGTAGTAGGGCGCGATGATAAGGAGGGCGTCGGCGCCCATTTGTTCATAACGACGGCTCATTTCGATCTGGGTGGCCGTACAGTTCGAGCCCGAACCCACGATGACGGGAACGCGACCGGCAACGACCGTGATCGTGTGACGAACAACGGCGGCGTCTTCTTCATGCGTCATGGTGGGGTATTCGCCCGTGGTGCCGAGCGTCAGGATGGCGGCGGTGCCGCCGGCGATTTGGCGTTCGATCAACTCCGTCAAAACGTTGAAATTGACGGTGCCGTCTTCATTGAAGGGGGTGATCATCGCGACGATGGAACCCTCGATATGGTCGAACTTCATACTGTGTCCTCGCTTTTTTCAGGAAATTGGATAACAAAAAAAGTCGGGAGAGACACGCCTCTGCCGACAGTTGATGCATCCGTTTCCCCGTCAACGGGGTGAAGTGCGACTGCTGGCGGATAGCGCTCCCGTTGCTTGATGCCAAGTCAACGGACAGTGAGCCGCGTCTTTCGCGGTACACCACCGAAACGACGTGCCCGACGCTTCAGTTCGGCGAAATTGCCTTGCTTGTTTTCATCGCCCGCCGGCTCGAACAAGCTCATCGCTTTCGCACCTCTATCTTCCACGCTACGACTATACCAAGATTTCTTCTTTTCACGCGGTTAATTGGTCGACTTTGTATTTGACACAATTGGACTACGACACATTGCCTAACTGCGGCCTTCAAATCGGCGTTTGGCTCACGAAAGTGACGTGGTAAGCTAATCGGACCCCGAAATCGAATACTACGTCTTTTATTCAAGGAGTTTTCATGTCCGATACGGTCGTACAGCATCGCCGCACTTTGCATCGCATTCCGGAACTCGACGATCAGTTGCCGAAAACGGTCGCCTACGTCCGCAGCGTGCTCGAACCGTTGGGCGCAAAAGTCTTTTCGCCGATTCCGGGCAGCGTCTGCGCCTATTTTGATTGCGGCCGGCAGACGACGTTGGCTTTGCGCGCCGACATGGATGCGTTGCCGATTCCCGAATGCACGGGCCTGCCTTATTGTTCCGAGCATCAGGGCAACATGCATGCTTGCGGGCATGACGGTCACACGGCCATCGAGTTGTCCGTGGCGCAGTGGGTGGCGAGGGAATTGGCCGAGGGGCGCGACTTTCCCCGAAACATCCTCTTTGTATTTCAACCGGCGGAAGAAACGACGGGTGGGGCGGGGCGTTTGTGCGCGACGGGCGTTTTGAACGCGCATCGTGTCGAGCGTCTCTTTGGGTTGCATTTGTGGCCCGGCGTTCCCGTCGGGCGCGTCATCACGCGACCGGGCCCCATGATGGCCCGCTCCAACGAGGTGACGCTCGAGGTCGTCGGTAAAAGTGTTCACGTTTCTCGCGCCCAAGAAGGGCTCGACGCTATGCGCGCCGCAACGACATGGATGGAGCGCGTGTACGCCTATGCGGACGGCTTGCCGCCCGAGGTGTTGCGGGTCGTTCAATTCGGACAGTTGACGGCCGGTACCGTACGCAATGCCGTTGCCGGTCAGGCGCGTCTTTTGGGGACGTTGCGCACGTACGAAACGAGCGTGACCTTGGCCATGCAAGCGCGCATGCGCGAACTGGCCGCTGAGGTCGCGACGCAAACGGGATGTACGTTGCAATTGCATTTCAGTTCGGGCTATCCGGCCGTCTGGAATCACGAAGGTTTGTATGAATCGGTGCGCGAGGCGCTGGGCGAGGATGTCGTGGGACGCTTGGACGCCCCCGTTTTGGCTGCCGAGGACTTTTCGTTCTACCAAGAAGCGGTTCCCGCCGTCTTTTTCTTCCTCGGAGTCGGTCAGACCGAGGAGTTGCACTCGCCCAAGTTCGTGTGGGACGACGAAACGGTCTTGCCCGCGGGCGTCGAGTTTGTCAAGCGGTTGACTCGATTGCCCTAAAACACGCAAATGCAAATGAGCAAATCCCAGCTCGAGGCCTCGAGACGGGGGCGTGTCGGACGGCGCAATCAGTTCGGCGCGAAACCGACGGTCATTTCGCAAGCCTTGCAATCGAAGCGGGCGATCAGGCGGCGACCTTTCGGATCGATGAGCGTCAGGGGCTCGGGCTTGAGGTGACCGCCGTTGCGTGCCTTGAAGGCTTCTTTGAGAGCGGGATCCCCCTTGACCGTTTTGGGGCAGAGTTTGAGCGTGTGACGAATGCAGTGACGGCAATGCATCAACGCGTCGAGCCGGTGAGCGTCGGGATCGAGTTCAAAGGCTTGATCGGCGATGACGACGCCGTGTTCGGTCCAGAAGGTGCGGGCCAGGGCGTTGGCAACGTTGCCGCGGCAATCAAGAGTGTCGACGTCGTACGAGCAGGGTGTCGGAGCCAAACGCGTACGCTCGATCGGCGTTGTCGCAATGACATCGGCCAAGCGTTCAAGAACGTCGCGACGCAAGCGATTGGCGAGCGATGCGGGAACGAACGGCGCTCTAAGGCTTTCATCGTTGGCCGCCACGTCGAGCGAGGCAAAGGAAAAGATGGTTTCGCCCGTCTTCATCAAGTTCGTCGTCAGATTGGCCAAGGCCGCTTCGGGATTTTTGGCGGCCGACACGACAAACGACTCCGTCACTTCGGCCGTGAACCGATCGGCGCGGGCGACGAGCGTCAAGGCGTCGGCACGAGCGTGCAACGTGAAATCGACGGGAATCAAGCGCGAAGCGGAGTCGCCCGCCAATTCTTTTTGGAACAGTCGGTCCTTGTTACGGTTTAGCGTGGTGCCGACGGCCAGGTCCGGGTGGCGCATCAAGCTTTCGCGAGGGAATAAGCGCAACCGCTTGTCATCGAGCACGTCGACGCGATTGATCGCCAACCCCACCAACTCGTCGTGACTGTCGCGATAAACGAGGCCGTCGCCGTTGGCCACGGGGACGCGATGGCGGATGTCGATGCTGTGAGGCGGACGACGATTCAGACCGATGACGGTGCCGACGGTCTCGCCGGTACTCTTGGGCGTATCCAATTGGGCGATCATCGGACGGCGGCCGTTGACAAAGTAATCGGTTGCCGAGCGATGAAAGGTTTTCTCGGGATTGGGTTCGAACGCAAACGACGTTCGACCGAGACTGGCGTGTTCCCAGCCGTCGCAGGCGCGCTTTTCCAATAACGCGTCGATACGTCGGCGGTAATAAGCCGTGATGTTTTTAACGTAAGAGGCGTCTTTGAGACGGCCTTCGATCTTGAAACTGGTAACGCCGGCTTCGACAAGGCGTTCGAGGTTGGCGCTTTGATCGTTGTCCTTGAGACTTAAGACGTGTTTGTCGCGGGCCAGTTCCCGACCGGTGAAGTCCAGGACCGTGTACGGCAAACGACAAGGCTGTGCGCATTCGCCGCGGTTGGCACTGCGACCGCACTCGGCACACGACAAATAGCAACGCCCGGAGTATGAGACGCAAAGAGCGCCGTGCACGAAAAATTCGATGCGCGACCGGGGCATGGCGGCGCGGCAGGCCCGAATCTCGTCAAGCGTGAGTTCGCGGGCCAACACGACCTGAGAAAAGCCGCAGGCATCGAGAAAGGCCGCTTTTTCGGGCGTACGAACGTCGCATTGGGTGGAGGCGTGCAATTCGATGGGCGGCAGATCGGTTTGCAACAGTCCCATATCCTGCAAAATCAGCGCGTCGACGCCGGCTTCGTAAGCCTGCCAGGCCAAGCGCTGAGCCGCTTCGATCTCATCGTCGAACAACAAGGTGTTGAGCGTCAAGTAAACGCGGGCGCGGTAACGTCGCGCGTGGCGAGCCAAGCGTTCGATGTCGGCGAGCGAGTTGCCGGCTGCGGCGCGAGCCCCAAAACCGGGGCCTCCGATATACACGGCGTCCGCACCGTGATCGATGGCGGCCATGCCGACGGCAACGTCACGAGCGGGAGCCAACAACTCCAAGGGGGCGAATGCGGTCATAGGCGTCAGTGTTGCTTGCTCTTGAGATACTTGGCGACTTTTTCAGGCGAGGCGCAGGCGGGAACGGCCAAATAGTCCGCCAGTTCAAGATCCCCCGCCTTGCGTGCGGCATCGGCCGGGGATTGGTTTTGGTCGTTGCAAATGTCGCGCAAAGCGCCGGCGCGCATCAGCAGCAACACCGCGTCGCGCGAGGGTTTCCGCGCGGCCATGTACAAGGGCGTGATCCCCGATGCGGTTCGGGCGTTGACATCGGCGCCCTTGGACAACAGAAGGCGCATGAGCCCGACGTGCCCGTTGGTGGCGGCATAATGCAACGCCGTCCAACCGCTCGGGGATTGAACGGGGGCGCCGCGCTTGAGTAAATCGACGACCAAGGGCTCGTTCCCCTTGAAGGCGGCCAACATCAAGGCGTCTTCCCCGAGTTCGGAGCGCATGGCGACGTCCAGATCCTTGGCTTGCATCAACACGAACACGACGTCCCAGTTTTCCAGACGAATGGCGCGCACCAAAGCCGGATCGCCTTGATTGACGAACAGGTTGGGCGTGACGCCTTCTTTAAGCAAGTCCGACACCACGTCGGCTCGGTTGCGCTCGACGGCGCCGGAAAACAACGCCCAGGTGGCTTCGGGGCCGCGTTGGGTCTGAGGTTGGGGTTCGAGCGGGACGTCGGACGGCGATTCGGACACGGTTTGACAAGCACTCAGGCCGATGCTCATCAAGGCGACGGCGGTCGCTCGGATCAGGGGACGACTCAAAAACGACATGTGGTTACGTATGCGCAAAAAAGGTGACGGACAGTGTGACACCGATTATAAAGGCAACGTCACACGGACTCGGTCGTGCAACGATCGGATACAAACGGATCGGTTCGCTCGGACGATGCGTCTTGTGCCGAAACCGAATTGCGCAGATGCGCTTGATAAAACGCACTCAAGCGCTCGAGCATGTCGTCTCTGACGCGACGCCATCGCTCGAGTCCGTCATCCTCGTCGTCAGAACCAACGGAAGGGTCTCAAAAGGCGATAAGCCCGGAGATGAGAGACCGAACCGAGAAAGCTCGGACGGGCGGCGTCGGCCAACGGACGGTCAGGTTCGGGGCGCGGTGTTCTAAAACGGCTTGCGCCATTTGACTGCGACAACCGGTGGTCGTGCATAAACTCAAGACGTTCATAGAAGCCCATTGAAAAGCCAACCGGAGACGATGATCAACACGGTCACCACGCCGAAGAAAATCCCGATCAAGCGCCATGTCATGACTTTCTTGAGCATCAACGCCTCGGGCAGCGACAGACCGATCACGGCCATCATGAATGCGATGGCCGTTCCCAAGGCGATGCCTTTGTCGACGAAAACTTCCACGATGGGGACGATGCCCGCCGCATTGGCGTAGACGGGGGCGGCCGCAAGCACCGCCAAGGGAACGCTCCACCAACGATTGGCCGCAAGGTGTCGCTCAAAGAACGCCTCGGGTACGTAGCCGTGCATGGCCGCACCGATGCCGATGCCGATGAGTACGTAGGGCAAGACCCCGCGCACGACCCCAGAAGCCTCGCGCGCAATGTCCGGTAGGCGATGAACAAGCGAGACGTCCGTCCCGTCCCAAGCCTTGGTTTGGCGCGTCGATTGCGCCAAAGCGGCCTTGGCCCAGTCGCTCAAATACGCGTGAAGTCGCATGCGGCTCAAGATCCAACCGGCCGCCATCGACAGCACCGTTCCGCTGACGACGTAAAGGAGGGTGACTTTGAGCCCGAAAGTGCCCAGAAACATCGCTACGGCCACTTCGCTGATCAAAGGCGAAGCGATCAGAAAGGTGAACGTAACCCCCAGAGGGATCCCGCCCGCCACGAAACCGATGAAAAGCGGAACCGAAGAGCACGAGCAAAAAGGCGTGACCGCACCGAAGAGCGCGGCCAAAAAATAGTCCAACCCATAGAGTCGACGCCGTGTCAACGCATGACGAACCCGGTCGATCGGGAACGTGGCATTGACAACGCCCATCACGAAGCTGATGACAAAGAGCAACAAAACGATCTTGATCGTGTCATACACGAAAAAGTGAACGGCCGCACCCAAGGCCGAGTCGGAGCTCAATCCCAAGAGCTCGAAAACGAGTCGGTCGGCAAACGTTTCGATCATGCGTTCAGGCTCCTTTCCAGTTCGGCTTCACTCGGTACGCGACCGGCAAACTTGACCTCGCCGTCGACGACGATGGTGGGTGTCGCTAGAACGTTCAAGCGCAGCATTTCCAACATGTCGTCGACTTTGCGCACGTCGGCCTCAAAGCCGAGGCGATCGACGACGCGAAGGACAAGCTCGTAGGCTTGTTGACAACGGCCGCATCCCGGCCCGAATACGCGAATGTCTTTCATGGCTTCCTCCTTGTGGACGAATGGCTCTAGGATCGAACCGTTGTTCGTTGTTCGTAGAATAACGAACAATTGGGCAAAAAGCAAACGCCGCATGCACGAGGCATCAGCGGCAGCAAGACGCTCGGTTGTCGAGACAGGCGTCGGCGAAACGATCGAAGAGTGCGCGCGCTAGACGCCAATTGTCGACATTGAGGCAATATTTGACGCGTGGCGCTTCGATTTCGCCTTGGATGAGTCCCGCGTCTTTGAGTTCCTTGAGGTGTTGGGAGACCGTTGCCTTGGCGATGGGAAGCTCTTCGTGAATGTCGCCGAAATAGCAACTCGAGCGTTGCGCCAGAAACGCGAGAATGGCCAATCGCGTCGGGTGGCCCATGGCTTTGGCAAAGCGGGCCAACCGTTCCAAGTCGATGTCGTTTCGTTCGTCAGTCATAAGCGTGTCGCGTCCTTGGCGAGATTCAGGCCGGGTGACGGAAAAAGCGCAGGGCGGTTTGCGTCGTGACCTCGGCCACGTGTTCGTAATCGAGTTCCTTAAGTTCGGCGATCTTGCGAGCCACATGCTCGACGTAAGCGGGTTCGTTGCGTTTGCCTCGCAACGGGACGGGCGCCATATAAGGACAATCGGTTTCGACCATCAAACTCTCGAGAGGAATGGCGCGGGCGATTTCCTGCAAGGCCTCGGACTTTTTAAATGTGACGACGCCCGTCAAGGAGATCAGCCCTCCCGCATCGACGCAACGACGGGCCGTTTCAAGATCGCCCCCGTAGCAGTGCATGACAAAGCCGACGTCGCTCGCGCGGTGACGGATCAAGATGTCCAAGGCGTCCGGTTCGGCTTCGCGGGCATGAATGATGAGCGGCTTGCCCAGATTTTTGGCGGCCGCGATGTGGCGCACGAAGCGTTCTTTTTGCCAGGTCAAATCGCCTTTGCACCAATAGTAATCAAGGCCGGTTTCGCCGACGGCATGAAACTCGGGTTGTGAGCAAATCGCCTCGATCTCCTCGACGGAAGGCTCTCGACGGTCCTCGTATTCGGGATGCAAGGCCCAGGCGCCGACGAGAAAGTTCGGATGGGCGCGTACCAGGTCGCGAACGAGCCGGTCTTCTTCCCAGTCGCAAGCAACGACCATGGCGCCGAGCAATCCGGCCGAACGCATCCGTTCGACGACGGCCTCGCGGTCGTCGTCAAATTGGGATGCGTTGATATGGGAGTGCGAATCAAAGAGTGGCGCGGTCATGTCGTCAAGCGCTGTGACCGGTGTAGAGTTCTTCGATTTCGGCTTCGAAGCGTTCCGTGATTTGCTTGCGACGCAGTTTCATCGTCGTGGTCAACAGACCGTTCTCGACGGTCCAGGCTTCGGGCACGATGGCCACGTTGCGGGGTTGGCCGTAACGCGGGAAGTCCTTGGTGGCGTGACGAATGCGCTTTAAGACGGCCACGCGAACGTCGCGCAATCCCATGGTGGCGGGATCGTACGGATCGTGTTGCAGATCTCGGCACAGCGCTTCCCAGCGTTCCTTGTTGGGAACGACGATGCAAGCGACGTACGGACGGTTTTCACCGACGACCAGGACTTGGTCGAAGAGGTGATCTTCCTGAATGGCGAACTCCAGATCGACCGGGCTGATCTTTTCACCGACACTCGTGACGATGATTTCCTTGATGCGTCCCTTGATACGGATGCGACCGCCGTCGGAGAGATCGGCCTGATCGCCCGTACGCAACCAACCGTCTTCGGTAAAGGCGCGGGCCGTGTCTTCGGGACGACCCCAGTAGCCCTTCATCACTTGCGGGCCGCGAACCTGCAGCTCGTCCATCTCGCCCAAACGCGCTTCGATGTTTTTCAAGGGACGACCGACCGTTTCGGGATGGTTGCCCTTGTGTTCGCCGATCGCGATGATGGGCGAGCTTTCCGTCAGACCGTACCCTTGACGAACGGGCACGCCCATGGCGCAAAGGAACTTGGAAATGGAGTAGTTGAGTGCCGCACCGCCCACGATCATGCGACGCATGCGCGTGCCGAAGAGATTGCGCACGGGCTGCGCCATTTTTCGGTCGAGATAACCGCGCACGAACGGATCGAGAAATTCGCGGGCGGAGTGTTCGACGGCGATGTCGTGCTCGCGACAATACGTACGCCAACCGACTTCCTGAGCCCAGTCAAAGAAGTAGGCCATCTTCGAAGGCATCTTGCGACGCATGGCCATCACGCGCGAGTAAATGCGTTCGATCACGCGAGGAACCGAGCAAAGGATGGTCGGATTGATTTCAACGAGATCGTCGGCAATCGTGTTGACGTTGCGCACGAAGGTCAGGTTGGCGCCGCAGGCAACGCCGCAGTAGTAGCTGGCGGTGCGTTCGAACGAATGCGACAGCGGAAGGTACGACAAGTAAACGTCGTTTTCGGTCAGCTGCAGGTTGTCGGCGGTTTGTTGCACGTTGCTCACGACGTTGCGGTGCGTGAGCATGACCCCCTTGGGGCGTCCCGTCGTGCCGGACGTGTAAACGAAGGCGGCCAAATCGTCGGGCGAGGGGCCTGCGGGCAATTCGGTCACGTCGTTGCCGCGGGCGAGCCATTCTTCCATGCCGCAATAGGGAATGCGTCCCTGGCTTACGCCCGTGTCGCTTTCATTGGTCAAAACGACCTGTTCGAGATAGTTGAGCTCGACGCCGGCTTCGGCGAGGTTGTTCCAACGCGCATAGCCGACGGTAACGAGAAAGCGGGCCTGAGAGTCGTTGAGGATGTAGCAGCTCGAGCCGGCCGTGTCGATCGCATGCAGGGGAACCGGCACGAGACCGTTGGCCAGAGCGGCTTGGTCGAACGTCAAGGCGTCGACGTTGTTCGGCAACAACATGGCGACGCGATCGCCGTGCTTGAGGCCCATTTTGACGAAGGCCTTTCGCCAACGACGGACGCGTTCGGAGAATTCGCGCCAGGACAGCGTCACCCACGTGTTGGTGCGATTGTCGTACCAACGATAGGCGGGACGGTCGGGCCAAATACGGGCCGTTCTCACCAAAAATTCGGGGATCGTTTTAAATTCGTCGATAAAACGGGACAAGATGACACTCCAGGCGCACACACTATGAAACCATCCCATTTTAAAGGAGAAGATCGCGATGTGAACGTCCCGTAACGAAGCGAACTGTTAATTTTTTTACAAATGAGCCCGTGGTTCGAGCTTGACTTCCCGCCCCGATCTTCTGCGCCCGGCATGGCGTTAAAAGCTAAGACACAAGGCGGACTTGTCCTTAAGTAACATTTTGTATAAAATACGATCGTTTTCAAACTGAATGCTCATTCAGTATTTCCCTAGTAGTTGGAGGGTTAAATGCATTTGTCGCCTATGCAGCGTGAAAAGTTGGTGACGATCGTACGTCGCGGCGTGATGGCCGTCGTCTATTGCGGGCTGTTCTTTGCCTCGGCCATCGGCGTCATGATCATCAGTCGGAGTTTCCCGTTGCCGATCGAGAATTGGATCGAGATCTATCAGGAGATCTTGTTGCTCGTCTGCGCCGGCGTTTTTTTCGGCTTGGCTCGCGGTATCGAATCGGAGCGGGGCGGGTTGTTGTTGATCGGCGGTTTTTTCGCTTCTTTGTTGATTCGTGAGATGGACGCGGTGTTCGACGTCGTTCATCACAGCTTTTGGCAGGTGATCCTCTTGGCGTTTTGGGCAATGCTCGCCGTCGGGGTTCGACGCGCCGGCCTGTCCTCGAGCATCGAAGGCGTCCATCGCTTCGTTGCCGCCCATCAATTTTTACTGATGTGCGTGGGTGTGGCCATGGTTCTCGTGTTCTCGCGCATGTTCGGAGCGCATTGGCTCTGGAGCTTGTACGTCGATCACTCTCCGTCTTTCCATACGGCCAAGCGCCTGGCCGAAGAAGCGCTTGAATTGCTCGGCTATCTGTTGTGCGTGACGGCGGCGATCGGTTATACGTTCGAGCGACGCGACGACAACTGAGAATCCGACGACGCAAAGACAACATAACGGGCGGTTGAGGAACACTCAATCGCCCGTTGTGTCTTCGATCGGTTCGCCCGCGTCAAGCCATGACGACGACCGGTTCGTTTTGAGAGTTGAACGTCACCCATCCCTTTTTGGGATAAACGACGCCGTCGATTTCCCAGTCGGGGATCACGGTACGAACGATCGAACCGTGTTTGTGCGTGGCGGGTCGGTGCGTGTGGCCGTGAATGACGTAGCGGCAACCGTAACGCGCACAGTCCGATTCCACCGCCGCGTCGACGACGTCCATCATGGCGCGCGTTTTTTCCGTTTTACCCGCGGTCGATTGGCTGCGGGCGTTCTTCGCCCACTCGATGCGCTCGGGTACCGTCATAGCCAACGCTTTTTTCTGAAAATCCAGGTCGCGCAACATGGCGCGAAACTGCTGATAGTCCTCGTCCAGCGTGCACCACTCGTCGCCGTGCGACAGAAGCACGCGCGTGCCATTGACATCGATAACCGCCGGCGTCGCGAGCAACGTGGCCCCGCAACTGGCGGCAAAGTCTTCGCCCAACATCACGTCGCGGTTGCCCTGCATGATGTAGACGCGATGCCCCTTGTCGACGTAGGCTTTGACGGCTTTGACAAACGGCTTGGCCGGAGCGGCCGCATCGTCGCCGATCCAATACTCGAAAATGTCGCCGACCAGGAATAGCTCGTCGTACTGCAACGCCGTCGTTTTCAAAAATCGCAAAAAAGCCAGCACGGTGCGCCATTTTTTCCCGGTCAGATGAATGTCCGAGACAAAAATAGGCCGACGAACAGGGGGGATCTCGCGAACCCCGCTGATCGTCGGCGGCTTAAGCTGAAGCGTCTGAGACAACTTCGTCGTCCTTATACCAGTTCGACCGTTTCCATAACGACGTCCTCGACGGGAACGTCACCGTAGAAATTGCGAGTGGCGGTGCGCACCTTGGCGATCGCGTCGATGACTTCGGTACCGGAGACGACACGACCGAACACGGCGTAACCCCAACCCTGAGCGGTGGGAGCCGTATGGTTCAAGAAGTCGTTGTCGGCCACGTTGATGAAGAACTGGCTCGTGGCGGAGTGCGGATCGGAGGTGCGAGCCATGGCGATCGTGTACTTGTCGTTCTTCAAACCGTTGCCGGCTTCGTTTTCGATCGGCTTGTGGGTTTCCTTCTGAACGAGGCCCGGTTCGAAACCGCCGCCCTGGATCATGAAACCGCGAATGACACGGTGAAAGATCGTGCCGTTGAAAAAGCCTTCCTTGACGTACTTTTCGAAGTTGGCGGCCGTCTTGGGAGCGGCGGTATGGTCCAACTCAACTTCAAAAACGCCGAGCGTGGTCGTAAAACGAATCATTTTGAATCCTTTTATTTGTTAAAGCGCTGACAGTGTACCCGAAATCGGTCAAGGCATTACGGTCACGGATTGAATTTTTACGGTCTCGACGGGTACGTCGCGATGGCCGCTTTTGATGGTCGTCTGTACGGCGCCGATTTTGTCAACCACGTTCATGCCCTTGACAACGCGACCGAAAACCGCGTAACCCCAACCGTCTCGCGCATTCTTGGCATCGAGAAAATCGTTGTCCACCAAATTGATGAAGAACTGGCTCGAAGCCGAATGCGGTTCGGAAGTGCGGGCCATGGCAATGGTGCCTCGGCGATTGGACAGACCGTTGCGAGCTTCGTTCACAATGGGAGCTTGGGCGTCCTTTTGGCGCATGTTTTCGTCAAAACCGCCGCCCTGAATCATGAAGCCGTCGATGACGCGGTGGAAAATCAGATTGTCGAAAAAGCCGCTCTTGGCGTACTTGACGAAGTTGGCGACCGTAACGGGCGCCGCTTTGGCGTCCAAACGCAATTGAATGTCGCCGTGAGAGGTTTTCATCAAGACGTTGACGTCGTTGATGGACGCGGCAAGGGCGGAGCCGGCGCCCAAAGTGACGGCGGCGACGCCTGCGAGCACACCCAAACGAATGCGGGAAGAAAAGTTCATGTCGGAGCCTTTGCGTTACTGTTTCAAAAGACGATTGACGGCGTCAAGCTTGGGTTCGACCGAAGCGGCGCCGTAGCGTTTGGCGTTCTGGTAGGCCTGCTTGGCGCGTACCAAATAAAGGTTGCCCATGTTGGCCCAGGCAACGGCGAAGTCGGGGCGAATGGAGAGCGCTCGAGAGAGCATGTCGTGGGCTTTTTCCAACTCGCCCTGAGAGGAATAGATGACGGCCAAATTGTTGTAGGGTTCCGCTATTTCGGGATAGCGGGCGACAAACGCCTCGAAAGCGGCCTGAGCGCGAGCGGTTTCACCGAGCCCCTCGTAAATGACGGCGCGTTGAAAAAGCATTTGAACGGACAGGGGATTGCGCTTGAGGCCTTCTTCAACGATGCGTCGGGCCTTGATGAAATCCTGATCGGCGATCGCTTTGTCGATCAAATCGGGGAACTTGTCGTGGGTGATGGCGACGTTGGGCTCTTTCGGGTCGACGATATCTTGAGCCCATACGGGGGCCGCACACACGGCGACGAGGGCAGAGCCCAGAGCAATAAGCGTTTTTTTCATGAGTGGTCGAGCGTACGAAACGAATGCGATGAAGCGGACGGGGGCTTTTGCCGCGACGCAGCGGATGAACGCGGCTTAGTCCGCTATACTTTCGGGACTATTGTAAAGAGTTTTGCCGCATTCGACGGACAAACGTCTCAAATCGAAACATTTACTTAGCTAAGAATCACCATGACGCTTTCGATTTATTCGACTTTCAGTAAAGAACAAAAGCCCTTCGTGCCGGTGCATCCGGGCGAGGTTCGCATGTACGTGTGCGGCGTGACGGTTTACGACTACACGCACATCGGTCACGGCCGCACGTTCGTCGCCTTTGACGTCGTGCGTCGCTGGCTCGAAGCGAGCGGTTACAAGGTAACGTTCGTGCGCAACGTCACCGACGTGGACGACAAGATCATTCGTCGCGCGGCCGAGCGCAACGTCTCGACGACCGATTTGACCAATGAGTTCACGCGCGCCATGCAAGAAGACATGATCAGTCTCGGTTGCCTGGCTCCGACGCACGAACCGCGCGCCACCGAGTTCATCCCGCAGATGCTCGATTTGGTCTCCATGCTTGAAGAAAAGGGCTTGGCTTACAAGACGGCCGACGGCGACGTCGATTACAGCGTTCGCTCTTTCAAGCCCTACGGCAAGCTCTCCGGTCGCAGTATCGACGAATTGCAGTCGGGCGCTCGCATCGGCGTGAACGATTCCAAGCGCGATCCGCTCGACTTCGTACTGTGGAAGCACGCCAAGCCGGGCGAGCCGCAGTGGGATTCGAAGTGGGGCCCCGGTCGTCCCGGTTGGCACATCGAATGCTCGGCCATGAGCCGCCACTATTTGGGCGACACCTTCGACATTCACGGCGGCGGTCCGGACTTGATTTTCCCGCATCACGAAAATGAAATCGCGCAAAGCGAAGGCGCCACCGGCAAGACGTTTGCCAATGTTTGGATGCATTCGGGACCCTTGCGCGTACGCAACGCCGACGGTACGGAAGAAAAGATGAGCAAGTCGCTCGGCAACTTCTGGACGATTCGCGATGCTTTGAAGCAGACCAACGCCGAATACGGCGAGGGCAACGGCAACGAATCGCTGCGCTTCTTCATGTTGCGCAGCCAGTACCGCAGTCCGATCAGCTTTAACGCCGGGCTCATCGAAGACGCTCACAAGGGGTTGATGCGCATGTATGCGGCGCTCGACGAAGTGGAGCCCTCCGACGTCGTCATCGACTGGTCCGAGGGCTACGCCAAGCGCTTCAAGGAGGCGATGGACGACGACTTCAATACGCCGCAGGCCGTGAGCGTGCTTTTTGAATTGGTCGGTGAAATCAATCGCACGAAGGACGCCAATACCGCCGGTCTTTTGAAAGCGTTGGGCGGCATTCTCAATTTGTTGCAACGCGATCCCAAGACGTTCCTCAAGGGCGCTCCGGTCGGCATGGACGAAGCGGCGATTGAAGAAAAGATCGCGCGTCGCGCCCAGGCCAAGAAAGAGCGCGATTGGGGTACGGCCGATGCGATTCGCAAGGAATTGCTCGAGGCGGGCATCGAACTGCTCGACGGCCCTCAGGGCACGACGTGGCGACGCGCGTAAGTTGGTGGAACCATGCCCTCGCGCATCTTGCAAACGATGCGCGATGGGTCGACTTGACGACGGCGTATGCCGACGAAGGGCTTGACATCGCCGACGATTTGATGACGTGTTACGTCAATGTCGTTGCCGGCCAGCAAGTCAGCGTCGTGTCGGGACGGCGTTTGGCCGACCGACTTCTCGACGCTCTGAACAAAGCGCAAGGTCTCGATCTTGCGCTTTGCCTCATCAACATGGATGAGGGCGGTCTGCGAGAATTCGGGTTTTCCCGATCAAAAGCCCTAGCCCTCAAAGGGCTTGCGCAAGGGTATGCTCAAGGCTTTGCGACGCGCGAGGCGCTTGACGACCTGTCCGACGAAGCGATTGCCGATCGACTCACCCGCATCAAAGGGATCGGTCCGTGGAGCGTTCGGATGATTTTGCTGTTCGGCCTCGGTCGTCCCGACGTCTTTCCCTCGGACGACTTGGGCGTGCGGCGCGGCATGCAACGGCGCTTTGGTCCGGACTGTGACATGGAAGCCACAGCTCGGACATGCAGTCCCTATCGCAGTGCCGTGACGTGGTTGCTCTGGCGCACGCAAACACAAACTCCTGTACAGTATTAAGACTATCTTGAATCGAAAGGCATACGCATATGGCCAAAGCGGTTTTTCTTGAATTTGAAAAAGAACTCGGCGAGATCGCCGGCAAGATCGACGCACTCGAAACGGTGGCTCTCGAAACGGGCACCAATCCTCGCAGCGAAATCGCGCGTTTGGAGCGCGAATTGGTGCAACGAACGGCCGAACTCTATGCCGAACTGACGCCTTGGCAGTGCTCGTTGGTGGCACGCCATCCCAACCGTCCGTACACGATGGACTACATCAACTCGATCTTCGAAGACTTCACCGAATTGCACGGCGATCGAGTGTATGCGGACGACGAATCGATCGTCGGCGGCTTGGCTCGCTTGGGACAGTACTCGGTCATGGTGATCGGTCATCAAAAAGGCCGCGACACGCGCGAACGCACCCGTCGCAATTTCGGCATGAGCCGTCCTGAGGGCTATCGCAAGGCGTTGCGCCTGATGAAACTTGCCGAAAAATTCAATCTGCCCGTCTTTACGTTCGTCGATACGCCCGGGGCCTATCCCGGTATCGGCGCCGAAGAGCGCAACCAGTCCGAAGCCATCGGCCGCAATTTGTTTGAACTGAGCAAGTTGCGCGTTCCCGTGATCAGCACGATCATCGGCGAAGGCGGTTCGGGCGGCGCTTTGGCCATTGCCGTTGCCGACGTCGTGATGATGTTGCAGTATTCGACCTATTCGGTCATCAGTCCCGAAGGCTGCGCCTCCATTTTGTGGAAGGACGCCGGCAAGGCGAGCACGGCCGCCGAAGCGCTTGGTTTGACGGCCGACACGCTGTTGCAGCTGGGATTGGTCGACAAAGTGGTGTCCGAACCCTTGGGCGGGGCCCACCGCGATCCCCGTCTGATGGCTTCCACCCTCAAGAAGGCTTTGATCGACCAGTTGCGCGCCATGCTCGCGCTGCCCGTCGACGAGTTGCTCGAACGCCGTTTGAGCCGCTTGATGAATTACGGTCGTTACGCCATTGACGAAAATCTCGTCAAACAGCCCGAGCCCGCCCCCGCGCCGGCCATTGAAGACGCCGCCATCGTGAGCGAAAACGCGGAGCCGGAAACGATCGACGAAAAGGCCGAACCCAAGAGCGAGGACAAAGTCTGATCCTTGTAAAGGAGCATCATGAGCTCGTCCGATCCCCAACGTACCGCCAAACCGCGTCGCCCGAACAAAACGGCCGAATTAACGGCCTGCGTCTCGCACGTGGTCGAATTGATTGCCGAACGTCGGGCGGCCAACCCGTCCGACGTCTTCGTGCTCGAACCGGTCAATCCCGTGCGCATTATCGTGGCGTACTCGGGAGGTCGCGACTCGACCGCGTTGGTCGATATTTTGGCAAAACTCTTTCACAAGCGACATCAAACCGCGATCGACGAGATCACCGTGGTGCATGTCAATCACGGTCTGTCGAAAAACGCCGAAAGTTGGGTCGAGCACGCTCGTCTCATGTGTGAAAAATGGCGCCTGCCGCTGGTGGTGGAAAAGGTCTACGTCAACAAAAATGCGGGGCAGGGGATTGAAGCGGCCGCTCGAGAAGCGCGCTACAAGGCGCTGGTCAAAGTCGCCAAAGCCCAAAAAGCCGACGTCATTATGACGGGGCATCACCAGGACGATCGCCTCGAGACGTTCTTGATTCAGTGGATGCGAGGCGCCGGTCCCGAAGGGCTGGCCGCCATGAGCCCGGTTCGTCCGATGGAAACGGCGCCCTTGTCCAGTCGCCTGGTGTTGGCTCGTCCTTGGATCGACGTGCCCCGCGGTTGGATCGAAGCCTACGCCGAGCGAGCCAAACTGGCGTGGATCGAAGACGAATCGAACGCCGACACGCGGTTTTTGCGCAATTTGATTCGCAACGACATCCTTCCGAAGCTCGATGAAACGCGTCCCGGCTGGCGTCAGGCGGCGGCGCGTTCCATCGGTCTCGTGGCCCAAAGCGCCGACATCATGCGCAGTGTCGGGGGTGAAGACGTGGAAAGTTGTCGTGCGGACATCCCTCACGCGTTGATCATCGCCAAACTCTTGATGTTGCCTCTCGTGCGTCAAGCGCTTTGTCTTCGCAGCTGGTTGCAAAGCGAAGGCGTTCGCGCGCCGAGCAAAGCGCGTTTGCTCGATTGTTTGCGTCAGGTTCGAGAAACGCATACGGACTCGCGTCTGTCGATACGTATTGACGGTCGCGAAATTCGCCGTTGGGGCGCCAATCTCGTGTTGCGCGATGTCGAGCCGGCCGCTCGGGATCATCCTCGCGACATGACGATCGTTTGGGATGGTTCCCCGGAAATCGGACTGGGTCTTTGGGGCGGCGTTCTCAAGTTCGTTCCGTGCCAACCCGAGGAAGACGGTTTTGACGCGGCCAAGGTGCGTTCCGGCGTATTGCAGGTCAAGGCCCGAAAAGGGGGAGAAAAAATCAAACTGTATCGGTTGCGTCCGAGCCGCAATCTAAAACACTTGTATCAAGCGGCCAATATCCCCTCGTTCGAGCGCAGTGCGTTGCCGCTCGTATGGCTTGACGGCGAACTTATCTTTGCCGCCGGACTCGGGGCGGAGGTGAGGGCTCTTGCCGACAAGGATTTGGTGCCCGAACGCGTCAAATTGATGTGGGTTCCGGACAAGCCGTTGTTGGGACTTTGAGTGAAAAGTGAACCGAAAGGCGTCGAGCGATCGACGCCTTTTTTGCTTTCTAAGTAATCGGTTGTAGGGAGTCAGTCCTAGTGCAGTCAACCATAGTCAGGGGTTGATGAGATTTACGGGATTACACCTGATTTTTTCCCTAAAACTGAGGGAGAATACCGTGACTAAAAAAAACAGGAGATCCCTCATGCAGGAGTTAACTTCGATCGTCTCGTCCATTAACAGCGTTTTGTGGGGGCCGTATTGCCTCATTCCGTTGTTGGTGGGCTCCGGTCTTTATTTCTCTATCCGCCTGAAGTTCGTTCAGGTCAAACGCTTTGTCATGGCGTTCCGTTACGTGCTTGAAACCATTAGCCTCGCGGGCAAGAAGGCCGACCATACCGGGATGAGTTCCTTCCAGTCGTTGGCCACCGCCGTCGCCGCTCAGGTGGGTACCGGTAACTTGGCCGGCGTCGCAACCGCCATCGCCATGGGTGGTCCGGGCGCCATCTTCTGGATGTGGATCGCCGCGCTCTTCGGTATGGCCACGATCTTCGTGGAAGCCGTTTTGGCTCAGTTGTATCGCACCCAGGACAAGAAGGGGCACGTCACGGGCGGTCCGGCCTACTACATTCAGAACGGTCTCAAGAGCAAGGGCTTGGCCGTATTCTTCGCCGTCGCCATCATCATCGCCTTGGGTTTCATCGGCAACATGGTTCAGTCGAACTCCATCGCCGCCGCTTTTGACAAGGCATGGGGCATTCCCGCTCCCGTCGTCGGTATCGTGATGGCCGCTTTGGCCGGCTTCGTTTTCATCGGCGGTATCGGTCGCATCGCTTCGACCACTGAAAAACTCGTTCCGTTGATGGCCGTGTTCTATCTGGTCGGCGGTTTGATCGTTTGCATCAGCTACTGGGACGGCATTCTCCCCGCATTCAAGATGATCTTCGTCGGCGCGTTCGACCCGGCAGCCGCCACCGGCGGTGTGGTTGGCGCCAGCATTAAGGAAGCCATTCGCTATGGTGTCGCTCGCGGTTTGTTCTCGAATGAAGCCGGTATGGGGTCCACCCCGCACGCTCATGCCATGGCTCGCGTCAAGTACCCCGCACAGCAAGGTTTCGTGGCGATGGTCGGCGTCTTCTTCGACACCTTCATCGTGTTGAACATGACCGCCATGGTGATCCTGGCGACGGGCGCCTTGGACGGCACTCGTACGGGTATCGAACTGACGCAGTATGCGTTCGAACTCGGCTTCGGTACCTTGGGTCTGAGTTTCGTCGCGATTTGCTTGTTCTTCTTCGCGTTCTCCACCATCATCGGTTGGTACTTCTTTGCCGAACAGAACGTCAAGTACCTCTTCGGTAACCGCGCCGTCCTGCCGTATCAGCTCATCGTCGTATTGTTCGTCTTCCTCGGTTCTCTGTTGCAGGTGAACTTGGTTTGGGAATTGGCCGACATGTTCAACGGCTTGATGGTATTGCCCAACTTGATCGCTCTTCTGGCTTTGTATAAGTTGGCCGGCAAGGCGCTCGAAGACTACGAGGGCATCTATGACGCCAAGCACGGTCATCACTTTTAAATTTTGAATTTTGAACCGTGTCGGACGGACGCCGAGAAGTCCGTCCCCAACCAATCGATCCCGTCGACCATCGGTGCGACGGGATCGTTTTTTTTGAGCTCGATCGATCGGAAGGAAAACGAAAAGGTGACGAAAGCGCGTTTTTTTCAGTCTCTTTTTGAATGTCTACTGGAAAACTTCATGCGTTTTGTTGCAAAATAACGGACTTTATTTTCGTATCCGTCATTGGGGTTTATTCGTGGAAGAATTGACTGCGCTCGTCTCGTCGATCAACAGTGTACTGTGGGGGCCGTATTGCTTGATTCCGTTGTTGGTCGGCGCCGGTCTGTATTTCAGCGTTCGGTTGAAATTCGTTCAAGTGCGTCGCTTTGCCCGAGCCTGCAAATTCTTTCTGACGCCCGACAGCATGAGCGGGGAAAAGGCCAGCGCCTCCAAGGGGATGAGCTCGTTTCAATCGCTGGCCACGGCTGTCGCCGCTCAGGTCGGCACGGGCAGTTTGGCCGGCGTGGCAACGGCGTTGGCCATGGGCGGTCCGGGTGCCATCTTTTGGATGTGGATCGCCGCCTTTTTCGGGATGGCCACGATTTTCGTCGAAGCCGTTCTGGCTCAGTTGTACAAATCGACCGATTTCCGCGAACAAGTGACGGGGGGGCCCGCCTTTTACATTGCCAACGGCCTCAAGTCCAAACCGTTGGCGGTATTTTTTGCCGTGACGATCATTTTGGCGCTCGGTCTGATCGGTAACATGGTGCAAGCCAACTCCATTGCCGACGCGTTCCGTACGGCCTTCGGTCTGCCTGTCGGAGCGGTGGGCGTTGCCGTCGCGTTTTTGTCGGGCTTCATTTTTATCGGTGGGATCCGTCGCATTGCGTCGACGACTGAAAAGATGGTACCGATGATGGCGATCATGTACCTGATCGGCGGCGCTTTCGTGTTGGTTTTGCATTATGACAATGTGATTCCCGCCTTCAAAATGATTTTTGTCGGCGCCTTCGATCCGGTGGCCGCCACGGGCGGCGCGATCGGCGCGACCGTGCAGGAAGCCATTCGTTACGGCGTGGCTCGCGGGCTCTTTTCCAATGAGGCCGGCATGGGTTCGACGCCGCACGCTCACGCCATCGCACGCGTGAAATACCCGGCCGAACAGGGGTTCGTGGCCATCATCGGCGTTTTCGTGACCACGTTCGTCGTCGTGACGATGACGGCCATGGTGATTTTGACGACGGGCGTGCTCGATGGAAAAACCACGGGGATTTTGCTCACGCAACGCGCCTTTGAAACGGGCTTGGGCGAAGTCGGCCTGATGTTCGTGGCCGTGTGCTTGTTCTTCTTTGCCTTCTCGACGATTATCGGCTGGTACTTCTTTGCCGAACAAAACGTCAAGTATCTGTTCGGCGCCCGCGGGGTGTTGCCGTATCGGTTTTTGGTGGTTTGCTTCGTGTTCTGCGGTTCGCTCCTGCACGTCGACCTCGTCTGGGAGTTGGCCGACTTGTTCAACGGCTTGATGGTCCTGCCCAACCTGATCGCTCTGGTCGCCTTGTGCGGTCTGGTGGTCAAAGCCTTGAAGGTGTATGAAGACAGTCTCGAAGGGCGCATGAAATAAGGCGTCTCGACGTGTAAAACCGATCCTTTGGACACAAAGGGTCGGTTTTTTTCGATCGCTCGACTCCGAGACGATGCCTCGGTTGCAGGGTCAAGCCAAATTCCTATAAACTGATCCGTTATTGTTTGACCGTTCGATTGGACACGCCATGGCACGCCGACGCCCCGATAAACACACGAAAGATCTTTTCAACGACATGTTGCTCGCCGATTCGGGCGACGTGATCGCCGGGGTGGACGAGGCGGGGCGCGGTCCGCTCGCCGGTCCCGTCGTGGCGGCGGCCGTCATTCTCGATCCGGATCGGCCGATCGAAGGGTTGCGCGACAGTAAAAAACTTACGCCCGAACGCCGCGATCGGTTGGCCGAAGAAATCAAGCTTAAGGCTCGCGCCTGGTGTGTGGCCGAGGCCGACGTGCGCGAGATTGAAGAGCTCAATATTTTGCAAGCCACCATGCTCGCCATGCACCGTGCCATCTCGGGGCTGAGCATCGAGCCTCGGCTCGTCCTGGTCGACGGCAATCGCGTGCCCGAATGGTCCGCTTGTCCGATCAACGCGATCGTCAAAGGAGACGACAAGATCGCCGCCATTTCGGCCGCTTCGATTTTGGCGAAAACGACGCGGGACCATTGGCTCGAGACGCTCGATGCCAAGTATCCGGGATACGGCTTTGCCAAACACAAAGGCTATTGCGTTCCCGAACACGTGGAGGCCATTCGGCGCTTGGGTATTTTGCCCATTCATCGTCGCACCTTCGAACCCATTGCTTCGATGCTCGGCACCGATGAGCCCGATCTCGATTCCGGTCGTTGAAGGAGGCCGCGATGACTGAAAGAGCGCCGTTGATCGCCGTCGTGCCGGCCGCGGGTGTCGGTTCCCGCATGAAAGCCGATCGTCCGAAGCAATACCTTCCTTTAACCGAGGGCGGCGAGCCCATGCTCGTTTTAACGGTGCGCGCACTGTTTTCGCATCCGCTCGTCGATCGCGTGTACGTGGCCGTCAGTCCCGAGGATCCCTATGCGGACGCTCTCGATTTGGGCGATGCCGTCGTGTTGCGTACGGGAGGCGCCACGCGTGCCGACACGGTGTTGAATACGTTGCGTGCCGTCGAGAACGACTGGCCTGAAACGACCCTCGCCATGGTGCACGATGCGGCTCGCCCCTTGTTGTCGCACGAGGATCTGGACAGTCTCGTCGCCACGGTCGATCGCGTGTTGCGCGAGGGTACGGCCGAAGGCGCCGTTTTGGCCATGCCGGTTGCCGACACCGTCAAACGCGCCGATGAGCACGGATTGATCGCCGAGGATGTCAGTCGGGACCGTTTATGGCGCATCGCCACGCCGCAGCTCTTTGCGTTGCGTCAACTGGCACGCGCCATTGCCGATACGCCCGACGTGACGGACGAATCGAGCGCGATTCGCGCTCAAGGCGGACGCGTGGCGTTGGTGCCGTGCGCTCCGCTCACATTTAAAATCACCGAGCCCGCCGATCGGGCGTTGGCTCGTCAACTGTTGCAACGAAAGGATACGACAATGGATCTTCGTGTCGGTTTGGGATACGACTCGCATCGATTGGTTGAAGGTCGTCCGCTGATCATGGGCGGCATTCGCATCGAACACACGCTGGGGCTCGACGGACACAGCGACGCCGACGTCTTGTTGCATGCGATTACCGACGCCCTGCTCGGGGCGGCGAACATGGGCAATATCGGACTGCTGTTCCCCGATACGGCCGCCGAATTCAAAGACGCCGACAGCGCCGTTTTGTTGCGCGAAGCGTGGTCTCGCATTGCGGCAAAGGGGTGGCAAATCAACAATCTCGATTGCGTTATTGTTGCCGAACGTCCCAAGCTCAATCCGCACTTGCCCGCGATGACCGCTCGCATCGCCGAGATTCTCGGCATCGATGTCGATCGCGTCAGCGTCAAGCCCAAAACCAATGAAAAATTGGGCTTTGAGGGGGAACAAAAGGGGATCAGCGCTCGTGTCGTCGCTTTGTTGACGCGGGATTGATCTATCCAAACGGAGAATTCAATGCATTACGAAAACAAAAAAGCGGCTCGTTCGGCCGCCCGCCGTTTTGAGTCGGAAACGACCGAGGCGCTTCTGGCGCGTTGGGCCGCTCCCATGACGCGAAGCGAAGCCACCGCCGTCGAACGTGTTTTGCGCGCGCGGCAAGCCACGATTCCCGCCGAACACGGGCCGATTTCGGATGATGAAGCGGCCACCAACGTCATTCGCATCGAAGATTTGGCCGACATGCCCGTTCAAAAAGAAACGCAAAACGCCGGCATGGGGTTTGTCGAAGGCATTTCCGTTGCGGTCGGCGTTCTGTTGACGGTCATGTTGTGGCGCTCGCAGGCTTGGTTGGCGTTGTTCTACGGCTTTGCCGTTTCGTTGGCCCTTTATGCCGGGCTCGGTTATTTGCGACGCTTCTGGAAGGAAATGGGACGCGAGTGATCGCGTTTGGCATCGAAAAGCCAAAAGCCCGTTAGGCGAGTTTCATCGCTTGACGGGCTTTTTTGTCGGTACGTCGGGACGTTAAACAACAGGATTGACGGTGTGGAGCGTCAACGCCGAAACGGCGGCCGAGACGACCGTGAGGTAGGTGTCGGGTGCCGGACGCTCGTGGCGGTGAGGCAGTCGGACGCCCTCGGCAACGACGTGCACGTCGGTAGCGCTCGTCACGAAGGTTGCCTTCAACTTGACGGCGCATTCGTAAAGGCCCCAATAGCGGTAAAACGCGTCCGTGCGTTCCTCGTCCGGCGTATTGTCCCAGAGCGCGCGATTGAGAACGCGCATCCAAATCGGTTCGATCGAGCGTCCGGGTTTCGGGCATTCGACGTCGATGGCCACGGGGTGCGAAGCGAGAGCCACCGCCACGACGTTGCGGGTGTGAGAAATTGAACAAAAGAGCGGCGAGCTCGCGTGAACGACGGGCGAGTAGGGCGGTTGCTCCTGAAGGCGTGCGTGCGGATCCGTTTGAGCCAAAAGACGGCCGAGCAACCAGCGGTTCCATAAAAAGTCGCAACGGCGTTTGAGACTTTGAAAGCCCTCGGCACGAAGCAAGGCGTCCGAACCGATGCAAGCGAGCAGTTCGGCGGAAGGCAGAACGTCTTGGCGCGGTAGCAGAGCCACACGACAAAAGGGCGTTGTAGTCACGGTGTTGAAACAAGCTGGAGTGAACGACGCCGTCATTGTAGCCTCAATCGTGCGCCGACACGACGATACGGTTCGTGCATTCGGTTCGTGCGCACCAAATACGGGCGCGCACCAAAATGATGCACGCAAATGGTGCATGGATAAAACTTAAAAATCGTCGCTTGCGCTTTGCTTGTGCAATCACTTTAAAAAAAAGATGGAAAATCACCTAACAATTTGAAAATAAAGGAGAAAAGCGAATTACGACGTTGTGCTTATAAAAACTGGCACGGTTTTTGCATGTATAAAAGCAGAGAGTCGGAACCAATACCTGACGTTTTGATCGACTCGAAACACAAATCAAACGCCATAACAAACATTTCACATTGTGGAGGATAAAGCCATGTTCAAGAAACTCATGCCGGTTGCCGTTGCTGCTACGATGCTCTTTGCCGGTTCTCAAGCGATGGCTGCCAAGCCTTCCTTTGTGACCATCGGTACCGGTGGTATTACGGGTGTGTATTACCCGACGGGTGGGGCTATCGCCAAGATCATCAACGCAAAGAAGAAGGAATACAACATCCGCGCTTCCGTTGAGTCCACGGGCGGCAGCAAGTTCAACATCAACGCCATTCACGCACGTGACATGGACTTCGGTATCGCTCAGGCCGACACGCAGTATTTGGCCTACAACGGCAAGGGCCCCTGGGAAGGCAAGCCCGTGAGCAAGTTGCGTGCCGTCTTTGCCTTGGCTCCCGAGGCCGTGACCTTCGTTGCCGCCGCCGACTCCGGCATCAAGTCCGTCAACGACATCAAGGGCAAGATCATCAATTTGGGCGATCCGGGTTCCGGCAACCGCGTCAACGCATTGGATATTTGCAAGACGTTGGGCATCGAACCGGGCAAGGACTTCCGTGACGAAAAGTTGAAGCCCGCCGACGCTCCTCGCGTGTTGCAGGACGGCCGCATCGACGGTTTCTTCTACACGGTCGGTCACCCGAACGGCAACATCAAGGAATCCACGGCCGGCGGTCGTAAGGTTCGCATCGTTCCGATCACCGGTTTGGACAAGCTCTTGGCCGACGCACCGTACTACGCCATGACCAAGATCCCGATGGATCAGTATCCCGATGCCGTGAACGCCAAGGACGAAGTGCAGACGCTGGGCATGCTCGCCACGCTCGTAACGCACGAAGACACGCCTGAAGACGTTGTTTACGCCATCACCAAGGAAGTGATGACCAATCTCGACGAATTCCGCAAGTTGCACCCCGCATTGGCCAACATCACGAAGGAATCCATGCTCCAGGGGTTGACGGCTCCGATCCACGCCGGCGCCATGAAGTACTACAAGGAAGCCGGTCTCATCAAGTAATCCGCCTTTAATCCACGTCGTCTTCCGATCCCGATCGTCCGACTACGCTCGGGCGGAAGACGTTTTTTATAAAAGAGAACGATAAAAAATCTCTGAGGATGCCTTTTTATGTCGGAAAACACGAATAAGATCCTTCTGCCCGATACGGCGATTACCGAAGCCGCCGCGGGTGAAGCCGACCGTATCGGCGAGTACCGTGAGAACGTCACCCATGGTGACCATGGTGTCGTCGGGGACAAGACGGGGTTGACCAAGAAAATCACCTTCGTCGTCGCCTTGGCCTGGGCATTGTTCCAATTGTCGACCGCGAGCTGGTTGTTGCTCGACTCGTTGGTCGTCAAGGCCTTCCACCTGGCGTTTGCCTTGATGCTCATCTTCCTGAATCTGCCCACGTTGAAGGGCGGCATCAACTCGCGCTGGGACTTGCGTATTTTGCTCGCCATGCAGCGCGTCAACTGGTTTGACTGGGTGCTTGGCGTGGTTGCCGCCGGCGCCGCGTTGTACATCGTGATCGATTACGCCGGCATTGCCGAACGTCCGGGGCAGCCCATCGGGCGCGACCTCATCGCCGGCGTCCTTTTGATCGCGCTTATGCTCGAAGCCACCCGTCGCGTGTTGGGGCCCGCGCTGCCCATGATCGCCGGCGGTTTCATGGCTTACGTTTTCTTGGGACCGTATCTGCCCGATTGGCTTGCCTTCAAGGGCGCCACGTTGTCCCGTTTCATCAGTCAGATCACGATGGACACGCAGGGCGTCTACGGTGTCCCGTTGCACGTTTCGGCCACCGTCGTATTCCTTTTCGTTTTGTTCGGTACGATGCTCGATCGCGCCGGCGGCGGTGCGTTCTTTACCCGCGTCGCCATTTCCGGTTTGGGTCAGTATCGCGGTGGCGCCGCCAAAGCGGCCGTCGTGAGCTCGGCTTTGTCCGGCATGGTTTCGGGCTCGTCCATCGCCAACGTCGTGACGACCGGTACGTTCACCATCCCGCTCATGAAGCGTTTGGGCTATCCCTCGACCAAGGCCGCCGCCATTGAAGTGGCCTCGAGCGTCAACGGTCAGCTCGCGCCTCCTGTCATGGGGGCCGCCGCCTTCATCATGGCCGAGTACGTCAACGTGCCTTACGTCGAAGTGGCCAAGGCCGCCGCGATTCCCGCGTTCGCCGCTTATGTCGCGCTGTTCTGGATCACGCATGTCGAAGCGTGCAAGCTCGGTTTGCGCGGCTTGCCCAAGAACGAATTGCCGCGTTTCCTCGTTGAAATGCGCAACGGCGCTCACTATCTGTTGCCCTTGGCCATGTTGATCTACGAATTGGTCTTCATGCAGCACTCGGCTGAAATGAGCGTGTTCCGCGCCATCATGGTTTTGGCCGTCATCATGGTTCTGCAGCCGGTCATGATCGCCCGCGTCCACGGCAAGCCGTTGATGCCCGCCTTCAAGAAGGGCGTCTACGAAACGCTCGAAGCGATGAGTGCCGGCGCCTACAACATGGCCGGCGTTGCCTTGGCGACGGCCGCTGCCGGCATCATCGTCGGTTGCGTCTCCCTGGGGCTCGGTCAGCAGATCACCTACTTCGTCGAAGTGCTCTCGGGCGGCAACATCTTCTTGTTGTTGTTGATTACCGCCGTCGCCAGTTTGTTGCTCGGCATGGGTTTGCCCACAACGGCCAATTACATCATCATGGCCTCCTTGACGGCGCCCGTCATCGTCGAATTGGCCACCGGTTTGCAAATGCACGGCACCGACATTGCGATTCCGTTGATTGCCGCACACTTGTTCTGCTTCTACTTCGGTATCTTGGCCGACGACACGCCGCCCGTGGGGCTTGCCGCCTATGCCGGCGCGGCCATCGCCAAGGCCAACCCGATTGCCGTCGGCGTACAGGGGTTCATTTACGACATTCGTACGGCCATTTTGCCGATGTTCTTCCTGTTCAATCACGACATTCTCTTGAAGGATATCGACAGCGTTTGGCTCGGTTGCTTCATTTTCGCGATGACGAGTCTCGGTATGGTGGCCTTTACGTCGGCCATTCAGGGTTGGCTCTACAACAAGACGAACATCATCGAACGCCTCTTGTTGATGGCCGCCACCGTCGTTCTGATGTATCCGCATATGCTCACCGGCTACTTCCTGCCTTACGAGCAGCGTTGGTGGGGTTATGCCATCGGCGTCGGCATCTTCCTGTTGCCGCTGATCATGCAAAAGTTGCGTTACAAGACGGGAGAAATCGCAGCCGCTTGATCCCGACAAGCTAATAAACATCCTCTTTGGGCTTGGTCTGTTGCAAAACGGAACAAGCCCTTTTTTCATTTGCTCGTCAGATTCCAGCTACAACTGCGAGGGAGTGTAGAATGGAAAACGGCATGACTTTAATTCCTCTGAAGCAATGGGCCGATGATGCGAAAACTTGTGTATGGTGTTTGGAAGGGTGTGAAATACGACAACACCCTCGGCGGCCATGCGGCGCCGACCGACTTTGATTTGACGTCGTTGAACAACTTCAATCCGGGCAATCCGATCGACGCCTTTGTCGGCAACTTCGGTTTCTTGGTGTTCGACAAGAACGTGTCGCTGGCCGGCGTGCTCGCACGCTATTACACCCGCGTGCGTGAAGTCTCGTGCGGTCGTTGCACGCCGTGCCGTACGGGCGCTTTTTTGCTTGAGCTGGCGTTGAAGGACGTCGTCGAAGGGCGGGGCGGGCAAGTCGATTGGGATCACATTTACGATTCGGCGTTGCAAATGCGCGAGACGAGCCTGTGCGGGATCGGTCGCACGACTCCCGTGGCGTTGCTCGGAGCGCTCAAGTACTTCAAGGATCGGCTCGTCGAGTCGGCTCGCGCCTTGACCGGCGACATGTACACGACCGTCACGGCCAAGTGCATCGAAGCCTGTCCGGCGCACGTCAACGTGCCGCGTTATATCGATTACGTTCGCGACGGTCATCCGGATTTGGCCGCGGGCGTGCTGTTGCATCACTATCCGTTGGTCGGTACCTGCGGACGCGTGTGCGTGCGTCCTTGTGAAACCGCTTGCCGCCGCGGCGACATCGACAAGCCCATCGCCATCAAAGACATCAAGCGTTACGTGGCCGATCATGCCGGCGCCTCCATCGGCACGCTCTTTAAGGGCATGGATCCGATGACGGACTTCACCAAGGCGCGCGTGGCCGTGGTCGGGGCGGGGCCGGCCGGTTTGAACTGCGCTTATCATTTGTTGATGAAGGGGTATCCCGTCGACATCTACGACAAAGACGACAAACCCGGCGGCATGGCGTTGCGCGGCATTCCGCCGTATCGTTTGCCCAAAGGCTTGTTGCACGGCGAAACCGAGGCCATCACAGAGTTGGGCGGCGAATGGCATTTCGGTCAGCGTTTCGGCCGCGACATCAACATTTCGAGTTTGTTCGAAGACGGTTACGGAGCCATTTTCTTGGGCATCGGCTGTGCCGAAGGCGCTTATTTGGGATTGCCCGGTGAGGATCGGTCGTTGGCCGGCTATCAAAACGGGATCGATTTCTTGCTTCAAATCGAACGCGCCGTCGCCGAAGGCTGGCCGCCTCAGATTCACGGCGACGTTGTTGTCGTCGGTTGCGGCAACGTGGCCATGGACTGCTGTCGTACGGCCAAACGCATCGCCACGGGGCAAGTGCATATCGTTTACCGTCGCACGGAAAATGAAGCGAGCGCCGATCCGGAAGAAATCGAAGCGGCCATGGCCGAAGGCGTTCAATTCCATTACTTGACCAATCCGACGCAAATCCTGAGCGAAAACGGTCATGTCGTCGGCGTGGAAGTCACCGAAATGGAATTGACGCAAAAAGACGCTCGCGGCCGTCGCGGCGTGCGTCCCGTCGAGGGCAGCAACTACCGATTGCCGTGCACCATGATCATTGCGGCCATCGGTCAGAAGATGGAACGCAACGTCTTTAACGACGCCGACGGCGTGTTGCTCGATCGTTGGGGCAATATTGCGGTCAATTCGGCGTTGGCCACGTCCCGTCCCGGTGTGTTCGCGGGCGGCGACTGCGCGACGGGGCCCACGACCCTGATCGGCGGTCTGGCGCAGGGCGAACGCGCCGCCAATTCGATCGACGAATATTTGTCTCGCGGCTCGGTGGGCTTTACGCCCCGCACCCGCATGGGCGAAATCATCCACGACTGTCATTTGCTTGAAGACGGCACGCCCGATCGACTCGAAGTCAAGAAACCGCGCGCCAAGTTGCAGCAAATTCCGGTTGAGGAACGCGAATGCAATTTCCGTGAGGTCGATCTCACGCTTTCGCCCGAGCAGGCACGACGCGAAGCCGACCGTTGCATGCGCTGTTATCGCTTGTACGCCGTCGCCACGCCACGTCCCATTCCCGGCAACATCGAAGCCGAACGCGCTCGAGATGCCGCCCTGTTGGAGCGTTAATCATGCAAATTCGTATCAATGATCAGCTCGTCGAATGCCAAGAGGGCGATACCATTTTGACCGCCGCCAAGCGAGCCGACATCTTCATTCCGACGTTGTGCGCTTATCTGCCGTTGAATCACACCCCCGGCACCTGTCGCGTGTGTCTCGTCGAGATCGTTCATCCGGTCACGGGTGAAGCGACCGTCGTCACGTCGTGCAATACGCCCGTTTCCGACGGTTTGATCGTTCAAACGCGAACGGCTCGCGTGCGTAAGATGCAACGACAGCAAGTGGCCTGGCTTTTTGCCGACCATAACCAGGACTGCGCCAGTTGCGTGCGCCACGGCAATTGCGAACTGCAAACCGTCGCGATGTACACCGGTTTGATCAACAACAGTTGTTCGGGACGCTTCACCGCCAAGCGTCCGATCGACACGTCGAGCCCGAGTCTTTTCCGCGAGGCCAACAAGTGCATTCGTTGCGGCCGTTGCGTGGAAGTGTGTCGCACCATCCAAGGCCTCGGTTGTTTGACGATGGACAACATCGGTACCGAGTGCGGCGTGGGCATTGCCGGTGCCGATCAATGGGCTGACAGCACCAAGTGCGTCAACTGCGGTCAATGCACGTTGGTGTGCCCGACCGGCGCCCTGGGTTTGAAGAACCAAACCGAAACGGCCATCGAATGGATGGAAGATCCCGAGATCACGACGGTCGTGGCCTTCGCGCCCGCGGTACGCGTGACGATGGGCGACTATTTCCGTCTGCCGCCGGGAACGGACGTTGAAAAGCGCATCGTCACGGCCTTGAAACATATCGGCGCCGATTACGTCTGCGACATCAACTGGGCGGCTGACGTGACGATTATGGAAGAAGGCACGGAATTGCTCCATCGCCTCGAAGAGGGCGGCACCTTGCCGATGATGACGAGTTGCTGTCCCGGTTGGGTCAATTTCGTCGAAAAGATTCATCCCGAATTGATCGCTCACTTGTCGACGACCCGCTCGCCGCAGGCCATTTTCGGGGCCTTGGCCAAGACGTGGTTCGCTCGCGAACACGGCATCGATCCCAAGAAGTTGCGCTTTATCTCGATCATGCCGTGCACGGCCAAAAAGGACGAAGCGCAACGCGATCAGCTCGCTCGGGACGGTATGCCCGACACCGATTTGGTGTTGACCGTGCGCGAGTTCGGTGATTTGTTGCGCCGTAATGGCGTGCACCTCGGGCATCTGCCCGACGGAGAGTTCGATTCGCCCTTCATGACTCAAAACACGGGCGCGAGCGTGATTTTCGGCGTGACGGGCGGCGTGATGGAAGCGGCCGTTCGTACGGTTTATGCCGTCTTGACCGGCAAGGAGCTCGCTCCGATCGAATTCCAGCCCGTGCGCGGACAGGATTGGGTCAAGGAGGCCACGGTCGATTTGGGCGACAAGGGCACGATCAAGCTTGCCGTCGTGCATACGTTGGCGCATGCCGAAAAGCTGTGTCAGCTAGTCAAACAAGGCAAGGCCGACTACCACTTCGTCGAAGTGATGGCTTGTCCGGGCGGTTGCATCAATGGGGGCGGCACCGTGCGCCGCAAGAACCGTTACATGGAGTTCAACGAACAACGCGCCGCGGCGATCTACGCGATCGATGAAAAGCGTCCGTTGCGTCAGAGTCACAAAAACCCCGACGTCGTGCGTTTGTACGAAGAATTCTTGGGCGAACCCTGCGGTCACGCTTCTCACGACCTCTTGCACACGCACTACAAGATGCGCAAACGCAATCCCAAGCCGCAATCGATCACGGATATTTGGAAGAAAGTCCAGCTCGGTTAAGGACTGAGAACCGTCGCGAAAAAGGGCGTTTCCTTTCGGGAAACGCCCTTGTTCATTCGGCGGCGCGCTTTTGTCGATCGGCCGATCAACGCGCGGCCGGCGCCTCTTTACGCCACTTAAGCATGTTCTTTTCAGTGACGTCGAACAATTCGCGCACTTCGGCAAAGGTGGTGTCGGGGTGATTGTTCCAGTCCATCAGGCGGTGCTTGTCAAAGCGACCTTTGCCCATGGTGTTGAGCGTTTCGCGAAACGCTTGCATGGCGGGCTGGCGATAATGCACGTTGCCTTTGCCGAGCACGTTTTCCTGCGCCTTCATCATGGCGCAGAAAATGCTGTAGGTCTTGTCCTCGTTCGAGCACTTGCGCGTGCATCGACGATTCCAATCGGATTCTTTGGCCAAAAGTCGCTTGGCTTCCCGAACGATCAAGAGATCGGCATCGGTCGGCGGCGTTTGGCGCGAGGCGTCGAAGGCGACGCTCAACGTCTTGTCGGTGACGACGGCTTGACGCACGTTGAACCAACCGTAAGGCAACTTGCCGTAAATCGGCGCGCCCTTGTCATTGAGAACCAATTCAAAGAGCGTGGGATCTTCGACTTTTCGTCCTTGCATGGCGCCAACCCAGACCGATTTGTCGCTCGGCTTGATGCGGGTGTTCACGCGACGATCGGGCGCGTAGGGTTTGGCGTATTGGGGGTTGAGGCCCGCGAAGTTGACGGCCAAATCGTTGACCTGATTGGGAACGTAACAATCGCCTTCGTAATAGGTCGACGTCTTTTTGAGATTGCAGATGATCGTGTCGTTGTAAAGGTCGGCATGCGCCGTTGAAACGGCCAACATCGACACCAAGAATAACCACGGTTTCGCCTTCATACGGATTCTCCTTCGAAGCGGGAACGTTGTAGCCGTTCGGTCGCTCGCGTAAGGGCGAACCGAATCGGAAGCACGAATCGATTATAAGGATAGTCTCGTTTTTGCAACATGCGCACAATCCCCCGATCGCCGGGCGAATCGGGGGTCCGATGAATGAAAAGAAAGGCGCCCTACGGACCGTCAAATCTGTTCGACGGTCAGCCCGGCGTTACGCAGGAATTTGATGCCGGCGTCGTCTCGATAGACTTCGTGGTAGTACACGTTGCGAATGCCGCAAGCACGAATCAACAAGGCGCAGTTGATGCAGGGGCTGTGCGAAATGAAGATGCTCGCGCCGTCCGAGGAGTAACCGTTGTAGGCGAGTTTGGCGATGGCGTTGAGCTCGGCATGTTGCACTTCGGGGCGGGTGACGAGCTTGCCGTCGACTTCGTATTCGCAGCAATTGTCGTAACCGGTGGGCATGCCGTTCCAACCGAATGAAATGATCGAATTGTTCTTGACGATGACGCAACCGACCTGAAGGCGTTTGGCGTAGCTACGCTTGGCGGTCAGAAGGGCGATTTGCATGTACATTTCGTGGTCTTTTTTGATATCCATCGATAGGCCTTTTTCGGTGTTCTTTTTCGGATACGAGTCGATTGACGATAGTGCGGATAGCCTATCGGGTTTAGGGAGACGATGCAAATTTCATCTACCGTTTTCGGGCTATACTCGTCGCGGGTGAAGGCTTTATGCAAATGAAAAGCACAACAATCGCTGATCCGCTCGCACGGGTTTTTCAAAATACGGTGGCGCCGTACAAGTTTCTTTGGCTTCTAAGTCTTCTCGAACTCGTTGTTCGAGAAGGCCGTACCGTCATGCACGTTGATGAGCTGACAGCGCGCATGGTGGCCAAGGCGTGGTATCCGAAAATGTTTTTCCGTCTCAGTTACGGTCGATGCGAGGCGATTACCCGGTGCATCGAAGCGCTCGGGAGTCATCACGGATGGACGCACGATACGAGCGAGAAGCGGATCGTCGACACGCTTTTGGGTGATTCAAGATCCTCCGTTCATCAAGTGACGTTTAAGTTGCTGCGTGACGAGGTGCCGTATCGATTTTTGACGCCTTGGATTCGTGAAAGCGACAACGCTCGGATGCAACGGCGCTCGGAGACCTTTGAAAACAACTGTTTTTACGCGTTGCGAAAAGGGTGCGAGGGTCTTTTCGTACACATGCATCTGCAATGGGCGGATTACCTGCGCGAACACTACGTTCTGGTTCGAGACTTCACTTATTGGCATTGGTCCCGTTTTTTGCAGGCACGCAACCCGAATGTTCCCAATATCGTCAATAAACTCGAACGTTCGAGCCAACGCTCGTCTTTGGAACCCCAGCGTACGTATTGGCGTCGTGCGATCCGCCGGATGGAGCGGTTGCCGAACGTTTATCGACCCGCAGCCTATTTCGACTGCGACACGCCGTTTGCCTTGGATCATTTTTTGCCGTGGCGCTTCGTTGCGCACGATCGATTGTGGAATTTAATGCCGATCGACGCGTCGCTTAACAGTGCCAAAAGCGATCGTCTGCCCGACGTCGAAGCGCTGTTGCCGCGCTTTGCGCTCACGCACCGGGACGCGTTGCGTATCAGTTTGCATCATGGTGACGATACGGCCTGTCAGCACGATTACGAGGATTTGGGTTATGCCTTGTCCGACATCGCCGCCATGGGTGACGAGGCTGTGATCGAGACTTTCCGAAAAACCTATGTTCCCTTGACGCTCATCGCCCGCAACATGGGCTTTGAGACCTGGGACTACACTTGCACCGAACCGTCATGACCGATTGTCCGTTTTGCCAACTTGAAGAGCCGCTCGAAATCATTGCCCAAACGTCGCTGTGTCTGGCCTTTTACGATCGCTTTCCTGTCAATCCCGGGCACGCTTTGATCATCCCGCGCCGACACGTGGCGTCGTATTTCGATTTGACCTCGGAAGAAATCGAGCAAATGCAAAGCCTCTTGCAAGAGGTGCGCCGAATCGTCGAAGAGCGCTTCAAACCCGACGGCTTTAATGTCGGCGTCAATGTCGGAGAGGCGGCCGGGCAGTCTGTTTTTCACGTGCACATGCACTTGATTCCACGGTATCGCGGCGACGTCGCCAATCCGCGCGGCGGCGTCAGAGGTGTCATTCCGGCGCGACAAAATTACTGATCGAGGCCTGACTCGGCGTAGAATCGACTTCGTAACAGACGGAGTTGCCCGATGTCGACAGACGCCAAAACATTTTCCCGCGCCCACGACCTTGAAGCCATCGCTTTGGTGTCGTCGGCGCACGCCGCCAGCCACTTTTACCACCTCGTGATCCCGAGCCTGTTTCCGTGGCTCATGCCGCATTTCGGTTTGAGTTACACGCAGGCGGGGGCTTTGATGACGGCCTTTTTTGTCACGAGCGCCTTCGGGCAAGCGGCAAGCGGCTTTTTGGTGGACAAGATCGGTCCCAAGCGCGGGCTTTATTTGGGGTTGCTCCTACTGGCTTCGTCCGCCTTTGTGGTCGGGGCGTCGACGCATTACGGCATGCTGTTTGTCGGGGCGATTTTGGCCGGGCTCGGCAATTGCGTGTTTCATCCGGTCGACTACAGCCTCATGAACATGAACATCTCCGAGTCGCGTTTGGGACACGCCTTTGCATGGCATCAAATCACGGGCAACGTCGGTTGGGCGCTCTGTCCTCCGTTCATGGTCGGCTTGGCGTCGCTTTGGGGGTGGCGCGTCGCCGCCATGGCCGCCGCGTGCGTAGCGTTGGCGGTACTGGCCACCGTATTGTGGCGTCGACGCACGTTCGCTTTCGATCGATTCCAAAAGAAGGGCGGGGCGCAAGGCGAGGGTAAACAAAGCGCGATCGCCTTTTTGAAGGTGCCCGCCGTGTGGCTGTGTTTCTTCTTCTTTTTCTTCACCTCGGGCGCTTTCGGGGTGCTGCAAAGCTACGGCCCGGGCATTTTTGACAAGGCCTACGGACTTAATCTCGCTGAAGCGTCGGGCGCCTTGACGGCCTTCCTGATTTCGGCGGGCGTTGGCGGTCTGGCGGGCGGTTTTTGCGCTCAGTATCTCAAGGTCGGATCCGATCGCATCGTCGCCGTTGCGTTCGGGATGGCGGCTCTCATGTCGATCGTGCTTGCCACGCAGTGGTTGGACGGCTTTTGGGTTCCGGTGCTCATGGCGCTGATGGGGTTTGGCGTCGGTATCGCCGGTCCCAACCGAGACCTGATGATTCGCAAGGCTACGGTGTCGAAATTGGGGGTGGGGCAGATCGCCCGCATTTACGGTTTCGTCTATTGCGGGATGGATTGCGGCCAGTCGCTCGCGCCGCTCGTGTTCGGTCCCTTGCTCGATGCGGGGCACTTCACGATGGCGTTGATCGGGGTGGCGGTGTTGCAGACCCTAGGGATTTTTACAGCCGTCAATGTAGGAAATCGCGAACGTCCAAAAGAAAAATAACCAATAAAATCAATGGTCAAATAGCCGTTCTTGTTATATTTCGTTACAGAGCGATTTGTATTTCTTATGACTCCGGTTGACTCTCTCAATAGGGGGTTGCTAAGACTCGCTTAAAGTTGATAGTATTCGTTTTACCAAAAACCCTACCATATTACTTCTTCCCCTAAAGAGGTCCCCCCTATGAAAAAGTTGGTTGTTGCAGTCAGCATGGTTTGCGTATCGATGGGCGTCGCCGCTCAGCCGACCAAGTACGAACCGATCAAGCCCGTGGCTCCCGTAAAGGTTGAAAACCCGGCTTTGGTTGAACTCGGTACGAAGCTCTTCTTCGATCCCCGTCTGTCTCGCTCCGGCTTCATCTCCTGCAACTCCTGCCACAACCTGGCTACCGGTGGTGTCGACAACCTCAAGACCAGCGTCGGCGACTATTGGGCTCAGGGTCCGATCAACTCCCCGACGGTGTTGAACTCCTTCGGTCAGGTCGCTCAGTTCTGGGACGGCCGTGCCAAGACGCTGGAAGAACAGGCCGCCGGCCCGATCGCCAACCCCTTGGAAATGGCTTCCACGCATGAATTGGCCGTCGAAGTGATTTCTTCCATCCCCGGTTACCGTGCAGAATTCAAGAAGGTCTTCGGCGACGACAAGGTTGACATCAAGCGCATCACCGACGCCATCGCCGCGTTCGAAATGACGCTCGTCACCCCGAACAGCCGCTTTGACCAGTGGTTGAAGGGCGACTCCAAGGCTTTGACCGCCGAAGAAAAGGCCGGTTACCAGCTCTTTAAGAGCTCCGGTTGCACGATGTGCCACGCCGGTGAAAAGTTGGGCGGCGACAAGTTCATGAAGATGGGTCTCGTCAAGCCTTACAAGACCACTAACACCGCGACCGGCGTACACGCTTTGAGCGGCAAGGATCAGGATCGCATGACCTTCAAGGTTCCGATGCTGCGTAACGTTGAACTCACCTATCCGTACTTCCACGACGGTGAAGCTCAGACCCTCGAAGAAGCAACCCGCTTGATGGGCGACCTGCAGCTCGGCAAGCGCTACACCGACAAGGAAGTCGCTCAGATCGTCGCCTTCCTGAAGACGTTGACCGGCGAACAGCCCAAGATCGCTTACCCGATCCTGCCGCCGTCCTCCAACGCCACCCCGATCTTCGATCCCTGGGCCAAGAAGAAGTAATCGCTTCTTAGGATGATCTCCGCAAAGGCTGCCGAATTTCGGCAGCCTTTTTGCGTTCCTCGGTTGCATTGGTCCGTTACCCGACGGATCTCGACCGATAGCGTCGCTGTTTACATTAACGAACCAAACGCGATATCATTGCCGTGCAAATGAGAATGATTATCGAGTAAGAAGCTTTCTCGAAAGCGGGTATCCGGCTCGTTCACGACTCGAGATTGCTTTACACTTGACGATCGACAAAGCGTGGCGATGCGGTGTCGCCGCCCAACGGTACGACGGAGCGCAAGACGTCGATGAACACAACGAAAAAACAAACGTATCGTGTGACGGGGATGACCTGTTCGGCTTGTTCGGCACGCGTGGAAAAAGCCGTCGGTTCCGTTCCCGGAATCGACTCGGCAGGTGTCAACCTTTTGAAAAACACCCTCAGCGTTACCTACGATCCGGCCGTGTTTGACGAGGCGGGGCTGATGAAGGCCGTTGCGGGTGCCGGTTACGGCATCGCTTCCGAAACGAATTCCCAAACGTCGCAGGGGGTGACGTCTATCGATCCCGCTCAAACCGCCCGCTCGGAGACCGAGCGTCTCAAGCGCCGTCTCGGTTGGTCCGTCTTTTTTTGTTCCGTTTTAATGTACGTGGCGATGGCGCCGATGTTCGGTTGGCCCGTGCCTGCGTATTTTTCCGATCCCGCTCATGCGCCGGCTCTGGCACTCACGCAATTTCTCTTGAGTTTGCCCGTCATTGCGCTTAACGTCGCGTTTTTCCGTAACGGTTGTTCGGCGCTGCTCAAAGGTGCTCCCAACATGGATTCGTTGGTGGCGATCGGTTCGGGCGCCTCGGCCGTTTTCGGTTTGCTCGCCTTGTATATGATGCTCGATGCGCAGGCAGCCGGCAACGTGACGGCCGTCGCGCATTACGCCCACAATTTGTACTTCGATTCGTCCGCCATGATTTTGACCCTCATTACCGTGGGTAAAGTCTTTGAAGCGCGGGCCAAGGGTAAAACCACCGACGCCATCAGTCGTTTGGTCGCTCTGGTACCGACGCAATGCACCGTCCGGCGTGACGGTATCGAGGTGACCGTCAATGTCGATGCGTTACGCGTAGGCGATGTGGTACTCATTCGTACGGGTGAGCGTGTCCCTGTTGACGGTACGATCCTTGACGGCTGGGGAAGTGTTGACGAGTCGAGTCTCACGGGCGAGTCCGTGCCGATCGACAAAACGTCGGGCGACGAGGTTGCCGCCGGCGCCTTGCTGACTTCCGGCTTTATTCATGTGCGCACGACCCGCGTCGGAACCGATACCGCTTTGGCTCGTATTATCGCTCTGGTGGACGAAGCCACGGGCTCGAAAGCGCCGATCGCCCGTCTGGCCGATCGAGTGAGCGGCATTTTCGTTCCCTGTGTGATCGGTATCGCTCTCGTGACGACGCTCGTTTGGCTGTGGCTTGGCGACGGTTGGGAACAGGCCGTTATGGCGGGGATCTCGGTTCTTGTGATCTCCTGTCCCTGTGCTCTGGGGTTGGCGACGCCGACCGCCGTTATGGTCGGGATGGGCAAGGGAGCCGAGCACGGCATTTTGTTTAAAAACGCCGCGGTGCTCGAAGCGGTACAGGCGTGCGATGTCGTGGTGCTTGACAAGACAGGCACGCTGACGCAAGGCCGTCCCGTCGTGACCGACTTTGTTTTGGCCGATAACGTCGATGCTCGGGCCGTGCTGAGCGACATCATTAGCGTTGAAGCGTGCTCCGAGCATCCTTTGGCACGTGCGATTGTCGCGTTCGGTCGCCATAACGGCGTCAATCCCGCATTGGCAAACGCGTTTGAGCAGCGTCCGGGTTCCGTGGCCGCTACGGTGGATGATCGACGCGTTAGCATCGGACGCCCGGATGGCCTCAATGGTGCGGCGACGAATCTGACACGTGCGATCGACGCGCTTGCCGACGATGGTAAGACCGTCCTCGTTTATTGGCGTGACGAAGTTCCCTTAGCCGTCATGGGGTTGGCCGATGCCGTCAAGGCGGACAGTGCCGAAGCGGTGGCCGCTCTCAAAGCGGACGGAAAGACCGTTTGGATGCTGACGGGCGACAATGCCGCGACGGCACGAGCCGTGGCGCAAGCAGTCGGTATCGAACACGTCGTGGCGGGTGTTATGCCTGAAGACAAGCAACGGCATGTGCGACGCCTTCAATCCGCAGGTCATCGCGTCGTGATGGTCGGCGACGGGATCAACGACGCGCCGGCCCTGGTGGCAGCCGACGTCGGCATTGCCCTCGGTACCGGAACGGACGTGGCCGTCGCTTCGGCCGACGTCGTGCTGATGAAAGGCCGTCTGACTGATGTGGTTGCCGCCCTATGTTTGTCACGCTACGTTTTGACCAATATTCGTCAAAATCTCTTTTGGGCCTTCTTTTACAATACGGTGGGAATCCCCTTGGCTGCCGGCGTCTTTTCCGTATGGCTCGGCTGGAGCTTGTCGCCCATGTTTGCGGCGGCCGCCATGAGCCTGAGTTCCTTCTGCGTCGTGACCAACGCGTTGCGCTTACGAGGCGTTCGATTGCCGCAGGCCGAAGGCACGACCGAGGTTGCCGACGAACCGTTACACGTTTCCTTGCCCGCACCGACGCTTCCCGAAGCGACCGTCGTGATGGAAATTCACGGCATGATGTGCTCGCATTGCACTGCCGACGTGCATCGGGCCTTGTCGGGCGTTCCCGGCGTGAAAACGGTCGAGGTCAGTCTGGAAAACAAGTCGGCCGTGGTGACGGCGCTCGAGACCGTTGAACTCGAGGGCCTGAAACAGGCCGTTGTGGAGTTGGATTTGTTTGAAGTCGTCTCCGTCGAGCGGAGCGCGTGATCTTTTATAGGAGTCTTCTGTTATGAGCAAAATCAAAGTGGACGGCATGCATTGCCCCAACTGCCAAAAGCGTGTTTTGAAAGTGATCTCGGCATTGCCCGGCGCTCAGGGAGTAGTCGTCGATTTAGAAAAAGGCGAAGCCTCGTGGGAAGCCATCGACGTACCCGTTGAAGAAGTGATCGCCGCCGTCAAAGCGTTGGGTTTTGAAGCAAAGACCGCGTGTTGCTGCGGTTGCGGGAAGTAATTCAACGGCGTAAACAGCTTCGTCTATGAAGAAAGACGCTCGGTAGTCATACCGAGCGTTTTTTGTATTGCATCATACGGTCCGTAACGTGTGTGTCTTTTTTTTCTCTTTTTAAAACGTCTCGGTCACCCTGAATGTCGAAAACTTGACGAAATATTGCGGGGGGGTAGGGTAAATACCGTGATTTGTTCCCTTAATTCATTTGTGAGGCAAGAAATGAATAAAGTATTTAAGAAAGTGTTTAATGCTGCACGCGGCATGATGATGGTTGTCAATGAAACGACGTCCTCCGTACAGACCGGCAAGAAGGCAGCCGTAACCTTAGCTGCTGTAGTTTCAACTTTAGTGGCTGGCTCAGCTGTAGCCGGTGTCAATGAATACGTTGGAATGGGATCCTCTTCTGCATCTGGCGGTGCCGTCAGAGGTAATGCAAGCTCTGATTTAATCTATGAAGGGACTCTATTTAAGCAAAATACAGCTTTTTTGGGCGGTGCGATTTATGCCGAAGGAAAGTTGACGATCGAGGATTCTTCTTTTATCGAAAATAGTGCAACCTGGTCCGGTGCTATCGATGCTTATGGAGATACGTTAATCGTGGGTAGCACATTCACTGGGAATTCTGCCGTTAAGCATGCCGGTGCTGTTTATAACAATAGCGGTGCAATGCTCTCGATTGCTGACGGTACGGCTTTTAATGGAAACAAAGCCGAGTTCGGTGGTGCGATCTCGAATGACTCCACGGCGAATATCATCGCCACGACCAACAATGCTATCTCATTTGAGGGCAACGAAGCCACCGACTCCGGCGGTGCAATCTTCAATAGTGGAAAGGGACAGTTGGCTCTTGAGAATGTAAAGTTCAGCGACAACACGGTGGGTGATGCTGGTGGTGCTATTTATAGCAATGGCGATATTACGGCTCAAGGTGGAGAATTCGTCGGCAATTCGGCAGTAGGTGCAGGTGGTGCCATTTTTAGTGCGGGTACGCTCGCTGTTACTCAAACAGCCTTTATCAAAAATACAACGGAAGACTATGGAGGCGCAGTCGCAACGCTTAACGGACTTGTTGCGGAAGGCGTGAAATTTAAGTCCAACAGTGCCTATTCCGGTGGTGCTATTGGGGATTTTGCAAACTCTATCGGCACCATTGAAGTCAAGGCGGACTCCGTCTTTTATCAAAATGCTGCCATTGACGAAGGTGGGGCCATTCTCGTCCATAATAAGCTTTCCGTTACTGATACAAAATTCGTTGAGAATTCTGTAGTGGGTGATGGTGGGGCCATTGCAATTGGTGCCAATGGTTTGGTTACTATCAAGACTTCGAATTTTATTGGCAATCAAGCTAAGGAACGTGGCGGTGCCGTTATGACTCGCCATGGGGATGAAAGCTCGAATAATACTAAGGCTAAACTGATTATCTCGGGATCGTCTTTTGAAAAGAATTCCGCAGCAAAGGAAGGCGGAGCTCTGCACAATTCGTTGAAGGATACGATTGTTCAATTGTCAGTTTTCAACGCTAATGCCGCTGGTCAAGACGGGGGTGCCATCTACAGTCATAAGTATGCGGGTAAGGATACCGGGACGCGCGCATCGATGACGGTAGAGGATTCCGTCTTCACGAACAATACGGCCGGTTCGAAGGGCGGTGCTATTTATAACACCGCGACGTTGACGTTTAAGGGGACGAATACGTTCTCGGGGAATACGGCTGGCGGCAAGGCCAACGATATCTACAACACTGGTACGATTAAATTCGCTGATGGCGCTGTTTTATCCTTGGCCGGTGGTATTAACGGTGAAGGCGGGGTGATTGAAGGTGTCGGTTCCCTCGTTATTACCGATGCCGCCGCCACGATTCAAGGGCAAACGGTTGCCGATACGATTACGGCATCTGCAACGGGCTATGTGAATGACCAGTTGGGTGGCAACGTAGCCGCTCTCAAGGCCAATCTGGGTGGCATTGCGGTCACCGGCATGCAAGAAGGTGCCGTGATGGGAGCCGTGAGTATGGCTGCCGACGGCAGTATCGTTACTAAGATCAATCAAAAGACCGAAGCCTTGGCCGACAAGGTCACGCTGGCACCGCAGGTGATGACGCGCATCATGATGAACGACCTGCGCAAGCGTATGGGTGACATCCGTGCCGGCGAAGGCACGAACGGCGTTTGGGCTCGTTACAACGGCGGCGAAATGGGCGGCAGCGGTGTTTCCGCCGACTTCCATATGATTCAAGTCGGTATCGATACGGTTCCGACGGCCAATGCTCCTCGTCTCGGCGTGGCCTTCAGCTACGCTCAGACGGATGCCGACGACGCCTACGGCACCACGGAGATGGACTCCTACAGCCTCGCCGTTTACGGTACGAAGATGTATGACAACGGCCTGTTCGTCGACGTGATCGGTCGTATCGCCACGATGGACACCGACATGGTCAACGCCGGCATGCAAGCCAAGATGGATAACATGGCCCTGAGCCTGTCGGGCGAATTGGGTTGGCGCTTTGACGTCATGAAGTCCGTCTTTGTCGAACCGTCCGCCGAAATCACGTACACCTACACTGACGCCGACACGTTCACGATGGGTCGCGGTACGTATGAACTGGAAGCCACCGACTCCGTCGTGGGTCGTATCGGTGTCGCTGCCGGTTTGACCTGTCCGAACAACAAGGGCGAAGTGTATGTTCGCGCGGCCGCCGTTCATGAATTTATGGGCGACACCACGATGAACTCGCGTATCGGCAAGGTCTCCGCCGCTCCGATCGTGACGGACGGCAAGGACACGTGGTTCGAATACGCCATCGGCGCGCAATATAACGTCAACAAGAACACCTACGTCTACGCCGACATCGAACGCACCTCCGGTGCCGCGCTCGATGAAGATTGGCGTGCCAACGTTGGCGTTCGTTATTCCTTCTGATGTTCTTTGTGACACAGTCGGTTAAGTAGCCAAATCCCGGTTGTCTCGATAAAAGGGACAATCGGGATTTTTTCATATAGACGCACAAACGCTTCGTTTATAACTCTTGGATAGAATAGGGTTGTTTTCAACGACTAAACGAGCCACAAATGAACGTAGAAGCGGTCAAGGAATTTTTGAACCAAAAAGGCATGCTCGATCACTACTTGGAATTTGAAGGATCGAGCGCAACGGTAACGCTTGCAGCCGAGCAATTGGGTTGCGAGCCCGACCGCATTGCCAAAACCATCGCCTGCCAAAAGAAGGACGGAGGTGCAATCGTCATCGTCGCCAAAGGCACCGCGCGCATCGACAACGGCAAATTCAAACGAACCTTTGCCGAGAAGCCGCATTTTGTTCCGGTTGACGAATTGCCCGAACGTGTGGGGCATCCGATGGGCGGCGTCTGTCCCTTTGTTTTGAAGCCCGGTTGCGAGGTGTATTTGGACGAAAGTCTCAAAGCATTTGATGTGGTATATCCGGCCGCGGGAGCCCATAACAATGCCGTGCGCGTGACGCTCGATGAGCTTGGCACGTTGACAACCGATCGGTGGGTTGACGTCACCAAATAACTCCAACCGACGCGATCGGTTGTATTGAAAGCGGAGTCCTCGATTTGTAGGGCTCCGCTTTTTGTTTGAGCCGAAGAAAGCGACTTGGGAGGAGTCTCCCTACAAGGTTGTCAGTACGGAGGTTTTATTTTTTTTGGTTGACATCTGCATTGCATAAACTGTTTCAGCTGACTTGCCTCAATAAAGAATTATTAACTCTGTGGCGTCCCTTTTTATAAGGAATAGCTGAAATAAGCAACATGTTTA
>JAGBZO010000022.1 GCA_017628205.1 Duodenibacillus sp.
ATTGCTCAAGACGTATGAAGCCGAAGTCGCCCGTTTGGCGGCTCAGCAAACCAAGCAGTGGGCCGGTGCTGCTGAAACGGCCATTGGCTTGGCAGCTATTATCAAACAAAAGGATGCCGTTCTCAAAGGCATGAGCTTCACTCAGGCTCTGACGGCCGGCAAGAATTTGATGAAGGCCGGCACCCAGGCCAACTACGCATTGAAGTGTTACGATTACTTCAAACAAACCCAGGCGGCGTATGAGAACGCCATTCAGTCTCAAGGCCAGAGGTAAGGTTTTTCGGGTCAACGTCACCCGTGCCGTTGGTTAAACGATCTGAGAAAAACAAGGCTCGCGTGGACAATGTATCTGTGCGAGCCTTGTCGTATTATTTTCTTGATCAACGATGTGGATCAAGCCGAAGGTGTGTCGGAAGCCGTTTGGCAGATGTTGTTATCAACGGGCTCTTCGTCGGGGGTATCGGCGTAGGCGACGCGATCGACGAATTGGCCGACGGCGCCGCCATCAATGACCTCGAGAACGGGACTGGTACCAAAAGCTTGCATGATCGCTTCCGTATCGAGCGTTTTCAATTTGGCCTTCAGTTCCTTGCGCTTCATGTTGTTAAGCTTCTCGATCGTGAGGTCGACGGCCTTCATTTGTTCGTCAAAGAACGCATTGAGCGCAGTTTCGAGGCCTTCTCGATCCGTCTGCATGGCGATCAGCAGGTCGAGGACGGCATTCAGATCGAGTCGTACCGGTTCGGCGTTCCATTTCACGCGAAAACCGCCCTTGGCGGAGGATGTGCCCATCAAGGACTCGACAAAAGCCTTGTAGGCCGGGTCGTAGCGCAGGAACGTTTTGACAGTCAGACGAGCCGTGCCTTTTTTCTTGTTAAGACGGCGAACCTTCAGACGGTCGGTCGTACGGCCTTGCCGATCGAACACGGTCAAGACGAGACCCGAGCGACGTTTTTCAGTCGTGATCGTAATGCCGTTTTGTTCGGCGGCCTTGCGCAAACATTTGAGTTTGGTCAGGCAAGGGCTTTCGGCTTGCTCGCAAGCATCGGTGTTGCATACGGTATCGGATGGAATCATTCTTACCTCCTAAAGCGAATGCACTCACTATACCCAAGAGACAGAGCGATATCGATTGTTCGATTGAAGAAAATTGGTACAAAACCTGTCTGTCGAACCTTTTCGATCAAATCGGTACGCCGTAATCCTCCTGGAGACTTCGACGGAATTCGCCTTCGATCTCGCGTCGTCGGCGAATATACCAATCGATAAAAAGCTGAACGCGCTTGAGCTTGGTCGCTTCGACGGTGCTTGCAATGTAATTGTCCAGACTCGGCACATGCCAACCGTTCAGGACCGGAACCAAATCGCCCCTGACGATTTCTTCGTAACAGTGATGCATGGGCATGTCCAACACGATGCCGCCGCCGGCGACGGCAGCGGCCTTGGCCGACAAAATATTGTTGAAGCGAATCATCGATTTCCATTTGTACCGTGTTTGAACCCCGGATTTTTCGAGAATGTCGGAGTGTGGTCGAACGCGCCCCGTATAGACGATGCCGTTGTGGTTGCTCAAATCCGAGGGCGTTTTCGGCATGCCGGTGCGCGACAGATATTTGGGCGAAGCACAGGGAATGAAAATGGCGCGCGTCACCCAATGTTCGACCAGAGACAAACTGTGGACGGGACCGTAATAGAGCATCAGATCCGTCTGGCCGCGCATGAAAGCCGCCGGATCGTCATCGGCCGTGACGTCGAAGGAGATCTGAGGATAAATGCGCTGAAATTCGACGAGCAGAGGCACGATTTGCGTTTGCATGAACCCGGGCATGGCGCCGAAACGGATGCTGCCCGATTCGTCCGAACTGCCGGCCATCATGATCGAGAGTGCCGATTCCATGTCGTCGATCAGCGGCGCGATGTGTTGTTTGGCTTGCAAGGCGATTTGCGTCGGTTCGATGCGAGGGCCGTTTCGCACCAAGAGTTCGTGTCCGATTTCTTTTTCGAGCGAGGCGATCAAGCGGGACAATTGAGCCCGGTCAAGCCCGCGTTGGTCAGCCACTCGAGAAAAAGAGCGCTCTTCGAGTACTTGGAAAAACAAGGCCCACAGCCCCAAATTCATGCTTTTGGTCGAGTGCAAAGCTTTTAACATAAGTACTTACCCTTGTTCGTGATGATTTAGTCACGTAACATCGTGACTAAACTAGATCAAAAATACCGACAAATCCCAAAGATTTCTTCAATATATAAGAAACTGATAACCCTAAGTGTTGATTTAAACACGTTAGTACGTGACTAATATAATACGCTTGAAATTTACGTATTGATACAATGGAGTTGAGACAGTAGCGTTTGAAGGAGTTCTCCATGGCGATTTCAACGACACCCTGGGGTCATGATTGGCCGCCCGCAACCAGCCGAGAAGCGGAGGAAAAAAACTGGGGGTATTGGCAGAATCGAATCAACAGAGCCTCGTTGGTGATGTTGACGGAAGAGGGCATCATCGAGGCTCAAGACGCGGCGACCATCGCCAGAGCGCAGGTTGCGGCCGAGCATCGATTGTCGCAACCCGGCGTTGAACCGATCAGCGACATCATGCCGTTGGAAAAAATCTTGATCGAGGAATGCGGTCCCAAGGCAACACTCATTCACACCGGCCGCTCTCGTCAGGACATTTTCGCCACGCTCAATCAAGCGCGGTTGCGTTTGTCCTTCCTCGATTTTGCGCAGGCTCTGAACGAGTTGCGCAACGAATTGTTGAGCATCGCCAAAGAACATACCGAGACGTGGATGCCGGCCTACACGAACGGCGTGCAAGCCATGCCCATCACTTTGGGTTTTTATCTTTGGGCTTTCCTCGACTCTTTCACCCGTGATTTCGATCGCATCCAAAGCGCTTGGACGCGTGTCAACAAATCGGCTTTGGGATCGGCGGTGCTGGCCAATTCCAGCTGGCCTTTGTCCCGCGAGCGCCTGGCCGATTTGCTCGGCTTCGACGCCCCGATTACCAACGCGCTCGACAGCTCTCAGGTGAGCATGTTCGACATCCCGCTTGAAGCGGCCGGCGTCGCTTCGAACGTTGCCGTTCGCATCACGACGTTGATGCAGGATCTGGCGCAACAGTATTCCCAAACGCGTCCGTGGTTGTTGCTCGACTCTTCCGCCGCTTACGGCTCGTCGGCCATGCCGCAAAAACGCAATCCCGGTATCGTCAACAAAACGCGAGCCAAAGCCGGCGACGTCATCGGCGCCGCACAGACCGCCTTTATCCGAGCCCACAATTTGCAATTGGGTATGTATGACAACAAGGAAAGCGTGTCCGAGGACAATGCGGCCGTTTTCGTTCAGGGCGTTCACATGCTGCAGTTGGCTCGTTGGGCCTTCCAGATGCTCAAGGTCTCGCCCGAACGCGCTCTCGAAGAACTCGACAACGACTGGACTTGCACGATGGCTTTGGCCGAAACGTTGCAACACGTTCACGCCGTTCCGTTCCGCGTCGGGCATAACTTCGCCCGCGACATCGTCACGGTGGCGCGTCGTACCGGTTACTTGCCCAAGACGTTCCCGTACGAGCAGGCGCAAGCTATTTATCGTCAGGTTACCGAACAGTTCGGTTGGGACGGCGGCGATTTGCCGTTGACCGAAGAGCAGTTCCGTGAAACGCTCTCGGCCGAATACGTGGTGCGTACTCGCGTGGGATTGGGCTCGCCCGCCCCCGAGAGCGTGCGCGAAGGCTTGCTTGCATGCGAGCAGCGTTTGCAGTCCGATCAACAGTGGTTGGCCGAAAAGCGCGCGCATTTGGACGCATGCGACAAGCGACTCGACGCGTTGTTCCTGGCATTGATGAAGTAACGAATTTCTTTTTACGTCCTCAGAAAGGAGGCTTTTATGTTGTGGATAGGCATTGCCATCGTCATTTTGACGTTTTGGTTTATTTACAAGAATTATGAAGCCCGCTTGGTCTTGGTCCTGTCGGGCGTCGCGATGACCATTCTCGGTCAATGCGCGGGGTCGGCAACGACTCTTGAAACGGCGGCCAACGCCTTTATCAAACAATTGGTCGGCGGTACGTTGGTAACGACGATCGTTACGGTGATGGGGTTCGGTTACGTGATGACGTACACCAAGTGTTCCGATCATCTCGTTCATGCTTTGGTTCGTCCGTTGACCAAGGTACCGATGATCGTGATTCCCGGCGCCGTCATGATCACTTGGATCTTGAACATTATTCTTCCCTCGGCCGCCGGTATTGCCGCGTCGGTCGGCGTGTTGTTGATTCCCGCATTGATCGCTTTGAAGGTGCGCCCCGTGATGGCTGCCGCCGCCGTGTTCCTCGGTACGTGGGGCTCGGTGATCAGCCCCGGGTTGATGTTCAACCCCCAAGTCGCTCAGATCGCTCACAAGGCCGGTGAAATCGCCGAACCCGATGCCATGATCGTGATCATGTCGGAAGCCGGTCCCGCCGCCATTTCCGCCGTTGTTGCCGCGATCGTTTTGGCCGTTTTGTGCATGTTCTTGAAAGAAGGCGTCGGTTCGACGATTAGCGAACAGACCGTCAGCGACGAAGAACTGAAGAACTTCAAGGTCAACCCGTTGATGGCCATCGTACCGGTCATTCCGTTGTTCCTGCTCGTGATCGCTTCCAAGCAAGTCGGTTGGTTGCCCACCAAGACGTTCTCCGTTCCCGTTTGCATGTTGATCGGTACGGGTGTCGGTTTGATCGTCGCTTTGGTTCGCAAGCAGAGCTTGGGTGAAACGAGCAAGCGCTTCTGCCGCGGTGCCGGCGACGGTTTCTGTGACGTCGTCGTTTTGATGGCTGCCGCCGCTTTGTTCGCAAGCGGTATGAAGTCCATCGGTTTGACCGGCGCCATCGTCGACGCCATGAAGGGCTCTCAGGAAGTGGCCATGTTCTCCGCCGTGATCGGTCCGTACATCATGGCAACGATTTGCGGTTCCGGTAACGCCGCCGCATTGGCCTTTAACGAAGCCATTACGCCGCACGCCGCCGACTTCGGTCTGACGGTCGTTCAGCTCGGTGCTGTCGCCCAGATGGCCGCGGGTATCGGTCGCACGATGTCCCCGATCGCCGGTGGCGTCATCATCCTGGCCGGTATTGCCGGTGTCAACCCGATCGAAGTGGCAAAGCGCACCGCTTTGCCGTGTATCGCCGCCGTGATCGTCATGGCGATCGGTATGTTCGTCTTCGGTTAATAAGCCTGCGATGGTTCGACCAGGTCGAACCACATGCGCATCAAACGCCGCTTCAATTGAACTCTACGGGGTAGGGTTCATCAATAGAAGCGGCGTTATTTTTGTCGGCAGCTCTATGGGCAAACATGCGTTCGAGTGAGACATCTTCTGGATCTCGTCCGACATTCTATGGCCGGCGTTAACGGATAGCGATGTCTTTGTACCAAGATGCGGAGGGGTTGCTTTTTGACCCGACTGGGATGGCCGGCGGTACCGAAAAGCGGGAAGCGGAGCGGCCTTCGGTCGTTTGCTCGGAGGTATAAAAAACGCCCGCCCGTTGGACGAGGCGAGCGTTTTGCGTGCGAGCGCTCGCACGATTAACTCGGCTTATTCCTCTTCTTTGATGTGAATGAGTGAGTTGGCCAGAATGGCCGTCAAGCCACCCGTCGTAATGCCGGAGGAGAAAATGCCTTTGATGACATCGGGGAATTGATTGAGCACTTCGGGCACCATTTCCACGCTGATGCCGAACGAGAAACTCAACGCCATGACAAGAATGGCTTTACGGTCAATGCGCTGGCTCGCGATGATACGCATGCCGGCTGCCGAGACCGTACCGAACATCAACAACGTGGCGCCGCCCAATACCGGATCGGGCATTAACGAAAAGACAATACCGATGGCGGGGAACATGCCCAGCACGACCAACATGGCGGCAATAAAGTAGCCGACGTAGCGGCTGGCAACCCCCGTCAACTGAATCATCCCGTTGTTTTGTGCAAAGATGGAATTGGGGAAGGAGTTTAAAAAGCCGGCCAGCATGGAGTTGAAACCGTCGGCCAGAATACCGCCTTCGGCACGCTTCATGAACTTCTCTCCGCGTACGGGTTCGCCGGAAATCAACGAGTTGGCCGTGATGTCACCGTAGGCTTCGATGGCCGTGATCAAAAAGACCAGGCCGAGACCGATGATGGCGCCGATATCGAACGAAATGCCGTATTTGAACGGAATCGGGATGTTGAAGCCGCCGTAACTCTTTACGGAAGCGAAATCGACCATGCCGAGGAACCACGCCAGGACATAACCGATGATCAAGCCCAGTACGATCGAACTCATACGCAAATAGCGATTGGAGCTACGGTTGAAAAAGATGATCGAGCACAAAACGACCGCGGCAACCCCTAAGTTTTGCAAGCTGCCAAACGTGCCGTTGGCTTTGGCGGCAAAACCGCCGCCGCAAGCGATGATCCCGACCTTGATGAGGCTCATACCGATCAGCGTCACGACGATGCCCGAAACGAGCGGCGTGATGATGCGTCGGGTGTACTTGAGGATGCGGCTGATGAACATCTCAACGCTCGAGGCCACGATGGTGGCGCCGAAGACGCTCGCCAATCCGCCCGTCATGCCGGCCGAAATGATGGGACCGATGAAAGAAAAGCTGGTTCCCTGAACGCAGAGCAAACCGCACCCGATTTTGCCGAAACGACGGCATTGAATGAAGGTGGCGATGCCCGACACCATCAAGCTCATCGAGACCAAATAGGCGGTTGTTTCGATGTCGAGATTCAGTGCGCCCGCAATGATCAGCGGGGGAGTGCAAATGGCGACGAAAATCGCCAACAAGTGTTGTAAAGCCGCAAAGAATGCGTCTTTGAAGCAGGGACGATCTTCAAGGCCGTAGATCAGCTCTTTGGAAGGTGTCTTGTTGGTTTCGTTTAGATCGATTCGAGGCATGGCGAGATGTAATGGTCAGAATGAAACGGTGCTTAGCACTATATACGGGATTTCGCTCGAATGCATCTTTGAATCGAATGCGTCAGGGGGCAAAACGCACGACGGTACGACTTTGTTTCCATGACGTCCTGTCCGAACGGCTGTCACGCCACTTTAAATAGAGTTCCGGCGATCCGCTCTTCGGGATGTGTACGGCCAGCACGGAAAGCGTGCTTTGTCGTTTTTCATCGTCATGAACCCGAAAAATGCTGTTGTGCGGTCCGTCGTTTTTGTCGTGAGCGAAACCGATGAAATCGTCGAGGTCAAACGGCTTGTCGGAGGTTGACAGAAGCGTTTGGATGCGTTCCAAACGCGTGCGGCTGCTGCGTCCAATGCGCCGGTTGTGTGATTGTCCGGCTTCGGACAGATAATGATTGGTATGTGCGAGCATGTCGTTACGACGTCGTGTCACGCTATAGCGACCGTCGGGGAAAACTTCGACGAAAGCGATTTCATGGCGATCGGCCATGATGTAATGAGTCGGTTCGTGTTGAAAAACCGCCGCGTGGCTCAACGCTTCTTCAACGCTGGCACTGTAGCGGATCAAAAACTCTTGACCGGCCAGTCGTTCCGGGCTTTTAAAACGTTTGGCTTGCCGACGAATCTCTTTGGGTACGCTACCCGCCGTCGTACGAAAGACGACAAAGCCTTTTTCGTTAATTCCCATGTTGAAGGTTTGGCGCTTTCCGGTAAACAACCCGGTATAAGCGTAGCCTTTGTCGGGGCGTACGGTTTTGACGACCTGCCCGGTCATGAATTCGTCTCTGACTTTGACGATCAAGGTGCCGGCATCGCTGACGTGATCTTTTCCGTGCGCCGCAAAGGTCGTGCAAGCCTGAACGCTTGTCAAGGGGATCGCCAGGGTCAAGGACATCGATAAGGAAATGAGGGCGCGTTTGAGCATGACGGAAGGCCAGAAGAAGACCGGCCGGGTTGCGTGACGAGGCGTGCCGATGCCGGTTGGGGGAGCGAAAGGTCATGAAAAGAGACGTCGTCATGACGGGGTGAAGCATCCCGACATGAACGGCGTCTCTCGAGGAGCAACGTTTAGACGATAAAGCGTTCGACCGGTTTGGACGGATCGACCACAATGCAACCGAGACCGCGTGCGCGTACGGACGCTTCGCCGCGTTCGGTACAAATGACCGTACCGCCTTGACCGACAACCTCACCGTTCTTCAGCACGGGTTGACCCATGACGAAGCTGGCGACAGGTTCTTGCGTGGCGTAATCGTAAATCGTGATGTCGGCGTCGGCGCCCGGCGTCAAGTGACCCTTGTTTTCAAGACGCAACATGCGAGCGGCGTTCAACGACGTCTTGGCGACATATTCGCTCAGCGTCAAAACACCGAGTTTGACCAGAGAGAGACCTTGACTCAACAAGACGTTGCGCGGGATGCAACCGCCGTCGGTGGACAGCGCGTCAACGACGAAGCTGCCGTCGGGACGCTTGGCTTCGGCGAGCCAAATGCGAGGTACGGGAGGATTGACGTTGAAAGAACCGCCTACGTCGGAGCCGGCGTCTTCCCACATCTTGAGACCTTCTTCGCCCGTAGCGAGATCGGAGTATCCGCCGGCATCGTAGACGACGAAAGCCTTGCGGGCAAGCAAAGCGGCGCGTACGCCGTCACGGTCTTCGGAGAAGCCGAAGCGACGCAGACAGTTGCCCGTCACCTTGGATTGGATCTTTCCGTTTTCATCGCAGGTCAGACGCGTGCCGTTGCGAGGCGAGACGTAGCTTTCGCAATGAATGTGCGGGTTGGCCAACAAGAGGTCGATCGCTTCTTGCGTTTCGACGGCTTCGGGACGAATGGCGCCGCGACAATACGCGTTGATGTGGGCCAAATGCAGGAAATTGCCCTTACTCATTTCAACGGCTTCGCGCATCCCTTCGATGTTGGAACCGTGTTCGCTCGTGCCGGCGTGCCAGGCGACGTAGGCCGAGCGTTCCAACGCCGTTTGGATCAGCAAGGAAGAGACTTCAGGCTTCAAGGGGTAGTGTCCGCCCAACAATTTGACACCCAAAGCTCCGTCGGCCATCGAGCGGTCGATCAAATCGATCATCTCTTCTTTTGTGGGCTCGTTGTTGCGGAAGGTGAAAGGAGGCGATGCAAACTGCAGGACGGCGGTGTTGATACCCGCGCCGTAGGTCGGAATGTTGCCAAGAACGTTGTCAAGCGGGCCGGCCATGTCCAGTGCCGTCGTTACGCCGCACATCGCGAGCATCTTGAAGCCGAACGGCGAACCCCACATTTCGCCCAAATGGACGTGACTGTCAATGATGCCGGGCTGAAGAATCTTGCCGGTATAGTCTTCGACAACCTTGGCCGATGCGGCCGGCAAATCGATTCCGACCTCGGCAATTTTGCCGTTTTCAATCGCGACGTCGCGGACCGCTTCAAGACGATTGAGCGGATCGACGACCGTAGCACCTTTGAGCAAAAGATCCCACATATATGCCTCCGAATAGAGAAAAGAATAGTGGCAGGATATGACTGATTTAATTGTAGACCGATCGTCACGACTTGGAGACAAGTGCTTTTCCGTAATCGATGGACAAACGTTTTGTTTCGAATCGAAAGCGAGGGTTTGCCATGTGTTTTAATAACGTGCGGAAGGTTGAAATACCGAGAGAATCCCAATAGGGAAAGTCAGGGAGGGTCTTCCCGTGCCGTGGATGGCGTATTTCGATCCGATTCTCATTATAAAGGGGGATCTCTTCAGTTTTTGAGGAGTCCCTTTTTTATTGCAACAGACTGAAGACTACTGACTTTTCGTTCGATACCAAGCAACCTGTCTTTGTTTTGCAGGGATTTGCTGTTGTAATTACGAAACAAATAGTTGTCTTTGAGTCGAGAATAAGCATGTTTTTCTACAGGGTTAATGCGAAGGTGGGAATTGGGGGTTGATTTGCGTTAAACGTTTGCGATTTTCATACACTTCGACAGTCATATGATGAGAACGTTGGTTTTTACATGGTCAAGTTTTAGAACCATGATCTAAAGGAGAAAAAAATGACTAGTTCTCGTCGTGATTTCCTGAAGGGTATGGCTGTCGGCGGTATGGCTACCGTCGGTGCGGTTCCCGCCATCGCTTCTGCCAAACAGATCAAATATGATGCGACGGCCGACGTCGTGGTCGTAGGTTTTGGCGGTGCCGGTGCTGCAACGGCTATTTCGGCTGCCGATAACGGTGCCAAGGTATTGGTCATCGAACGTCAACCCCAAGCAACGCTGCGTTCCAATACGCGTATGTCGGGCGGTATTTTCCACTGCCCGGATAAAACGGGGAATCGCGACGCATTGAAGGCCTATGCCAAGGCTATGTTCTCCGGTGAAAACATTCCCGGCAAGCTCGAAGGCGAACAGCCTGAAGTCTCCGACGGTTTGGCACAGGCTTGGGCCGACTACACGCCGAATCTGGTGGATTGGATGCAGAGCCTCGATCCGGATTTCAAGTCGCTCGCAACGCCGGGCTTTAAGGGCGCCGCTTTCCCGACGTTCCCGGGTGCCAAGGAATGTGCTTATCAAGTGTATCGTTCCAGCTATATGGATCGCATCCCCGCCGGTGCTTCCAATCGCCGTTCTTACGGTCGTCCGAAGTCCGAAGCGACCTCCGGTGAAGCTTTCTGGCAGTGCTTGGCCAACGGTGTGGCAAAGCGCGCCGACAAGATCAAGATTATGTACGAAACCCGCGGTCGTGAACTCATCACGAACGACGCCGGCGAAGTCATCGGCGTGATCGCCGAACAAAACGGCAAGAAGATTCGCATCAAGGCACGCAAGGCCGTCGTTCTGTGCTCGGGCGGTTACGAATACAGCCGTACGATGCGCCAGGCCTTCCTCGAAGGTCCGGGTATTGAAGGTTGGGCTTTTTACGGTACGACGGCCAACGAAGGTGACGGCATCGCCATGGGCTTGAACGTTGGCGCCGGTATGATGAAGGCCGGCAAGGCCGCTTCGCGCATCATCATGCCCGCTCCCGATCGCTTCAACGGCATGCGTATCGGTATGATCACTCCGGCCGTCGGTTCCGGCCGCGCCATCGTGGTGAATAACTACGGTAAGCGCTACGCCGCCGAACACAAGGTCACGAAGGATCCGAGCCGCTACTTCTTCTATAAGGAAGCCGTCAAGTTCAATATCGACACGCTCGACTATCCGAACTCGCCGTCTTGGTTCATCTTCGACGAAACGTTGCGCAAGTCCAAGCCGCTGGTTTATCTCGGCATCTCCACGCCGGGCTTCGGTTTTGTCGACTACGGTGCCGCCGATAACAGCGACGCCATTCGCAAGGGGTGGATCTTGAAGGCCAATACCATTGAAGAACTGGCTGAAAAGATTCGTGCCACGAAGGACAACGCCAATCGCATGGATCCCAAGGCATTGGCCGAAACCGTCAAGCAGTACAATGAATACTGCGCCAAGGGCAAGGACGAAGCGTTCGGTCGTCTGAAGTCCACGCTGCAGCCCGTCTCCGACGGTCCGTTCTATGCCTGCCCGCTCGTCGCCGGCGGTCCGAACACCAAGGGCGGTTTGGCTTGCAACGCCAAGCGCGAAGTGCTCGACTGGGATCTCAAGCCCATCAAGGGGTTGTATGCGGTCGGTGAAATCGCCTCCGCACTGAAGTTCGTTTATCAGGGCGGCGGCAACTTGACCGAATGCTTGGTCTTCGGTCAGGTTTGCGGTAATGAAGTGGCCAAGCTTCCGAATCGCGGGTAACCCCTTCGACAGTCGTTGAATGACTGTCGTCGAGAGATGAAGGTACGGCCGGTCGCTGCGGTGACCGGCGTGCCTTTAGGAGGGAAACGTAATGACTGTAAAACTTAAACACTGGCTTGTCGTTGCCTCATTGGGCTTGTTGTGTGCCGTCCAGGCCGAAGCGCAGACCGCGACCAAATTTCTTGCCGATCGTCACGTAGCCAAGGGCATCAATTGCATGATGTGCCATGACGATGTGAAGAAAGGGACGATCAAGCTCAATGAAAAGAAGCATGAGGCATGCACGCAGTGCCACGGTTGGTATGACCAAGTCGCGAAAAAGACGGTGCCGGTAGAAAAGGACGATCAGAATCCGCATAGCCAACACGACGGCAACCTGCCGTGTACCGAATGTCACAAGGGACACAAACCGAGCGTGAACTATTGTGGCGGTTGCCACATGTGGGGATTCAAGGTACCTTGATCCAAGCTCGCGTCGATTTCGATCGACATGACACAAGGGGGATCGCTTTAAAGCGATCCCTTTTTTGATCCTGCGTTCGCTCATCGCTCGAAGCAAAGGCAACGTATGGAGGCCAAGCAACGTTCCGAGCGCCAACGGTCAAAGCCGGTTTTGGGTCGGCTTTGACGTTGAGTCAGGTTAAAGCGTTTGGGAAATCTTCATGGAGCAGAATTTCGGTCCGCACATGGAACAGAAGTTCGCGCTTTTCATCGATTCCTTGTCCAGCGTTTCATCATGCATCGATCGAGCTCGCTGCGGATCGAAGCCCAAATTGAACTGGTCTTCCCAGCGGAATTCGAATCGCGCCTTGCTCATGGCGTTGTCTCTGATTTGCGCCCCGGGAATGCCTTTGGCCAAGTCCGCGGCGTGCGCGGCGATTTTGTACGCGACGATGCCTTCTCTCACGTCGTTTTTATTGGGAAGCCCCAAGTGTTCCTTGGGGGTCACATAACACAGCATGGCCGTGCCGCGCCAGGCGATCATGGAGGCACCGATGGCGCTGGTGATATGGTCGAATCCCGGCGCGCAGTCCATAACCAACGGGCCGAGCGTGTAAAAAGGCGCGTCGCCACAGTACCGATTTGCGTCGACGAAGTTTTCCATCACGCGTTGCATCGGGATATCCCCCGGGCCTTCGATCATGACTTGGACGTCATACGTTTGGGCGATGCGGGCCAGTTTGCCCAAGGTTTTCAATTCGGCCAGTTGCGCTTCGTCGCAAGCGTCGTGTAGTGAGCCGGGCCGCAAACCGTCTCCCAAACTGACCGTGATGTCATACGATCGAAGAATGTCGCAAATATCGTCGAAATGCTCGTACAAAAAGTTTTCTTTACCGTGCGTTTTCATCCATGACGCCATGATCGAGCCGCCACGAGATACGATGCCCGTCAGGCGATTTTTTACGAGCGGTAGCGAGTCTTTAAGCGTGCCGGCGTGAATTGTCACGTAATCGACGCCTTGCTCGGCCTGTTCGATCAGTGTGTCGCGATAGATCTCCCAGGACAGTGCCTCGATGTTCCCGTTTGTTTTTTCCAAAGCTTGGTAAAGCGGAACCGTACCGATGGGAACCGGACTGTTGCGCAAAATCCATTCGCGCGTTTGATAGATGTCCCGCCCCGTTGACAAATCCATTACGGTGTCCGCACCCCAGCGAATGGACCACAAGAGTTTTTCTACCTCGGCATGGATGTCGGATTCCAATGCGGAATTGCCGATATTGGCGTTGATTTTCGTTAGGAAGTTGCGACCGATCACCATCGGTTCGGCTTCAGGATGGTTGATATTCAAAGGCATGACCGCACGTCCTGCGGCAATCTCTTTTCGTACGAATTCGCCTGTGACATACGGTGGAATTTGTGCTTCGAAAGACGAACCGGCGTGTTGAAACAGTAGGCGGGAACGGACGTCGGCATCGCATGATTGGAGCGTTTCCATGTAGTGGGCGCGGTTTATGTTTTCTCTGATGGCGGCAAATTCCATTTCTTCGGTGACAATGCCTGCCTTGGCAAAAGCCAATTGCGTAATCCCGGCGCCAGGCTTTGCTTTGAGAACCTTCGAGCAAAAGCGTTCAATGCGAGGGCGATCGTTTGTCGGCTCCACGGCGCGTCGTTCCAGCCATCGTTCGCGCAGGCGCGGCAACCCTTCCGAGGGATTGATTGTCAGGTCGGGGTCTCCCCAAGCCCCGCAGGTGTCATAGACATAGACGGAGGGCTCGGGTGGCGTCAGCGCGATTTCCCTCATCGGGACTTGGATGTCGTTGCGTGATCCTTGGACGTAAATGCGCCGTGAGTTGGGAAATAATCGGCCGGAGGCACAAGAAGGTTTGTTTTCGACAGACAAAAAAATCGTCATGATGAACTCCATTGATCATGACGGAGGACGAACCCAAAGAGGTGAGGATCCAGTCGAGGTTCGATTGTGCGTCTTCCCGATGGGAATCGGTATGCGTTTTCCTCCGTCGGTATTAACCGAATCAGGTTCAAAGGGTGTTTCTCAACCGTCGTTTTTAGACGGTACCCCTAACGCTGCGAATCCGAAAAGGATTCGGTTTCATTTTACGATGCGATAGGACGGACGAAGCGTTATCGGAGACGAATTTTTTGTGATGCGTTGTATTGGTGACCGAGTCATGAGGGTTCTCGGCCGTTGCGAATTGAGGTTTCGGAGGCTGCCTAGCGCGGCGCGTTGAGAGGGTGTTGCGCTCGACAAGCTTCCCATCAAGATAAGTTTTTCAAAGAACGCAATGAAGACCAAGGCTTGATAGCGTATGACTCAGGCCGGCTTATCAGCGTTGGAAATAAAAGGTCGTTGGGTTAACGATTCTTGCCGGTGTAGCGAATTTCGACAAGTGGAGTGGGGAGTCGTTTAAAGCGCCGTCTTTATGGGGCCAAACGGATCGGTCTTTTTGATCGCCTCAGCCTATACCGTCCTTCCCGAACGCGGCGCCGCTAAATGGCGACGCTTGTGCTACGACGAGTGGCACATTCTCATTGTCCGTATGCCCTAAACATTCTTATATGGGCCCCATGAAGAATGACTGAGGGCCAATGAAGAAATCGCATTGATGGAGAAAGA
>JAGBZO010000023.1 GCA_017628205.1 Duodenibacillus sp.
AATAGATTGACGAACAAAGGTGTAGTATTTAGGGGAAAACACTGAGTACAAAAAAGAACAAAGAAAATTTGCAAAAAACGTAACGTATAAAAGACAGACGTTTGTAACGGAAGAAAAACAATAGGCATTCAGTGAAAAAAGGGCTTTTCAGGCCTTTTTCAGGGACTTTTTGCGCCTGAATTGCGTGTTTGGGCGGAGGGGAACCGTGTTTCGATCGGATTGGCGCGTTGTGAATTGTCAACTTGTCAAGCAATCAAGCGGAACTTTTTGCATTTTCCAACGTGTTGTGTATTGGCGAGGAAAATTTTTTTGTCAATCGGACAAATCCATGCGTTGGATTGTCATGTCATCGTTACTACGCGCTTCACCGTTTTTTGTGATTGTCAACACCGCGCTCGGCAATGCAGCGGTTAACCTCCCGTATCGGTCGGACGGCACGTCGTGGTGTTGGGCGACATTTAAAGGGAAGCGGGGCGCGACGTCCCTTTATAAAAAGAAACGCCGCGACGATCCTTTGGGGACGGTCGCGGCGGCGGGGCAATGACGCCGAAGCGTCAGCGTACTATCAAGCCATCGAGATGTACGGCAGGATGAAGCGCACCCAAGGAATGCCGATCAGGATGAAGACGGTCAAGTAGACGGCCGCAAACAAGGCGCCGAGCATGAAAAAGCGCGGACCCGGGACGTAGCGGCTACCGAAGAACAGCGGCGAGCAGCCCGTGCCGTACGGCGTGATCACGCCCATAAAGCCCATGGGCAAGCACAAAATCAACATGACTTCGGCCGGATTCGTGCCGGGCAGGGCCTGCGCCAGGGTCACGAAGATGGCGACCGTGGCGGTCACGTAAGCCGTGCCCGAGGCGAAGAAGTAGCGCAGCAACGAGAAAAAGAGCACCAACACGATCAAGGCGACCGTCGGATTGATGCCGGCGAGCGAACCGTTAAAGAGGTTGGCAAGCCAATTCAAGAAACCGACGTTCTTGAGACCGGCGGCCATCGTCACGAGCGTGCCGAACCACACGAAGGTGTTCCAAGCGGTCTTGTTGCTCAAGAAGTCGTTCCAATCGATGACCTTGAAGGCGACCATCAAGACGATCATGATGAGCGCGGTCGTGGTGGAGCTGATCTTGAAGAAGCCCGAGCCGACCCACAAGACCAAACCGAGCAGGGCGATGCCGAGCATGTAGAGTTGCGGACGCGTGATGGGACCCAAGTTCTTGTATTCGGACTTGGCCCAGAGTGCGATGTCCTGCGAGCCCTTGAGTTCGGGCGGATACACGAAGTAGGCGAGCAAGGGAGTGATCACGAAGAGGATCACGCCAACGGGCAGGAAGGCGAGGAACCAACCGAGCCAATCGGTGACGGCCACGCCGTTTTTGCTGATGATGGACAGTGCCAAGGGGTTGGGAGCCTGACCGGTCAAGAAGATCGAGCTCGTAACGCACGAGCTGGCCAAACCGACCCAAATCAAGTACGAGCCGATGCGGCGCGGATTCTTGTCCGGAAGGCTGTCGAACATCGGAGCGATGTTGGTGACGATCGGGTAGACCGTGCCGCCGCTACGCGCGGCGTTGCTCGGGATAAAGGGAGCCAACAGACCGTCGACGATGGCGATGGCGTAGCCCAAACCGAGCGTGGACTTGCCGAGCTTGCAAACGAGCAACAGGGCGATGCGCTTGCCCAAGCCCGTCTTGGAAAAGCCGACGCCGATGGTGAAGGCGGCGAAAATCAACCACACGACGGCGTTGGAAAAGCCGCTCAAACCCCAGTTGGCGGCGGCGCCGGCCGTGATGACCTTGCCGACCTGACCCGATCCGACGGGGCCGACCTTCAACAGGACGCACACGACGACCGCAATCACGCCGATCAAGGCGGGCGGAATGGGTTCGAGAATCAAACCGACGGTCAACGCGATGAAGACGGACAAATACAACCAGGCGTTGGGGCTCAGGCCGTCGGGAGCGGGGGCGCCGATAAAGAGCCAGGGCGCCACATAAACCGCCAAGCCGATGATGATCGGCATCAGCAGTTTGATATTGCATTTCATGAAAATCTCTCCTTGAGGGTGGACGAGAAAGGCCGCGCAAGGCGCAGTCACAATCCCGCGACAGTATACGCCCACGCGGCGGTCTATGAGGTTTCGCCTAGGCGTTAACCATTAGCTCGATTCAGAGGGGGCCGACGATAAGGAGGTTTGTTTTGAGAGCAAAAAGACGAATGTCGTCCGGTCGGACGGCGGTGCGGCGAAGAGGAAAGGGGCTCGATCGCCAACAAAAAACAACGGGTCTCGTGTACGTCACGAGACCCGTCGTTGGCTTTGTGTGTTGGTTATGCGCAACAAAAGCGATTAAGGAATGTACTCGACCTTCTTGGGCTGGTGCTGGTACAAACGCTTCTTGCGTTGGTGTTCCGGATCGTTTTCATGCATGTGTTCGATCGGGCAGGGGGGAGCGAACTTCGCTTCGAGCTGCATCTTGTTCATGGAACCTTCGTGACGGATGCCGTCCGGGAAGAAGATCGTCGGTACGGTGGTGATGTCCAAGTGCTGGGCGAGCTTCAAGTTCTTGGCCGCCGTGTCGTTGGCGCACTTGCCGTCGCTCGCGGGTTCTTTCTTGTCAAGCATCCACTCCTTCCAGGCCTTGGCGGGGTCCTTGTCGCACAAAATGCGCTTGGCGAGGTCTTCGGATTCCATGATGGGGGTGACGTAGGTGTAGACCGTCACGTTTTCCATCTTCAAGAGCGACTGGGTCAGACGACGGCAGCCTTCGCACTGCGGATCGGAGAAAACGTGCAACACGCGCTCACCCTTGCCTTCGACGAACTTCAACGCCAACTGCGTGGGCAGCGTGGTCGGATCGATCATCGAGAGCATTTCGTGACGGGTGCCGGTGAGGTTTTCGCGGGTCTTGACGTCAAAGAGGTTGCCCTGGAAGACGAAACGCACGTCCTTGTCGACGTAAAGAATCTGGCGACCGACCGTCACTTCATACATCCCCATGTCGAAACGGGTGACGGTTTCGGGGACAAAGCCCATGTTCGTTTCGACGAGTTTCTTGACGTCGTCGTAGGCGGGGGCGGCCGGGGCCGCCGTCGTCTGGGCCGAGCTCGGCAGTGCGACGGCGCACAACAGGGCGGACAAAAGCAAGCGTTTCATAATGACGTGTTCCGATAGGTTGACGAAAACGATGGAACGATCGCGCACCGCGATTCGGGCGGTGCGGACGTTTTGCAAGCGCAATGTTATGCCGAATCCTTTTCACAACGCAATAGTCCCGGCCTTTCTTTACGTAAAAACGTGAAAAGCACGCGCCTCGTCGATCGAACGGTGTGGCGTCGGTACAAAAAGGGCGTCGATTCGCTGTTTTTTTTCAATGGCGCGCGCTGCTTGGCAATGAATCGATCGGGTTATCCCTTGTTTGGTATGCCAAAAAGACAATTTGCGTGCCTTTGACTGAAGGTTGTCGCGTTTTTGATTCATCGAAAACCCTAACTAAGCCAAACGACTTAGGCAAATTGTTGTAATGCGCCCGGGAGCGTTTCATAATCCTTTCGAGCTCTGGAAAAGAGTTTGATGCTGCAAAGAGGATTTTGGTTTGGAGCGAGACGCTTCGGTAAGTTCCATTTTTGCAGCGTGGAGAAATCACATCCTGTAAAGGGGAATTATCATGAAAAAGATTATGGCCGTCGCCGCAGTTGCCATGGGTTTGAGCGTTATCAGCGCTCCCTCCATCTCTGCTCCCGATCCCTTCACCGCTCCCGATGCCAAGACCATGAAGGTCTATCCGAAGGCTCAGTACAAGGTACCCGGCCGCTTGGAAGGTACGACCGGCTTCATCCATGAAGACGAAGCTCCCAAGAAGTCCAACAAGAGCTATCCGGCTTGGTTCCGTGGCAACGGCAAGAACGGCGCCGCTGACGAAAGCGCTCTGTACTGGTACACCGAATTGATCGCTCCGAAGGCTTACAAGCCCACCAAGAACATGTCCGCTGAAAACCTGTACTGCGGTACGTTGTTCCTGGCTCCCGGCGCTACCTATCCGGCTCACAACCACCCCGCCAGCGAATTCTACTTCCTCTACGAAGGTAAGGGTAAGTGGTGCATCGACGACGAATGCCAGATGATTCGTCCGGGTCACTTGATGTACCATCGTCCGTTCGCCGCTCACGGTTGGCAGAACACCGGCAAGGATCCCATGAAGCTGTTGTACTGCTGGTGGAAGGAAGAAGGCGACAAGGTTAACGTCATGAACTACGGTGCTCGTTGGATCAATCCTGAAAAGTTCACGGGCCCGAAGGACACCGTTCCGCACGCCGTACCGTTCCCCGAAGTTCGCAAGGCCAAGTAATTTCGCCTAGCGTTTCTTAGGAACGTCAAGAAGCTCTCCTTTAGGGAGAGCTTCTTTTTTGGGGCTTTGGCCTTTGCCGCTTGCGATGCGGCAACAAAAAAGCGCTCGCCGGGCTACAAAGGCGAGCGCTTTTGGCTTTGCTCGGTCTCCATGAAAACGAACGCCCCGCCTGACGATCGTCGGGCAGGACGCCGTTTCATGCGGGGCGTCGATCGAACGACGCGGCGCGATTAGAAGCGATGAACGATACCGACGTTGGCGCCGATGGTTTCGGTCTTGACGGCGGTGCCTTCGTCGCGTTCGACTTCGGACCAAGAACCGATGGCGTAAACGTGGGTGCGCTTGCTGAACGGATAGAGGTAACCGACGGAAGCGCCGATACGGGAGATGTCGACGTTCTGTTCGGTTTCGGCGTCGGTGTAGCCGAAGCCGACCTTAAACGTACCGCCCGCCATGGGGACGTCGGCGCTGGCCAAAACGGCGTAACCGTCGGCAACGTCGGAAGCCGTCAAATCGTTCTTGGCCCAACCGCCGGCGAAGGCGCGGATCTTGTCAAAGTACTGGGCCGTCAGATAGAGCTTGGCGGCGTCGAACTTGTAGGAGACCGTGCCGAGCAGGGTCGTGCCGTCATCGGTCTGACCCTTGGCGTTGCTAAAGCCGTAACGTTCGGCAATCGTCATGAAGTTCAAGGGACCGTTGGCGTAGGTGGCGGCCAGGGCGCCGTAGCGGTTGCCCGAGCTCTTGTTTTCAACCGTGTCGGCGACGTTGGCGTCCAAGTTGCCGGAGTACTGGGCATGGATCTGCCAGCCGGCCATCGTCGGGCTCTTGTAGTGAATCATGTTGTCGCCGCTCGTCGGAACGTGGCCGACGAGGTAGGTCAAGGCGGCTGCCGTCTTGATGTCGCCCCAAGCGGCGATGAAGGCGCCCGTGCGACCGGCCAAGGAAACGGAGCTCATGCCGGCCGTCAACTTGCCCATGCGACCCATGGAGAATTCACCGGCGGGACCCTGAACGTACAAACGGGCTTCACGACCCCACAGGCGGCCGGCCATGCCGAACTTGCCGTCGTCGCCGGTAAAGCCGTTTTCAAGAATGAAACCGACCTTGTAACCGTTGCCGAGGTCTTCCGTGCCCTTGAAGCCGAAACGGTTGCCGAAGTGGCCGCCGTTCTTCATGGACAGGCTGTGAGACGAGGGACCGGTGCTCGGGTTCGTGTGCAAGTACTGCAAACCCGTATCCATGATGCCGTAGAGGGTGACGTCGGCGGCGACGGCCGAGCCGACGAAGGCGCCGGCAACGGCCAGCGCGGTCAAAGTGCGATGCATATGTCTTCTCCTGAGGGGGCGTTGTTTTGATTCGGCGCGGCTCGAGGCGTCTGCGAAAAGACGGGACGGACCGCGCCAATGTCCGCTCAGGTTAACAAAGAATACGCGTTAACGCTAAGTTGCCCGCGCGATGACACGAAAAGCCAATGCGCGGTGTCGCGTTCGTGCAACCGGATTGGAAGAATCAGTCCGTCACGACGGGACGGCGCGAGAGCGCCCAATAGGTTGACGGCGCGATCGTCAACATAAGCGACGTCGCGAGCGTCTCGGCACCGTGCACGGGCAGCGTCAACAAAAGCGTCGCTCCCAAGGGGGCGAGCACCGCCGCGTGTGCGGCTGCCAACGCCGTCGCCGGCGCCGCGGGTTGGAGCCTCAAGCGTCGGCGTCGCGCCGCAACTCGTGCGTCCAAAGAAGAAGCAAGGATCAAGAGGGCGACAAGCCCCATGGCGGGGGCGAGCGCCACAGCGCGCAAGCCCGCGAGCCACAGCGTGTTCCCGATCGCCGTCAGGCGTTCGAGCACCCATGCGCTCGGCAAAATCGACTCGCGCACCGACGCCCATTGCTCGGCCCCGACGCCGCCCGACGTCGTTGCGGTTTCAAGCGCCATCCACCCTTTGCAGAGCGTCCCCGAAATCCACGCGGCAACCTCGTAGAGCGCGCGGGCGCGGCTCGCCTCCACGTGTGGCAAGACCTCGGCGATCGGGGCTTTGAGCGCGTTCGCGTCGACGGACAACACCATGACGAGCCAGGCAAGCGCAAAGAGCGCGAGATAACGGCAAAGGCTAGACATCAGGACGGCTCCTTCGTGATCAAAATCGGCAAACGACCTTTGACCAAGCGGCCACCCGCGAGCGAGGCGAAAAATTCGCAATTGGGCAGTTTGCCCAAGACGTCGGGAGGAATCGTTTCTTCCCGTCGGCTCGTGACGCGTTCGGCGTAGCCGACGCCAAAGGCCAAGGGGTCGTCGGCGGTGCGGGAGGCGCTGAGGGCGGCGTCGACGTTTGCGACCGCCGTACGTCCGAAGGTTTCGGTCACGAACCGTTGCGTCACGAGATCTTTCGTGCGCAACGCGATGACGTTGTTGAAGTTCCCGAGCGCCATACGCGCTTCGTCGGGGCCGCCGAGGCGCGCCGCCAAGTCGCTCACGGTTTGCATGGCGCAGGTCGTGCGCACGCCCGATTCGGCCCCTTTGTTCAAGAGTTCGATCAAGGGCCGGTTCATGACGTTCGAGCACTCGTCGACGAACAAGCAGACGCGCTCGCCCGTTTGACGGGTGTTGTAGCGCTCGCCCGCCAACGCGGCCAGGTCCGAGAGCAAAATCGCGCCCAAGGCGGAGGCCACCACCGGATCGGGCAACGCGTCGAGCGCCGCATACAGCACCTGCCGACGCGTCAGAACCGTTTTCAATGAAATCATCGGACGCAGGGTGGCGCCGACGTCCGCGCCCGAGAGCGTGTCGCGCAAGGCGCCCGAGGTGAGCATGGTGAGAACGGGCACGAGACTGGCGGTGATTTTGGCGTAATGCTCGGGATCGTGACGAAAGACGGCGATGCCGTCGGCAATGGCCGGATCCGTTTGGCCCGTTTGTTCCCATTGCGCGAGCACGAAATCGAAAGCCGCCCGACCCTTGAGTCCTCGGCGTCCCGCTTCGGCACGGGCCGCTTCAACGGCGCCCGGATGCCAGCGGCGGCAAAGCGCTTCTTCCAAAAGGGTGTCGATCCCGAGCGTGAGGGCCGCGTGCACGGCCGCCAGGGTCGGCGTGCGGCCGCACACCGTCAAGAGTCCCACGATCACGTGCACGGCCGACCAGGCAAAGGCCGCAAAGGGTCCTTCCTCGTCCATGACGGCCGTGATGCGGGACGCCAGTTCGCTCGTTCGCGTGTAGTCGGCCAAGGGATTGAGACGCACGCCGTCGCTTTGCTCACCCGGGTGAAAGGTGTATGGAGCGGGACGACCCGCGTGTCGACAGGCCGCCTCGACGGCGTCGCGCAAGCGGCGACTGTTTTTGGGATCGAGCACGATCACCGTGTCGCCGCGCGCGATCGCTTGCGTGACCAAGAGATTCATCAGCACGCCTTTGCCCGCTTGCGTGGTGCCGACGATAAGCGTGCCGCCTTCAAGCGTTTTTTCAGCCACCGTGAGATCCGTTTCATGCGGATCCATCCCGTGCAACGCCGACCAGCCGATGCTGTCGGCGGGTTTGCCCGTGCCGCGTCCTAAAAGACGCAGTGACCAGGCGGGTGGGGTGAGGACGCTCGGATCGATCTTCGTGAGTTCATAGAGCTTTTGACTGTGCTCGGGGCGCCAATCAAACCCGAGACCGAACCAGACATGGTGGGAGGGACACGCTTTGACGCGTTTTAAAAACCGTTCGGTCGTCCAAAAGAGCAAGGGGCGCCCCGCCAAAGCGGCCCGCTCGCGCCAGTGGCAAAAGGCTTCGAGCGTCCGTCGCATCCCGGCGATGAATGCGATGGCGCCGACGATCAAAGCCAAGGCGGGAGACACGCGTTCGGTGCCGCCCAAAGCGACCGCCGCGCCGAGCACCGTCCACCAAGCAAGGAGCGCGGGCACCTCGTCCAAGCGTCGCCAGGTCGAGGCAATGACGGCGGCGGGGGTGGCGGTATTGGGGGAGCGTCGGGTCATGGCAATCCTTTCGTCGCCGTTTGTTGTCGTCTCAATCGCAACGTGTGGTGAGCGAGTTCGACGAGGGTGAGCGAGGCGAGCCAGGCGCAGTCGGGCTCGGGTAAGGCGCGCGCGAGCGCCGCCAACGCCGAGGGCGTGAGCGCCGGGCGCAAGAGCGTCTCGGGAAGTTTCTCGCGCCGTCGGTCGCGGGCGTCGTCTTGCCTATGACGGGCGGACAGGGCTTCGAGCGCCAGGTCGGCCTCAAGCGAACGCCAGGCGGCGCGCTCACGAGCAAGGCTTGCCTTGTCCATGCCGTTGCCCGCCTGCGCCGATTTCAACACGACCCCGGTGACCGCTTCGCCCGTTCCCGGCAGGCGGCGGGTGACGAGCGCGGCGTCGTTCGGCGGCAAGGCGCTGTTGGCCGACGGGCGACACAGCGCATCGGCGGCGACGAGGCAGTCGACCCACACGGGGGCGGCAAGCGCAACGTACGCAAGGGGAAGAAAGAGCCCGAGCGTCAAGTCGTCTTGACGTAAGTGAAAAAACGAGGTCATCGCGGGATTGCGATCGGTGAGCGTACGGATACGCTCGAACGCGTGTTCAAGCGCGTCGGCAACCTGACGCGTCAACCCGCAGGGCAAAAGCACGGCGACGTTTGCAACCTCGTGGCGTTGGCGTGCGCACGCGGGAGTGAGGCCTACGGGACGTTCGACGGCATCGAGCACGTCGTAGAGAATCCCCAAAGGCCGCCCGTTGGTAAGGAGACGACGCACGGCCGGCGTCAAACAAAAAGCCGGGACGGGGCGCGTGACGGCGGGCACGGTCAGCCACACGGGCACGAGAGGCAAGGCGGTTAAAAACGCGACGTCGATAGTGACGCCAAGCCCTTCGCGTGCGACGAGAAGTTGCAGTTGGCGCACGAGTTCGGTTTGCGTGGCGTAGTCGTCGCGCGCCGTGGAATAAAGACCTCCCATGGCGCTCGAGCGGTGCGCCATCGCGCCCGTGAGCCAGGTAAGCCCAATGACCAAACCGTTCGTCGGACGTCGAGCGTCGACGGCGAGCGAGCGCAACAGGCGATGCAACGGCAACGGGACGGCACGAATCGATTGGGATCGCGCAAGGGCGTGTACGAGGGCAAAAGCGTCGCGTCGGGACACCGCGGGTGTGAGAAGACGCACGTACACCCGCAACGCCCGGCGTCGGTAGACGCCTTGGACCAACGCGGCGTGTGTGAGCGTGATCCGAGCCAGCGCTTCGGTCACGGTAAACGATCCGGCATTGACCCGTTCGATGCTCGAAGAGACGATCCCGACCAAACGGCGCACGTCGTCGCAAGCCAGGGGCTCGGCATAAAAGAGCCGCGTCGCGAGCAGGCGCTCGAGCTGTTCGGCCACCGGGGCGGGAGCCGACAACCCCGTCACGACGTCGGCCAGACGATAGCGACCGACGGGATGCGCGATCAGCGGAGTCAAAGGCGTCGGGGAACGGGGGACGAAAGACCGAATCGTCATGGAGAAAAGAAAAACAAAAACGCAAAACGAACGAAACGACGGAACCGATCCGACGCGCCCGCCTCGGACGTGTGTCCAAGAACGGGGCGTCGTATCGGATCGCGTCCAACCGAACGGATGTGAACGCGACGAAGTCGCTCTCAAAGCGCGTCGGCAACGGTGCGCGTGCGCGTCCGACGCCGTTTGACGGGTGCGGGCGCTTCGCTTGCCGTGGCCTCGGTGCTCTGCGTTGCCAACCAATGATCGAGCGCGATGGACCACACCGGGGCGGGCTCGAGCTCGAGCGTCGGCGGCGTCGGGACGCGGGGAGCGTCCAAACGGTCGCAGGCGGCGGGGGCCGAAGCCTCGGCGTCGAATTCGACGTCGGGTGCGACGTCGGTCGACGCCGTTGCGGCAGCGACGCCAAAGTCGATGGTCAGTTGGGAACGAACGGGTCGGGAATGAGACATCGTGAACTCCTAAAAAAGAAGCGTGGCGACGTCACCCCGACGCGTCGACTCCTAGAGACGGCGCCCTTGCCCGCGCGTTCGTCGGCGCAGCCCCGTCGGGTCCGTCGGTTTGTTCGGTTACACAACGATCCGTGGGGGCGGAATCGGCGCAAGGAACAAACGCGAACAACCGAGGGGGCGGGCCGACAAGTGCGTCCGAGCCTCAAAGCCCGATCGCGCGACGTCGCAAGAGCGCCGCAAGCCCAAGGGCTCGAGCGCGGGGTGACGCCGCAAAGGGGCTGTCAAAACAAAGGGCTTAGACGCAGGCCTTGCACGCGGCAAACGCAAAGTGCGCGTGTTGCATAAGCGAGGCGCGCACGTCGGCCTCGACGCCGGCGGTCAAACTCAGATCCAAGGCGCGTTCAAGGGGCGATGGCATGAGGCGACGCGCGGACGCGGGCAGCGCCTGTCGCGCCGAGACAAACGCGGCCAACAGGTTGACAAAACGCACGAGCACGCGAGTCGAGACGGGACAGACGGGCGCGTTGCCGCCGGCTTGAGCGCGGGTTGCGGCGGCAAAGCGCACCGCGGCCAGGGCCAAGTCGTGACGCAACGACGCGTCGATCCCCGAAACGGACATGCGACGCTCGAGCAGCTGCGTTTCGTCGGCCGGCGTCAACCAGTCGACGGCCACGTGCCAACAACGATCGAGCGTGCTGGCGTCCTGCGCTTGGCGCGAGCGATAGCGTCCCGTCGATCCGGCGCCCAACGCACAGTTGTCGGTGATGACAACGCGGGCGTTCGGATGCCGTTCGACGACTTCGCCCGTGGCTTCGATCGTGATCGGCGCGCCTTCGAGCACGTCGTTTAAGGACACCCAAACGTGTGCGGGCGCCACCGTGAACTCGTTTAAAACGAGAACGTACCCGTAACGCCAGGCCGCGGTAACGGGGCCGTCGAACCAGGCAAAGCCCGTGCACGAGGCGCCCCAGTGTCCGACGAGTTCGGTTTTGTCCATGCGAGCGCGACACGTCAAACGAATCGACGGCGCGTTGACACGGGCCAAAAACTGCTCGACGGTGCTGGTTTTACCGCAACCGGCGGGCCCTGACAGATACAAGGGCGCGCGCGTGTCGGGCCATTCCCACCAAGTGCGAACGGCTTCGAAAACGGACGGATCGAAGGTGTGATCGGGATCGACGGCGGGCACATGCGCCATCGAGGAGTGAAGAGAGCGGTTCGAAGCGAACCCCAGGACCGTTTTGTCGGATCGTAATCCGAACGTGCGGGCCGAAATACGGTCGGTAAAGTGCATGCGCATGGTGCGTGTCCTCGCGTCAACGTGTTCGAAAAAATCGGACGCGAACGAGGAACGACACCCTGCGAGCGCTGACGAAAAAAGGCAAGCGCCTTTTGTTCGCCGACTCGTCATTACGCGGGCAATCGCCCGCGAGGGGTCCGGTTGTAAAAGAAATCGACTTTCGACTCGAAAAGTGGTCACGGCGTCGATCGGTACCGTTGGTAGAGCGGGCATTATGCAATCGAAGAACGCCCGTTGGCAACCGAGGCGATCGCGTCGGCAAGGAGTGTGGTACGGATGCAACGCGCAAGACGAGCGCGTGAAACATCGTCGCGACGCTCGCTCAAGCGGTGAAAAACCCGTCTGAAATCCCGCGTGCCTAAAATTTAAGCACAACAAAAAACAATAGGCAAATCAGGTTGTTAACACCAAGCTCAGGGGTTTTGCACACCTTCTATCCACAAAAACGGTGGAATTCTTCGATTTGGTGTGAGAAATTGCGCGGATTGTCAAAAAATCGGCATAAAAACAAGGCGCTGGCACGATTTTTGCTAGAGGAAAGTTTTCCACAGGTTCTTGACCGCCCGCCAACACGTTGTTCCACGGCGCCTTGTGAAGAACTTGACAAACGAAGGAAGGCATCAAGACAAAAAAAGGCCCGCCTCGCAAAAAACGAGAGCGGGTGTAAAAAAGACGCTGTAAGGGGGGTACCGGTCAGGCGACTTGACGTGGTTCGCGACGAATGAATTGAATCGGACTCTCGGCCGGGGCGGGCCGCGGTTTGAGGTCGGCCAGGGTGTAGCGATCGAGGTAGGAGTAAAACGCTTCGGTCGCTTCGTCCAGGAGCCCGACGAGTCCGCAGCGCGAGTGCAAGGGACAGGCCGGCTCGGCGCAGTTGATCAGGGGTTCGGCGCCTTCCAACGCGCGCAACGTGAAGCCGAGACGAAAGTGCTCGGGCGGCAGAGCGAGCGTCAAGCCGCCCGTGCGACCGCGAACGCTCGCGACCCAGCCTTGCTGCACCAAAAAGTGCGAGACCTTGACGACGAGAGCTTTGTTCCAGTTCAAGCGTTCGGCCAAGAGCGAAATGGAAACGCTCTCGTCCTTGGGACGCAGGGACAGGTACAAAAGCACTCGCAGACCGATATCGGTGAAGCGTTTGAGTTGCATGGCGCGGTGTCGTCGTTCAAAAGCGACGGCCGCTCGAGCCTTGACGGTACGAGCGGCCGACTCGGGTTAAGAACCGGGTGAATTAGCTCTGATGGCCGGTACCGAAGGCTTCAAAGCGGATGCGGGCGGCTTCGACGCCGGCGGCGGCAAAGGCGGCGACCATGTCCTTCATGAAGCCGGCCGGGCCGCAGACGAAGACATCGGAATCGGCCTTCGGAGCGAGCGCCTTGATGGCGTCGGCGTCGGGACGGGCGCCCTTGCGAACGCAAGAGCAGGTGCAAGAGCCGTCGCAGTCGTTGGCGCGGGTCATGAAGACGGCGGCGCGGGCGTTCTTGAGCTGCGAGAGGGCGGCGCGCACGTCGGCCTTCAGGGCGAAGTCGTCGCTGTTCTTGCAAACGTGGACGAAGAGCACTTCGCGTTCGGGCGTCTTGGCGGCGATGTCCTGGAGCATCGCGAGGATCGGCGTGATGCCGATGCCGGCGGAGGCGAGAACGACCGGGTTGTTGCCTTCGTTCAGGAAGAATTCGCCCGTGGGAGCCGAGACGTCGATCGTGTCGCCTTCGTTGAGGTTGGCATGCAGGTGGTTGGAGACGAGACCGGCCGGCGTGACGTCGGCGGCGTCGACGCGCTTGACGCTGATGCGCAAGGCTTCGGTGTCACCCGCGGCACGGCTCAAAGAGTACTGACGCGGCTGAACGAGGTCGACGGACGGAACGTACGTGCGAACGGACACGAACTGACCGGGCTTGTAGGAGGGAACCTGACCCTTGTCGGCGGGCTTCAAGTAGAAGCTCGTGACGTCGGGCGTTTCGACAACCTTCTTGGCGACGACGAAGGGACGCCAGCCGGACCAACCGCCGTCGGCCGTGGCCTGTTCCTTATAGATGCCGCTTTCCACATTGATGAGGATGTCGGCGAGCTGACCGTAAGCGGCGGCCCAGGCGTCGATCAATTCGTCGCTGGCGGCGTCGCCCAACACTTCCTTAATGGAAGCCAAGAGGTGCTTGCCGACGATCGGGTAGTGTTCGGCGCGGATGCCGACCGTGACGTGCTTGGTGGCGATGTGCTTGACGGCGCCGAGCAACACGGCCGGGTTTTCAATGTTTTCGGCGTAGGCCAACACGGCGGCGGCCAGAGCCTGCTGCTGGTGACCGCGAGCCTGATGGCCGCTGTTGAAGATGTTGCGCAGTTCCGGGTTGCCGCCGAGCATGCGCTTGTAGAAGTAGCTCGTGAGGGCTACGCCGCTTTCGCGCAGAACGGGAATGGTGGCCTTGATGAGTTCGATTTGACGGGCGGTCAGCATGGTGTGTCTCCTAAAAAATTCGGATCGGTGTTTTTGGTGGTGAAATCATATATCTAAAATATATCTTTTGAGTAGGCATTACACCAACTCTTACAGCTGATACAAAAGAAAACAGATCTATCGATTCAATAATAAAAATAGGAAAGGACTATCAGACAAAAACGTCCTAAAAGGCACTTTTGTCGCGTTGAGGCGTTGCCGCCGGTGCAAAGGTCGGTGTTTGTCGAAAAGTAACAACAAAGAACAAGGGTCGAGGAAATCCCCGACGGACCGAGGAAAAACCGTCACGGGCCTGTCGTTTGAGGCCGGAGGAACGAATAAAAGGGGAGGGAATGGCGAAAACGTCGGTGTTCAAAGTCGCTATTTGGCGACAAACTGGTAAGCTGTCGATCAAGGGGGGACGCACTGCGGTTTTCGCGCGGCGGCGTCGCACGCTTTTGGCGTGCGCTCAAGGACAGGAGTCAAGACGTCGACGACAAGAAAAACGATCTCCCCGTCATGACGCATCGATCCGGACAATCGATGCGTTGACACACAATAACGCAGCGCTTTTTTGACACGCGGACGACGCATCTCCTAGGCGTCGTCCTTTTTTTTCGAGCGTTGGTTGACAGCAGGATTGGTTTCGCCTCCGATCGTGTGCGAGATCTGTCAATCGATAGATCTGCCCTATTGATAACATTGACAAAATAGCGATGGACAATATCTTTTACATTTGTTGTCGTATTTGTTACTGAGAGCGATTCTCATCTTCGGTATAGTTACACCAACTGAGATGCACCGCGAAACGAAACGCCAAAACATCGATGGGGGTCGATGGTTTCGAGACGCACCTCAACGTGGTTTGTCCATCTCCTGCAAACGACGTGAAACGCATCAAAGAAGTCCTCAAGCGGCGGTATCGAGACTGGACAACTCGATACCGCCTTTTTCTTTTGCCTTCGTAAAGCAAGCCGTTTGGCCGACCGGCAATTCGCTCCGGTTACGGATCGAGCTGCTTCACGCGTCGTTTGCTTGTTTCGAACTCGGATCAGAAAGCTCGTGAGCATCGAGATGCGATGGTGTCACGGCAATCGGAGAAATGACAGATCGCAGTAAAAAAGTGAAAACGTGACAAAGCAGCGTTGAAAATCTCAAAAAAACGTTACAAAATGGCAATATAAAGGATCGAAAAACGTTACGACATTCTTTTCTGGAGAGCAAATGCTAAGACGACGGTTTTACGACACTCTGTTGGAATGGAAGAAAAATCCGAATAAGAAAGCCTTGCTTGTGACGGGAGCGCGGCAGATCGGTAAAACGTCTCTCATACGTCGGTTCGGACAGGAGCAGTACGAGCACTTCGTCGAGATCAACTTCATCGAAACGCCTCGAGCGGCTGAGATCTTCAAGCTTGGCAGAGATGTGGATTCCATCGTGATGGGGGTTACCGCTCTGCTTGGTGTGACGCTGGTGCCGGGGCAGACGTTGATTTTTCTTGATGAGATCCAGGAGTGTCCGAACGCTCGAACGGCGATCAAGTTCCTCGTCGAGGACGGGCGATTTGATTATATTGAATCCGGTTCTTTGCTCGGTGTTAGTAGCAAGGAGGTCGGCTCGTATCCGGTAGGCTTTGAAGAAGTTCGACAAATGTATCCCATGGACTTGTTGGAGTTTGCATGGGCCAACGGTATTGCCGACGACGTGCTTGATCATTTGCGCCGATGCTTCGAGACGGAGCAACGGGTTTCTCCGGCGGTTCACGAGGCGATGATCCGACTGTTCCAATTTTATGTGGTGACGGGCGGTATGCCGGCTGTGGTGCAGGAGTTCGTAAACAGTAAAGATATTGCCAAGGTCGTTGCCATGCAACGAGACATTCTGTCGCTGTATCGTCTCGATATCGCGAAGTACGCTCATAGCGGAAAAGAAAAAATCCGCGCTATCTACGACAGCATACCGGCTCAGCTCAACGACAAGAATCGACGTTTCATGTTGTCGGCCATCGACAAGCAGGCGAGGATGGTGCGTTACGAAGAGCGTTTTGTGTGGCTTCGTGATGCCGGAGTGGCCTTGCCGTGTTCCAACGTTGCCGAACCTGTCGTGCCATTGCGGTTTAGCGAGCAGCGCACGCTGTTTAAGCTCTTTATGGCGGATACGGGATTGCTCTGTGCCGCAGGAATGGAGAACGTCCAATTCGACATCCTCAATGGCGATCTGTCCATCAATATGGGCGGGATACTCGAAAACGTATTCGCGCAGATTTTCGTCAGGAACGGTTTTCCCATTCACTACTTTACCAAGCAGAAATACGGTGAATTGGACTTCGTGCTTCAGCGTGGTAAACAGTGTTTGCTCGTCGAAATCAAGTCCGGCAAAGACTACAAGCGTCATGCCGCCCTGAATAAGGTCTTGACCGTTAACGAGTGGAGCTTCGAAAAGGCGTACGTCTTTTGCCGGGACAATGTCGAGGTGGCCGGAAAGGTACGCTATCTGCCATGGTATATGGCCATGTTCCTCGAGCAGGAGCAGATACCGTCGCTCGTTGTGGACGGTGATTTTTCCGGTGTAAGAGTGTCGTAACGACACGAAGACAAAGCGGTTGCCGAATCCGACCGGGCGTAGCAACCGCTTTTTACATCTTTTGCCGGTTTTGTTACTGAGAATGATTCTCATCTGATGTATAGTTACACCAACTGAGATGCACCGCGAAACGAAACGCCAAAACATCGATGGGGGTCGATGGTTTCGAGACGCACCTCAACGTGGTTTGTCCATCTCCTGCAAACGACGTCAAACGCATCAAAGAAGTCCTCAAACGGGCGGTATCGAGACTGGACAACTCGATACCGCCTTTTTCTTTTTCTCCGGCAACCGTATCGCCGTCCCGATCGTGTTTCGCAACGGCTTGGCGCGGGGCGTTCCTCGCGCTCGACGAGAGAGGATGCGATAGCGTGTCGTTGTTTGCTACTCATGCTAATCATCAAGTGATCAGAATCTTTGTGTTGGTGATTAGAATGGTTAAAATGATGATGAAGGAATGCTCGGAGGTCGTCTATGCGATGGATGGAAAGCGAAACGATTGAACTGAAATCCGTGCCGGTGGCGGATATTTGCAAAGAGATTGTTGCTTTTGCCAATACGAAAGGCGGCACGCTCTATATTGGCGTTGATGACGACGGTACGGCGGTTGGCGTCGATGATATCGATCGTGTTGTCTTGCAGATCAATAATATGGTTCGGGACGGTATAAAACCCGATGTGACGATGTTTGTCGGTTACGAATGTCAGGAGGTGGACGCCAAACGGATTTTGGCCGTGACTGTTCAGAAAGGGACGGATCGGCCCTACTATTTGGGCGCCAAAGGATTGAAACCCGGTGGCGTCTATGTGCGTAACGGAACGTCGACCGATCCGGCAACCGATACGGCCATTCGCAAAATGATTAAAGAAACGGATGGCGACAGTTTTGAATCCATGCGCTCGTTGGAACAACAGTTGTCGTTTCATGCGGCCAAAACGCTGTTTGACAAGCGCGACGTTCCTTTTGATCGATTGAAAATGCAGACGTTGGGGTTGGTTTCGCCCGACGGCATGTAGTCCAATGTGGCGTTGCTTCTTTCCGATCAATGTCCGAGTACGATCAAGGCGGCGGTTTTTGCCGGTGCCGATCGGAGCGTGTTTCAAGATCGACGAGAATTTTCAGGCTCGCTTTTTGATCAGATGCAGGATGTGTACGCCTACCTCGATTTG
>JAGBZO010000024.1 GCA_017628205.1 Duodenibacillus sp.
GGTCGATCCTCGATATACGTCTCAAACTTGTAGTCGCTGCCAACAAATCGGTAAGCGACACAAACATCGTTTTGTTTGTGAACACTGTGGTTTCCAAGCGCACAGCGACTTGAATGCAAGTCGGAATCTGCAAGGATTGGGATATCTGCAGATATCCCAGGGGCTACTGTAAGCTGGCCTAATGTTGCGTCACTTCTTAGTGACGACAATAAAGCTTGCGACTTCAGTCGCGAGTTGTTTACACCGATCCGATGTCACTTCGGCTTGCACGGGGCGCCAAAGCGCCCCCGAAGCCCCGTTCGACAACGCCGAGCGATTATTTGCGCTGACGCACGGATTCGTACAGACAAATACCGGCCGCCACCGACACGTTCAAGCTTTCGCAACCGCCGAACATCGGAATCTTGGCCAAATCGTCGCAACGTTTGCGCGTGAGCTGACGCAAACCGTCGCCTTCGGCGCCGAGCACCCAGGCGAAAGCACGGTTCTGATCGAATTCGTAAATGGTCTTGTCGGTTTCACCCGCCGTACCGACCACCGTCACGCCGGCATCGCGCAACTCGACAATCGAAGCGGCCAGATTCGTCACCGTGACGACGGGAACCGTTTCCCAGGCCCCCGCCGCAGCCTTGGCGGCCGCCGGCGAGAAAGAAGCGGAACGATCCTTGGGAGCGATCACCGCCTGAACGCCGGCCGCATCGGCAACGCGCAAACAGGCGCCGAAATTACGGGGATCCGTCACACCGTCCAGAATCAGCAGCAACGTCTTGTCCGTAATCTGATCCAAGAGTTCGTCAAACGTCAACGCGTTCTCAATCTCATTGGCCAATGCGACGATCCCCTGATGCGGGATGTCGGGCGCCATACCGTCCAAACGCTTCACGTCGGCGTTCATCACCTTGACGCCGGCCTCTTGCAAGCGGGCGCGGCATTCTTGCATGCGCTTGTCGCGACGAGTGGGATCGACGTACACCACCTTGATGCTGTCGGGCTTGACCCGAACACGGGAATTGACGGCGTGAAAACCGGCCAAAACGACTTGTTTGCTCATTTACTCTGTCATCCTAAAAAATAATCTCATCGCTTGCGCGGCCGACGGGAACGCGACTCTTGACGCACCCCGGCGCGCGACCCGAAAGTCGAAACATCGTCAAATCGTCCGGAACGCGAACGCGTCGGTCGCTTCGGACAATCCGCCTTGAAATCGATGCGTCGTGCTTCCACATCGACTTGCATCACTTGCACACGCATTGTATCGCCCATTCGGTAGCGTTTGCCCGACGAATCGCCAAATAAACTGTTTGTCGCCTCCTCAAACACAAAATAGTCGTCACCGATGCGACTGATATGCACGAAACCTTCGACAAACAGATCAGTCAGGGTGACGTAGACGCCCGCGGGATTGACGCCCGTGATTCGCCCTTCGAAACGCTTTCCGATCAAGTTTTTCATGTACATGCACTTGAGCCACGACACGACGTCGCGACTGGCTTCGTCCGCACGACGTTCGGCGGCCGAACAGATCGTCCCGAGACGCGTCCAGATGTCGCGACGCGGATCGGTCTTAGGTTCGTTTTCGCCTTGCGCCATGGCACGCTCGCGTTTTTGAAGCATGAGCTGAGCGGCCCGAGACGTCATCAAGCGCGACGTGTCGAACACGATCTCGGGCGCGTATTTGCGGCGCGACAGCAAGGCGCGAATGGTACGATGCACGAGCAGATCCGGGTAGCGTCGAATCGGCGACGTAAAGTGCGTGTAGGCAACATAACCGAGTCCGTAGTGACCGACGTTGTCGGGCGAGTACATCGCCTGCTGCATCGATCGGAGCATGGCCATTTGCACGCACTCGCTCCATGGTTGTCCCTTGACCGCTTGCACCACACGATCGAAATGTTCGGCCCGCGGCGCGTCCCCGCCACCCAATTTGAGTTGGAAAGCCGCCAACGTGGCGCGCAACGATTCCAATCGTTCGACCGACGGCGACTCGTGCACGCGGTACAAGCACAGCGCCTTGCGGCCGGTGACAAAGTCGGCCGCGCAGACGTTGGCCGCCAACATGCACTCTTCGATCAGACGATGCGCGTCATTGTGTTCGCGTCGTACGATGGCCGTAATATGACCGTCTTGCGGACTGCAAACGATCTGGGTTTCAGCCGACTCGAAATCGATGGCTCCGCGACGTTTGCGCTCTTGGCGCAACGCTTTGTAGAGCGCGTACAGGCGACGCGCATCCTCCAAATTGCCGCCGCGTTCAAGAAAATCGCTCGGCTCGCCGCGCAGGGCGTTCCAGACGCTCGTGTACGTCAATCTTGCGTGCGAATGAATCAAGGCGGGATAAAACTGATAGGCCTCGATCTGACCGTGTTCGGAAATCACCATGTCGCAAACGAGCGTACAACGATCGACGTGCGGATTGAGCGAACACAAACCGTTGCTGAGCTTCTCGGGCAACATCGGAATCACCCGACGCGGAAAATACACGCTCGTGGCGCGTTCTTGCGCGTCGCGATCCAACGCCGATCCCGGTTTGACGTAGTGGCTGACGTCGGCAATGGCGACCAACAGACGCCAGCCGTTGCCGTGCGTCGTGCACCAGACGGCATCGTCAAAATCTCGGGCGTCTTCCCCGTCAATCGTCACGAAAGCGATGTCGCGCAAGTCCACGCGATGGCGAGCTTCTCGTGCGGGCACGTCGTCGGGCAAGGCCTCGGCTTCGCGGATCGTCTCTTCGGAGAAAACATGGGGCAATTCAAAGCGGCGCAAGGCCACTTCCAATTCCACTTCACTGTCGTCCTGATCGCCCAAACGTTCGACGACACGTCCCTGAGCGCACATCGCGCCCCACGGGGTGTACATCGGTTCGTCATCGAGCTCGACAACCACGATCTGGTTTTTGAGTTCGTCGGCCTGAGCCTCGACGTAGATCGGCGTTTGAGCGAACGGATCGACCGGCACGACGCACACGATGCCATCGCGACAATAATGACCGAATCGACAAACATGCGTTTTGTCGCGACGTTCGATCAAGGCCTCCAGCGTTGCCACACGGAACTTGCCGTCCATGAACTGTTTGGGCATGGCCGAAACGCGATCGCCGGGGAAGACGGCCAGATGATCCACTCCGTGCAGGACGAACACTTCGGTCTCGTCATCCGGTCGGAATTGATAAGCGCCGCCGCGAGCCCCCATCACGACCCCCGTTTTACAAGCGCGTGCCTGTGCGACGGTCCACCCGCCCGCATCGTCTCCGACCAGAGAACGGACGTAAAGCAATTGCTTCAGAGCCGCGTCGATTTCATTGGTCGTCAAGCAGGTGGCCTGACTAAGATAACGATGCAAGTCATCGGCCGTTCGTGCTTGAGGCTCCTGACTCAACGCAAACATCACGGCTTTCGTCGCCTTGCGCAGCGCCGCCGACTTCAGGGGCACCGTCGGCTCGCGAAATCCATACGGCAGACCTCGTCCTTCCTTTTTTAGTTTTTTCACGTTGGTATTTGACAAGAAAATTCAATTCAGCAATAATACGCGTCTCGAGAGGTTTTGCCCAAGTGGCGAAATTGGTAGACGCACTGTGTTCAGGTCGCAGCGCCGCGAGGCATGCTGGTTCGAGTCCAGTCTTGGGCACCACAAAATCTCTTGATCCACTGAAAAGGTCTTGCAAGTTGCAAGGCCTTTTTTGTTTGGATCGCCAATTGTGACACACTTGCCGTCGAGTGTCACGCATCCGTCGGCCCGAAGCTAGGCCGCGGTCGATCTTTCAGTCGTACGTACGGTCTCGTTGAATCGGTTGCAGTATCATGCCTATTTATCGTGCCCCTCACCTAGCCCCCGAATGCCGTATTCGGGCCGTCAGACAGTTCCTTTCTACCTTTTCCCAAGACAAGCGCGTTGCGTTCGACTTCGATCAGACGCCGAAAACCGACGGTAAAACCGTCTGGCTTGGTGCGCTCGACCCGAACGACGAAGCGTTCGAAGTGCTGGCCGTCGGTCACGGCATCCACGAAATGTTGCACGTGACCGAAACGGACATGGACGCCTTGCCCGCAACGGCCGATCCATTGTTGCACGCTCTTGTCAACGTACTTGAAGACGTTCGTATCGATGGCATCGGATCGCGACGTTATCCCGGCTATCTCGCCTATCGTCGCGAATTAATCGAAATGCTTGAACAAAGGGGACGGCTACGCTACGACGCCGACCCCAAACGCTTGACGTCGAACGAAATCCTGGCCTGTTGGTTGCACACGACATTGTTGGTCGACATCGGATGCGATTGGGCTCGGACGTATTCGAACAAATTCACCGCTCGACTTAAGGAGATCGGTCATTGTGCCGATCTGTCTCCGCTTCTCGAAACGGCCGCAAAAGTGCATGCCGCCGACTCCACGCAACGCGTCGTCGAGATCGCTCAAAAAATGCTCTCGCTTTGGCCCGTCAACGAACGAGCGGACGTGAAATCGTCCTGTAACTTGGCCCGATCGTCCGACGGAGGCATGCGATTGCGCCTTCCAACATTGCTTTCGCAACGCCTCAAACAAGGATCGGGACAGGACGGCGTCGCTTCAGGCTACGGGGAAGCCGAGCCAGAACGCATTGAAAGCATGCCGTGGCCCTTGTCCGTAACCGATCGCTATCAAAGAGAGGATCAGAAGCGTTACGCCACCTTGTTCGACGCCCAGATCAGCCGTATCGGCGAGCTGTCCGAAAGCTTTCGACACGCCTTATCCCGACCGGTCGACGACGAAACGCAGCCGGCCAACGAAGGGATCGCGCTAAGCCCCACTTTCCTGAACGCATTAGCCTGCGGTTCGAACAAGCTTTTTGCCGCCGTCCCTGAGACGATCGCCCCCTTGGCCGACGTCTGCATCCTGCTCGATCGTTCCGGTTCGATGGGAACCGACCGCATGACATTGGCCAAAGTGGCCGTTGCCGCGCTCTCGCGCGCACTGCACGCCCTCGAAGGCGTTCAAACGCACACCGCCCTTTTTCCCGGTCTGAATCGCATTCCCATCGGCTTGATCGAGTCGCCCGAAACCCCGACGGAATTAGCGATGCAACGCCTTCGCACCGTGAACGCCTACGGCGGCACCCCTTTGGCGGCAGCATTGCAATGGGCTGTCAATAGCTTTTCCGAACGCGATGCCAAGCGCTTGATTGTCATGATCACGGACGGCGTATTCCCGCACGATCGCATCGGCGCATTCGAATCCCTTTTGCGAGATAACGACATCGAGTTGGCGTTGCTTTGCATCGACACCCATATCGACGGACTGACTCAAACCGTGGAATCGGTCAGCGAGGCTCAGGCGATCGTTCCCGCGCTCCAACGGCTCATCGCCCGAACCCGTCTGGCACGCTCACTCTGAAAAAAATCGGCCGTTCGACTCGGAGACGAGTTGAACGGCCGACGTTTTTCGACAGAACGTCAATTAGATGGCGTCGCCGAATTTTGCCTTGCAATTTTCAAGATGCTTTTCGATGCCGATGTCATCATAAGCTTCGAAGGGCTGATGAATCCAAGGATCATCTTCGTACTTGACCACGTAGTAATCGGGATCGAACACGGAGCAGTTCTTGACCCAAACCACGGCGACGCGCACTTCGGTCACCAAAGGATGGTATTTGCGCAGATGTTCCACTACGCCCTTGATGGTCTTACCGGAATCGCACAGATCGTCCACGAGCAACAATTTGCCCTTGAGTTCGTTCATGCCCGTAATGTACTGGGAAATATCCAACTTCCCCTGTACCGTACCGGCAGCTTCACGATACGAGCTGGTGGTCATAATCGCCAAAGGCATGTTGTAAACGCGGCTGAACATGTCGCCGGGACGCATACCGCCACGAGCCAGGCACAACAGGGAATCGAACTGATAACCGCTTTGGCCGACGCGGGCCACCAGGCGTTCGCAAAGATCGGTGTACTGAGTCCAATTTACGTAATCATGAGACATCTTTTGACTCTCTCACTGGTTATTTCTCAATGACAATGAACAAAAAGGACGGCCTCGTACTCCCAAGACCGTCCTTGTTCGGGATTCTGATTATCCCGTCATTTTATCACTCGGCAAACGGATCCTTCAACAAGATCGTCTGGTTGCGATCCGGTCCGGTCGATACGAGAGCGATCGGGCAGCCGGCCACTTCAGACAAACGCGTCAAATAGCGCTGAGCGGATTCGGGCAACTGTTCCCAACGCGTCATACCGAAGGTGCTTTCCGTCCAACCCGGGAACTCTTCGTAAATCGGTTCGCAACGAGCGGCCGCATCGGCGCCGCAAGGCATCACGTCGACGGGCTTGCCGTCAACCATGTAACCGACGCCCAACTTGACCGTTTCCATGCCGTCGAACACGTCGAGCTTCATGACGGCCAACCCGGACAAACCGTTGATCTGAACGGCACGGCGCAAGGCGGCGCCGTCGAACCAACCGCAACGACGGGGACGACCGGTAACGGCACCGAATTCATTGCCGCGACGACGAAGTTCCTCGCCGATTTCATTGTCCAATTCCGTCGGGAAGGGACCGGAACCGACGCGCGTGCAGTAGGCCTTCGTGATACCCAAGACATAGTGCAGATCGCACGGACCGACGCCGGCACCGGCGCAGGCGGCACCGGCCACCACGTTGGAACTCGTCACGAACGGGTAGGTACCGTGGTCGATGTCGAGCATCGAGCCCTGAGCGCCTTCAAAGAGGAACTGATGACCTTCGGCCATTTCGGCGTGCAACAGTTCGGAAACGTCGCAAACCATCGGCTTGAGGCGTTCGGCATAGCTCAGCGCTTCTTCAATCACCTTGTCCACGTCGAGCGGTTCGGCCTTGAGGTGCTGGGTCAACACGAAGTTGTGCAATTCCATGGCGGCCTTGACGCGTTCAACGAAGAGCGGAACGTTGTAGAGGTCGGCAACGCGAACGCCGCGGCGAGCCACCTTGTCTTCGTAAGCCGGACCGATGCCGCGACCGGTCGTGCCGATCTTCTTGTCGCCCAATGCGGCCTCACGGGCATGATCCAAGGCGACGTGGTAGGGCATGATCAAAGAGCAGTTGCCGGAAACGCGCAAACGCGGTTCGGCATCAACGCCATGGCTCTTGAGCTCGTCGACTTCACGGAAGAAAGCTTCGGGCGAGAAAACCACGCCGTTGCCGAGGTAGCAGACACTTGTCGGATGCATGATGCCGGACGGAATCAAACGCAAAATGGTCTTGTTACCGTTGATCACCAGCGTGTGACCGGCATTGTGACCGCCGTTAAAGCGCACGACGCCCTTGACACGTTCGGTCAACCAATCGACAACCTTACCCTTGCCTTCGTCACCCCACTGGGCACCGATCACCACCACGTTCTTAGCCATCTTTTTAGACTCCATAATTTCAACAGCCGAGCGCTTTGAGCTCATAACTATTTTGGGTTCGCACCAACTCGTGCGTAATGTTAAATTGTTCTTTCAGCGCGTCCACACTCTCGCCGGGCAACAAACGAACGACGGTCTTACCCTGTTCTCGCAAAGTATCAATTATAGATTCTATTGCGGGATCGTATGATCCGCGGGTAATGACGATGGACGCGGCGGGCACTTCCAATTCGGCTACCGCGGCCAGTGCGCGCAAGTAAATGGAAAAACCGCAGGCAGGTCGAGAACGACCGAATGCCAATCCGACATTATCATACCGACCGCCACGCAAAATTGCCTTGGCATCTTGCGGAATATGTACGGAAAAGCTCAAACCCGTCAGATATTGGTAACCGTGCACGTCGCAGAAGTCGAAACTCACGGAATCGGCGCCCGCGCAACGACTGACCGTTTCGATCTCGTCGAGCGCTCGTTCGATAGCCGAGTCGGCGGGCAAATCCCGTCGCAAGGCATCGAGAACCGACGCATCGCCGAAATTGACGAGCAATACGTGCAAAGCGCGACGAATCTCATCGCTCACGCCTTCGACACGATCCAGCGCCGTACCGTCTTTGTGTTTGAGCGCGCTCAACACGTCGGCCAACACGCCGTCGGACAAATCCTGACGATCCAAGAGCGCACGAACGACGCCCATGTGCCCCAAATCGAGGTGCACTTCCGGCAAGCCGAGCTGGCGCAACGTCTTGACAGCCAAACGCAGCATCTGAATGTCGGCTTCGAGGTCGGCCGCGCCGAACAACTCGGCGCCCGCAACGAAGGGCTCGCGCGAAGCCAAAGGATGCATGGGTTTGGCGTGCAGACACGACCCCGCGTAGCACAACCGAGAGATGCCGCTGCGGTTGAGAATGTGCGCGTCGATGCGGGCGGCCTGCGGCGTGATGTCGGCGCGTACGCCGATCATGCGTCCGTTGGCCTGATCCATGAATTTGAACGTATTGCGATCGAGATCGGTACCGGTACCGGTCAGCAACGAATCGACGAACTCGATCATGGGCGGTTGAACCAATTCGAAACCGTTGGCCTGAAACAAATCCAGACAGGTGCGTCGCATCGACTCCATCGTGCGAGCCTGTCGGGGCAATACGTCGGCAATATTATCGGGCAACAACCAGGTCGTCACGAAACATACTCCATTACGAACCATACGGAAAGCAGACCGGACGCCACGACGAGCATCGCCACTTTCCTGACTTGATCTTCTGATTCACCGGCAATCTTCTTGAGGGCTTTTTGCCATTGACCGGGAGCGATCATCGGCATCAGCCCTTCGAAGATCATCATGAAACCAAGTGCGAGAAGCAAAACCTTCATGGATTACTTGGCTTGAGGATTTTTCAAATACTTGAAGAATTCGCCCGAGGCATCCATCACCATCATGTCCGAAGCCTGACCGAAGCTGGTGCGATAGGCTTCCATATTGCGGTAAAAGCGTGCGAACTCGGGATTCTTTTCAAACGCCTTGGCATACAAGGCGTTTGCCGTCGCGTCGCCGTCGCCCTTGATGGTCTGAGCGTCTCGGTAGGCCTGAGCGAGGATCACTTCACGCTGACGATCGGCGTCGGCGCGAATCTTTTCGGCCTCGGCGGCGCCCTTACTGCGTTCTTCGCTGGCAACGCGCTTGCGTTCGGCTTCCATACGACGATAGACGGACTCGGAAATTTCCGGCGTGAAGTCAACGCGCTTGAGGCGAACGTCAACGATGTCGATGCCGACGTCCTTGACACGATCTTGCAATGCGGTGCGAATTTCCAACATGGCCTTTTCACGTTCGCGAGACGTGATGGCGTTGACCGTACGACGATTGACCGTCTGGTTCAACACGTCGCGCAACAGAGCCGACAAACGGTCCTGCGCGGCGCGTTCCTGTCCCTGGAAAGACACCCAATACAAACGGGCGTCGGCGATGCGCCACTTCACGAAGCTGTCGATCAAGAGGTTCTTCTTTTCACTCGTTTGAACCAAGTCGGCGCTCGGCGTGTCCAACGTCAAAATACGCTTGTCGAGGTACACGACGTTTTGCAAGGGAGACGGCAACTTGACGTAGAGGCCGGGCTGAGCCTTCACTTCCTTCAATTCCCCCAAGGCGAACACCAACGCGTATTCACGTTCGCCCACGGTGAACAAACAGACGCGAGCCAACGCCACCAGGGCAACCAAGGCCAACACTAAAGTCGGTAACTTTTTCATACTGTACTGCTCCAGATTAACGGCCGCGCATGCGCATCAACGTGCGTGCGTCCAATTCGGCTGCGGGCTCGGCAACGGGTGCCGGTTGCGTCACGGCTTGCTGAGCGCCCGCATCGGCGGAAACAGCGGGAGCCGGAGCGGCAACGGCGCTCTTTTCAATCAACTTGTCCAACGGCAGATACAAGAGGTTGTTTCCGCTCTTGCTGTCGACGAGCACCTTGTTGGTCGAGGCATAGACGTCGCGCAACGTATCGATGTACATACGATCGCGCGTGACGGTCGGCGCCTTTTCGTATTGCTGCAACACCTTTTCAAAACGTTCGGCGTCACCGGTGGCCGTTTCAACGACGCGCGCCTTGTAACCTTCGGCTTCCTGCGTCAAACGGGAGGCCAAACCCTTGGCCTTCGGAATGACGGCGTTGGCATAGGCTTCGCCCTCGTTAATCTGACGTTCACGGTCCTGGCCGGCCTTCACGGCGTCGTTAAACGCGGCCTGAACTTGTTCGGGCGGCTGCGCGTTTTGGATGGCCACGCTCATCACTTCGATACCGGTGTGGTAACGATCGAGCATGCTCTGCATGGCCTGCTTGACGCTCAGAGCGATTTCCTGCTTGCTTTCGAACAAAACAGAGTCCATCGTCTTGCGACCGACCACTTCGCGCATGGCGCTTTCGGCCACCTGCGTCACGGTCATGTCGGGATCACGGGTCATGAACAAAAAGTCCTTCGCGCCGTGCGGCTTGATGCGGTACTGCACGTTGAACTGCACGTCGACAATGTTTTCATCGTCGGTCAGCATCAACGCTTCGCGCAATCGGCTTTCACCGCCGCGCAACCCGATTTCGGACTTGCGAACGCTCGAAACGTCGACGATTTCAACGTTCTGAATCGGCCAGGGCATACGCCAGCTGAAACCGGCCGTCGTGTCGTTCGTGTAACGACCGAACGTCGTCACGACGCCGATCTGACCTTCGGGAACGATGTAAAAACCGGTTGCTGCCCAACCGATGGCCAAAATGGCGCCCAAGAAACCCAACCCCTTGAGCGAGGGACCAGAGCCGCCGAACACGGGCTTGCCGCGAGGACCGCCGCGCAAGGCGTCCATCAACGGGTCGGGTTGCTGACGGGGCTCGTCCTGCGAGCCTTGGGCGTCCGTATTGGCAGACTGACCGCGTTCGAACGCTTCGTTGCGATCGTTTTGCTGGCGATTTTTCTTGGCCGCATTGTTCAACCCGCCGAGCAGGTCGTTGATCGCGTTGTTGAAGTCGCCCCAGAGCTGATCCAAGTCGTTATCGTCCTTGCGACCGTTGGTGTTCTGACGGTTGCGATCGGCCCCGTTTTGCTGATTTTCCGGGGTCTTGTCGTTGCGGGGCGCCTCGTTTTCCGGGCGTTCGTTCGCAGGGCGTTCCGGCTGCGCGGGCTCTTGACGATTTTGTTCGTCGTTCGAGCGTCCCCATCGGGGATCATTCAGACTCATAGTTCGTCCTTGTGAATGACAAAAATAGATGACAAAACATGAAGCGGACCGTCCGTACGGGCGGCGGTCCGAGCATTTGTTGAGTTTAGCACCGAGACGGATGTCGGCAACACACGACTAACCGCTCGTTACACCTTGGATTCCAAGGCGCGAAGCGCCTCTTCATCCGTGATGGCGTCGGGCGAGTCCCACTCGATTTCCCAGTCTTCCGGCTCGCGCGGCAGCGACTGATTTTCCACTCGCCACTTGGCCGAAAATTCCGCCAACGCCTCTCTGAGCGTATCCAGGCCTTGGCCGGTCACGGCACTGACGGCAACGGATTTGACCGTGCCGTCGGCATGACGTTGGATTCCCTCGGGCATCTCCGACAGATCGATCTTGTTAAACACCGTGATCATCGGAATGTCGTCGGCTTGAATCTGCCGCAAGACGTCGTGAACCGATTGCATCTGCTCTTCGCGCACGTGCGAATGCGAGTCGACCACATGCAAGAGCACGTCAGCATGCACCGTTTCGTCCAAGGTCGACTTGAATGCTTCGACCAATTGGTGGGGCAATCCGCGAATAAAACCGACGGTATCGCTCGCGACGACGGTTTCCTCGTCGTTGATCCAACAGCGTCGCGCCGTCGTATCGAGCGTGGCGAACAACTGATCGGCCGCGTAACTTTCGGCACGTGTCAAACGATTAAAGAGCGTGGATTTGCCGGCATTGGTGTAACCGACCAGGCTGACAGTCAGCGTCTCGCCCTTGGATCGGGCGCGGCGTTGCGTGTCGCGCTGCTTTTGAAGCTTTTTGAGCTGGTCGCGCAATTGCTTGACGCGCTTGCCGATCATGCGTCGGTCCAGTTCGATCTGCTTTTCACCGGGACCGCCCGTCTTGCCCAAACCGCCGCGTTGGCGCTCCAAGTGCGTCCAACCGCGAACCAGACGCGTGGCCAAATGCTCGAGTCGGGCGAGTTCGACTTGCAATCGCCCTTCCTTGCTCTTGGCGCGCCGACGGAAGATTTCCAAAATCAATTCGGTACGATCCATCACCGCCATGGAGGCGGCCTGGGCGATGTTGCGCTCCTGAGCTGCCGACAGCGCCGCGTCGAAAACGATCACGTCGGCCTTGGCCGCTTTGGCCAATCCGACGATTTCCTCGATTTTGCCGCTGCCCAAATAGGTGGCCGCATCGGGTTTGTCGCGACGCGCCTGCATCAGCCCGACGGGCAACAAATTGTCCGAGCGCACCAACTCGGTGAGCTCTTCACCGGCATCAAAATGCGCTTCACGGCCCAGACTGACCGTAACAAGAAAAGCGCGGGACGCTTCTTGCTCCCGCGCGGTGTCGACTTGAAATTTCGCCAAGACTTATTCTTCTTCGTGAGCTACGTTAGGCATGTTGACGGCACGGGTCGGAACGACCGTGCTGATTGCGTGCTTGTAAACCATCTGCGTGACGGTGTTGCGCAACAAAACGACGTACTGGTCGAACGATTCGATCTGTCCCTGCAACTTGATGCCGTTGACCAAGTAAATGGAAACCGGAACGTGATCCTTGCGCAGGATGTTCAGAAACGGGTCTTGTAAGAGTTGCCCTTTGTTCATGCTCATGGTGCTCTCCAACGCTGCCACGGTTATTGTTGTTTTCCGCTGAGCGCATTAGTTGTTTTTATTATCTCTCTCATGTCGGAGCAACGCCCGTCATGAGAGACCGTTCTTTTTTGACACCGCCAATCGATCGGTTTGGCTGTCTTGCTTCAGATACTAAAGCAATTGCCCTCGGATTTGCCACAGTCAAATTGGAAATGATTGTGACAATCCGAGAGGGTTTACTTCTTTTCTTCTTCCGCGTACGGGTTGCGGTTGGTCTTCAACTCAAGACGCAACGGCGTGCCGGCCAAATTGAATCGTTCGCGGAACACGCCTTCGAGATAGCGCTTGTAGCTGTCGCTAACGGCCTGAAGACTGTTGCCGTGAATGACAATGACCGGCGGGTTCATGCCGCCTTGGTGAGCGTAACGCATCTTCGGACGGGTACGACCGACACGCGGCGGCTGCTGTTGCTGAACGGCCTCGAGCAGGGTGCGCGTGAGCTTGGGCGTGGACAGCTTGGCGAAACTGGCCGCATGCGCATCGCGAACCGCCTTCATCAAATGATTCAAGCCGTTGCGCTTGAGGGCGGAAATATGAATGAAGCGGGCCCAACGCAGGAAGTGGAACTTGCGTTCCAGTTCAAGGTCGACCATCTGACGCTTGTAGCTGTCGACGCCGTCCCACTTGTTGACGGCCACGACCAAAGCGCGACCGGCCTCCATCGCATAGCCCGCGATGTGCGCGTCGTGCGTACTGATGCCGTCAATGGCGTCCAAAACCAGGATAACGACGTTACTCTGTTCGATCGCCTGCAACGTCTTGACGACGGAAAACTTCTCGATCGCCTCGAACACTTTGCCCTTGCGACGCAAACCGGCGGTATCGACGAGCTGGAACGGCTGACCGTCCATGTCAAAGTCGATCTTAATGGCGTCTCGGGTGGTGCCAGGCATGTCGTAGGCGATCACGCGATCTTCACCGATTAACGCGTTTACGAGCGTGCTCTTGCCCACGTTGGGTCGACCGGCCATGGCCACCTTGATGCGCTTGGGAGCGTCGGGGTCGACTTCGACCTCTTCTTCGGGGAGACTGAATTCTTCGGGCAGTTCGTTAAGAACTTTATCCATGAGGGCGGCCACGCCGTTGCCGTGCGTGGCGGACACGCGAATCGGCTCGCCCATACCCAGTTCATGGAATTCGGCCACGTGATTGGCGTCGAGACCTTCGGCCTTGTTCACGACGAGGTAGGTCGGACGATTGGCCACGCGCAGACGGCGGGCAATGCGTTCGTCGTGCGGGGTCAACCCCGTACGGGCGTCGCAAACAAAAATGACGATGTCGGCTTCGGCAATCGCGGCTTCGGCCTGATCGGCCATTTCGTGCACGATGCCTTCGCTCTTGACGGGTTCGAAGCCGCCCGTATCGACAACGATGTACGGACGCGGACCGATGCGACCCTGACCGTACTGGCGGTCGCGGGTCAACCCCGGAAAGTCGGCGACGATCGCGTCGCGGCTACGGGTCAATCGGTTAAACATGGTGGACTTGCCGACGTTCGGTCGACCCACCAAAGCAACAACAGGAAGCATAGGAGCTGTTTCTCTCAGTCTATAGCGTTATTCTTTCTTTTCGATGCGCAAATACGTCAATTCGCCTTCAACGGTCTGAATCAACGCGCCTTCGCCCATCGGTACGGGCTGCACGCGCACGGCGCCGTCAACATCGGTACGACCGATAATTTCACCGGTACGGCTGTCCATCAGATGGATTTCGCCGTCGAAATCACCCAAAGCGATGACGTCGCGATCCATGACGACGGGAGCGCTCGGCGTGCGCCAGGTCAAATCTTTGTTTACCCACAAGGGCTTGCCGGTCTGGTAATCGTAGGCGTTGATTTCGCCGCGGCTCGTCACGACGAAAACGCGCTCGCCGTCGCTGACGGGACCGGTAACGGCGTCGACTTCGTTACGCCACAACGTGCGACCGTTTTTCGCGCTCATGCAAAGCACGTTGCCTTGGAAGGCCGCGGCGCACATCATCTGAGCGTCGACAAGCGGCGTCCCGACCACGTCGCACAGACGTTCGACTTCGGTAATGCCTTTGGGTTGCGCGATAACGGCGTCAAACACCGTGTGCCCCTGAGCGTTCAACGCCAACAAACGACCGTTGGCCTGACCAATCAAAACGCCGGCGGGACTAAAGCGCATTTGCGCGGCCGAACGAACCGTCAGAGCGGGCGTTTGAGCCTGATAGCGCCACTTGCGTTCGCCCGTCATGGCGTCGAAAGCCGTGACTCGCGTGTCGGCCGTGCGAACGATCACGAACCCCGAACCGATCAGAGGCGGAACGTTCATTTCGCTCGACAGCTTGACCTTCCACAAAGCCTTGCCGTCTTCATCGAACACTTCGAGCTCGCCCGCCGCCGTGGCGACCGCCACGACATGGCCGTCACTGCCGACGCCGGCCGTAATGGGAGATTTCAATTCGACCTTCCAAACGGTTTCGCCGTCAGTCGGATTCAAACGGTAGATCGTCTGCTCGCCGGCCGCAAACACGGCGTTGGGAGTAACGACGGGCGTCAGCAACCCGGTCAGACTTTCGCCGACGTCGATCGACCAGACTTCAACGCCTTCGACCACTTCGCGAATCTTCTTGAGTTCGGTCGGCTCGTGCGTCGTGGTGCTACCGCACCCGGCCAACGTGAAAACCGCGGTGGCCGCAAGCACGGCCAAACGTGCGCGATTCATCAACTTCATAACCATCTCCAAAGACCGTTTGGAGCCGAGCTTCACACGCGGCTCTCGCCGCCCGTTTCATCGGCTCGCTCGATCGAACATTCGTTCGTTACTTCTTTTCGGGCAATGCCGTCAACTTCAAATTGATCAACGGCGTCAAAATCTGATCGCCGCGTTCGGCGTCCAATGCCTTTTCCCAAGCGGCTCGGGCATCGTCAAAACGATTCATGGCAAAGTAGACGTCGCCGAGACGATCTTGGTAAGCCGCCGTTTGACCGCGTTCGGGCTTGGCGGCTTGCAAGACTTCCAACGCGCGTTGGGGATTCTTCGCATCGAGTTCGACGCCGGCCAAACGAATGCGGGCGAGCGTGTCGTACTCGGCGTGCTTGCCCTTGTCGAGCACCCAGTTCAAGTGTTGGCGGGCGCCGGCCACATCACCAGCGGCTTCGGCCTTGGAAGCCATCGTGAACGCGGCCAAGGAGGCGAAAACGTGATCGGAGTAACCGGCCATCAAGGCGTCGGCCGCCGATTTCACATTCTTTTCATCGCCCTGCACATAGGCGTTTTGCATCTGGATATAGGCGGCGGTGGCCTTGGAACCTTGATGACGTTCGTACCAATTCCAGCCGTTGTAGGCGGCAAAACCCAAGCAGCCGACCGTAATCACGGACAACGTCAACGTGCCCCACTTTTCCCACCAGGCCTTCAATTGGTCTAGGGACTCTTGTTCTTCCAAATCGTATGCCATTGTTGTTTACCCACCGTAAAAATTAAGCATTCAACAAAGCGGCGACATCGTTAAAGGCCACCAACTTTTGTTCTTCGAAAACTTGTTCGCCAGCGGCGTTGCGCAAATGCTTGACGGCCACGCAACCGGCTTCGACTTCGCTCTGCCCCGCAATCAAACACCACTGAGCGCCGGAACCATCGGCACGCTTCATCTGGTTCTTGAAAGAAGGGCTGCCGGCGTGCACGATGACCGACAAACCGGCATCGCGCAAGGTTTCGCCCAAACGACGGGCGGCGATTTCCGTATCGGCGCCCTGATGCGCGATGTAGACGTCGCAATCGGCGCGAGTCACCATGCCGTTGGTTTCCTTCATCAACTCGATGACGCGTTCGGCACCCATGGCGAAACCGACACCCGGCGTGGGCTTGCCGCCCAGCATTTCGACGAGCGGGTCGTAACGGCCGCCGCCGCAAATCGTCCCCTGCGCACCCAAACGATCCGTGATCCATTCAAAGACCGTATGGTTGTAGTAGTCCAAGCCGCGAACCAGACGCGGGTTGATCGTGTACTCGATTCCCAAGGCGGATACGCCGGTTTCCAGACGCTTCAAGAAGGCCAAGGAATCGTCGCCCAAAAAGTCGAGCAGACGCGGAGCCGCATTGACCATCTCCTGCATTTGCGGATTCTTCGTGTCCAAAATACGCAAAGGATTGGTGTGCAAACGACGACGGGCGTCTTCGTCCAAGACGTCTTGGTTGGCCTCAAAATAGGAGATCAAGGCTTCGCGGTGTCGGGCGCGTTCGTCCAAGGCGCCGAGCGTGTTGAGTTCCAAACGCGCTTCGATACCCAAAGAGCGCCACAAACGAGCCAACATGCCCAGCATGTCGATGTCGATGTCCGGACCGCCAAAGCCCAACGCTTCGCAACCGAACTGATAGAACTGACGGTAACGACCGCGCTGGGGACGTTCGTGACGGAACATCGGGCCGAAATACCACAAACGTTGCGGCGCGTTGTACGTCAGGTTGTGCTCGATCGCGGCGCGAACGACGGCGCTCGTGTTTTCCGGGCGCAACGTCAACTTCTCTCCGTTCAAGCTGTCTTCAAAGGAGTACATTTCCTTCTCGACGATGTCGGTTACTTCACCGATACCGCGACAGAACAAATGCGTCGATTCGAGAATCGGCGTACGGATCTGACGGTAGCCGTAGGACGATGCCACGGAACGTGCCGTATCTTCAAATTTCTCCCAAATCGCACTGTCTTCGGGGAGCATGTCGTTCATGCCCTTGACCCCGAGGATTTTCACCTTCGCCATCTTGTTTTCCTTACTTCTTGACGGACCATCGATCCTGAACGTAGCGTTCGATCATGGCCATAAATTCTTCGCTCATGCCTTCGCCCTTCAATGCCGCGGCTTTGCTGCCGCCGACAAAGACGGGAGCGACGGGCGCTTCGCCTCGACCGGGCAGGCTGATGCCGATATCGGCGGCACTGCTCTCGCCGGGACCGTTGACGACGCACCCCATGACGGCCACGCGCATGGATTCACACCCCGGGCAGGTCTTGCGCCACTCGGGCATGCGGGTTCGAATGAAGTCCTGCGTCTGCTTGGCCAACTTTTGAAAGAGATCGCTGCTCGTACGACCGCATCCCGGACAGGAAATGACGATGGGCGCGAAATCGCGCAAGCCCATCGTCTGCAACAGCTCCTGCGCCACGATCACTTCGGCTTCGCGCGCCTTGCCGGGTTCGGGCGTGATCGAAATGCGAATCGTGTCGCCGATGCCTTGACCGAGCAACACGGCCAACGCGGCCGAACTCGCCACAATCCCCTTGGAACCGATACCCGCTTCGGTCAAGCCCAAATGCAGAGCCCAACGGCCGCGTTCGGCCAAAGCGCGATTGACGTAAATGAGATCGGCGACGTCGCTCACCTTGGTGGACAAAACGATTTTGTCGGAAGCAAGCCCCAATTCTTCGGCAGCGACCGCGCTGCGATAGGCGCTCTCGACAATCGCGTTGAGCCACACTTCGTGCGCGTCTTTCGGGTGCTCGAGACGGTTGTTTTCGTCCATCATGCGACCGAGCAACTCTTGGTCGATCGAGCCGCCGTTCACGCCGATACGCACGGCCTTGCCGTACTGCTTGGCCAGCTCGACCATCGTCGCGAAATTGTCTTCTCGCTTGGTGCCTTTACCCACGTTGCCGGGATTGATGCGGTACTTGGAAAGCGCCTCGGCACATTCCGGGTATTCGCTCAACAGCTTGTGCCCGTTGTAATGGAAGTCGCCGACGAGAGGAACGTAGCATTCCATCGCGTCCAAACGGCGGCGAATGTCCGCGACGGCCTTGGCCGCTGCGGGCGTGTTAACGGTCAAACGCACCAATTCGCTGCCGGCACGAGCCAATTGAACGACTTGTTCAACCGTCGCTTCGACGTCTTCGGTGGCCGTATTGGTCATGGACTGGACGACAACGTGAGCTCCGCCCCCGATCGTCACCGCATGACCGGCATGTTCTACTTTGACTGCGTAGCTCACGCGACGCGGTTCATAAACGCTCATCTCTGATCAATCCCATTAATGCAGACGGAAACGCGCTGTCTTGTCGGCGGACGATACGAATTCGGAATAATTGCAGTCGACGCCGTTAACTTCCACCTTCACTCCGTCGGTCGAGCCGAGAATCACGCGAACGGGCTTGGCAGCATGGACAACGCGCACGGAGCCGGCGGGCATTTCTTGTTCGAATACCGTGCGATCGTCACCGATGCGCGACACTCGCACCCAGGCCGAGTTCTTGGTCTGGAAGCGCAAACGCACTTCGCCCGGCTCGGCGACGCTAACGGCGCTGGCATCGTCCGGGCTCAATTTGACTCCGGGAATTTCCGGACGCTTGGGCGCGACTTTTGCCGGTTCGGCCGCCACGGGCTGCGAAGCGGCTTGCGTTGTTTCGACGGTGGGTTTGGCGGCGGCTTCCTGCTTTTCTTCAAGCATCTTCTGATTCAAAACAGCCCAAGCGCCGGCCGCGACGGCGGCAACCAACAACACCAAGGGAATGATTCGCCACCACGAAGACGGACGACGTTCGGAGAACACCTGTTCGTTGGTGTAACCGATATCGGAAATCGCATGCGCGACCTTGGTATCAACCGGCGCGAAACGCGTATTGTAATCTTCGACCAAGGCAGTCGAGTCAATGCCCAACGACTTGGCGTAGGCACGGATAAAGCCGCGAACGTACACCGGTTCAGGCAGCAGATCGACCTCTTCGCTCTCGATCGCCCGCAGTTGCTTGACCGAAATGCGGACGCGTCCGACCATATCGCCGATCGTATAGCCGCAAGCTTCTCGGGCCTGACGCAAAACGGCGCCGAAACCTTGCTTATCGGCTTGAACGGCGTCTTGCTGCTCCGTTTCGGACGTTTCCGTGTTCTGAACCTGCTCTTCGGTCATGGTCGTCGGCTCCTTTAATTGTTTTGTACGTTCAAAACGTCGCTGGCTTCCTGCTTTTGGATCACCAGTCGTTCGGCACGACGCGTACGGTCTTTGACCTCGCCGGCCAACTGCCCGCATGCGGCATCGATGTCGTCGCCTCGAGTCTTGCGAATCGTCGTCACGACTCCGCCTTCATTCAGGATCTTGCAGAAACGAACGACCGTCTCGCGTTCGGGTTTCGTCAAGTCCGAGTCGGGGAACGGATTGAACGGAATCAAATTGAATTTGCACGGGACGTTGCGTACCAAACGCAACAGTTCGCGGGCGTGCTCCGGCTGATCGTTGACGCCGCCGAGCATCAAATACTCGAACGTGATGAAGTCGCGCGGCGCCACTTTCAAGTAGCGGCGGCAGGCGGCCATCAATTGATCGAGCGGATGCTTGCGATTGACCGGCATGATCTTGTCGCGCAATTCGTCGTTGGGCGCATGCAAACTCACGGCCAATGCCACGGGGGCGGCTTCGCCGAGTTTGTCCATCTGATTGACCAAACCGGAAGTCGACACCGTGACGCGACGACGAGACAAACCGTAACCGTTGTCGTCCAGGAACAACTTCAACGCGGGGATGACGTTGTCCAAGTTCTGCAAGGGCTCGCCCATCCCCATCAACACGACGTTGCTGATGATGCGGTCGTTGGGATCGGTGATACCGTTTTCACGACGCAATTCGCGTTCCGCGTACCACAATTGTCCTACGATTTCGCTCGTTTCGAGATTGCGATTGAAACCCTGCTTGCCGGTCGAGCAGAAAAGGCACCCCATGGCACAACCGGCCTGCGTGGAGATGCACAACGTGCCGCGATCGTCTTCGGGAATGAATACGGCTTCCACCGCATTGCCGTTACCCACATCAAAAAGCCATTTGCGCGTGCCGTCCGCACTCTTTTTTTCGGTGATCGGCACAGGCGCTTTGATGTAGGCCAAGTCGTTCAACTTGGCCCGAAAGCTTTTGGCCAAATTGGTCATGAGTTCGAAGTCGTCGATGCAATAACGATGAATCCAACGAGCGAGCTGAACGGCTCGAAACGGTTTTTCACCGTGTTCGGCACACCAAGCCTTGATCCCTTCGACGTCAAAATTCAGAAGGTTGACTCGTTCGATCGTTTCGTTTTTCATGACAGATTCGTTCATAAGCACATTTGGTCCAAAAGCTTTGTCGCGTGCAGCTAAAAATTAGCGGCCGCAGATAGCCATCGTCGGGAAGAAGTAGGCGATTTCAACGGCAGCCGTTTCGGGAGCGTCGGAACCGTGGACGGCGTTGGCGTCGATGCTTTCGGCGAAGTCGGCGCGGATCGTGCCCGGTTCAGCCTTCTTCGGGTCGGTGGCGCCCATGAGCTGACGGTTCTTGGCGATGGCGTCTTCGCCTTCGAGAACCTGGATCATGACGGGACCGGAGATCATGAAGTTGACGAGATCCTTGAAGAAGGGACGTTCCTTGTGAACGGCGTAGAAACCTTCGGCTTCAGCCTGAGAGAGGTGACGCATCTGAGCGGCAACGATCTTCAGACCGTTCGTTTCGAAACGAGAGTAGATCTTGCCGATAACGTTCTTGGCAACTGCATCGGGCTTGATGATGGAGAGGGTACGCTGAATAGCCATTTCTTTTCTCTACAAATAAAACCGTCTGACGACGGAAGTGTTAACGCGCGTCGTCCGTTCGAATGACCGAGCGCACGACGTGAACTCATGCGAAATCCCGCGACGCAACGAATGTTGCGGACGCAAAGACCCCGCCCAAAAAAATCCAGACTATAAGTTTAGCAGAGCTCTGAAATTTCAAGAGCTCCGCCATCCGATTTTTGACGTTTGCGCCGTCGATTTCATTCGCTCGGCGCGTCCGTTTGGCATGCTTCGCCCGGCTCGAGCACGGCGATGCTCTCGACGTGGCCCGTATGGGGGAACATGTTCATGACGCCGGCAGCGCGAACGCGCCAACCGCCTTCGTGCTTGAGGATGGCGCAGTCGCGCGCCAACGTGGCCGGATTACAGGAAACGTACACCACGCGAGCGGGTCGCTTGTCGGTCTTGGCCAACACCTGAGCGAGGGCCTGCGCGCCTTCGCGCGGCGGATCGATGAGCACGCGGTCAAGCCCGCCCATCTTGTCCCACAACGCGTTCCAATCGTCTTCACACCAGGTAAAGAGATTGCGTGCGACAAACTCGGTCTTGTCGGCCAAACCGTTTGCTGCGGCGCCCGCACGGGCGCGTTCGACCAACGCTTCACTGCCTTCGATCCCGATGACGCGGCCGCTCGTACGAGCCAGAGGCAACGTGAAGTTACCCAAACCGCAGAAGAAGTCGGCCACTTTGTGATGACGTTCGTTGCCGAGCAAGCGCAAAGCACGGGAAACCATCGTTTCGTTAAGCGCGTGATTGACCTGCGTGAAGTCCGTCGGCTTAAACCCGATTTCCACGTCAAATTCACTCAAACGCAACTTCAAATTGTTCAAGTCTTCCGGATGCATCGGGTGCGCCGTGTCCGGCCCCTTGGGCTGCAACCAAATGTCGGCGCCGTACTCACGGCCAAACGCGTCGAGCTTGTCCAAATCTTCCTGCGTGGGCGTTTCCAAAACGCGGAACACCAAAGCGGTGTGTCCCGAGCCGTCGACGGCCACTTCGATTTGCGGCATGCGGTCGGCAATCGTGAGCGAAGCGGTCAATTCACGCATCGGCACGAGCATGTCGGAGATCTTTTTGGGAAGAATGCGGCATTCGCACATGTCGGCGACGTAACTCGAACTCTTTTCATGGAAACCGACCAGAACCCCGCCCTTTTTAGCCACGTTGCGCACCGTCAGACGAGCACGGTGACGGTAATTCCAATACGGGCCATGAATCGGCGGCAGAATGTTTTCAGGCTTTACCTTGCCGATATGCCACATGGCGTCGAGCAAAACCGCCTGCTTGAACGCCACTTGAGCGCGAGGTTCGAGATGTTGCATGGCGCAGCCGCCGCAACTGCCCGCACCGATCCCGAAATTGGGACAAGCGGGCTTGACGCGCAAACAGCAGTCCTTGTGAATGGCCGTGACTCGACCGATTTCAAAATTGGGCTTGTTGCGGATACGTTCGTACGTCACCGTTTCACCGGGCAACGCTCCTTCGATAAAAACGACTTTGCCCTCGTGATGAGCGACCCCGCGGCCCTCTCCGTCCAAGCGTTCCACGTCCACCGTGAACTGTTCTCGTTGCTTGACTTTACCTCGCGCCATCTTGCGATTCTTCCTTTGTTAGTATGCTCGAGCGAGCATGTCTTGATTTTATTGTTCCAAATACTGCATCGGGTCAATGGGCTTGCCCTGACGCAACTCGAAGCGCAGCTTCACGCGATCGGCTTCGGAGTCGCCCATGCGGGCAATGACTTGTCCGGCACGCACGCGCTCGTTCACGCGAACGAGCACCTTGGACGTATTGCCGTAGACCGTAATCAACGGCATCGATCCCTTCCCGGGCAAACGAACGTTGTGACGAACGATCAAAAACTGACCGTATCCCTTCGTGTTGTTGCCCACGTACTGCACCGTGCCGTCCAACACGCAACGGATCGGATCGCCTTTGTTGCCGGCAATATCGATGCCCATCTGCGTCTCTTCAAAAGTGGCGATCACCTCGCCCTTGACAGGCCAAGCAATGCGCATTTCGCCACGAGCGGCTTGCTCACGCTTGATCTGTTGTTCCTGCAGCTTTTTCTGTGCGATTTGTTCGGGCGAGTCGGGACGCTTGGCCACTTCGTGTCGAACGCTCGATACGGGCCGACTTGCGGTCTCGGCTTGAACGGCCGACGCCGCAACCGACGCGCTCGGCGTTTCGGATGCGGGTTGCGTATCGATGGCAGTCACCTTGCCGCCGACGGGAAGCTTCAACGCACGTCCCGCGGCGATCTTGGTCGGGTCGTCGATACGGTTGAGTCGAGCGATGTCGTTAGGGTTCAAGTCGTAACGCAATCCTACCTGATAAAGCGTCTCGCCCTGCCCGACCACGTGCAATCGACCGCTGTCCGTGAGCTCGGCTCGGGGACGATAATACGTGCTCTTTTGCTCCAAGGGCATCGTTTGAGCGGGTTCGGGTTCGACCTCCTTGACCGGCTCGACGCTCGGCGCCACGGCCCCCATCGTACCCGTTCGATCATCAATCGGCGCCGGCTTTTCCACGCCGGCGCAGCCGGCCAATACGGCCAACGTCACAAACGACGCCAGAACTTTCAATCGCATGTATGTCTCTCCGTCTCAATCTCGTTAACAAACCCAACGGTCGGCTTGTCCTACCAATCGATGTTCGGTCAAATCGATTTGCAACGGCGTCACGGATGCATAACCGTGGTGCGTCGCCCAAAAATCGGTGCCTTCGCCGGCGTCCTTGGGCTGACCGGCCGCCCCCAACCAATAAATGGACATGCCACGCGGACTTTGTTCATGAATCATCTTTTCGGCATTGTGTCGACGTCCCAAACGGGTGGCCATCACGCCGCGCATGGCTTCGAAAGGCATGTTGGGCATATTGACGTTCAACAACACGGCCTCGTCGGCGTCCTTGCGTTCCAAAAAGCGCTCGACGATCACACCGGCCATGCGGGCGGCCGAATCCAATTCGCCCCAACCGCGATCGATCTGACTGAAAGCAATCGAGTCGATACCGAAAATATACCCTTCGATGGCGGCGGCGACCGTTCCCGAGTACATCGTGTCGTCGCCCATGTTCGCGCCGCCGTTAATTCCCGATACAACCAGATCGGGCTTGTCGTCGATCAGACCGGTCAGGGCCAAGTGAACGCAATCGGAAGGCGTGCCGCCAACCACATAGGTATCGCACTCGACCTGCGTCACGGACAAGGGGCGGGTCAACGTGAGCGAATTGCTCGCTCCGCTGTGATTGTTTTCAGGAGCCACGACGGTAACGCGACCGAATCGGCGCATTGCCTGTGCCAACGCTTTGATGCCGGGAGCCGTATACCCGTCGTCATTGGAAACCAAAATATGCATAACTGTTAGCCCTATGGATGCTTTTGGCTCATTCTAATGAGCCGGAAGCGTTCGAGCCGTTTTTTTTCGTTTGCTGACAGTTCCGTACGTCGCGTTGACGTCCGTTTCGGACAAAATAAAAGAGGAGATGACTTGCATCATCTCCTCTTTCCTGGATTCTGTTGGTCGGGGCGGCGGGATTCGAACTCGCGACCCCTTGCACCCCATGCAAGTGCGCTACCAGGCTGCGCTACGCCCCGAACAGACTTGGAATTCTACAGACATTTCCCAAAATGTCAAGGGAATCCCTCAACTTAATTGAGATTTCAGCTCTTTGAGTTCCGAAATGACACGCCGAACCCGTTCGATTCGTTCGAGACGCTTCGCCTCAAGGCGTTGTTTCTCCTGCTCTTTTTCCTGTTCCGCAAACGATTGCGCTTTCTTTTCTTCCGTTTCGCTCAATTCGACGCGCATGGTTTGAGTCGAAGCGATGCGCGGCCCGAGACCGGCACGTCCCGGATCGCACACCGGGAAACACTGTTCGGCGCGCAAACGCTCTTGCGCCTCTTGCATCGACAAACGATCGATATAAAGCAGTTTCTTGATACGCCAAACAAGCGCGATGTCATTGGCGCTGAACGTCGTCTTGTAGCCCTGCGCCTCTCCCCTGAGTTCGGGAAAGTGCATCTGCCAATAGCGCAGGATGTACGGGGCCAAGCCGCACTGACGACAAACGGCATCTTCACTAAACACGTTTTGCCTTCCAGATAAAAATCGAGCCGAGGTCAACCTCGGCTCGTGAGGAGTACGAGGTACTCCAGTTTAGAGCATTCGCTCGCTGTGCGTCGAACGTCGCTTACTCGGAAGCGACTGCCGCAACGTCGGGCTCGACGAAGCTGGCAACGGAATCGCGCAAATGCGGTGCGGGAACGAACGTCACGACACGGCGGGCGCTGATTTCATGCTGCTCGCCGGTCTTGGGATTGCGACCGGGACGCGCCACCTTGTCACGGGTGGAGAACGTGCCGAAGTTGGCCAACTTGACGTCGCGGCCTTCGAGCAATGCGCGCTGGATTTCGGCAAAGATCGATTCGACCACCGAAGCGGCTTCCGCACGGCTCAACCCCATGCGATCGTAGAGAATTTCAATGAAATTCTGCTTGGTCAGGGTCGAGGAGTTGGCCGGACCTTCGGGGAAGGTCTGGGCCGAGTACTGAGAGTAAATATTCATGTTCTTATTCTTGTTGATTAACTACGCAAACGGGCTCCGTGTTCGGCCATGGCTTCGATGACGCACGTCACCACGCCGTCGGCATCGGCTTCGCTGATGGCTTCGTCGGCCAAAGTGGACAACGTCAAACGGAAAGCCAGGCTCTGTTCGCCGGTCGTGTCATCCTTCGGACGGTAAACGTCGAAGAGTTCGAACGATTCGATCAAAGCGCCCAAACGGGTCGTGCGGAAGCTTTCGACGGCGTCAAAGAGCGTCTGAACGGGCAAACCGACCGGAGCCATCACGGCGATGTCACGGCTGATGGGCTGGAACTTGCTGACGGGCTTGGCGCTCGGAACGGGGATCGTCAAGAGTGCGTCGACGTCCAACTCGAAAACGACGGGAGCCTTTTGCAAACCGTAGGCATGGCACAGACGCGGATGCATTTCACCGATGAAACCGACTTCCTTGCCGTCGATCAAAATGCGAGCGCTGCGACCGGGGTGCAAAGCGGGATACTGAGCCGATTCGAAGCGAGCCTTCAGCGGTGCAATCAACGCTTCCACGTCGCCCTTGACGTCGAAGAAGTCGACATTGCGAGCCTGCTGACCCCACTGTTCGCCGTTCGCGTCGCCATAAGCCAAACCGGCGATATGGTTGGGCTGACGAACGCCCTTGACCGTCCAATCACCGTCTTCGACCGTGTTGTCGGGGTAGAAGACGCGACCGAGTTCAAAGAGACGAACGTTTTGAGCCTTGCGGTTCAAGTTGTAACGCAAAATATCGACCAAACCGCCGATCAGTTGCGTGCGCATGACGGACAACTGGCTGGCGATCGGGTTGAGCAGACGAATCGGACTGTCGTTGCCGGCAAAGTCCTTTTCCCACTGTTCTTCAACGAAACTGAAGTTAATGAGTTCCTGATAGCCGCGATCGACCATGGCAAAGCGCAGGTCGTGCTTGCTGCGCGAGGCTTCGAGCGAATTCTTCAAAGCAATGCGAGCGAGCGGCGGACGATCGGGCAACTTTTCGTAGCCGTACAAACGGGCGACTTCTTCGATCAAATCTTCTTCGATCTGAATGTCGAAACGATACGTCGGCGACGTCACGGTGAACACTTCGCCGTCCTGTTCGAATTCAAAACCCAAACGCGTGAAGGTTTCGGCCATAAAATCGGTCGGAATGTCGATGCCGACGACCTTGCGGCAACGATCGGCGCGCATGGTGACCTTGGCCTGAGCGGGCAGATTCACGCTCTGATCGACGACCGGACCGATCTTCGTTTCGCTCGTACCGCAGATTTCAACGACCAAACGGGTCAAATAATTCATGTGTTCGACGTGAGAACCGAAGTCCACGCCGCGTTCGAATCGATGAGCGGCATCCGTCGAGAAATTCAGACGGCGGCAACGGCCCTGAATCTTGTCGGTGTGCCAGAAAGCGGCTTCGACGAAAATGTTGACGGTGTCGTCGCTGATGGACGTCGGATTGCCGCCCATGATGCCGGCGATGGCCTGGGCACCGCGTTCGTCGGCCACAACGCCGTAATACGGATCGAGGGTGACGGTCTGATCGTTGAGCAACTCAAGCGTTTCGCCTTCGCGAGCCCAACGAACGGTAACGTTGCCCGTGAGCTTGTCCAAATCGAAGAAGTGAGAAGGACGACCGAGTTCGAGCATCACGTAATTGGAAATGTCGACCAAGGCGGAAATCGAACGCTGACCGGAGCGTTCCAAACGATCCTTCATCCACTGAGGCGTCGGAGCCTTGGCGTTCAGACCGCGGATGACGCGACCGGTGAAGCGACCGCACAAATCCGGCGCCTCAATCGTGACGGGAATCTGGCAATTGCAGGTCGGTTCCACCGGATCCATTGCCGGAACATTCAAAGAAGCGCCCGTAATGGCGTGCAAATCGCGCGCCACGCCAAGAACGCTCAGGGCGTCGCCGCGGTTGGGCGTCAACTTGATTTCAATGCGCTTGTCGTCCAGACGGGCGTAGGTGCGGATGTCCTGACCGATCGGCGCGTCTTCGGGGAGAATCCACAAACCGGAATGGTCTTCGCTGATACCCAGTTCTCGGGCGCTGCACAACATGCCGAACGAGGCGACGCCGCGCATCTTGGCCTTCTTGATCTTGAAGTCGCCGGGCAATACGGCACCGATCAAGGCGCAGGGCACCTTGACGCCGGCCGCAACGTTCGGGGCGCCGCAGACGATCTGCAGCAATTCGCCCGTACCCGCATCAACCTTACAAACGTGCAGGTGATCGGAGTTTTCATGATCGACGCATTCGACCACTTGGGCAACGACGATACCGGTAAATTCGGGGGCGATACTGGCCACCTCTTCGACTTCCAAGCCGGCCATCGTCAAGCTTTCAGCCAAATCCGCCGTATTCAAATCCGGATTGATATAGTGGCGCAGCCACTCTTCGGAAAACAACATTTTTTACTTACTCCACAGTCCAGGGCGCGATTAGTTGAATTGACGCAAGAAGCGCAAATCGCCTTCGAAGAACAAACGCAAATCGTCAATGCCGTAACGCAACATCGTCAAACGTTCCAGACCGGAACCGAATGCAAAGCCGATGTACTTTTCGGGATCCAAACCGAAATTGCGGATCACGTTCGGATGCACTTCGCCGGCACCGGAAATTTCGAGCCAACGGCCCTTCTTGGGACCGGTCGTGAAGGCCATGTCCACCTCGACGGAAGGTTCGGTAAACGGGAAGTAGCTCGGGCGGAAACGAACGACCAGATCGTCGGTTTCGAAGAAACGACGCAAGAAGTCGGCGTAAACGCCCTTGAGATCCGTGAAGGAAATGTTTTCGCCGATCCACAAGCCTTCGACCTGATGGAACATCGGCGAGTGCGTGGCGTCGCTGTCAACGCGATAGGTACGCCCCGGAGCGATCACCTTGATGGGCGGCGTGTGCGTGCGAGCGTAGCGCACCTGCATGGGGGACGTATGAGGACGCAAGGGCAATTGCATGCCGTTGCCGTCCTGACGATCCACGTAGAAGGTGTCCTGCATGGAACGAGCCGGATGATTGGGCGGATTGTTCAACGCCGTAAAGCTGAACCAGTCCGATTCGATTTCGGGGCCGTCGGCAACGTCAAAACCGATGGAGCGGAAAATTTCCTCGATACGCATCCAAGTGCGCATGACGGGGTGAATGCCGCCCGTGTGGCCGCTGCGGCCGGGCAACGTGACGTCGATGGCTTCGGCGGCCAACTTCGCTTCAAGCGCGGCGTTGGCGATCGCTTCGCGACGTTCGTTCAAAGCGGCTTCAATCGCTTGCTTGGCCGCGTTGATGGCCTGACCGCGAGCACGCTTTTGATCGGCCGGGAGCTTGCCCAATTCCTTCATGAGCATCGTGACGGCGCCGGTCTTGCCGATGTAACGGGCCTTGGCGTCTTCAAGAGCGGCCGGCTGTTGGGCCGCCGCAAAGTCGGCCTTGGCCGACTCAATCAGCTGAGTTAATTCATCCATTTGTTCGATCCGTTCCGGTCTCGATCCATGCCCTCTTTCGGTTTCGGGCAACGCCCTCGCACGTGAGTGCACATTGGATCCGGTTACTCTTCAATCCAAAAAACGAGTGCTTTGAAATGTGTTGTTATTTTTCAAAAGCGTAAACGCTAATTTTTTCAGGCATTCGACTTGCTGTCAAGTCGCATCACACATCTTAAGTATCTGATTTCAGGCCAATTCGACTCGTTTCTCTCGGAACCGCGCCCTTGTTGCTTCGGTACAAACAAAAAGGGCCCGATAGCGTTGCCCCGATCGAAATCGGGGGCGTTATCGAACCCTTAAAGAACGAGTCGCTTCAGGACTCGTCCCATGTTCCTTCTGCGCCTTTATTAGGCGAGAGCGGCCTTGGCGGCAGCGACGAGGGCGGCAAAGCCTTCCTTGTCGAAGATAGCCATATCGGACAGAACCTTGCGGTCCAGAGCGATGTTGGCCTTCTTGAGACCGTTCATGAAGCGGCTGTAGGTCATGCCGTTGGAGCGGGTTGCAGCGTTGATACGAGCAATCCACAAACGACGGAATACATGCTTCTTGTCGCGGCGGTCGCGGTAAGCATACTGACCGGCACGCATAACGGCCTGCTTGGCAACACGGTAAACGTTGTTGCGACGCAGACGGAAGCCCTTAGAGAGGGCAAAAATCTTCTTGTGACGAGCACGAGCCGTCACGCCACGCTTTACTCGAGGCATCTTTCTACTCTCCCTAAATTATGCGTAAGGCATCATACGATGGATGGACTTGCTGTCAGATTCGTGAATGGTAACCATACCACGGAGGTGACGCTTGTTCTTGGTCGTACGCTTGGTGAGAATATGACGCTTGGTGGCGTGCGCACGCTTGATGGAACCGCCGGAACGGACCTTGAAGCGCTTGCTCGCAGCCTTCTTAGTTTTCATCTTCGGCATTTGGCCGTTTTCCTTATGATTTATCGGGACTCCAGGCGTTCGGTCCACAAAAACCGAATCTTCATTAGCCCGCCCCGACTTATAAAACCGCCTGCCTTTCCAAACAAGGCAGGCGGATTTGTGATTATATCACAAATTTTGATTATTTCTTCTTCTTAGGAGCCAGAACCATGATCATCTGACGGCCTTCGAGCTTCGGCTGATGCTCGACCTGCGCCTCGTCGATCAGGTCTTCGCGAATGCGATTCATGATCTGCGCACCCAAATCCTGATGCGCCATTTCACGACCGCGATAACGCAAAGTCACCTTGGCCTTGTCACCGTCCCCCAAGAAGCGACGCAACGCGCGCAACTTGGTCTGGTAATCGTTTTCGTCGGTCGCGGGACGGAACTTGACTTCCTTCACCTGAATGACCTTCTGACGAGCCTTGATTTCCTGAGCACGCTTCTGTTCCTGATAACGGAACTTACCGTAGTCCATCAAACGACAGACCGGGGGAGTGGCGTTGGCGGCGACCTCAACGAGATCGACGTCGGCCTCTTCGGCCATACGCAATGCTTCCGACGTGCGGACAATACCGATCTGGGCGCCATCGACGCCGGTCAGTCGGACCTCGGGAACCCGAATCTCACCATTGATTCGGTGGGTGCGTTCTTGTGCTATGACAGTCTCCTAATAGTGAACAAAAACGTTAACGACCTGTTACTGGTCAGTGTTAACGCGACGCTGATCCTCATCGACCAAACGATCGATGAAATCTTGCACGGGCATGACGCCCAAGTTACGGCCGCCGCGGGCACGAACGCTCACGGTACCGTCCTGCTTTTCCTTGTCGCCGACAACGACGATGTAAGGCAACTTCTGCAGACTAAGCTCACGGATTTTATAGTTGATTTTTTCGCCGCGCAAATCAGCTACGACGCGCAAGCCGGCGTCCTGCATTTTTGCAACAATTTCACGGGCGTAGTCGGCCTGATCGTCCGTAATGGAAGCGACCGCGACCTGAATCGGGCTCAACCAAACGGGCATGGCGCCGGCGTAGTTTTCAATCAACATGCCGATCCAACGTTCCAAAGAACCGAGGATCGCGCGGTGCAACATCACGGGCGTCTTGCGCGTGTTGTCGTCGGCGACGTATTCGGCACCCAAACGACCCGGCATCTGGAAGTCGACCTGGATCGTACCGCACTGCCAAGAGCGACCCAAGCAGTCCTTCAAGTGGTACTCGATCTTGGGACCGTAGAAGGCGCCCTCGCCCGGCAAAATTTCGTATTCGACGCCGAGGCTTTCCAAGCTTTCGATCAAGGCGGCTTCGGCCTTGTCCCATGCGGCGTCTTCGCCGATGCGCATTTCCGGTCGGGTGGCGATCTTATAGCTGATGTTTTCAAACCCGAACGTGTGGTACACGTCGCGCACGATCTTGGTGTAGTCCACGCATTCGGCCAAAATCTGGTCTTCCGTACAGAAAATGTGACCGTCGTCCTGCGTGAAACCGCGAACGCGCATCATGCCGTGCAAAGAACCGGACGGTTCGTTACGGTGGCACTGACCGAACTCGCCGAAACGCATCGGCAGATCGCGGTAGCTGCGCAAACCGGCGTTAAACAACTGGATGTGACCGGGGCAATTCATCGGCTTGAGAGCGTAATAGCGGTTTTCCGATTCGGTCGTGAACATGTTCGAACGGTACTTGGCCCAGTGACCGGAGCGTTCCCACAGCGAACGATCGAGCAACTGCGGCGCCTTGACTTCCTGATAGCCGCTCTTTTGATAGACCTTGCGCATGAACTGTTCGACAACCTGCCAGAGCGTCCACCCCTTGGCGTGCCAGAAAATCATGCCGGGAGCTTCGTCCTGCAGATGGAACAAATCCAATTCCTTGCCCAAGCGACGATGATCGCGGCGTTCGGCTTCTTCAAGCATCTTGAGATAAGCGGCCTGATCGTCCTTGTTGCCCCAAGCGGTACCGTAAATGCGCTGCAACATTTCGTTCTTGCTGTCGCCGCGCCAATAGGCGCCGGCCACCTTCATGAGCTTGAACACCTTGAGCTTGCCGGTGTTGGGGACGTGAGGGCCGCGACACAAGTCGATGAAATCGCCCTGACGATACAACGAGATCGTTTCGCCTTCAGGGATGGATTCAATGATTTCTGCCTTGTACTTTTCACCGATCGACTTGAAGAATTCGATGGCGTCTTCGCGCAACATCGTGCTGCGTTCGATCGGCAAATTCTTCTTGACCAATTCCTGCATGCGCTTTTCGATGGCCTTCAGATCGTCAGGCGTGAAAGCGCGCTCGAACTTGAAGTCGTAGTAAAAGCCGTTTTCAATGGCCGGACCAATGGTCACTTCCGCACTCGGGAACAATTCCTTGACGGCCTGAGCCATCAAGTGCGCGGTGGAGTGACGAATCAATTCAACGCCTTCGGCGTCCTTGGCAGTCACGATGGCGAGCTCGGCGTCCGCTTCGATCGTCGCGGACAAATCAACGAGCGTACCGTTGACCTTGCCGGCCAAAGCGGCCTTGGCCAAACCGGCGCCGATCGATTCGGCTACGCCCAATACGGTGACGGGACCGTCAAATTGGCGTACGGAACCGTCGGGCAACGTGATTGCAATCATTTTCTGCTCCTTTCGAATCGGATCAATTCAATATCTTCAGACGAAAAAAAAGTGCGGCTCGGAGCCGCACTTTCTTTTTCGGAACACTCTGTGCCGCCCGTAGCCTTAACTCTTACGGGTGTTTGTCGTTCGAAACAACAAACCAAACAACATGAGTGTCTCCATATATTCTGGTAGGCACGATTGGACTCGAACCAACGACCCCCACCATGTCAAGGTGATGCTCTAACCAACTGAGCTACGTGCCTGTGAGACTTCGAACTATAAAGACTTCTCCGAACTTTTGCAAGTCTTTTTCAAAGAAATCGTGAACTATTTTCTGAAAATCCAATTACCCGTCTGTTTTTAAATGAAACTTTTTTCAACTTTTCTCAGACTCTCGAGCCGTTTCGTCTCGATCCGTTTTGTTCGCTCTTTCTTTTCCGCGTTCAACGTTAATCAGCAACAAGGTCAACAACCCCACGACAAAGAAGCCGGACGTCACCATCATCGCCAAGCGATGATCGTTGCCCGTCGCCCACGTCACGATACCGTACGTCAACGGCCCGACGATGGCCGACATCCACAACGCCATGTTCCAGACGCCGTAAAACTCGGCCAATCGACGCTTCGGCGCAAAAAGCGCCACCATGGCGCGTCCGCCCGACTGGCTCGACCCCATAGCCAAACCGGCCAAATTGGCGCTCACCCAGAACAACCACAAGGCGGTTGCATTGGCCGCCAGCATCGCCATAACGATCCACACGAGCAACGTCAAGGCCAACGCCCGTTTGTGCCCCAAAGCGTCCTGAACATAGCCGAACCCGAACGCGCCGAAGGCGGCCGTCACGTTGACGACAAGCACCATGACGAGCGTCTCGGTCACTTCAAAACCCAAAACTTGCGAAGCGTAAATGGCGGCCAGCGTGATGACGACGGCAATGCCACACTGATAAAAGAAGCCGCACACGACCAGACAGGCAAAATCGCGGTAACCGGGCAACGAGCGCAGCGTCCGCATCAACTGACCGCTGCTTTCCCGCCAAACGGCCCTCAGCCCCAGACCTTGCGTTTGCGGTCGGGCGCGCTCTTTAAGCCACAGGAATACCGGGATGGAAATCAGAAAGAACAAGCCGGCGGTAATCCAGTTGGTCCAGGCGACGACGCGAACCGAATCCATTCCGTATTGCGGCCCGAGCACGACGACGATCAGGCAACAGCCGAGCGTCACAAGGCCGCCGACATAACCGAGCGACCAGCCCCAGCCCGACACCTTGCCGGTCGCCTCGGGACGAGCCAACTCGGGCAGGAAAGCCGAGTTGAGACTTTCACCCAGATTGAATCCCAGGTTACTGACCACAATGAAGAAGACGGCCGTCGCGATTGTTCCCGGCCCCGTAAACCCGAGCCCGGCCGTCGCCGCGATACACAGCAGCGTCGATATGAACAACCAAATCTTTTTCTTTGCCGTCACGTCCGCCAGTCGTCCGATCGACGGCATGAGCAACATGCCCACGGCATTGCTCAATGCAATGGCGCATGTCCACGCCAATGTGGCCCACGGAGTGTTGCCGCAAATGACTTCGACAAAATACGCGTTGAAAACGGCCGTCATCACGACGGTGCTGTAGCCTGAATTGGCCGCGTCATACATGGCCCAACCGATCACTTCTTTGGGAGCCACCCCGGGATTCAAACACTTTGCGTCAAACAAGGCCATGTCTCAACACCTAAAAAAACGGGCGCGTTCCCCTGCGAAAACGCGCCCTGTTTACGTCTTCGTCGACAATCGTCATGATTGTACAACGAGACTGTCTTCGGATCAGTTCTTGCTCATCTTCTTAAATGTTTCTCGGCTCTGCAGAACCAAGGCGACGGCCAAACCGAAGAGAAGCACGGCCAAGCACCCGACGAACATGTTGCCGCGACTGAAGTACGAGTAAATCAACTGCAGCAGAGCCGTGAAGGTGACGACGAACATGAAGAACATCGGATACAGCGCCATACGATATTCCAGATTGCTGGCCTTGAGCCAAACGGCAATCGCCAAGAGAGCCATGGCGGCCAAGAGCTGATTTGCCGTACCGAAGATCGGCCAAATGGACAAATACGAACCCGTTGCCAAGTACGTGGAGACGCCCAAGGTCACGATGGTCGCGACATACGGATTGGCCAGGATGTTCTTGGGCTTGGCGCCGGTGCGGCTTTCTTCTTCCGTCGTAAAGAGCTCTTGGAAGATGAATCGACCCAGGCGGGTGGCCGTATCCAAACTCGTCAGAGCAAACGCGGAAATGGTCAACGCAACGAATTCGCTACCGATGGAATAAGGAATGCCGAAGCCTTCCATAAACTTGCCGTTGGCTTGCGCAAAGATGGCGACCGGCCCCTTTTGCTTAAGCACTTCGAGCAAATTGTCGGGAGACGAAGCGATGAAGCCGACGCTGACGACGGCGATAATGGCCAAGAAGCCTTCGAGCAACATGGCGCCGTAACCGACCAGCTTGGCGTCCTTTTCATTGGACAACTGCTTGGCACTGGTGCCGGAGCCGACCAAAGAGTGGAAACCGGAGATGGCGCCGCAAGCAACCGTCACGAACAACATCGGGAAGAGCCAATTCATGTTGCCCAAGTCAAAGGCGGTCACTGGAGCGATGTTGATTTGCGGCGAATACACGAACACGCCGACAAACGCGAAGAAGATCATCGCGTACAGCAAGAAGCTGTTCAAATAATCGCGCGGCTGCAACAAAATCCAGACGGGAATGATGGAGGCGATGCCGATGTAGATGACGATGACGATCAACCAGGTCGTCTTGCTCAGACTCATCGGGAAGTAATGACCGAGCGCCATGCAAGCGATCAAAGCGGCCACGCCGAACACCGTCGCGATCTTGAGATTCACGCCCATGCGATAGACGGCGTAACCGAAAGCAACGGCCAAACCGATAAAGAGCATGGAGCTCGTACCTGCCGCAGGCGAAGCCACGAACGTCGAAGCCACGATATTGGCAAAGGCGGCGACGACGACCAAAAGCGTCACCCAAGCAAAGATGGCAAAGAGCAACTTACCGCGGCGACCGATCGTCGCTTCGATAATCTGACCGATCGACTGCCCTTTGTGACGGATGGAGGCAACCAAAGAACCGTAATCTTGTACGCCGCCGAAGAAGATCGAACCGACGATAATCCACAAAACGACAGGCACCCAACCGAAAACGGCCGCAGTGATCGGACCGACGATGGGACCGGCGCCGGCAATGGAACTGAAGTGGTGACCCAGCAACACAGCCGAGTTCGTCGGCACGTAGTCGACGCCGTCGTTTATTTCATGAGCCGGGGTGGCTCGCTTGGGGTCGATCCCCCACTTCTTAGCCAACCACGAACCGTATGTGATATAGGCAATCAGGAAAACGGCGGCAGAAAGTGCAACCAATAATGCTCCGCTCATACAGACACCCTTTCTTTGGTTTGTTAAAAGTTAATGTGATGTTATCCAGTACAGCAACCGCAACGGATCAGACCGAATCGCGCAAAAATCGAACGGGAGGGAGGCACGATGGGCTTATCGTCAAAACTCCACAATACGGTTTGCAGTTGCTTTTCGGCAAAACGATTGGCGTAAACGGTTCGTTTTTGTAGATCCACGACAACGACGCCGGCATCGGCCCAACCCTTGAAACCCCACGCAAAGCCCATGTGGCATTTCATACGTTGCAAACAATCGCGCACGGCCTGCGCTTGAACGGCATTGCGACTGATCAAGGCGACGGTATAGTCGGTCGACATCGTGCTGGGAGACGAGCCCCGCTCCTTCATGTGTCGCGTCAACGCCTCAAACGCCTTTTCGATATCGGCTACGCCGACTTGATCGAAACACCCCAGACCGACGTAACGGTGCGTATGAACCGTGTACAAGTTCATCTTTTGCGTCATGAAGTACTTTTCGTCGGTCTGCGAGAAACGCGCCCAATGTTGGAACATATCGGCGAACTCGTTCGGTACCTTTTCGAAATCGAAATAAGCGCTCAGTCGATTGCATACGCTTTCGACATAGGTTGCGTCGCGAACGGTCTCGTCGTTGTCAGTCACTTCGGTCTCCTCAAAGGCCATTTTTGCAATATGTCGAAACATGTTATCGAGATAAAAATCTCAGCGCTACTACGGACTGACAGAGCTTTGATGGAAAGTTACTAAATTGAGCAAATTTGCTTAGTCTCAAAAGATGACACTGCGTAACAACCCTAATATTCTGGGGGTGTATATCAAAAAAAAGACGACCGTCGAATATCGACGGCCGTCTTTTTTCTAACACATTACCGACTAGCGAAAAGACAACATTTCCAACGGCGCTCCCACCAACAGGCGAGACCAAAAACCGATGAATCGAACCCCTGCCGGCGTGTTTTCTATGCCGTCGAGGTCGCGTCCGGCCGCTTGGTCGCGCTCGATCAAGCGATACATGTCTTTTACAAACAACGCGCAAGCCGCGTAGACCAACTGATCGTCATTACGCGGAACGCCGCCGCAGGAGGCGGCAATCTCGTCGGAAATCATTTCCCGCAGATAAGCGGCCAGGCCTTCGGAGTTCCAACCTTCGCCGCTGGCGTAATGACGGTTGTTGCCGCAGAACGTGGCGCCCAACCAATTGACCAGTTTGTCATCAGCCGCATCGATTTCTTCGGGACTCATATCGCCGTTCTCCGCCAGTTGAGCGCGTCGAGCGCTGTTGGCCACGGCTTGACAGAGCAGTCCGGTGACCACCTCGATACTCAACAAACTGGGCAACTGCGGCGCACGCGATGAAAAATCGCATCGACACGACGGTCCGCACGAACTTCCGCATCCGGCCATAACGCCTCCCTTTATCACGCTAACGGTTGCATGGCGGCCAACGCGTAGGCGTCGACCACGGCGCTCATGGCTCGATTGACGCTGGCCTGCGTGGCTCCGTCTTGTTGAACGGCCTCGGTAATGGCGTCGTAGACGGCACGATAAAACGCCGTGGCCCCCAAAACCATCATCACGCGCGGGTTGGCGACGTCAACGCCTCCCTCGGCCTCTTTCAACGCGGCAAATCGCTTGGGCTCAACCGTCGAGAGCGCAATGGCGCACGGCATACCGCTCCATCCGTCGACTCCCTTGAATTCGGGATTTTCGCCCATCAGAGCGCGAGCCAAATGACGGGCCAACGCGTCGTCCATATCGCGCGCCTTGTCCGCCTCCATCACTTTGCGCGAAACCTGCACCAAACGGTACAGCACTTCGCTGGCAGCCATGGAAAACAGTTCACGGACAACCTTCGGATCGGCCAGATCGTGAACGACCTTGTCTTCTTGCATCACGTTTTCAGTCATTCTTCAATCGCCGGGAAAGGTTTGTTCGTCAAAATTTCCGCCCAACGAACGCACAAGTTGTGGAAAGCTCGCGCGTCTTGCTCGGTTTCGTCTTCGGTATTGAATTGCAAATCGCTCAGAAGTTGATGAATTTCCGTCACGAATTGACACATGGCGAACATGACGGCCTCTTCATCGCCAAAGAAAATCTGTGCGTCTTCGTGGGAAAGATTTTGGAATTCCTTTTCAAACACCTTGCGCAAGTGCTGTCCCAACGGTGCCCCGCTCCAACCTTCGGCCGGCTTGAATTCGTCGTTTTCACCACACAACGTCCAGCTCAACCACTGCATCCACTCGCTGCTGCGCGCCGCCGCATCTTCGGGCGTCACCTTCTCGTCGTACATGTCGGCGTTCAATTCCATGTGCATTTCGATGAACTGAAAGCACACCTGATAGATCACGCGGGGATCCGCCAGGTCGGGGCGTTCGACGCTCTGTTGGTTTTCTTGCATGGTTCGTTCCTTCGGTTGGTTGTTCTGTTATTGAATCTGCTTGGGCGCATCGGTCTTTTGCCCGTCCGCACCTTTCATTATCGTCATGGCCGACGTAATCAACGAGGTCATGTCTCCCAAATTGGCGGGCACGACAAGCGTGTTGCCTTCTTTGGCCAGTTTGGCAAAAGCCTCCACGTACTTTTCGGCCACTTGCAAATTGACGGCCGTCATCCCGCCGGGAGCGTTGGTGGCGTCCGCCACGCGACGCAAGGCTTCGGCCGTTGCCGTCGCAATGGCCAAGGTGGCAGCCGCCTGACCTTCGGCCTTGTTGATTTCAGCCTGTTTTTCACCTTCGGACTGAGCGATGGCGGCTTCGCGCGCACCGGTAGCCAAATTGATTTGTTCGAGCTTGCGACCTTCGGACGCGGCAACGACGGCGCGCTTTTCACGTTCGGCCGTAATCTGCTGCTGCATGGCTTGCAAAATCACGGCCGGGGGCGTCAAATCCTTGATTTCGTAACGCAAGACTTTCACGCCCCAGTTGAGAGCCGCTTCGTCGATGGCCGAAACGACGGACCGATTGATGAGGTCGCGTTCTTCAAACGTCTTGTCCAACTCCATGCGACCGACCACGCTGCGCAACGTTGTCTGAGCCAACTGCGTGATGGCAATCACGTAATTGCTCGTTCCGTAGCTGGCTCGCTGAGGATCGGTCACTTGGAAAAAGAGAACGCCGTCAACCGTCAGTTGGGTATTGTCTTTCGTGATGCACACTTGGCTGGGCGTGTCGAGCGGCACTTCTTTGAGGCTGTGCTTGTAAGCCACGCGATCGATAAAGGGAATGATGACGTTCAAGCCGGGACTCAAAACGCTGTGAAACTTACCCAGACGCTCGACCACCCACGCGGTTTGTTGCGGGACGACTTTGACGCATTGCGTCACGAAAATGACGGCAACCACCAAAAACACCACGGCGAAAATTACGAAATTCGACAAATTGGCGACATCCAGCATGACAACCTCAACAAAAGCGTACGGTGGACAAGATCCAGTAACGAAGTGCTTCAAGCGCTTCATTCTAACAAGCGGCGGATTTATCCCGCCTTAACGGGACGAACGATCAGACACGCTCCATCGACGCGGACGACTTGATGTGGTCCCGAAACGACATCGGCCCCGTTTTCCGGTCGACAGATCCAAGGAGCCCCCCGATAGCGAACGCTCGCCGTGCCGTCGGCATTCCACTGTTGGACCGTCACGATCTGACCGACATCCAAATGTTGCAACGCTTCGCTTTGGGCCGTGCTCTTGGCGTTTCGCACGCGATGAAATACAAAACCAGCAATCGCCGCGACGACGCCACCCGCCGTGCATTGCCAACCGAAACCGAGATCGGCCACGGCGGCAACGGCCCCCGCAAGACAACCGAGCCCCAACATCAGAAGGTAGAACGTCCCCGTCAGCAACTCGGCGGCACACAAGGCCAAACCGATCACCAACCAAACCAACGTCACGGAAATCGTCATGATTCGTCCTTTCTCGTCTGTCTTTTCTGAAGGATGCGATTGAGATTGTAGCGCCCGCCCGAACGAACGACGTCGACGACGGGACAAAACGGGCCTTTGTCACGAAACAAAGGCCCGTCGGTCATTTAATGCGCGGCATCTGCCGGTTGGTAATGCGCTTGAATCGATTTGAACATCGACTCGCTGATCATGTCGCGGTCATACAAAAATTCGATGTCCTGGGTTTCGCCCCAGTGCTGCATTTCGATACGAGAACGCATGCGAACCAAAATCCGAATGTTCGGGTTCAATTGGCGCGCGACTTCCACCACCTTTTTCGCCTTGATCTGATCCAAACCGATGATCAACAACATCTTGGCCGTCACGATATGCGACTGCACGAGCACCATGGGATCGGAGGCGTCGCCCGTAATCACGGCCAACTTGCGCTCGCGCATTTGAGCGGCTTGAGTTTGGTCTTCAACAACGCTGACAAACGGCATTTGCGACTCGACGAACTTGTCGCGGATCTTGCCGCAGACGGTTCCCGTACCCACGATGATCGCCTGCCCCATCAGAACGCGACGTTCGGTTTCTTTGGGCAAAACGGAGAACGGATCCGTACGCATCGCCGCCGTTCGTGCCCAACGGAACCAACGCAACAGGTATCGACGCAACGGCGGAATCAAGGCGAACATCACCGGATTGAGCGCGATCGACAAAATCGCCGCTGCCACGATCATGCTCATGATCTGTTCGTCCATCAACTTGAGCGCGATGCCTTGCGCCGCCAAAATAAACGAGAATTCGCCGATCTGAGCCAATGAAGCACCGACAATCAAGCTCGTGTGCAAGGGATACTTCAGGCAATGCACAAGCGCAAAGGCCGTTACGGACTTGCCCAACATGATGATGGCGAGAACGCACAGAACGGAAATCGGTTGCTCAAACAGAACGTGCCAGTCGAGCATCATCCCGACACCGACAAAGAACAACACGGCGAAGGCGTCTTGCAAAGGCAACGATTCCGTCGCGGCTCGGTGGGCGTATTTGCTTTCGCGCATCACCATGCCGGCAAAAAAGGCCCCGAGTGCAAAACTCACTTCAAATACGGCGGCCGCACCAAAAGCGATCCCGATCGAGCAAGCAAGCAAAAAGAGCGTGAACAATTCGCGCGAACCGGTATTGGCCACCATCATCAAGGCCTTCGGAATCAGCTTGCGACCCAAGACCATCATCAAAACGACAAAGGCGACCACACGCAAAATCGTGAACAAAATGATCTTGCCCATCTCATAAGCGGACAGGGCTTGGCCATTGGTATCGGCGCTCATCAGCAACGCAAAGGGCGGTAACAACACCAAAATCAAGACGGTTGCGATGTCTTCGACCACCAACCAACCGACGGCGATTTGGCCGTCGATCGTACTCAATTGGCCGCGCAATTCCAGTGCCTTGAGCAAAACGACCGTGGACGCGCAAGACAAGCAAAGTCCGAACACAATCGACTCGGCCCAGGGCCAATCCCATACGCCGTGGGCAAACAGCGTCCCCAACAGCGTCGCGATCGACATCTGCAAAACAGCGCCGCTGATGGCGATGTTTTTGACGCGCATGAGATCTTGCAAAGAGAAATGCAACCCCACGCCGAACATCAACAGCATCACGCCGAGTTCGGACAGCTGATGAGCCAAACCGACGTCGGCCACCGGCCCCGTCGTGTACGGCCCCACCATAATCCCCGCGAGCAAATAGCCGACCAACGCCGGCGTTTTCAAACGCTCGGCGATGTAGCCGAAAATCAATGCCAAACCGAAAGCCAAGGCCAACGTGGAAATCAAGGGAAGCGAGTGCGACATACTTACTGCAAAAAATCAAAATCGCCTGAAAAGATGCTTAGCAGTGTAAGGCTTTTGTCCCGCCTTAAGTAGTTTCCCATAGCGTATTTTGCATTTGGTAAAAAAATTCCGCTCTCGAACACTGTTCGGAGCGGAATTTCATCGAAACCAGATCGATCTATCAGATCAACTGATTGGCGACCGAGAGGTAATCGCGCAAACGTTCTTGGAATTCGGGGCTGCGCAACTTGCGGATGGCGGCACTTTCGATCTGACGCACGCGTTCGCGCGTCAAGCCCATCGCCTGACCGACTTCTTCCAAGGTGTGGTCATGGTTGGTGCCGATGCCATAACGAAGACGCAACACTTGCGCTTCGCGGGGCATCAATTCGCCCAAGCTCTTCTTGATTTCCTCTTCCATGGCGGTACGCAAGAAACGCTTTTGCGGATCGTCGGAATCATCGCCCTTGACGAAATCCAAACGGCTTGCGTCCTCATCGTCGCCAATCGGAGCGTCGATGGATTCGACACCGCGCATAGCCTGCGTCAGAAGCTGAACCTTGGACAAGGGCACGCCGGACAATTCGGACAATTCGGCGTCGGTCGGGTTGCGGCCCGTTTCCTGCAATACCTTTTGGCGTACGCGACGAATCTTGTTGTAAGACTCGGTCATATGCACGGGGATGCGAATGGTATTGCCATAGTCGGCTACGGCTCGCGTGACGGACTGGCGCACCCACCACGTAGCGTACGTGGAGAACTTGTAACCGCGACGGTATTCGAACTTGTCCACGGCCTTCATCAAGCCCAGATTGCCTTCCTGAATCAGGTCGGTCATGGCCAAACCGCGATTAACGTAGCCCTTGGCAATCGAGATGACCAAACGCAGGTTGGCTTCGATCATCTTGGCCTTGGCACTGGCCAAGTTGGTCTGGGCCAACTTGATCTGGCGAGCCAAATCGCGCTGATCGCCGATGGACAGCAAGGCGCGCTTTTCAGCTTCGCACAAATCGGACTGCAACTGATTGAGCAAAGCGCGATTGTCGGCAATGCGGGCGCTCCAAGGCTTTTCCAACGCGATCAATTCGTCGAACCAACCCAAATCCAACGCACGCGTCTTCATCTCGTCGAGGAATTGGTCGGCGGGCATCTTGCAGCGATCGACCATGACGGCACGCATACGACGCATCGTATCGTTGACATGATCCATGTGGCTGTTGATGTGATCGGCCAGCGTCATAACGGCCTTGACGGCGAAACGTACGGGAGCGAGCTGCTGGGCAATGGCTTCACGCGCGGCCGCGTATTGGGCTTCCTGACCGGGAACGCCGAACGAGGCGCGAATGTGTTCGAGATACATGCTGCAGTCTTCGAACATCGTCAGGGCGCGCTGCTTCATTTCATCCAACTGCTCGGTCGTCATGGCGGCGGCGCCGATGTCGGTCGTGACGTCCTCGCCTTCGCCCATGTCGTCTTCATCAATGTCGGCCAAAGCTTGACCGTCGGTAAAGCCGTCGATCACCTGGTCGATGGCGGCTTCGTCGTTCTTCAGAACTTCGGCCATCTTGATGAGTTCTTCGACGGCCATGGGATGCTGAATGACGGCCGAGAGCAACTTGCCCGTGTACTGTTCGATCGACTTGGCGACTTCGATTTCGCCGGCACGCGTCAACAACTTGTGCGAACCGACGCCTCGCAGATAGGCGCGTAACGGATCCTTGGAAAGCCCGGCGCTTTCTTCAGGCGTCAACATGGCGGCGGCATCTTCTTCGCTGATGTCGTCGTCATCGCTCACGGCATCATTCATGATGATGTCTTCTTCGTTGGGCGTCGTTTCAAACACTTGAATGCCCAAACGGCCCAACTGTTCGGTGATTTCACCCAACGCTTCTTCGGTGCGAACGGCGTTTTCAGGCAAACGATCGTTGATTTCCGAGACCGTCACCCAGCCGCGCTGGCGCCCCATACGAACCAACGAACTGTACCCGTTGCCGGTATTGCTGTTTTCTTCATCCTCTTCGACGGGAATCGAAACGCTCATGCCGCTTTCGGCCGCTTCCACTTCGTTGGCCAACTTGTCGAGATCTTCCAAACCGGACAAGTCTTCGCCGTCGGACAGATCTTCATCGGCATCGAGCAGACCCAATTCTTCGTTTTCGGCTTCTTCAGTCTCAACCACCTTCTTCTTGCGACCGCTCTTTTTAGCGGGCGTACCGTCGGCCTTGAGTCGAGGCGCCTTGGGTGTCGTCGTCTTTTTGGCCGTCGTTTTACGCGTGCGCGTCTTCTTGGGCTTGGGCTCTTCTTCACCGCCTTCCGATTCGTCCCCCGTCATGTCGGGGTCATTGGCCTTCAACCACTCCTCGGCTGCATCTACAATCTTCTTTTTTGCCATTCCTGCTCTTTCTCTAATACTGAAAAGCGAAACTTGCCTACAACGACTACTGGGCGAAACGCAAAACAACTCGACCTCCCTATTCAGACGGGAGTGCGTTCGCAAACGGCAGGGAAATCGTTGCAATCAGCCCTTTTCCTAATTCTTCGGTAACACGTATGGCCGACAGACGACAAACGTCTACCGGCTCTTCATTCAAGTCGGAAGTTTGATGACGTCAAAACAATCGGAAGCGCGTCCGATGCACAATGACGTACTCGCGCATATAAAAGGGCTAAGAGCTAAACTTGGAGCGTGACGCAAAAAAGTCAAACGCGACCGAATAAAATGCATGCGCACAGGGTGCCCCGCCTCCGACCGTTCTTTAGTCTCCTGGGCGCGTCTTCCCCGACAATGAAGACTCGGACACCGACTTACTATAGTAACACAATTGAAAATAAAGTGTTTACTATAAAACCCTACATCACTACGACATCGTGCGATTGGCAAGGACTCTGTCTCATTTTGCTCATGACATGTCGCCGACCAAGCGAACCTGTTGCGCTTTGATGTCTTCCAGATGCTCGAGAATTTGTTTTTGTCGGGCAAACAGCTTTTTAATCAGTTCCATGTCGAGCGGCGCCGCTTGCATCGCCTCGTTTTTTCGTTGTTCGACGGTCTCGAGTTCCAAACGCAACAAGGCCATCTGAATTTCCATCCGAGCGATTGCCTCGGGAGTCTGCAAAACCATCTCTTTGGCGACCAATGCCTGATATCGGGCGCTGTTCGGACTCGAGCGCAACGCGTCCAACAAAACCGAGGTCACTTCGATGGGCGGCTCGTATTCCGTCACGGCGCGCCAGACTTCCACAATCTGCTCGGCAACGACGTCTCCCAACTCGGCCCGATCGTGAATTTCTTCGGCGATGGCGCCGCTAAATTCAACGGCCAATTTGGGATGCACCAGCAGGTACTGCAACAAACGTTCGTTTTTGTCGCCGACGCTCGGCAAGGGTTCAAGTCGAGACGCTGCGCCCGCTTTGTTGCGGTAGCCCGTATTCTTCCATCGCGGTTTTTGGCCGTCGCCCCTGACCGACGCGCCGACAGAAACGGGCGATACAACGCCCAAAGCTCGAGCCGTATCGTCAGGCGACATGCGTGCCGGGGCGGCCAATTCCGCAATCAACTGCGTTCTCAAAATGGGAGCCGAACGCATCATGGCGACAAGCGGCTTGGCCTCGGCCAACATTTGACTGCGGCCTTCGGCGCTGGCGAGATTCTTGCCTTCTCCCACCGTGCGCACGAAAAATTCGGTCAAGGTCAAACTCTTTGCGAGTTGCTCCTCGAACGCGTGCGCCCCCTGCTCCTTGATCAGGGAATCCGGATCGTGCTGTTCGGGCAAACGGACGAAACGAATCGTTTGAGAGTCGCCCACCACGGGCAAAGCGGCCTCCAACGCGCGACGCAAGGCCTTTTGACCGGCCGCATCACCGTCAAAACTGAAGTAGACGGTGTCGACCAGCTTCAACAATTTTTTAACATGATCGCTTGTAATGGACGTCCCGAGAGCCGCCACCGATTCCGTGAAACCGGCCTGCGACAACTGAATCACGTCCATATAGCCTTCGCAAACGATGGCGCGATCTTTCTGACGAATCACGTCCTGCGCCTCGTACAGGCCGTAAATTTCCAGCCCCTTATGATAGATGGCCGTCTCCGGACTATTGAGGTATTTGGGCTGTTCGTCCCCGTTCATAGTACGCGCACCGAACCCGATCACTTGACCGCGAGGATTGCGAATGGGGAACATCAAACGCCCGCGGAAACGGTCGTAACGTCGACCGTTGTCATTGACAATGACCAAACCGCACCCGTTCTGCTCTTCCATTTCGGGATCGTCATAGTGCTCGGCAAACACGTCTTTGAGCGCCTGCCATGCGTCGGGCGAGTAGCCCAGCGCAAAACGCGCGGCCGTTTCACCGGTAATGCCGCGAGACTTCAGATAATCGATGATATGTTGATTGTGGCGCAACGAGTCGCAGTAAAACTGCGTCGCTTGCTGCATGCGATCGGTCAACGTCTTGGCTCTGGCATTGCGCTGACGCTCGCCGGGCTCCTCCGGCACTTGCATGCCGACGGACTCGGCCAGTTTGCGAATGGCTTCCGGATACGAAAGCCCTTCGTACTGCATGACAAAACCGATCGCACTGCCCGAAGCTCCGCAACCGAAACACTTGTAAAACTGTTTTTGGGCGCTGACGGAGAACGACGGCGTCTTTTCCTTATGGAAAGGACAACAACCCATCAGATTTTTCCCGGTCTTTTTCAACGGAACCGTTTTACCGATCAGCTCGACGATATCGACCCGATTGAGCAGCTCCTGAATAAAACTTTGTGGAATCATGATGCATTGACCGAGAAAAAACGATGTCGTCTATTGTATCGCAATGCTTTTGGCACGGGATGATATTGTGCAAACCCTGGCAACGGACATATAACCTTCGGCCATAACGAGTTTCGTCCTTTATAATCGTTTTATCTTCTTGACTACACTACGAACGCCTCATGACTTACGTTCTTTGTCGACTTCCCAATCACGTCAGTGATTGTTGCATGTGCCTGCCCGCCTTACGACTGTTGGAGGCGAGCGGATACACGCCCTGCCTTGTCGGCAAGCGTTGGGCCGGCGACCTCATGTCCGGCATGGGGTGGCGTTTCGATCCGATCGAAGGGCATGTCAGCGAAGACTACGTCCGTATTCGTCACCTCGTAAAAAACACCAAGGCGACCAAAGGATTGGTCTTCCCCAATTCCTTCGGATCCGCCCTTCTTTTTAAGATCGGCCGACTCCAGACCACGGGGCTGAGTACGGACGCTCGAGGATTCTTGCTTGAACACAAAATTCCCGAGCCCGGCAAGATGCACGAGGCCGAGCGCTTCTTTTATGTCGCTCATGAAGCCATCAAGGCCTGGGGTGGCAAACCCGCTTGGGATAACGTGCCGCAGTCATTGGGGTTGCGCATTTTGAAGCGCCATGAGGCCGCTGCCAAAAATCTGATCCAACAACACGGAATCCCCGACAAATTCGTCTTGTTGGCTCCGATTGCCCGCGGCACGTCCTCGGACGGGAAAACCAAACACTGGCCTCACTTCAACGCATTGTGCCAACCGTTGCGCGATCTCGGTTACGAGCCGGTCATCTTCCCCGCCGTTCGCGAAGAGGACGCCGTCCGACAAGCATGTCCCGACGCCACGATTTTGCCGCCGACCACATTGGGCAATTACGCCGCCATTGCAAAAAAAGCCCGTTTGGTCATCGCCAACGACTCCGGCATCAGCCATCTGGCCGCCGCATTGGGATTACCGCAAATCACGTTGTTCGGCGTGACGCCCACGGGCAAGGCCTATCCTTGGAATCCGTACGCCACCGTTTTAGGCGAAGAAGGACAATGGCCTGATGTCGAAACAGTCGTCTCGAAAATGACAGAGCTACTTAAATAAGAGCTTGCGGTACCGATCCCTCGTTTGAATGCAAACGAGGGAATTTTTTTGCTTTAGCAACCATTGCACAAAAAGAAAACCCTCCGGGAAAAATCTCGGAGGGTTTGCGCTTGCGTCTCTAGGACACAGCGATCACTTCCTTAGAAGCGATACTGCATGGAAGCGGCAACGATGTAAGAGTCGAGAGACTTGTAGTCACCGAAGGGCTCGGGCTGATCGTCGTGATACAGGTCAGAATCGCCGATACCCTTGATGTAGGTCGCGCCGAAGTCAAAGGTGACGTTGTCGCAGTGCTTGTAAGAGGCACCGAGAGCGAGCCACAAGCGGTTGGTATCAGGAATAACGGCCATACGCTTGGTCTGGTCGGCAATCGGATCCTTGTCAAAGGCCACACCACCACGAACCGTCCACTGGTTGTTCAACTTGTAGTCGGCGCCGAGAGAAACGAACCAGGTGTCTTCCCAGTTGTTTTCGACCGGAGTCGAACCGTTAGCATTCAAAGCAGCGTCAACCATGGCACCCATGCCAGTGTTAAAGGTGTTCTCGATATTCAATACGCGGAAGTTGGACCACTTGGACCAACGAGCCGTACCGGAAATACGCAGTTCAGGCGTAGCTTCCCAAGTTGCGGACAAGGTAATCGTATCGGGCGTCTTGATGCGAACGTCCATGTCGGCCGTCTTACCGTTAATCAAAGCCAAAGCTTGCTTCATGGTCTCGGGCAAATACTCCATCGTGTTCTTCGCCTGAGACGTCAGAGCAAAAGAGGTATCGCCTTCGGCATTGTGGCTGATGTGAGAACGGTAGGACAAACCAACGCGAACCGTTTCAACCGGCTGGATCATAACGCCGACATTCCAACCCCAGGCCCAGGAATCACCCTTGACAATGGCGTTAACCATGCCACTCTGCACGGACTTGCCGAGCGTAGCACGTGCATATTGCAAGGAAAGACCGGCACCGAAGCTGACGTAATCGTTCATCTTCCAAGCAACGTTCGGGTTGATATCAACCGTCAAAATCATCGACTTGTTACCCTTGTCGGCACCAACCCACTCACGTTCGTAGTCCGTACCCATGCCATAAGGAACGGTCATGGCCAAACCGACCCACCACTGATCGTTAACCTGATGCGTGAAGTAACCGGCAGGCAACAACTGCCCCTTCTTGCGACCGTTTTCGGTCTCACCATTGACGCCTTCGAATTCGGCGTTAACAGCAACGTAGGAACCAGTCATCTGAACACGCGTACCAGGCAACAAAGTCATGCCGGCGGCGTTGTAATGCAAAGCGGACAAGTCGTCGCCGACAACACCGACACCGGCCATAGCACGGCCCTGATTAGCGGCGGACATTTCGGCGAGTTGGAAACCAGCTGCGTAAGCAGAGGAAACTGCAACAGCGATACCGCTCAATGCAACGGCGGCAACACTCTTTTGGATGATAGACACGTAAATTCTCCGTTAGAACGAGTCATGTAAACGATTCGCGTGATTTTATAAACAGATGGCCGTAAAAAACAGCACTTGGCTTTAGGGGTAACCACCTATATTACCCCTACGGATCATCAATACAGATGATCTACTTCATCCGTTCGGATCATCCCACCGCGACTTTCGCACCGTTCATCCTCGTTAGTCAGCCTCATGCTCTTGAAAACGCAAAAAAACAAAGGGCTTCCCACGAGGAAAGCCCTTTGATGTTTAATGCAAAATTTCAGAGTTAGTTTTATATCAGCCACGTGATTTTGCGTTCCAATGCCGACGATATAACCGAAATTTGTTTGAGAGCCAAGTACTTTTGATTTTACCTAGCCCCATTGTCAGCAATAGAGTTATGTACTACATCACTCAATATCGGCTGATGCGAACCAACGACACTCGTTACACCATTTTGGGACGGCGATGCCGAGACATGGTTGTCGATACATACCGTTTTTACAGCATCACGATCATTCCCAAACAGCCACCCCCGGATTGGTCAATTTGAAGTATTTTTCAAGCACCAACAAATGGATCAGATCCTCCCGATCTTTATTTTGGAACTGGCGGACGTACTCGTGCGCGTGCTTAATGATCTTCTCAGCCTCGTCAGGATGCGCGTTGTAATAATGCAGTCGCTCCTCCAAATCCGAATAATCGTCTTTAATCTGAATGTAGTGTACGTTCGGAATCAGACGCCCTTCCATAAACCACGTTTCATATTTCGGCTTAGGCATCACGGCAATCGAATTTGATGACATAACCCACTTCAGATTACTAGCCACATCGTTTCCCTCAAGCGAAATGATGTATCTATATTTCAAGTGGTCATACAACGTGATCAGCGGTTTCCCCCACTGATCGCAGCTTGGTTTCTCTGCCGTATCACCACAATCGCAAACATTGGAGCCGAAGTATTTCTCCATAAAAGCGATTCGATGTGGTTGCGCACAGATTCCTCTGAAAATCGCCGTCGGCAATTTTTCGCGGAATGTTCTTTTATCCTTCAGAAAAATAAAGTGCCTGACTTTGTCCAAATTTAAAACAACACAGTTGGCGTTCTGGCCTCGGATCGGCCGACTCTTAGTAACCGACGGTGTTTCCGGAATGATCGTGTTGTCCCCGAACTCTGTGTCGACTTTCAGCGTCGGATTAAAAAAGCGCGAGTACTCGAAGAAATCCCGATAATAGTTTTTAGCCCCGTGCATATCGGCAAAAATCTTTCCAATTTCATACTCACCGTGTATGCGGGATTGATCGATCAGTTTGCAATAGTATTCCACACGATCCAGGATATATTGCTTGTCCGTCCTTGCCTCTAGTGTCTGAAGAAGCGATGCCGCGCGTTGACGTAACCACCATCGAGGGCAGAGGCGATGGACAAGGCAACGAAACTGATAAGCGACTTTGGAATTCTTTCCACGAGGTCGAAGGTGAATTTTGCGTAATTTACTTCGAATGGACATAACGATTTCTTCGAGGGGATGAGGACGGGCCATGAAAGCCCCTCAACGCATTACTAATTGGCATTCGCACGCCGAACTCGACAACATCCAAAGGATGAATGTAGTCTTTCAGCTGAGTAGTTCCGAATCCACAACTATCTGTTTCCGATGGCTTCAGTGGAGCTATAGTACCACCCCCGTCTCGTATAAACAAATAGTCGTTAATCTCCTAAATCACCAACAATCCAGGTGCATTTACGTGCATGAAGCCATGGACGCCCCCAGACAAAAATTACTGATGGCGGGCGCGGGCTTCCGTCACCCACTATGATGTAGACGAGAGCCCGAAACATCTCTCACAGACTGCGTCCGTTTTTTTTGGCGCGTCCAGTCGCCGTACAAAAATTGCAGGTCTGTTTTCGCACCCCGAATTGCTCTACCGCGCAAGCGGATAAGGCGTATGAAAAAATGAGCTTACTTCGGTAAGTCTACTTTTTCTTTTCAGGTGAGTATCCGTTCCGGGCTCTCATAGACCCCTACACCAGTTAGGAGGATCCATGAGCAAGTCTACTCACTCTCAAAGCTCGTGCAAAACAATCGTTCAAAATTCTCCCGAAACGGTTGTCTCCGCTCGTTACCCTTCCGCCATCGGCGTCGACGTTCACGCCAAACTATTGGTTTGCGCGTTTCAGGATGGCACGAGTCCATCGTTCATCAAGACCGAAATCCAAAATTTCGGCACAACCTACAGCCAACTTTCAGCCTTTGCGCAATGGTGCAAACAGTGCAATCCAAGCATTGTTGTCATGGAGTCAACCGGCGTGCTGTGGCGCAGCGTGTACGCCGCATTGGAAGATGTCGGTTTCACGGCCGAACGGCTAGCTCTTGTCAACGCACGTGATGTCAAAGCCATCATTGGTCGTAAAACCGACCGCGAAGATGCTCAACGCTTGGCGGAAATTGCTCGGCTCGGGAACATCAAGAAGTCCTTCGTCCCGTCGCGCCCTTTCAGGGAAATGCGCCAATTGGCAAGACGCTATCAGACAATTACCCAGGACATCGCATCGGGCACAAACGTTTATCACAAGTTGCTCAACGCAACCGGATGCCGTGCCGGCAGCGTGTTTAGCGACGTCAAAGGTGTGGTGGCAACCGCCATCCTCGAGGCCAAGCTTGATCAGGCCGAGAACTTTGCCGAAGTCGTGACGAAATATTCTCGAAGGCTCAAAGCCAGCGCCGCAGAAGTTCTTGATGCGTTGAACTTCGACATCGCCCCTGTTGTTCGCCAACAGCTCGTTCTTGAACGCAATCATTTGGCGGCACAAAAGAAGTTTGCGGAGGAAACGTTTGAACTGTTACGACAAATGCAAGAGCCGTACGAAGAGCATATTCGGTTGCTGCAATCCATACCCGGTATTCGAGAGAAATCGGCGCGCTTGATTTTTGCCGAATTGTCGGACGATTTGGCCGAGCACTTTGCAGATACCGAACATTTTTGCTCTTGGCTCGGAATTTGTCCGGGCAACAAAATCTCAGCCGAGAAGAGCTATTCCGGAAAACCGTCAAAAGGGAACAAATGGCTTCGTCGCGTCTTGATTGAGTGCGCTCACGGAATCGCTTTGAGCAAGTGCGAACTGAAAGAAAAATTTATGGTTTGGAAGTTGCGACGAGGCTCTTTACGCGCCATAGTCGCCTTGGCTCATTACTTGGCTCGAGTGATTTTCTCGGTACTCAAAAATCGAACCATGTTCAAGTTGGTTGCGATGACAACGCAACGGGATGAGTTGGTCAATCGAGTCCAGCGGAACATCAAGGCATTGAAACGAACCGGTTGCGCGCTTCACAGCAGCCTGCTGATCGAAAAGAGCTCAGGGGTGATCATCGGACAGATTGCGGAATAAGCGCCTTCGGCGTTACTCGTATCAGCACATTTGGGGCTGAGGCGGAATTGTTGTGCCCGCTTCACATGTCTACATGAAAAAAAA
>JAGBZO010000025.1 GCA_017628205.1 Duodenibacillus sp.
ATGGAGCAAACACGGAAACAATCAAGAAATAGATCCAAAATCAGCGTTCGCCGAGCTAACGCTCGGCCCGCTATCCATCCTCCTGCTCACGCAGGAGGAATTCCGCGGATTTAGTTAAAAAAGAGCAAGTCGCGTACGCTCGGTCACGCGACTTGCTCGATCCGGCAACCCAAACTGGAAAACCATCGCACGTCTTGACTGCGTCAAACTGATCGGCATCAGGACGTCGTTGCCGCTTGTTTTTCCCACGTGGTATAGGGACGACTCACCAGATTGGAGTTGAAATAGCGCGGATCGCCCGATACTTCTTCACCGACCCAGTCCGGCTTGACGAATGCCTGATCCTCGCTCTGCAATTCCACTTCGGCAACGATCAATCCCTCGTTCACCCCGAAAAACTCGTCGACTTCCCACACCAAACCGTCCTTGGCGATCTTGTAGCGAACCTTCTCAATGATCGGCTGTTCGGCCAGATGCGTGAGCATTTCAACGCACTCGTCATACGGAATTTCGTATTCGAATTCCATTCGCGTAAGGCCAACCGTCGGCCCCTTGACGGTCATGAACGCTTTGTCACCAACGGTACGAATGCGCACCGTGCGTTCCTTGCCGCTGTTCAAATACCCTTGACGATAAGGCGTTCCCTTGGCCAGGGCGCGCCATGTGTCACCGACGACCAAAAACTTGCGCTCGATTTCTTTTGCCATCATCTCGCTTCTTTTCGTTCACATTCAAAAAATACGTCCGTCGCCTTCGCAAAACAGGCGACGGGCAACCGAATGACCGACGCGACAATCAAAACGCTTGTCTTTTTATTGACGTACCGCCCGCGAGCGGGTCGCGTTTTATTTTTGTTCGCGACGATTTAGCTTTTTCGTTCGCATGACCAAAACGGCCGACATCGACAGCGCCGCCGCAACGGCCGCCAAATAACTCACGGCGATCGAAAAACGGGGCAACGTACAAGCCAAGGTCATCATGAAGCTCCATCCCGTCAACGCGCCCCAGAAGGTGCCCTTGAAAAGGAATATAACCGCGTTGACGCAACGCGCGCGTAAAAAGTAACCGCCCAACAGGCTCCCGATGACGGGGAAAAACATGAACATGCCGCTGAAGGTGGGGCCGACAAACTGAGCCGACAAGGTGATGAACGTCATGAGCGCCGCCCCTCCTGCCATCTGCAAATAAGGCCCTTTGCTTCGAGGCGGCGGCAGTCCCGGTTCGTCCGCGACGGGACTCGGCAAACACCGAATCCCGATAAACAACGCCGCCAAAGCAATCGGCGCCCACAAGGGTTGCGGCAACGACAAAACACCCGCCAGACAGGCGCACGCGGCATAGACCGCAAAAGAGGTGACGACGGCAACGCTCCAATCAAAGCGTCGACCGAAATGCGCGTAACACAACCCGAACACCACGAGACACGTCATGCCGGGGTAAGCGCCCCAGGCCGCGTCGAGCGCAAAGTCGGCGCCCTGTTCCAGCGCCACGACAAAGGAGATCGGACCGCTGATCAGCGGCAGTCCGTTCACGACTCCGGCAACCATCGGACCGAAGCGACGCGCCAAGGCCGACACCGCCCACAGCAACAACGGTATCGCCGCAATTTTCAACAACGCCACGGCGCTCACTGCAATCCCTCGACCATCAAGCGCAAAATCCATGCTTTGGACTGCCCGGTCGTTTTGAGCATCTGTCGATACATGAAAATCGAACAGTCGCACGCATCCTTGTCCGAAGCGGCACGCAAATCTTGGATGGCCATCGCCATGCGCAACGCCTCCCGTTCGGGCAACTTGAGCATGCCTTGATAAAGCGCCCGTTCAAGCGCTTGCGTGGCCAGGGCGCGTTCTTGAGACATCAACGTACGAGGCGAGCGTAAGTCGTCAAGCGCCGCCAATTGCGTTCTGACCTGATGCGAAAAATACCGGCGCAGATCGGGCGTCGACATACGACGCATGACCATCGGCGTGATGGCTTGAACGTCCTGAACCAGCCCGGGGCGATCGATCCCCAAGTTGAAGTCCTTGCATACGTCGTCCGGCAACACGCGGGAAACTCGAATTTGATGTCGCAAAAACTCTTCCAAATCCGGGGTATCGACCTTCATGAGCCCCTGACGATACAACGCCAACCCCAAATAGGTAAAGGAAGAAACCAACATGCTCGCGGCTTTTTCCGGATCTTTGTACAGCTCGACGTCGGTCAAGCCCAACTGCTGCATTTGATCGGCCAAATAGTTCACCATGGCGTCTGATTGACCGTACGCACGATACGCCTGCCGAACGACAAGCGCTTTTTCACCGGAGACGCCGAACTCGGTCGCAATATTCCTTTGAATGCCCTCATCCAAAAAGACGTTGCGGATCAACTCGGTCATCGTTTCCTTGGGAATCGTTTCGGCACGCGCCGACAACAGGCAACAACATCCCAAAAAAACGCAAAGCAACCATTTTTTCATTCGGCTTTCCTTACGACATTGTTCTATTCATTATATGTCCTGCTCAACGTGAGGATGAAAAATCGTGCGCTTAAGTTATGTTCGGTCTCGTATCGCACAAAAGCGACGCGGATTGGCTTGCTTCAGATCGCCTGTTAGAGGAACGCATCGGCCAACTCATTCGCTCTTGGCGCTATTGGGCAAGCTCGTGAGTTTTCCCGCAGCATGCGCGCTTCTTTCGGGCATGCCAAGAAAATCGGGACGGCGCAATGCCGTCCCGATGGTCGTTTTATAAGTTACACGTTGCGTTACATGCCAAACTTAAAACTGAAGGGTGAGAACCGCATCGTAACGGACGGAATCCACGCGTTCGATATCGCTCACCTGACGGCTCAAAGGCGCCGCTATGACGCCCTTGAGTCTGACCCAACGAGCGGGCTGCCAATTGACGCCGACCCCGACGGAAGTCAACGTTCGCTTGTTAAAGGCCGACATGCCGGAAAGGCGCCCCGCATCAAAAAACACGTAGGTCTCCAGATAGTCGGTCAACAAACAATTGGCTTGAAGATTGACGTACAAGCCGTTGTCCGCACTGATCACGTCATTGGGATACCCGCGTACGCCGGCGCTGTTGCCCAGATAGAACTGATCCGATGACACCATCTCGTCACCGCCCAGTTTGGCTTGCCAGGACGCCGTCGCCTGTACCGAGAATCCGTGCGGCAACTGTTTTTGTACGAAGAAGTCTCCTGAAAACAGCGTGTAATCGAACGTGTTGTCAAAGAGTTTTTCCTCTGCGCGGTGTTGACTCAAACGGTTGTTCGCATACAGAGCCCAACCTTCGCCGATGTAAAGCGCATCCAGACCGGCCGTCAACGCATTGATGGCGGTTCGGGCGATACGGACGTCTCCGTACATGTCGGTTTGACTTTGCTGGTGTTTGATTTCTCCGTAGCCGATCCACTTGTAATCGGCGCCGACGGCAAAGGGATGCTCCAATCGCAAGGACGCGTGGAACGAATCGCCGGACACGTCGTTGGCTTTACTCGGTCCTTCGATAATCTCGACGTCACCGAACGAAGCGTTGGCAATCAAGCGCGTGCCGAAGCTGTTGAACGGAATCGAATAACCGATTAAAGCGTTCTTGGAGCCTTCGCTCGCGATCCCCATCAAATAAAAACTGTCGCGCCATCCGAAGACGGATCGGTTGACGATCGAAGCGCCCGCACGATAACGTCCCGTCGAATCGGATCCGTGCGTGTCGGCAAAGACGGACGTACTCCAACGCGCGGGTTCTTGGGCGATGATGTCGTAAGCGGTTGTTTCGGGTGCCTGTCCGGGGTGAATGTCGATGCTCAATCGGATGTCGTTCGTCATATTGAAGCGAACGAGATCGTCGTACATATCGCGGTAATTGGCGACCTCGCCTTTGGGCATATCGAACACACGCTCGACAAAACGAAGATTCGTGCTTTCAAGCCCGCGCACGACGACCTCGTCTGTTTTTCCCTCAACGAGCGTAATCGTCAAATTGCCGTCGCGAATGCGTTGCGGCCGCAACCCGGCCTGACAAACCGCATACCCCTTGTCACGATAGAGTCGGTTGACGGCTTCCAGTAAATCGGCGATATCCTTGGAACGTACGACCTTTCCGACCCAAGGCTCCACGGCGACGGCGATCTCTTCGTCCGTCAAGACGCTCGAAGGAGTATGACTGAGCTTTTTCAATTGAAATTGAAAATCGCCCTTGGGAACGACAGCGGGCTTGGTTTCTGGCGACGGGGCCTTGTTTTGTTGATCGCGCATCGCGTCGAGCTCATGCCGCAATTGGGCGCGGTCGCGTTCTTTTTCAAGCTGTTGCAAATCACGAGACGCAACGTTGGCCTGCGCCGTCGCGACACACAAAGAAGAAGCCAGCAAAACGACCAGGGTGCGAACAGAAATTGGAGCAGTCATAACGGCCCTCGTGACAATCCGACAGTTTGTTTATTCTACCAACGCCGACTCGTGAGTTTCGAGCACACGACAAAGCAACCGACATTTCGCCGATTTTTCGTGGGCAACCAACGTCAACGTCTCATACAAATAAAAGCGGAGCATCGAAAGAATCCTCTTTCTCGCTCCGCTTTGCGTTTACGGTTTAATCAAATCGTCAAATCTCTTCGCGATCCGCCTTCGAACCTTCGGCTCGTCGAGGCGTTTCGACATCCCAGTCGCAACCGCCTCGCGTCACGAACACTCGATCGTCCAACTCCATGCGTTCGACCCAGAAGCTGTTGACGGGGGTGAAGACCCACTGTTGCAGATCCGTCAAGTGTTCGGACCAACGATCATGGATATGGTACGCACTGCGACCGACAACGGTCGCCATGGTCGAATCGTAACGCAGCCCCTCTGTCGCAAACACCTTTGAGCGTTCGTTCAGCTCTTCGATGCCTTTTTCGAACAAACGATAAGCTTCGAACGATGTCTCGACGATCGGCACGAATCCCGGTTCGATCAAAGAAGCGTCGCGACGATCCAAATAGTCCGTCTGCAAACGCGCCGTTAGCGAGCCGGCGTTGTCGACGAGTTGGGCCGTTCCCGCCTCGGAAACCAGACGCGAAAGCTCGGGTTTGGCCGATGCGTCGCCCGTCATCACAAACAACGTGCCGACGGAGCGCATCGAATCCGATTCGATCGACCCGAGACCGTTGTAAACGGCGATCGTGTCGGCAGAATCAACGGAACCGAGCTTGACCGCTCCTTGAACGTCTCGACTCGAACGCGCCACGCTGATCAGGTCACCCGTACTCGTGACTCTGTCGATATCGTACTGCCCCTCTTGGGTCAACATCACGACGCGACGACCGGTGATCGAGCGTGCCGTAATGCCGTCGGAGGAATCGACGTCGTAGAAGTTGGTCGAGATTTCGACCAGTCCATCGCCCGTCAAATTGGCCAACGCCACCTTGGCGGCATGCAACGAAACATCGCCGCGCACGTCCAGATCGTTGTCTATTGCGATGCGCTTGCCCTGACCGTGAACGATCAATCGGCCGTTAACCGTACCCGCTCGATCGAGATTGATCGTCAACGTCGAATCGACCGGACCGGAAAGCGAAAGCACGACATCCCGACCGGCATCGATCGTCACGTTCTTGACAATGTTGCCGCCCTTGGACGTCTTGAGCGTACGGTTAAAGAGTTCGTACGGCGTCAAATCGACCGTACCGAGGACCACTGCACCGCCTGCCGTAACGTCAAGGTTCTCCGTCACGATGCCATTGTTTTCCGAAGCGAGCGTCTGAACGACGTCACCCGCCGCACTCAAGGACACGCGACCGGTCAACCGATCGGACTCGGCCAACGAGCCGATGCGAGCGGTAGCGGAAATCGTAATGTCGCCACCGAGAGCCGAAATATCAACGGAAGTATCCGAGCAAATCCGGCTGTCGCTGCCGACATCAACGTTTCGACCGGCAAATACGGACAGATTCGAAGTGGAGAACAACGTCACGGAGTTCGTCATGTCGATGTCTCGCCCAGCCTCAAACGTCATTTGATCGATGCCGTTCGCAGTGCTCTTGGCTTCGGGATCCTGCCACGCGACCAAAGTCGAATGGTTGCCGAAAACGATGTCACCCTCGCTCGCCTTGAAATGGGCGCGATTGCTCAACAACTCCGTGCGACCCTTGAATTCCAGATTTTCCTTAGCCTGAATCCGAACGTTCGTGTCGTCTGCCAACGCATGCGTTCGAACGTCTCCGACAAACTTGACGTCTCGACCGATCACGATCGAACCGTTGGCCATAACGTTGATATTGCCTCGGGTTGCGGCGTTCTTCGTATTGAAAGTCGCACCGTCATCAAAAACGATATTGCCGTTGGCCAGGACCGCGATACCAAGCTCGGACGTCTTGATGGACGCGTTCTTGCCGAACGTGACGTCACCGGAACCGACGGCGATGTGACCGTCGCCGGCAAGTCCGGCCGTCAACAACAGCATCGTCGTTTCAAACGACGCGTTATCGCCGAACGAGACGTTGCCCGTTGCGTTGATTCGCGTGTTAAGCCAACCTTCCACGGCACCGTAATCGGGCGTAGCGCGCCCACGAGTGTCGAACTTCGTCGTCACTCGTGCGTTGTCCGCCACGTGAATGTCGCCCGACGCGTTAAGAACGAAGCCCTTGCCGATCGCCGTGAAATCCTTGTCGAACTGGATGTCCTTGGCGAAGAATCGGATCGACGAATTTTCACTCTTGAAGGTCGAGGCGTCGGCAATATGGATTCGACCGTTCAGCGCCTTCAAGATCGTCTCTTCCTTGTTGGAATAAACGGTCAGGTTCGCACCCATGGTGATATCGCCTTGCTTGGAAGCAATACTGACGCCGTCCGTGACGCCGTACAGCGTGGCGTCCGAACCGAACGTAACGTGATCCTTGGCGCTGAGGCTCAAACGATCGGCAAGAATCCTCGCCAGACCGCCTATCGACAGGTTTTCACCCGCCTCGATCTCGACCTTGCCGTAATTGCCACTTTGGATCGCCTGATCGCTTTCGCCGGCCACGATCGTCGCGCGGTTGCCGATCGACAAATCGCCGCTTTGGGTGCGAATCGTCGAATCGTTCTGAGAATGAATCGTCAAATCGTTGTGCAGAGTCATTCCCTCGCCGCCGTAGACGTTGACGGAGCCGTCGGCCGCATCAATCGTCAAGCCCGCGTCGGAAACGGTCAACGTTCCGTCGGCACCGATCGTGATTTGAGCCGTTTCTCCCGGCGTCTTTGATTTTGCGGACACGTTGAGCGTACCGCCCAACTTGGCGTCGCCCGAAGCTACGATAGCCAAATCGCCGTTCGTCGCTGCAAAACTAGCGTCTTGACCGATTGAGAAGGTCTCGGCTTCGAGGTCTACGCCGGCGCCCTGAACGGCCACGCCGGCGCCGATATTCAACATATCCGCCGCGTCGATCGTCAATTGACCTTGGGTAGCCGTCAATTCCGAGGCATCACCCAATTCAACATTGGCACTCTTGAGCGTTAAATCGTCCTGAGCCTGCCAAACCAACGTTTCATTAGTCAGCTTAACGTCTTGTCCCGCTTCGATATCAATGCTGCCGCCAACCGAGAGTCGACCGACTTCTGTATTGCTCAGATCGACGTCGCCCGTTTCAGACGTGACGACCAAATCGCCGGACAAATCGGTTCCCGATTGCGAACCGTTCGGGATCAAGGCGTCACTCAAATCCACGGATTGGCTTGCCGACACGTTCAAAGAGTCGCTGACGCGGATGGAGGCGCCCTTCAGATCGACCAAACCGAATTGAGCCTGAGCGTCGAACGAGGCGGCCTGGACGACAAGTCCTCTCGCCTTCACATCGTTGTGAGCGATCAACGCCACGTTATTGTCGGCAGTGATGGCGGACGCGCCGAGCGTACCGTCAGCATTGGCTCTCGTCAGTTCGATCGAATCGCCCGCAACCAATCGAACATCGCTTGTCGCGTTAAGCGTCGAATCGGCAGCTTCAATAGATGAACCGCTCGAAGACAGCTCGATCGATCCGCCTGTGGCCGTCAACGTCATCGACTCGATGACGACGCCCTTAGCACCGGCAATTTCAATACTCTCAGCTTGAATGTCGGAATTCTGCGAAGCCGACAAATCGATGCGACCGTCCTTAGAGACGATGCTGAGAGCTCCGTCCATAAGACCGAGGGTCGCCCCGTTAGCAACGACATCTCCCCATGCCGCGATCGTCGTGGAGTCTGATACGGTCAGTGTGCCGTTCCCAAACTCGACGCTCCCCTCACTTGCCGTCATCGACAAGTTCTTGGCCTTCACATGAGCGGATTGTCCGATAACCGTCTGACCATCGAGGCTGATGTCCCCGTTTGCATCCAGTGCCGCACCAACAACAAAAATATCGCCATTTTCAGCAGTCGCTACCAGCGATGCAAGTGCAAGACTCGATGCGTCAAGCGTGATATCGGACTTAGCCGACATCGTGGCATTGGCGGCGGTCATCGTCAGTTCGGATGCCTTAACGGCATCGCCGGAGACCGAGACATCACCAGTGGCTTCGATCGTTGCACCGATGATAAAGGCATCGCCGTTTTCGGACGTCACATCAAGCGACGCAACCACAAGACTTGAACCGTCCAACGCGACATCAGACTTAGCCGACATCGTTGCATCGGCGGCGCTCATCGTCAGTTTGGTTGCCATAACAGTATCGCCGGAAACGGAGACGTCACCAGCAGCTTCGATCATCGCACCGACGACAGAAGCATTACCGTTTTCAGCCGTCGCATCCAATGCTGTGACTACCAGGCTCGAATCGTCCAGCGTGATGTCAGACTTAGCCGACATCGTCGCATTGGCGGCGCTCATCGTCAGTTCGGATGCCTTAACGGTATCACCGGAGACCAAGACGTCGCCGCTCGCTTCGATCGTTGCGCCGACGGCAGAAGCATTGCCGTTTTCGGCCTTCGCATTCAATGCCGTGACTACAAAGTTCGAACCGTCCAGCGTGATACCAGACTGGCCCGTTACCATTGCATTGGCGGCTCGCAAAGCCATGGCGGAAGCGTTGACGTCGTCACCCGAAATAGAGACGTCACCGGTGGCTTCGATCGTTGCGCCGACGATAGAGGCATTGCCGTTTTCAGCCGTCGCATCCAATGCCGTGACTACCAGGCTCGAATCGTCCAGCGTGATACCAGACTGGCCCGTTACCATTGCATTGGCAGCTCGCAAAACCATGCCGGAAGCGTTGACGTCGTCACCCGAGATGGAGACGTCACCGCTCGCTTCGATCGTTGCACCGACGATAGAGGCATTGCCGTTTTCAGCCGTCGCATCCAATGCCGTGACTACCAGGCTCGAATCGTCCAGCGTGATGTCAGACTTAGCCGACATCGTCGCATTGGCGGCGCTCATCGTCAGTTCGGATGCCTTAACGGCATCACCGGAGACCGAGACGTCACCAGTAGCTTCGATCATCGCACCAACAACAGAGGCATCGCCGCTTTCGGCCTTCGCGTCCAGCGACGCAACCTCGAGGTTCGAACCGTCCAACGTGATACCAGACTGGCCCGTTACCATTGCATTGGCAGCTCGCAAAGCCATGTCGGAAGCGTTGACGTCGTCTCCCAAAATGGAGACCTCACCAGTGGCTTCGATCGTTGCGCCGACGGCAGAAGTATTACCGTTTTCTGCCGTCGCATTCAATGCCGTGACTACGAGGTTCGAATCGTCCAACGTGATGTCAGACTTAGCCGCTACGGTTGCATTGGTAGCTCGCAAAGCCATCCCGGAAGCGTTAACGTCTTCGCCCGAGACGGAGACGTCGCCGCCCGCTTCAATCGTCGCTCCGACAACAGAGGCATCACCACCGGCCGTCAAATCGACAGTCCCGGTCGTTTCAGTTACCGTCACGGATGCATTATCAAGATCGACGGAGCCTCCCGCGATCAAAGTCACCGAGTTCTCGGCAGTCAATTGCGCACTTTGCAAATCGACCGAGCCTTCGCTCGATTCCACGCGTACCGTTTGAGCCGTTGCGGCGACAAGCTTGTCCGCCGACACGGAGTTACGCGCCATCACGTCGACCGAACCGTCGGCACTGACCGTTCCGACGAACTTCACGCCGCCAACGGACTTAACGTTAATCGTCCCTACTTGCAACGTCTCGTTGGATCCTGAAATCGAGGTTTCGGACACCACGTTCATGTCGGAAATATTGAGGAACAGCCCTTCGATCGAATTGCCGGTCAATTCGAGTTCGGCAATTTCTTTAAGTTGAAGAGCATACGTGTCGGCCCCGACCGAGCCGTCGGTATTCAATACCAATTTCGCTGTTTCGATTTCCCCCTGAACGTATCCGTCACTCTGGTAGGACAGAATGTCCGCGCCGCTTTGCGAAGTCGTCAAAACGGCTTCGGTCTGAGACGTCAACGAGTAAAGCACGAGATCGCCCGCCGCTTCGGTGACGTAAATACCGCCCGTCGTCGTCAGTTCAACCCAGTCTTGGCTGTCGATGATCAACGCATTTTCAACCGTTCCGAGATTGCCCGAACCGCCGTGCAACGTGACGGTTTTACCCTTGATCGTTTGAGAACCAAAGATGCCTTCGTCCCCCGTCAAGCGCAAAACGCCCGAGCCTGCATCGACAGAACCCAAATTCAGGTATTCGCCTTCGAGCGACTGCATGTAAACGCCGTTGCCTTCAACTTGAACCGAACCGCCATCCGACAACGAGGCCGTAGTTTGCAAGTGGCTGACGGTGATCGGTCGCTTGAGCGAAATGGTGACGGTTCTGTCTTGGCCGTTCCACTGAACGTCTTCGGCTGAGGCTCGGCTCAAACTTTGATAGAGCGACTTACCCGCTTCCGTAAAACTTCCGTTCTCGTCAATCAACGTCGCCGTCAGATCATGCGTAACGTCGGCTTCGACTTCACCAACCAAATTGTTTGCTGTGACCGTAATATTCTTGGCCGTGATGTTGGCGTTGATTGCGTTCGTGCCGGGAGTGCTGATGGATTCGGCAACGGCGTACAGAAGTTCAAGTTTCTGCCAGGCGTGGTAGTCGCCTTGATGCGATTGGATTTGATTGAGCGCAGAACCTTCTTGGCCGTACTGAGCGTTGATGTAAGTTTGCGCCGACTCGTACCCGTCAAAGCGTTCCTTCAACCGATCGTAGTCCTTCTGTTGCGTCTCGGTCAGCGAAGAATAATCCGCCGACTGATAGCTCTCGTAGCGAGTCCAACTCGTTTTGATCTGATCTTCAAGAGCCTGGATGTCCTTGTTGTATCGATCTTCGGCGGAAAGCGCCTTTCCGTCTTCGTCCAAAATACCGATTTCAATCCAGTGTTCGATCTTTTTGTCAGCCGACATTTGATCTTCGACATCTCGCGGCAAGGCGTCTGTAACGCTGCCGCCGACCGTCAACACAACGTCGCCCGTCGTTTCGACGGATCCGATTGCCAGATCGCCCGTCGTCGTCAACATAATGTTGCCGCCCGCCTTCGCATCGAATCGTTGCGCGTCATCGGCAACGTCCATTTGCTCAATGTCGGCGATCGTCAGCGCGCCGGCACTTTCGACGGAAATGTTCGTCCCTCGAATACCCGACAGGTTGATGTTACCGCCGGCCGTCACATCGACGTCGGCGCTTGCATCGATGCTGCCCGTCAACGTATTGACGAGCTTGCTGGCGTCCAGATAAACGGCGTCCGCAGCCTGAACCTGAAGCGCCAATTCACCGCCGCTGCTGAAACGAATGGCATTGTTTTCCTTACCGATTTGACCGCCGGCAACCAACGTCACTCGGGAGGCGCCCAGGATGTAATTGCTCGAGCTCTCGTTAAGAATGCTCTTGTCGCTGGTCACGGCAATCGTACCGTCGACGGCCTCAATATTGTCTCGCAAATAGACGTTGCCCTTCGATTGGATCGTGATCGAATTGTTGCCGCTGACCATGGTAATGGCGATCGGATTGTCGGCCTTGACCTCGTAGAGATACTGAATCTGTTCGGTCGTCGTGGTCGTGGTGAGTTCATGCTGCTTGCCGCGACCCTTCAACCAAGACGTATCGTCCGTCCAAGTCTCTTTTCCGGAACTGCTCGTTGAGCCGACCAGAATTTCCTTGCCTTGGAACGCTGACGTTGCCCCTAACGTGTTGCCTTTTCGCAATGTTTCGGCCGAATCGAGTTCTTCCAAATTGACTTCCGTTGTCGACGACACCGTGGTCTCATCGTAGAACTTCTTGATAAGCCCCCACATGTAGAACTTCTTAACCGTCTCGGTCGACTCGATCGTCGTTTTGCCGACGCCGTTGGCCCAGGTGTACGTCAGATCGCCGAACGGGTTATATGAGTCGGCCTGCTCAACGATCGTTTCGCTCCGTTCGTTCGAAGTCAAAACATTCCAGCTCTTGCGAACGATCTTACCGTCCGAACCGCGGGTGAACTCGGTTGTTTTGTACGAGATGCCCTGATCGGCATCGGCAAACATCGTGTCGGAGATCGTGATCTTGCCACTGGCGTTGCCCGTCGAAACAGCCCCCAACATCACATCGTAATCGACGTTGATGTTGACGCTCGCCCGACCGTCGGCGGCCAAAATTTGTCCTCCGCCCGTATTGGCGATTTGACCGGTGATATAAACCTTGCCGCCCTTGGGATCGATGTCTTCCAACACAACGCGTTGGTTGACCGGATCGTACCAAACCGACACGTCGTAGACGTATCGGCCGAGATCGGCGTCATAGCGACTCTGGCCGCCGCAAATCAGATAGTCGTCCGAATAGAGATTGATTTCGGTCGGCTTGCCGTTGCGTTCCCAACGATTGGTCACTTCTTCGACGGCGCCGCGAATTGCATCGTCGGCCTCGTTAAGCGTGACCTCGTAGTTGGCATAACCGCTTTGGATCATGCCGTTGATATTGATGATGTCACCGATAATGACGAGATCGCCGCCGGCCACAATCGAACTGAGCGTCGACTGATCGGAGCCAGACGGTTGAGCTGCCGAAATCGTCGAACCCACATAATCTTCGCGCTCGAACTTGTCGGTTTCCGTCTTCCATTGGTTGATGACGTCGCCGCCGATATTCATGATACCGCTCGAATACGTCTGAACAACGGAACCAGTCGTTGCCGTCAAATTGATCGAACCGGCCGCGGAAACTTCTCCCAAGGAATAAATGTCGCCCTTGGACGTCACACTCAAATTACCGGCATGATTGGCGATCGTTCCCATCAAAATAACGGAGGAATCAGGCTTGTAAGAGCCCGTCTCGCCCTCATATCCGTCGACAGTGTAGGCAATCGAACCGCCGGTCCAATTGCTGTCGACGTTCAGCACGGGGGCCTGCCCCGTATGAACGCTGTTGAGCGCTCCCTCAAACCCATTGAGGTCGGACTTGGCGTCCACTTCGACATCGTTCATCGTCACGTGCCCGCCGTTAGCGAGAATTTGCACGTTGTTCAAACAGAGCGCCATGCTCGATTCGTTTTTGATGAAGATGCCTTCGGCCGACTGAGCGGAAATCGTCCCTTGCCCGGTGACTTGGGCGCTCGTGATCGCAATGTCGCCGCCCGACACCGTGATGTCCGACAAGGTATAGACCAAATGCTGTACGGTACCGCCGGCCAATGTATACGTCTTGTTGCCGTTCTCATCCGCGCTTTCAACGACATACCCTTCGTCGATCATCTTTTGAACGATGTAGTCGTCTTCCGCCTTCAACGCGGTGTAGATGCCGCCTTCGTCGGATTCGGGATACTCCTTCATCTTTTCGACCAAGTAGCAGTGGCGTTCCCAATATTCATTGGCCACGTCCATCGACTCGATCGAATAATTGCCTTCGACGTTGTGACCTTCACCTCGGGTAAGAGTCGGTTCGGTTTGCTCCCCTTCGAGATGAACGTCGGTTTCACCGCCGTTTTCGTCGGTTGGGTTGACGATACCGCTGATCGTCAGGTCGAATTTCGTCTTCGTGCCGGCCTTGAGCGAACCGCTGACGTCGACGGAACTGTTTTCCGTCATGCTACGCGACTGTGTGCCCAACGCCGTGGACGTCATGCGAATGTCCTCTGCTTCGTCGGGACAATAGATGGTGTATTTGCGCGCTTCTTCCGTGGCCGACACGTCGCCTTGATCGGCGTAAACGCTCAACGAACGGGTCGACAACACGTCGCCCGCCACCACGACTTGATCGTTCGTCGTAAATCGGTCGTTGAATTCGACGTTTGTTCCGCCGATGGGAGCGTGCAAATAGGCATGTGCCAGCACTTGTATGTCGAGAGTCGAATTCTTGCCGCCGAAATCGAGACCGCTCGACAAACTGACGTCGCCCGCACCGATGATTCGGCTGCCTTCGTCCAGAAGAATGTGGTTATTGCGCGTGTAGTCAAAGTCGACGTACGCGCTTGCGCCGGCGATGACGCCGCCTTGAACGTCGCCGATCACCTCGGCTATCAACGTTTCGTCGCTGCTGGCGGACAAAACGATCGTGTTGTCGCTGTTGTTGTTCGTCAACTCGGCGTCGGCGCCGACGTGAATCTTGTTCGTCGTGACGATATCGTGATCACCGTTGGCCGAGACGCCGTTGATCAGACCGGCGGTTTGAGCGCGAACGCGCCAATCCAGTTCCGTTTGAGTACGCGCGGTCAATACCAACTTATCTTCGGCGTTGAGCTTGGCACCGGCGCCGATGTCAACGACGTTGGCACGATCGATCGCGTTGTTGATGTGAATGCCCGTACCGGTAAACGCGCCGTAAACATTGGACTTGACCACAATCGATTCGGCGTTGCCGTCTTCATCCTTGATACCGGTCAGTTCCAGATCCGTACGCGCGGCCAAGGCGATGTCACCGCCCGCTGTCAGTTCGGCGTCGTCGGCCACCACAACCTTCGACGTGCCATGCATCGAATTTTGTACCGCGGCCCCGGAGCCGCCGCCAACGGCGCCCTTCGTATTGTCGACTTCGACCTGAACGATATGATGCGACATTGCCGATGCCGCCAGTTCTTGCTTGGCGTGAATCGCGCCCTTCAGTTCGATCGTCGTATCGGACGTGTCCGTGTGGTAGATGTCGGCCGCATTGATATTTTCGCCGCTGGCTTCGATAACAACCAAACCGCCGCCGTAACTCGACACTTGCGCAAGAACGAGTTCTTTATTGTGAGCGATGACGTTGAACGAACCGACGTCGATGCTCTGTTCGGCTTGTTCAAACGTCACGGCAACGTCGGCGCCGTGCTGAACGTCGGCCTGCGTGTTGGCTGACGAAATCCCGACGGCGCCGCCGGCGATGTGCGAATCGACGTCATAGACGGCGTAGCCGGACGCCTTGACGTTCAATACTTGATCTCGGTCTTGTCGTTTGGAAATGGTGTTGCCCTTGATATCGAGCGTCGTCTTCGTCTTGTTGACGATTTCAGCCTCGTTGACGTTAATGCCGACGCCCGAACCGGTGTAGGCCTCCACCTCAGCCGTCAAACGCAATGCTTCGGCATCGTTTTCAGAACCGTCGCGACCGCTCGAAGCAACCCAATCGATCGTCTTGGCGACGACGGTGCTGTCGCTAACCGTCACGTTCGTCGTAGCCGCCGTATGGATGGTGGCCTGCGCCACGCCGACTTCCACGGCGGAACCGCCAACGCCCCAGGCATGGGTTTTGAGCTGCATGGCGTTGTTGGCATCGATACGGAACGTCGTGTCGTCACCCTCAAGATCGTCTTCGTCAGACAAAGAAACGGAAGAGACGTATACGTTGTCGAGCGACACGTTGATTTGAGCGTTGTCGGTGATTTCGGCAACGGCTCCGACGCCCTGAACCACGCCGCCAAAAGCGGCCATGGCGTCGGCGTCGCGTAAGCCGATGCGCTTGGCGCGGATTGTCGTATTGCCGCGCCACCCGCGGTCCAGCATGTCGGAAGCGCTAACGCTGATTTGCGATTCGTCTTGAACGTCCACGATCATGGCCCCGCCCGTGACGCCTCCCGCCTCCACGCCGAGGGTATAGCCCGTGACACTCGATTCGTCGATCGCTTCGACGACGGTCTCACCAGTGCCGGTCAAATCGGACGAATTGACGACAACTTGCGCCCCGCCCAGGATTTTGATGCTCGAGTAAGCGGCTTGGCCGCCGATAAGCGCCCCTTGGGCCTGATAGGTTTCGAGCAAGCTCGTACCGTACAAATGCGCGCCGACCGTCACGTCTTTACTCGACAACGAACTGGATGTAACGTCGACCACCGCTCCGTGGCGATAGCGCATCGTACCGACCGAGGCGGCCAACACGAGCCCGCCGAGCGCACCGGAACCGACATCCACGTCGACGCCGGCACCCGATGCATGGTCTTCGCGGGCGACGACTTCAATCCGATCGTCGGCCTTTATCGTCGTGCCGGTGAGATTGACAAGCGTGCCGCCCGTTTCTTTATTCAACGAGGCGCTCTTGGCCGCCGCCTGCAACAAACGCTCCCGATCGGCGTCGCTCAGCGCGTCGCCCAACACCGTCGTCACGTTGTCCATGAAGTGACCGGAATCGTTTTCTCCCGCGTAATTGGCCAAATACTCTTGCACCAACGCTTCGGTGTCGTCCAATTGGGTCACGTCGTTGGCGAAAGCGTCGTCGTCATTGCCGATGTTGGTGACGATCACGTTGGCCTGAAGCGCTCCGAGCGCACCCGCGCCCGCCACTCCGACCGTACGAATAAATCGGTCTTGATCGGCGGCGATCGACACGTTGCTCGCATCGACTTCGTTGTTGTGAAGTCGGACGGCGGCATCGCCGTACACGTTGTTGACGATGACGTTTGCGCCGCCCGTTCCGTAAGCCGCGATATTGGCTTCCACCATGTCGAAGTCGACCTTGTCGACATTGCGAGCCGTGATGTCGACGTCGCCACCCGCGGTCATGACAGTGTCGCTGACTTGCGTCGACGTCGTCCCTTCGATCGTATTGACGAGAACCAGACCGCCCGCCGAACCGTACCAAGCACCCGAGCCTTCGACGCTGACATAGTCGGCGTCATTGCGACGTTCGCTTCCCACGGCAATGTTTTCGGTCGTCGTGATCTGAGAATCGGCGACGGACGCTTCAACGTCGTTTCCAAAATAATTGACGAAAACGCTTGCACCTAAGGAAGCGTAGGCACTGCCGCCCCCCGTGAGGGTCAACCCCATCGATCGACCGGCGTAATCAGCGTCTTGATTGAAAGAGCGCCCGCTCACCCGAGTGCCGGTCACGTCGGAGTTCACGGATGAAAGCATGCGAATGACGCCGACCATGGGGCTGACGTTCGCGTGCGACGAGCCGCCGCCCGTCAGCAACAAATTCGATACGCCTTCTTTGGCTTCGCTCTTCAGATCGATGTTCGCCGTCCCGGTGATCGCGGAGTCGTCAAAGAGCGATTGCGTCGCGCGTTCCGTCGTAACCACGTTGACGCCGACCGGCACGTCGACCGTGCCGCTGGCGGCACCGGTAGCCATGACGGTATCCAAGTTGGCGTAATTTCCCGACAAAACGGTCAAGGCTTCCGCCGCGTCAAGCGTCGATTCGGTCATCGTCACGCCCGTCGTACCGCCCGTATACATCACGTTGGTGGTCGCGTCGATGGCAACCGATCCCGACGCCGCTGCGTTGATCAGGAACGTATTGAACGTTTCGCTGCTGGTTGCGGCGATCGCGATGCCCGACGTCGTTTTTTCTTCTCGATCGTCGGCCAACGTATCGTTCATTTCGACCTCGCCGACGACTTTGTGGTTGATATCGTCGTCGGCCACGCCTGCGATCCAATGAACGCTCGCATCCGCGTCGCTTTCTTCAATCAAATCGACGTTCGTCAGCGTCGCTGTCGTATCGCCCGTTTTTTCAGTCACCGTTACGGTCGCGCCGACGGCCGCCGTTGCGGACGCGGCGAGCGAGCCGCCGTACGTACCGATCGCGTCGTCGCTGACGGCCTCGATCGAGCCGGCCAAAACGCGGGCGCGCGTACCCGTCATCGAAGCGCTCGTTTGAGAGCCGATCAGGTTGACGGCGACGGAACCGTCTATGCCGACGCTGGAGGCGATGCCACCGCCGACGGCGATCGTATCGAGGTCGTTGTCGCTCTTGGCGCGTACCGTCAATCGATCCAGAGAGAATTCGACGGCGTCATCACCGCGCGAGTCGTTCAATTGCGCGTCGACGACGTTGTCGATTCGATTGACGGCGACGCCCGCACCGACGCCGACCTTGGAACCGCCGACCACGACGACCAAATTGGCGATGTCGGCCGATTGCTGAGCTTCAACCTCCAAACTTTCCAATGCGTTGCTTGCCTTTTTCGCAGCCGTTACTTGATCGACGGTCGCAGAAACGCGGCGGTCGATGTCATTGCCGCTGTACAACCCCGCAATACCGGCAGCCCGAGTGGAGATACCCACGCCCAAAGACATCGAGTAAATTTCTTCGACGGATTTCGCCGTAACGGAAACGTCCGCACGGTCGGCGTCGTCTTCATCGGTTACCGTCAGGCCCTTGACATCGGTACTCGTCTCGCCGCGAGAAGCCACGTACGACGACGTGCCGGCAGCGCCCATCGAACCCAATGAAAACGCGACGTCGCCGGTCAAACTCCAAATTTCGGATTCATCGATCGCACCGATCGCTGCTTGCGACACGTCGTTGAACGTAATGCCGTCGACCGAGACCTGCGCGTCGTTTTTAACGCGATGCACCAAAACGGATCCGCCGATCACGAGCCCCGATGAGACGCCGGCGTCAACCGAAGCCGCCCACGATTCGGCCCGATTGCCCGCCGTCAAACCGATCCGATCGACGTCGTCGACCGTGACGTTTCGAGCCGAGACCGTGGCGCGATTGTCATTGTTGGCCACGATGACGGCCGCACCGAGGGCCAGTCCCTTGCTGGCGGCAACGTTGACGTTGCCGGCGACATTGACATCCAACGCATCGTTGACGGCCGCGATATCGGAGGTGACGCCCCTGATCGTCAGATCGGTCGCGGAAGCGGCGGCTTGTTGTTCGATGTCGGAAACGATCACGGAACCGCCCGCGCTGAAATTGTTCTTGGTGCCGGCAACGCCGGCCACCACGTTCACGGACACGACGCCCGATTCGGCCTGCTGCGTGAACGCTTGACCCGTAGCGCGTTCGGTGGCCTTGACGGTCACATTGTTTGTATCCGTCGCAAAGGAATTGTCGACCTCGTTGACGAGAACGGCGGCGCCGACCGAGCTGTTCGAAGACGCGGCGACGGAAACGACAACGGTCGTTTGGAGCATGTTGGACGCTGTCAGGAAGTCTTCTACGTTTTGCTTTTCTTCCTTGTCGGTCGACGTCGCCAAATCAACGTCGGCGTACAAGTCGCTGTTTTGCGTGTTGTCGTGCGTGGTCGTATTGCCGTCGTCGTCGGTGACGGTATAGACGGAGTTGTCAAATTCGAACGTAATGTCGCTGACCTTGTCAAACGTTTCGTCTTCCGCGTCCGTGGCATCGCGCGCCAACAGATTCAGTCGAGAGTCGACGCCGTCCAACGTAATCGAGGAGTTCGACATCGACGCATCGATCGTATTGGTCAACAACGTGGCGCCGGCGGTCCCGGAAAAACCGACGCTGCCCGAGCCGGCACCAATTTGCACGTTGGCGGCCGTCGTCACTTGCACGAGCGAACTTAAGGCGGCCACGTCGATTTCGTTGGCGGTGATTTGAGACTCGCCCAGACCGGACGAGACGGTGTTGTCGAGTTCTGCCACGGCCACGATCAAACCGACGGACAAGCTCAAGCCGGCCGTGCCGGCCTTGGTCGTCAAACCGAAACCGGTACCGCCCGTTACTTGCGTTTCACCCAACCAAGCGATCTGTTCGTATTGGTTTTGCGCGTCTTCGTCTTCGCTCATCAAGACGTCGTGCACGTCGACAAGCGTCTCGGTCGAATAGAGATTGGCCGAAACATTCGCGTCGATTCCAACGTTGGCCATGCCGCCGGCCGCCACGCCGACCACCAAACCTTCGGTCACGATTCGGCCGTCGTTGACAGCCAAAATCGAGACGTCCTTGCGCTTTTCCAACGCACCGTCCGAATTTTTGAAGACCAACGAACCGTCGTTGGCATTGATGTTGACGCGCGCGTTCGAAGACCCCATATTGAGCGCCAACGCGCCGCTGACACCCAAATTCAAACCGGTCGTGACCAACGTGCCGGTCGTCGCGTTGACGGCCGCCGTACCGGCCCAGGTACCGAGCCACTTGTCGTTGACGGCGGCGATCGACGTCTTGGCGGCGTCCATCGTCATGCTCGAAACGTCGATCGTGACGTCGGAAGCGATGTCCAATTGCGTGATGGCGACGCTGCCGGCAAGCGCCAGCGTAAAGGCGCTGCCCTGACGGGTTTGAGCCGCCTGCGTGGTGGCGTCGTTGACCAGAGTCGCGTTGTTTTCACCCACTTGCGACAAATCGTTGTCGACCGGATTGGTTTGTTGCTCTTGGGCGATGATGTTGTCGTCGGCGTTTTCCGTTTGCGTCTTGAAAATTTTGTCGTGCAACTTCGAGCCGACAGTCGAGCCGCCGTCCACGATTTTCTTTTCCAGATCAGACAAGGAATTTATCAACCCGTTGATCTTCGACGTAATACCGTTGACCTTACCCTTGATCCATTTGCCCAACTGAGCGAAAACGCCCGTACCGTCATCTTGGTTTGTACTTTCACCGGCCAACGAAATCGTCCCGGCCGCGGCGATGGTGTTGTTTTGTACGTCGGCTTTCGCCGCCATGCTAATCGAATCGGCACTCCAAACGCCGGGAGACAAGGCAATGCTGCTTTCCGACGTCTCGATCACATCGTTGTCGTGCAACATCACGTCGTTATCGAGCGAACCGAACGCAAACGCGCCGCCGACGCCCGCCGACACGGCGCCCTCCTTGTCGAGCGCGACGTTCAGAGAACCGACGATCGTCTGCAAATTGTCGGATCGAGTGGCCGACAAAACCAAGTCCGCAGTCGTCATTCGAATTTCATCGTCGACCGAGAGCAAATTGGCCGCATCGACCAACGTAATGGCAAAGAGGCCCTGAATGTCAAGCGCCCCCTTACTGATGTCGCATGAGGCGCCGATCGAAACCACGGACATCGCGTCCTGCGCTTGGATGTCGATCAGATTCGTCGAATCATAGTTGCCGCCTTCGCGCAAACGAACGACGTTGTCCGTACCCATGTCATTGATGACAATCGTCGCGCCGACGCCGTTCGACGAGAAAATCGACGGCATCTTAAAGCCCCCGACTTCGTTCAAATGCCCGGCCATGGTCACCGATTCGTTTTCAGAACGACCGATAATATTGAGGCGACCGCGAAGAACCGCCGGTTTGTTTTGATCGCCCTCGTTTTGCTCGGGCGTGTCGTTGCCGTAGGCTTTGAAGACGACGTTTTTACCAATCGTCAGCTCGTTGGTCGTCCATTGGTTGAGATAGGCGAGCGAACCGGCAACCGACCACTGACCTTCGCTGCCTTTGCCGCCCGCCCCAACGTACGCGTTCATATAGCTTTGAGGCTGGGCGAATGCCATCCCCACTTGCACCAACGAGAAGACTTCGCTCGCCGTATCGACCGTCGTGCCGAAAACAGCTTCGAACCAATTGCCAAGCGCCGTCATGTAATCGCCCATGGCGGTGCCCAGCGTCTCCATGGTTTCGGAGAAGTTTTCGGAATTGTTGGAAATCTGATCGAACGCCGTCGAAGCGGCTTCTTTGGCCGCCTCATACTCGTCGTAGTACGTTTGGTATTTGCTTTTTTCTTCGTCGGAAGTCGAGTTCCACAAGCCGTTGATATTGTCGAGCGTCTGATACCACGCATCCTTCATCTTTTGAAGACGATTCCACTGAACGATCGCCTCGCTTTGGATCGTGAGCGAGCCGTCGGAAACCTCAATTGTCGAACCGTCGGCAATTTCCAAGGTTGAGGAAAGGCCGGGCTTGTTGTCGTCGTTGACACCGGATGTCACGACCAACAGCGCCAACGACGCAGAGCCTTTCGAGTCCCCCGTGCTGTTGTCTTCCTTGGATGTCTCGATGCGATTGTTCGTATTGAAATGGTAGTCTTCGATTTCGGCTTTGGATGCGATCTTGACGTCTCCGACGGAGCGAATGCCGTCACCCGAAGATGCGTCGACGTACGTCTCGGCCGTCTGCGCGCCGATGATGATCCCGGCCGAACCCCCGAGCGAGAACTTGGACGCTTCGAAACTCGTGTCGAGGCTGCTGCCGACCGAACCGGCCAAACCGGCAATAAAGTTGTAAGCCGTTTGACCAACGCTGACGATCAGATCGCGGACAATACCGATCGTCGAGAGAGACACGCCGACTTTCGCCTCGACGTCGTACTTCGTCGTCAAATTGCTCGATTCGATCGCAACGGTTTGCGCCTGATTGGTGATCGACCCGACGAAATTGACGTCGGCGCTCGTTTGCAGTTCCGTGTAATTGACGGAAATGCCGCCGTACGAGCCGTTGGCAACCCCGACAAAAGCTTCGGTGTCGACCTTGTTTTTCTGATTGGCACGAATCGTCACGTTGCTCAGATTGTTCGGATCGTCGCTGATCGTGATCGATTTGGCTTGAACGTCGGTCGTTGCCGACGCATTGAAGATCCCGACGGACAAAGCGGCAAGGAACTGGCTCGAGCCCATCGTATCGGTCGAGGCGGCCAATTCGGCGGTGAGAATGGAGTCGGAGGCGATCGTCAAATCGCCCTTGGTCGCCAGCGTTCCTCTCACATCGACTTCGGCCGTGCTGTCGGTCAAGCCAACGATCACGGACGCAGCGGGAATCGAAAGCAAGACCGACGACGGATCGTCGGCGTTCTTCATGAATGCATTGAAGAAAGACAAGAACGAGGTCGACGCACCGATAACAATTTCCGTATCGGCAACAGACTGCAAAGTCAAATCACCATGCGCGTTCAATACGGCCGACTCACTGATCGTCACGTTGGACGAAGCCTCCAAATCCCCGTAGGCGACGTCGAAGTTAATCATCGTCGTGGTCCCCAGGAGTTCCAACGTAAGGTCTTTGGCCGTCTCGAAACTGCCCGAATCGTCCAACTTGTTTTCGGCCGTGGCCGTGATCGACAGATCGCGCGCCGCGTTGATCGTACCGTTGACAGTGACGTCGGCCGCGACGGAAGCAAGATGGTTGTCGCCGTCCGGCTCGTAACTCAAAGACTTCCAGTCAAATTCGCCGTTGCCCGCTCGGGCGGCGACCTTCACGTCTCGACGCGACTCGATCGTACCGTCGACCGTAATCTTGGCGATCGTATCGTTTTGCTCGCCGTCCGTATCCGTTTCCGTATCGCTGATAGCCGACAAAATAATGTCGCCCGAATCGTCGACACGGCCGACAAGCGTACCGTCGGTCACTTCCGCCGACGTGATCAACTCGCCGTTGGCGTTCGAGATATTGACCAAATTTTTGAAATCGGTGACGGAGGTGGTGATACGAGCCGAATCGGCGATATGAATGTCGGCGGCCGCCAGCGTAACGGCATTACCCGCGTTGATACTGCCCTTGACCGTGATTTGTGCGTTTCGATTGAGCGGCACTTCGCCTCGGCGCATGCCCGCAAGATACGCTTCGGTCGTTACGCTCAGCATGTCGGACGCCCAATCTTCGGTCGGAGCGACGACAAACAAACTGCCCGTATTGATCACGCCGGTCGTACCGATGGTCATCCCCTGCGGGGTTACGAAGAATAATTCCCCGCCGACTTTATTGTCGGCCAAAGCATTGACCGTACCGTCGATTTTGGCGTGTGTATTAACGAAGTTTACAAGTGTGTTGGAGCCCGAGGCGTGGTGAAGATTGGCGATGTGTTCGGACTTGAGTTCGAAACGTTCGAACTTGTTGACGCCGACCTTGTTTGTGCCGTTGTCGATGATGCGATCGGTCGTAATGTCGAAGCGGTTGCCCGTTTGCGTGATCGTGGTGTGCTTCCAGCCGGCGTCCGCCTGAATCGACGACGCGGTCAAACCATTGGCGTGTACCGGCCCGGACAAGAGCGTTCCGCTCAACAAACCGGCAAGTACGACCGCGGAAAGGCGTCCCTTGTGTTGACCTCTCGCATGCTCGTGGGTCGTCATGTATTGAGCGCGAGTCTTGTTCCACGTGATCTTGTAGATATTATTCATACAACGCCTTACTTCCATGGGTTCAAGGGCGATTCCTCACTGCTTGGAATCGCCCTCGCATCCTCACCACGTTTTTGTCTTTTTTACCGTCGCAGAGCGCCGTTATCGCTGCGTTTCAAACGCTTGAATACGCTTGAGGGCGTTCTCTCGGATATTGTAATAGTACAGCGGAAAATCACGTCCATGCAGAGCGAATTCCCCGATTCCGCGTTCGTCGTCGGGTTGTGTCGGCATACCGACAACAAGGACTTCATAACCTCGAGCCGAATCGTATCGAACCTGCGCCGAATAACGCTCGTTCGTCTGCAAAGCGCCCAATTGACGCGGATCGTCCGCCTCGACCTTTTCTTCGTCGTGCGTCCAAGAGATCGGGTTGACGCTCAGGGCGCCGGGATGACAAACGAGGTTGCCCGAGCCGAAACGACCGTCTTGCATGCGTTCGCAATTCCACGTGACGACCACTTGCGTGTCCGTTTCGCCTTCAACGAACTTCAAATGCGGGTTGGCTTCGAAGAACTGTTTTTCGAACGAATACCCCAGCGGGTAGGCGGCGACCATTCGCGCATAAACGTCGGGATGTTTTTTCATGTAGCGCGACAACAAAAACTTCAATACGTTGGCGCCCTGAGAATGGCCGGCCAAAATGAAGGGACGGCCTCGGTTGTAGTGTTCGAGGAAATACTCGAAAGCGGCCACGGCATCGCGATACGGCGTCCCGCCGACGAGCGCTTCTTGTTCGCTCAAGGACATGCCGAGCGTCATCAAAGCGTTGACTTGACGATAAAACGGCGCGTAAACATCGGCCACCGCTTCAAAGCAAGACGCTTGCTGTCGGTAGGCCTCGGGCGCGCGTTCGCGCATCGACGCGTTGTCGATGGTATTGACCACGCCGTCGCCGTCTTTCGCAAACCAAGCCGTCGGGTACAGATAGAAAACGTCGGCGGCGTGTTCCCCTTTTCCGACCGCGATCCAGTTGACTTGCGACGAATAATCGACCGGTTCTTCGACCGTCGTGTTTTCAACATTGCAGTGTTTCGTCATCTCTTGCTTCCTGTTCCAAAGATTCGGTCATTATAGGATCCACGTTGATCCCGTCACTCGTCTTGTTCGCCCGTCGACGGTTTTGAAAGCAAAAGATCGTCTTTTTTCGATCGATTCCGTTCGGAAATACAACACAGCTCGACAAATGCCGATCTCGAACGACAACGAAAAGAGTATTGTCCCTCAGGCGGCGTAAAGTTGACGGTGTCGGATAAAGGAGACGAAGATGAACGAAAACCTCTGTCACTGCGAATGGGATCTGATCGTTGTCGGTTATGGTGCGGCCGGAGCTGCCGCCGCCGTCGAAGCGCACGATTTGGGCGCCCGCGTGTTGATTTTGGAAAAAATGCCCGAAGGGGGCGGCAACTCGGCCGTTTCCGGGGGCGGCTTCATCGTCCCGAACGACGCCGAGCACGCCAACGAGTATTTGGCGGCGACGTTCGCGTTCGCGCACGACGAAATGGATCCCGAGACCGTCCGCGTGTTTGCGCGAGACTCCATGCACCTAAAGGACTTTTTGAGTCGTCTCGAGCCCGAGGCCGAATTCGCCGTTTGGGGGTACGCGAATTATCCGCATCTGCCACACGCCGACTGCATTACGAAATACACCGTCAAAGGCCCCGACACGGGCGGCGTGAATCTCTTTAATCTTCTTGATCGTGCCGTCAAACGACGCGGCATCGAGGTGCGTTATCGAACGCCCGCTAAAACGCTCGTTCGCGAAAACGGCCGTGTGTGCGGCGTAACGGTCGAATCCAACGGCAAAGAAGTACGGCTTGACGCGCGTTGCGGAGTCGTTCTGTGCTGCGGCGGTTACGAATATGATCCCGCATCGTTGCAACGCTTCGCTCAGGGGCATTCGATCGGCGGTTTGGGGTGCCCCGGCAACACTGGCGACGGTTTGCGCATGGCTCAGGCGCTCGGCGCCAAACTGTGGCACATGACGGCCTACTCCTGCCCCTTGGGATTCCGATTGCCGGGGCACGAAGCCATGTGCCTCATCATGATGCGAACGCCGGGCTACATCTGGGTCAACCAACGGGGCAAACGCTTTGTCAACGAGTGCGGGATCGATTTCCATTCGGCGCTCTATGCGGTCAACGCCTTCAATCCGTCCAACCACAATTACGACGCGATTCCCTGCTATCTGATTCTGGACGAACGCGCCCGTCAAAAGGGGCCGATCACGCACGCCCTTTTCGGCTATCTCGGCATTAAAGAAAAGGTGACGCTGTCGCCCGATTGGTCAAAAGAAGTCGCCGCAGGCGCCATCTACAAGGCCGACTCGATCGAAGCGTTGGCCGAACAAATCGGTCTGGATCCCGACACGCTCGCGGCTACCGTCGAACGTTGGAACGGCGACGTTCGCGACGGTTGCGACACGGAGTTCGCCCGCCCGATGAAGCGCGACCTCAAAGCGAAAGAAACGATGGCGGGGCTCTCGTCGCTCACGCTCTCGGAAACCATCGAAGAAGGTCCCTACTATGCCGTTCCCTTGTATCCGGCTTTGCTCAATACGCAAGGCGGACCCAAGCGCAACGCCCGGGCACAAGTGCTCGATATGAACGATCTGGCCATTGATGGCCTTTACAGCGCCGGCGAACTCGGCTCCATTTGGGGAACCGTGTATCAAGGCTCGAGCAACGTGGCCGAGTGTCTCGTCTTCGGACGGATCGCCGCGCGCGAGGCCTGCGCTCGGTTGACCGACTGCGCCGTCTGATTCCGACAGACTTGAGCTCCATAACAGCGGGACGGTCCGAGGACCGTCCCGCTTGCGTTTAGATGCTATAAGCGGGCTCAACCTTGCTGCGCGGCGTTTCGGCTTCGATCTCGATCACCGATCGACGGTTGGGCGACAAGCACCGCTTCACGTCCGAGGTCGGGCCGCACTCGACGATCGCGTTGCTTTTTCCGCGAGCGCTCGTTTCGATACGATCTGCCGGAACGCCCTTGTCGATCAAGTAGCTCTTGACGGCCTTCGCACGACGATCGGCCAACGCGCGGTTGTACGCGTCTGCGCCCAATCGATCCGTATAGCCTCCCACGTTGACGAATGTCACGCTGATGCCATACTCGTAGGCCGTCTCGACCACCCGATCCAAGGCGGCGCGACCGGCGTCCGTCAGCACGTCCGAATCGAACGGGAAATACACGACGTTGTGCTTTATGCGCATCCACGGCGTCCAGAAGTCGCGGACGTCGTAGCGCAACGACCCGGTAAAGCCGCCGTCGCGAACATAACCGATCAATGCGTCGATGTCGCCGTCGTCGACCACCTTGTCGGCATCGTCCAACGCCTGCTGATCGATACTCACGAGCGGTACAAAGCCCGGCACGATGAGCGAAGCGTCACGCCCTGACAGGTAATCGCTCGTCAGATACTTGGCGACGGAATCGGCGCCGTCAATACGCATCACGACGTTCGTGTCCGACTGCAAAACGGAAGCGTCGGCCTTGACGCCGGCATCTCCCGTAAAGAGAGCCACAACATCGGCGGCTCGCATCCCTGCCGCCGAAATCCCGCCTCGTCCGTTATAGACGTTGAGCGTGTAGGCCGAATCGACCCCGTCGATATGAATCGCGCCTTCGACATCAAGGCTCTTACGCGCCACGCTGATCAAATCGTCCGTCGAGCGCAAGGCGTCGATATCGATGTTGCCTTCGCCCGTCAACAAAACGATGCGACGAGCCGTGATCGATCCGCCATAAAGGCCGTCGGTCGTTGTCGTATCGTATTGATCGCTCGAGAGCTCGACCAACCCCGCCCCCTCGATACGACCGAAGGTAACGCGGGCACCGTGCAACGATGCGTCGCCTTGAACCGTCAGATCGTTGGCGAACGACAGTGCGTTACCCTGACCGTGAACGATCAAATCGCCCGACACCGTACCGGCACGCGAGGCGTTGATCGTCAGCGTCGAATCGATCGGCGAGGTCAACGCCAACACGATGTCTCCACCGGCATCGACCGAGACGATTTGGGCGATGTTGCCGCCCTTGGCGAGGAACAACTTCCGCATGGCGGCGGTCGTTTGCGACTGATCGACGGCGCCGAGAGTCACGGTACCGCCCGCGCTCACCGTCAACTCTTTCGCGACGATGCCGCGATTGACGTCGACGTCATCCTGACGGACGTCACCGCCTGCCTTGAGCGCGACGCGATCGGTGTAACGCGTCACGTCGGAATCGGACGAGCCGATGCGTGTGGCGCCACTCAACGCGATGTCACCGTTTTCAGCCGTCATCAAGACGCTCTTGTCGGAGTAGATTCGGCTTTCGCCGCCGATTCGAATGTCACGATCGGCCTTGAGTTCAACGTCGGTCGTTGCAACCACGACGGCCGACTGCGACATGTCGATGTCGCGACCGGATTGCATCAGAAGACGTTCGACGTCTTGCGTACCGTAACCGACAATGGTCGAATCTCGACCGAATCGGATGTCGCCGTCATGGCTCGTGAGCATGACATCCGGGGCCAGTACGGTGATTCGACCGTCAAGCAACAGGTTGTTCGAGGCTTCCAAATCGACTTGCCCCGACGCGTCGGCCAACAAGGACGTGCCGTCACCAAGCGTCAAATCGCCGCCCTGCGCCGCCACTTCGATCCAAGCCCCGATCAAGCGAGCATTACGATCGATCGAGACGTTGCCGTACTCGCTGATGACGTCGAGGCGAGCCAATCGATCGTCGTTCAGGTCGATCAACGCGGCGTTTTCTCCCATCGCAATGTCGCCGTTCACGCTTTGAACGGCGATGTTGCCCTTGGACTTGATTACCGCCTCCTTGGCCATACGGATGCCGTCCTGTGCCAACAGAGCGATCGTCCCGCCCTGCGCCGCGTCGAGCGTACCGAAGACGGCGCGTTCGCCGAAAACGATGTCATCCCAAGCGACGACGGCAATACCGTAGCGACTCGTTTCAATACGCGAGTCGTCGCCGAAAACGACGGAACCGGCTTGCGTTGCCGAACCGGCCGTGATGCCCAGCATCGTGGTGTCGAACGTCGCGCGATCACCGAAAGCGACGTCGCGACCGGCGCAGAGCATCGTCTGCCAATTGGCATTGGATACGCCGGGCGATCCGACGGGCTCGTTCTTGTCGGTCGTGTACTCGGTCTTCACGCTCACGTCGTCGCCGAACACAATGTCACGACCGCTTTGAATGACAAAACCTTCGCCGTTAACGATCAAATGGTCGTCGAAAACGACATCGCTCCCCGCCTCAAATCGAATCGTGGAATTCGAACTCGTCAACTCAGCCGCTTGGGCGATGCGAATGTCACCTCGTTTAGCCGTCAATCGCGTCGTATCGGCATTGGAAAGGATTTCCAGATGCTGCCCCATCACGATGTCGCCTTCGTCCGAAACGATCGTCACGCCACCCGTGGTGCCGTGCAAGACGGCGTCGTTACCAAACGAGACGTCACCTCGAGCGCGAACCGAGAGCTCGTCCGCCAAAACGACGGCCTTTTCACCGATCGCCACGCCGTCACCCGACTCGATCTCAATGCGTCCGTACTGATCGGCCGCCAAGCCTGATGCGGTACCCGCCTTGATGACGGCGCCGTTGCCGATCGTGATCGAACCCGTATCGGTCTCAAGGCGCGCGTCTTCGTGGGAGACGATCGTCAAATCGTTTTGAATGTTCATGCCGTGGGCGCCCGACAGCGTCACGGCGCCCGACTGCGCTTCGATCGTCAAGGCGTCGTCCGTTACCGACAAAACGCCGCCCGCCGCAATCTCAATATCGGCGGAGGCCGAACCCTTTTGAGCCGAAATGCTCAACTTGCCGCCGAGCGTGGCATCGTCGTCAATGAGAAGGCGCACGTCGCCGTCCGTCGACACGAACGTGTTGTCCTTGCCGACGACGAGTTCGCCCGCTTGCATCGTCAACGATTCGCCCTCGCTCGCGCTGTTTTGTCCGAGCGTCAACGTGCCGCCGACATCGAGTTCGACGTGACCGTGAGAAGCCGTCAATCGGGTTCCCTCGCCCTGCGTCATGTCCCCCGTCGTACGGACGGTCAAATCCCCGCGGGTTGCCGACGCATCGGATCCGGCCGTGAGCATGGAACCGGCGGCCAACGCTACCTCGTCGCTTTGCAACGTGATGTCGCCGCTCGTGGCGCTCGAACCGATACCGGTCGCCTTCCAATCGAGCGCGTTGCCGTTGAGATCGACTCGGCCTCCCGCCGTCACGGTAATGCTGTCGGCAACCAACGTGCCCGTACCGCTTTGACCGCTGCCGTCAAGACTTTGCGCTTGTCGCAAATCGACGTCGCCTTCTTGGGCGGCGTAAATCAGCGCGCCCGTCAACGCGGTCGGAACCTCGGCTCCGACAAGCGAGACGTTTTGCTCGGCCGTTACCGCCAGCGTGTCGCTCGCGTTCAGACGCGCGGCATCGGCTTGCACGTCGCCCGCGGCGGCATGCATTTCGACCTTATCGGCGCCGACATCGAGTCGATCGGCGAGAACGTCTTTACCGCCGACGATAGCGGCACTTTCATCCGCCGTGACTCGGGCGTCAATCGCAACGATCGAACCCGTACTCGTGCGAGCCGCTAAAGAACCGACGTCGGCCTGCATCCCCTGAGCAAGCAGATCGCCCTTGGCGCTCAATTCCAACGTATCGGACGCCGTCAAAACGGCTTCGTCGATCGCGATGCCGCCCTCGGAAGAACTTGCGCTCATCGAAGAGGCCGTTGCAGTCAATCCATCGGCCGTCACATCGTCTCGGGCGCCAATCGTCAACGCATCGACGCTCGTCACGTCGGCGTCGCGTACGTTCACGGAACCCTCGGACGACCGCATCGTCACGGCATTGGCCCCGACGCTCGCGTTTTCGGCGACAAGACCCGTCGCTCCGGACACTTCAATGTCGCCGCTCGCGTCGAGTTGCGCCTCCGTCAGGTCGATCGCTCCCGAAGCGGAGCTCACCGTCAACGAATCGGCGTCGACAGACAGTTTTTCAGCCGCCACCCCGTTCGTACCGGAAAGTACGACGGCAACCGTTGCCGTCACGACGGCTCGATTGGCGTCCGAAACGTCGCGATCGAGCACGAGTCGATCGCCGGCCGTCACGATAATCTCACCTTCCGATGTCATCGTCACTCGCTTGAGGTCGATACTTGCGTCGGAAGTCAACGTCAAACCGTCGATGCCCGTCTCGAAAGTCACGCCGTCGGCAACCAACGATTGCGTTATGTTCCATTCGATGCCCTTGGCGACAAAGGTGTCGTCGCTACCGATGCGCAGAGCGTCGGCATCGACCTTCAAACGGCCTGCCGCAGCACGCAACGTCACGTTGTCGGCAATGTCGACGCTCTTACCGATCAACGTAATGTCGCCGCCCGCATCGGCTACGCCGATATCCTTGCCGATCGCAAGCGTGCCGCCCGCTTCGAGCGACACGTCGTCGCCCGTCAGCGCCGAGCGTATGCCGGCCGTCGTCAGGTCGTCAGCCGCCTTCAAGACGATCTCGCCCGCTGCGGTCAGATCGCTCCTCATCGTCATGCCGGCTTCGGATTCGATCGATACGCGGCCGTCCGACACGATGGTGCCGGACGAATGGTTCGTCCCGACGGTGGTGTCGGTCGTACCGCCGATAACGACATTCATGCCGTCGAGGTCGTTGTTGACGGTCACGGATTGGACGTCCTGCAACTGCAAAGCAAAGTCATTCGCACCGATTGCACCGTTGACGTTCAAGTGCAAAGACTCGGCCGAAATGACACCCTGCGGCAAATCGTTCGACGTCTGTAGCGACAGAATGTCTCCGTCGACCGTGGTCAAGCAAGCCTCTTTGCCAGCGCTCAACGACGCGATGACGAGATCGCCGTCCGTCTCCGTCAGGTTGATCGACTTTTCCGCCGTCAACGTCACGGACTCGGACGCGTCGATGCGAACGGCCAACGCGTCCGTACCGATCGAGCCCTTGGCGCCGTGCAACGTGATCGCAGCGCCTTGGATCAAATGATCCGCACCGACCCCGAAAATGCCGTTGCCGCTCGTGAGTCGAACCGCATCGGCGGCCGTGATCGCACTCACGCGCAACGCCTTGTCCGAGAGCGTCTGAACGTAGACGCTCGCAGCGTCGGCCGACAACGACTGCGTGTCGTCCTCGTCGACGAAGTCGACCGTAATCGGGTTCTTCAACGACACGGTAATCGAGTTGGTGGCTCGATCCCAAACGACGTCCTGCGCTTGTGCGCGAGAAATCGTTTCGTAGAACGCCTTGCCTTGAGCCGTCACATTGCCGTCGGCACCGACGAACGGCTGCGTCAAATCAAACGTCTGCGCGTCGGCGTACTCGCCGATCAGCCCCGTGCTTTCCAAACGAATCGTGCCGTTGGCACGGATGTTGTGCCGGGTGGCCGAGGAGCCGGTCGACGCATCAGGGTTGATCACGGATTCGGCCACGGCATAGAGCAACTCGGTCTTGTTCCAGGCGTGATACTTGTCCTTGCTCGTTTCAATGAGGTTGAGCATCGTTCCTTCAGTACCGGCCTGATCGGCGATATAGGCGTCGACCGTATCAAACCCCGCAAAACGCTGCGTCAGGGCGTCGTACTCATTTTGTTGCGCGACGTTTCGATCGTCGCCCAGTGCCTCGTAGGCCTGCATGCGGGACCATGCCGCGCGCATCTCGGTTTCGACGTTCGCCTTGTCCTGTGCGTAGCGCGTTTCTTTGGTGACGCCGCCTTCACCCAAAATACCGATCTCGATCCAATGCTGCACCTTCTCGTCGGCGCTCATCGTGTCGTTGGCGTCAAGCGCGCGCGAACCGGCAATTTGTTCCGCCTCGATCCGTACGTCACCGCCCGACTCGATCTGACCGATCCACAAGGCGTTGCCGTTGACAAGATCGATATCGCCGCCCGCCGTGGCGTCCAAGCGCTGCTTGCCGTCTTCATGGGTCTTTTGCGTGACGCTCGTGACAAAGATACGTCCGTTTTGGGCGTTGAGTTTGATGTCCGTCCCCGTCAAAGCGGTCAAACGCAAGTCGCTCGACGTACTGACTTGAACGGTCTTTTCACCGTTGACACTTCCTTCGAGGCTCGCCCCGGCCGCCAGACCCATGGCATCGACATAAATGTCCTTTCCGGCTTGAGCGGTCAATACCACACCGTTGGAACCGGCCAAATTGACGGCGCGAGTTTCCGAACCGATCGAGCCCGTGTTCGCGCTCAACGTCACTTTGGCTGCACCGCGCACGGCGTTGCCGTCGGACATCTGAACGATGCTTTGACCGGCTTTGATGGAAACGGTACCGTTTTGCGCTTCCAGATCCCCACCCAAATAAACGGTTTTGTCGCTCGTGATCGAAATCAAGTTGTTACCCGAAATACGATCGACGCCGACGGACTGATCGGCACGCACGGCAAACTGGTACTCGACTTGATTGGTCTCGGTCACGACCGTTTTTTCATAGTGCGTTCCCTTGAAATGCATGAAGTTCTTGTACGTCGTCCACGTCTTGGTACTCGAGGACGAGTCGCTCGTCTTGACCAGATAGTGACTCTGGAAGACAGCATCGTTCGTATCCATCAACTCTTTGATTTCATAGGTGCCGTGCTTGGTGTCCATGCTCACGATCGACTCGGCCGCATCAAGCTCTTCGAGCTTGTTCGTCGTCGTATTGGTCGTGATCACGGGATCGCCTTCAGGCTTTTCGTCCAGTCCCCACCACTTGAAGTCCTGCTTGGTCTCGGTCGTCGTGACCGTTTGTTCGCCCTGTCCCTTGGACCAGGTGTAAACGAGGTCTTTGTACGGATCGTAGGCGTCGTCCTTGGCAACGACCATACTGACGAACTGACCGTCCGACTTTCTCAACAACTTGCTCGTTGCGTTCCACTGCGTGGCACCGCCGTCGTTCGGCGTGTACTCCGTGATGCGATAGGCGTAGGTCGCATCGGCCCAGGACGTGTCGGTGATCGTCACGGCTCCGCGCACGTTGCCGGTGGAGATGTATCCCGTTTGCACGTCGAATTGCCCTGCGTCGACCTTGACGGTGGCGTGACCGTCGGCCACGACAATGCGACCGCCGCCGGTGTTGGCGATGCGACCGGTCAAGTACACGTGTCCGCCCTGAGGCTTGATGTCGTCCAAAATAATGCGGTCGCTACGCGGGTCGTACCAGGCCGTCGTACGGTAAACGTATTGACCGTCGACCATGGCGTAACCGCCATCATGCACGACGAACTCGTTCGTGCGCGGATTGAGGTTGGTCGATGCGTCGGCAGTCGACCAAGCCGATTCGATCGCCTTGATGCGATCCAATTCGGCTTGCGTCAACTCGATGCCGTACTGCGCGTAACCGCTTTGAATCAAACCGTTGACATTGATGAGATCCCCGGAAATCACGATGTCGCCGCCCGCAATGAAAGCGCCGTTGCCGTCGCGTACGGTGGCGTCGTGAACCGTCGAGCCGTCGGTTTTACCCATGGCCTCGGTCACCTTGTCGTTCCAAATGTCTTGCGGATTGGCGCCGATGTTGGTGATACCGTCTTGATACCCTTGAACGATCGCCCCGGTCGTGGCGTTCAACGTCAAGCTACCGGCGGCGGAAATGTCGGCCGTCGAGCGAATATCGTCGTCGGATCGAATCGTCACGGCGCCGGCACGGTTGGCAATCGTGCCGTCCAACAAGATCGAGCTGTCGGGAACATAGCTTTGCGAGCCGGTTTCCGTCGGATCTTTCGAGGTGACCTTGATGGGATCGCCCGCATATCTCGAGGTCACGTTGATGACGGGCGGTGCGGAAGTTCCCGCCGACACGACGGTGCCGCCAAAGCCCTCGAGCGAGGCGGCGGAAGAAACGTTCACTTTGTTGAACGTCACGGTACCGCCGTCATCGAGCACTTGGAGGTCCTTGACACTCAGAACCATGCTCGAGCGATTGTCGATCGTGATGCCGTCGGCATAATGCGCGGCAATGGTGCCCCGACCGTTGACGGCGTCGCTCGTAATGTCGACCACACCGCCCGAAACGGTAATGTCCGAAACGCTGAATACGACGTGCATCTTGTCCGAAGCGATGGCCGAATAGGTGCCGTCGCCGTTTTTCTTGGCGTAGCCTTCTTCCACCATGCGTTGCAACAGATAATCGTCCTCGGCTTTGAGAGCGTAATAAATCCCGTCGTTCGTGCTCGAATCACCCGGCAGATAAAGCGCCATCTGTTCGGTCAAATATTCGTGACGATCCCAGTAGTAATTGGCGACGTTCATTTCGCCCAAAGCGTAGGTGCCTACGACGTTCGTGTCGCTCGAGAACGTCAACGTGGGTTGTTGCTGCGAGCCCTCCAAGCTGTAGTCGTCGTTGCCGTCGGGGTCGACGATCCCTTCGACGATCAGATCGAATGTGGTTTGCGTACCGGCTTCCAATCGCCCCTGCTCGTTCACGGTTAAGCGACTGGTTTCGGTCATGTTGCGCGACTTCACGCCCATGGCGGTCGAGGCCATTTCCGTATCGCCCCAATCCTTGTGCGCCCAAAGACTCCAGCGACGCGCTTCCTCAAGCGTCGAGACCGAACCTTGATCGGCGTACGCCTCGATCGAACGGGCGGCCAAGACGTAACCGTCCACCGTAATCGTGTCGTTGGTGATGAACGTGTCGTTGATTTCGGCATCGACGCCAGAAATCAACGAATGCGCATAAGCGTGCGACAACACCGTCACGTCGAGCAGCGAGTCGATTCCGTCGGCGTTGCGACCGCTCGACAACTGAATGCGGCCCGCACCGAGCACCTTGGCTCCGTCGGCGATGGCGACCGTGTTGTGACGGGTGTAATCGAGCGTGCTGTTGCCGCCCGCCCCGGCAATGGCGGCGCCTTGAACGTCACCGATCGATTCGATGTAGTACGTTTCGTGACCGGCGGCTGACAAAACGATCGCGGCGTCAACGTTGCGATTGCTCAGGTGTGCGTCGGCACCGACCGTCACCGTATTGACGATCGTGATGTCGTGATCGCTCACGGCGGACCCCCCTTCGACGGCGCCGGTCGAGTTGGCGCGGACGCGCCAATCGACTTCAGCGGCTGTAAAGGCCGAGGCCTGCAGTCGATCGTTGGCGAGCAAACGTGCGTTACGGCCGATCGTCACGTGCGTGGCGCGATCGACGCTATTGTTGATTGAAATCCCCGTCCCGGTAAAACCGCCGTAAATGGCGGACTCGACGACGACCGAATCCTTGACTTTGCCGTTGGCGTCGCGCAAACCCGTCAGGCGCAAATCGGCGCGCGCGTCAAGATACAAGGAACCGCCTACGGTCAGGTTGGTATTGTCGGCCACGAGCACGCGGCTTTCACCCGTCATCGTGTTTTGCAACGCCGCACCGGAACCGCCCGCAAAGGCTCCCTTGTTGTTTTCCACGTCGACGGCCAAATCGTGGACCGACGAGCTCTTGATCTGGGCGTCCTCGGTCACTTCGAAAGTACCGCCCACCGATACGGTCGTGTCGGACGTGTCCTTATGACGAATTTCGGCGGAATTGACCTTGTCGGACGACATTTCCACCACAATGGCGCCGCCGCCATAACTGGTCGCTTGCGCCTGGACCGCTTCCTTGTTGATGGCCTGTACGGTCAATCGATCAAGGATCGCGGTGTCGCTACCGGCATCGAGTTCGACCGACACGTCGGCCGCGTGTTCAAGACGCACGAGCGTGTTGCCCGAATAGGCAATGCCGCCACCGCCGACACCGGAGACGGCGTCGTATGTGGCGTATCCCGTTGCCGACAAATCGAGCCTCGGCTTCTTTTTCGCACTCGAATCCGTAGCAAAAGTGTTGTTCTTCACGCACAAGGTCGTTGTCGTCGAATTGACGATTTCCGACGCATTGACGTTGATGTCGGCCACCACCGTACCGCTATACGCTTCGCCCTCGCTCTTAAGTTGCAACGCGTCTTCGGCGTTGCCCGTTTCACGACCGCTCGAAGCCGAAACGACAATCTCCTTGGACGCGATCGTGTTGTTTTCGAGCGTCACGGACGTGTCGCCGCGAGCGTTCGTATAGGCTTCAACCACGCCGACGCCGACAACCGAGGCGCCGTCGCCCTTGGCGCTCGTGGTCAGCGTCATCTGATTGTTGGCAGACACCGTCAAAGCATTGCCCGTCACAGTGGCGTTCTCGACGGTAACGGCGTGCTTGCCATGGTCGTAAACTTTGGCTAGAGCTCCCACGCCGACCACCAACGCACCGTAACCGGCCGTGACGTCCGCATGACGTTCGGCATCGCGAATCGAGCGAAGCGTCGTGTCACCCGTCAATGCGCTTCCAACGCCTCCCGTCACGACAACGGCCGAGGCCGTGAGATCTTCCAGATGAGCGACCGTTCCGCCGCCCGCCATACCGCCGATCGTGAGCCCGAATGCCTCGGCCGACACCGTGCTCGTGTCACGGTATTCGATCGTGGTTTCCTTGTCGGACGCAACGCTCGTATCGCTCAACTTGACCGTCGCCCCGCCGACCAACTTGACGTCGGCATAAGCGGCAACCGCCGTTCCCAATGCCAGCGTGCCCTGATAGGCGGCAACGTGCTTGTCGCCTCCCCAATAAGCGCCGATCGTCGTCCCGTTCGCGCTCAACGCCGACGCCGTCATGACGACGGCAGCCGCATGGTTGTAGCGCAACGTGGCGACCGAAGCGGCAACTGAGGCGACGCCCGCCGTTCCCATACCGGCTTCGACATTGATCGCGGCCTCCGAGCCCGTGTCTTCTTGCGCCGTCACGGACAAGGCGCCGTCCGCCTTCACTATGGACGAATGAACCGCCACGATCGTACCGGTCGCCTGATGGACTTGAGAGGCGTCCGTTGCGGCGCTTTGCATGAGAGACGTCTTTTCGTCTTCGGTCAAATAAGCGTCGGCCGTTGCTTCAAGCGTGGACAGTACGCCGGCTTGGCCCGGGCCTGAGGCCGAGGCGTAGTCGGTGCGATAGCGTTCAACGAGCGCTTCGGTGTCTTGCAGTCCCGTTTCGCTCGTGGCAAACGCTTCTTCGTTCGATCCGATGTTGTTAACGATGACGTTGGCCTGCACGGCCATACCGGCCACACCGCCGAAAGCCGCCACCGCCGACAGATCGCGATCTTGAGAGACACGAAGGTCGACGGTATTCATGTCGATCGTGGAATTGGCCACTTCGACCGTCGCCTTGCCGTAAACGTCGTTCACGACGACGGTGGCGCCTCCGGCGCCCAAACCGCCGGCGCCGTTAACGCCCACCAGATGAATGCGATCGAGATTGCGAGCGCAAATCGCGGCTTCGCCCGATCCCGTCAGTTGGCTACCACGCGTGACTTGCGTCAGGGTTTCGCCTTCGATCGTATTGACGTTGACGTAAGCGCCGATGGCGCCGATCGCCCCCGTCAGCGTCACGTCAACCATCTGCACGTCGACCGTACGGTCGGCGGTCACCGTTAACGCCGTGTCGGCATCGACGTGGCTGTCAGAGACAATATTCTTGACGTCATTTCCGAAATAATTGACGTTGAGGTTCACGCCGGCCGCAGCGAAGGCCGCTCCGTTACCCAGTCCGCTGCCACCGTTGGCATAGCCCAAATAGGTCGTTTGTTGGTCGTATCGACCGGCATCGACCGTCGATTGCTCAACCGTCGTCGTCACGTCCGACAAGAAGCGATTGACGTTGACGACGGGACTGACCGTCGCATAGAAAGAGCCGGCAATACCCAAAATGAGGTGGGACAAGCCCTCCTTGGCTTCGGCACGATGATCCACATTGCCCGTAATCTTGTTGCCCGAGAACAGGACCGTTGTCGCGTGCTCGGTCGTCGTCACGTTGACCGTTTCGGCGACCGCCACCTGCGAGCCGGTGGCCGAATTCATACTCGTGTCGACGGCAACGTAATCGCCCGAGAGCGTTTCGAGCCCGTCCACCGTGCTGATGACGCTGTCGGCAACCGTCAAAGCGGTTTTCCCGCCGTGATACGTCACGTTGTTGGTACCGACGGCCGACTGTACGCCCGCCCCCGTTCCGTTAATCAAGAAGGTCTTGAAGTTTTCCGTACTCGAGGCAAAGACGCCCAACCCCTTGACCGTCTCGATTTGTCGCTTATTTTTCAGCGAAACGACGCTGTTGAGATCCTGAACGAAACCGTCGGCAATATCGCTGTCGGCAACGCCCGTTTGAGTCGACAACGAGGCCGTGCCGCCCGTTTCCGTCAATTCGGCGTTTTTCACCGTGGCGGCCGTCGTTCCCTTCTTTTCGGAAACCGTCACGGTCAGCCCTTCGGCCGCCGTACCGGCTCCCGAAGCCTGACCGCCGTAATTGCCAATCGTGTCGTCGCTTCGCGCTTCGACAAGGCCCGTCGCAAAGCTGGCGCGGACACCGTCAACCTCGGCCGTGGTGTCCGCGTCGATCAAATTGACGCCGACCGAACCGCTAACCGATGCCGTACCGGCACCCGAGCCGCCGACGGCGACCGTATCAAGATCGTTGTCGGTGACGGCCGACACCCTCAATACGTCCGTTGCAAAGTGCTTCGGCGTCGTACGATCGTCGTACAGTCGAGCGTTCGTTTCATTGTCGATACGATTGACACTCACGCCGACGCCGACACCGGCCGCGGAACCGGCCGCAGCCACGATAGCGCCGTTGTCAATATCCGTGTCTTGACCGGACGTTACCGTCACGCTCTTCAAACTCGTGCCTTCGGCGGTCACGTTACCCAACGATGCTTCGACCGTACGATGAACGTCGTTGGTCGTGGCAACACCCGCAACGCCCGCGGCTTGAGAAGCGACGCCGACGGACGTGGCCAACGTGACGAGACGGTCGGTCGAATTGGCGTTCAAAGCCAGTTCGCTTCGCGTAGCCTCTTCATCGCTCTCGTTCGTGACGGTCACGTTCTTGGCATCGACACGCGTTCCCGTGGAATCGTTGCCGCTACCCGTATAAACGACCGCACCCGACACTCCCGCTTGACCGCCAACGGCGACGTTGCCGGCAAGCGAAATCAACTGCGTGTCGTCCTGTGCGATCAATTGCGTTGCGGCCACCTCGTCAAGAGCCAACCCGTCGATGACGACCGTCGAATCGTTGAGCGCACGGTTGACCAAGACCGAGCCACCCACTGTCGCCGCCATCGAAACGCCGGCGTCGATCGAGACGCCAACGGATACCGCCTCGTTGCGCGCCGCCGCCACGAGTGACGCCTGAGGACCGGCCTCATTGTCGATCGCGACGGACGTGAGCGAGACGTCGGCCGTGTTATACGTATTGGTCACCGCAATGGCGGCACCTACCGCAGCGGAGGACTGTCCGACGGACACGCCCGCATTGCCGGCCACATTGGCACTGATCGCTCGGTTACCGGCCAAGAATTGCGTCTCATGCGTTTGAAGCGTCAGCGCTTCGGCCTGGCTTCGGACGGTTTGATGGATGTCGGAAACGATGACCGAACCCGCGGCCGCAAACTTTCCGCCGCTACCGGCCGACCCCAAACCCACGCCGACCGACACCACACTCGATTCGGCCGATTGCGTGAAACCGCTCGGGCGCGTCGGTTCGGCATGCGAGACCGTCACGTCTTGCGTGGACGTTTCAAACGTATTGTTCATCTGGTTGACCAAAACGCCGGCATCGGTCGCAACGCCGGCCGTTTGACCGGATCCCGCCACCCCGAGCGAAATCACGACCGAGGATTGCACCATGTTGCTCGTTGCCAAGAAGTCTTCGACATTGAGCGTACCGCTCGCCGTCTTGTCGGCATCGGTATAGACCGTGGCATCTTGATAAAACACGCTGTTGGATTTGGCGTCGCCCGTCTGCGTGACCCCGTCGGCATCGACATAGGTGTAGATCGTCTTGTCAAAGGCAAACGCCGTTTCGGTGACGGCATCCAATGCGGCATGTTCGTCGTCCGTCGCATCACGCGCGATGACTTGCATGAGCGCATCGTTGCCTGTCAATTTGATTGCAGCGTTATTCACGTCGGCTTTGACGACATTCGTTAAAGCCGCGGTGCCGGCCGTACCGGCAAAGGCAAAAGTGGATTTTGAACCCGCCGTTTGCGCATTGACAGCCGTCGTAACTTGAACGAGCGACGCCAGAGCGCGCACATCGACGCGGTTGGCCTCGATGTCGGCATCGGTCAGCGTGCTTTGAACCGTGTTGTCCATGTCGGCCACGGCCACGACAAAGCCCAATTGATTGGAAGACGCTCCCATGTGCGTTGCGGTCGCAAAGCCCATACCGGTGCCGCCCGTCACTTGCGTGTCGCCAACCCATGCGGCCTGATCGTAGCGGTTGTCCGTACCGTCGGTCGTACCGACCAATTCGATGCCGTCGACCGTCGTTTGCGTCGTCGTTCCACCCACGTTGGCGGCGATATTGACGTCCGCACCGACCGTCACGCCACCGCCGCGAGCCAACGTCGCGACCAACGCTTCGGTTACGATGTTGCCGTCGTTGACCGCGTAAATGCTGACATCCGTGGCGCTCGTTTGCGTCGGATCCGATTCATCCGAACTGTTACGGATGACCAGACCCGTTCCGGTCGAGCGGTTTGCGTTGATGAAAACGGAAGCGTTCGAGACGGAAGCATTGACCGCCACGGCCCCCGCGATGCCGACCGTAGCCGTGGAGGCCCAGTCGGACCCGGTCATATACCCCATGTAGGTGACGCCGGCGGTCCCCGCCCACGTGCCGATCCACTTGTCGGACACGGCTTCCACCGTCACGCTTGAAGCATCGAGCGTCATCGATTCGACGTCCACCTGCACCGTATTGTTGATGTCCGTCGCATTAACGGCCAAGGTACCCGCCAAATTGATCTTAAGCGCCGAGGCGGCCGGGTCGGTGGCGGCGTTGGTTGTGTTCGCCCCCGCCGTCGTGGCGCCGTTCGCTCCTTGACTGGACAAATCGATTTGGCCGGGGTTGGGGTTTTGGCCGTTGGCCTGCTGACCGAGCGCACCGGCAACGGCACTGTCCGTGGCGTTTTGAGTCTGATTGAAGGTGATATGGTCGTGAATCTGTTGCCCCGCCGTGTACGACGTATCGAGCAGTTGCGTCTGCAACTGATTGACTGTGCGGGCAAAGCCGACGAACTTGGGCTGAATACCGGACGTGACATGGGTGTGCATCCAAGCGGCCAAACGATCCATCGCGCCGGCGGTGCCGTCGTCCGTATCGACGGAGACGCTGCCCGCCACGCTCAAAGCATTGATCGCGGTGTCGGCATTGGCTCTCACGGCCAACGTGCCGTCTGCATGCCAGTGTCCGACAGAGGCCGTTTTACTGGTTTCGCCGTCGTTGTCTTGCACGACGAGGTGATTTTCCATTGAACCGACGTTGGTGGCCAACGCGGCGCCGGCGCTACCCGCAGCCGAACTGCCGTGCGAGACCAAAAGCGTGCCCGCAATCGTTTGCAGATCATCGGTGCGTCGTGCCTCGAGTCGAATGTCCTTGGCACGAATCAGCACTTCGTCATCGAGTTCAAGGCGATTGTTCCCGTTGGTGACCGAAACGGCACCCAACAGATCCACGCCGAGCGTACCGCTCGAGACGTTGCTCGAGCCGCCGATGAGAATGGAGGAGACGGCGTCGTTCGCGTCGACCGTGACGGCATTGTCGGCCGTCATGCGTACGCCTTCACGAACGCGCACGATGTTCGTGGTGTCGATCGTCTGAATACCGAGCGAGGCGCCGACCGCATTGCCCGAGTGAATGTTGGGTAACGAGAAGCCGGCTAAATTTTCCAAGTGCCCGACCAACATCGTGCCATCGTTTTCCGTACGCCCGGCCACCGTGACGCGACCGCGCAAAATCGCGGGAATCGTCTTCCCGTCGGACGTGCTCTCGGGGGTATCGGTACCTCGTGCGGTCATTTCAACCAACTTGCCGATTTGCACGTCGCTCTTGGCCCATTGATTAACGATGGCAATGGCTCCCGCCGCGGCAAACGCGCCGTTGTTCGGCCGCCCGCCCGAAGCGACATACGTATTGACGTAATTGGTAGGCGACATAAAGCCCATGGTCGCAAGCGGAATCTTGAGTGCCAATCCCGCCGTATTGACAAACGGCTGAACCAAATCCAAGAACGTCGTGACGGTTTCGGACAACCCTTGAATCCCCTCGTTGAAATAGGCTAAACCGCCCAAGAACGAATCGGTCGTACCAATCCCGTTGAAAGCCGTTTCACAGGAAGCCGCCGCATTTTTCACGGCTTCCCATGCCTGTACGACGGCCATGTCGTTTTTCTGCGTTTGGGGCAAATCCGTCCACAGGCCTTCGAGCATGGCCACCAACCCCTTGAGCTGGTTTTGCATCGTTTGCACGCGCGTCCACGTCACGAGCGCCTCGCTCTCGATGACAATGTTGCCGGCGGCCACCTCAATGGCCGTGCCGTCGTCGATATTGACGGTCGAAGACAACGTGGGAGTTCCGTCGGTTTCACCGACCTGACCGCCCGCGGTCGAAACAAAGAGCGCCAGCGAAGCCTGGCCGAGCGAGTTTTCCGTATTGCTCGTCACCACGCGGGAGTTGGCGTAAAACTGATGATCCTTGATGGTCGCGGACGAGGTGATCTTGACGTCGCCCTTGGAACGCAAGCCGGCTAGCGTGCCGTTTTTGGGGGCGTTCACGTCAACGGAAGCGCTTTGCTGCCCGGCAAACACGCCGACCGAACCGCCCAAACGGAAATTCGCCTCGGTCATGCCGGGGTCGATCCCCAACGCGGCATTTCCCATCAGGCCGGCGACAAAGTTCAGAGGCACCGTACCGATCGTTTGCTGGGCGCGCTTGACAAACGCAAACGGACCGATCCCCGCATCGGCTTTCACCGTCAACGACTTCGTCGTGTTGGCGGCTTTGATGTCGATTGAACGCGCCTCGTTGACGATGCCGATGTCCATCGTCACTTTGGCGTCGGTGTTCATTTCCGTGTAGTTCATCACCACGCCGGCATACGCTTCGTCTTGAATCGAAGCGGAAGCTGAGGTGGCCACGGAGTTGGTATTGACGGCATGAATGTCAACGACGCTTTGACCGGCCGCTCCCACCGTGATCGAAGCCGTGTCCTTGACGTCGGTTGCGGCATTCGAATACAGATTGGTCACCACAAGAGCGACTTCCGGGCCGCTGTGATTGATGGTGCCCACTTCCGCCCAAACGTCGGCCGTCAGCGCCGCATCGGCCCCCAACGTCAAATTGCCCCCGGTCGTCAATTCGCCCTCGACAACGACGGACGCGTCGTTATCGACCAAACCGACGGCGGCCGAAGCCGTCGGGATTCCTTTGGACAGCAAGGTTTCTTGATGGCTTTGATGGAAGGTGGTGATGGTGGCCGGCGACGAGCCGATCGTCAGGTCCGTGTCGGCCTTGGCCGTCAAACTCAAGGGGCCTTTTTCAGCCGTAAGCTCCGCCTCCTTGGCTACCGTGACCGACGCGTCGGTCGTCAAATTGCCGTACGCTGCGTCAAACGTGATGTAGAGCTGATTGTTGAGGAACCACGTCGCCACGCTGTCAACCGTGCCGATAAAGCCCTTGGCCGCCGAATTGTCGAGATGGTTGAGCGCCGTGGCGTTGACGGTCAACGCATTGTCCGCCGTAATCGTTCCAGCAATGGCGACGGAAGCATTCACGTTCGTGTGAAGATTCGTGCCGGACGCCACAAATTGCGTGCCGTCCCAGTTGCCGTTTCCGGCCAATGCCTTTGCCGTCACGCTGTTGCGCGCGTCAATGACGCCGTCAATCTTGATCGTGGCGGAAGTGTCTTCATAGAAAACGGCCGCCCCGGTGGGGTTGCCGAATTCGTCCAGTTTTTCCTTACCCGATTCGTCCAGTTGCCAACGCGTGGTGTCGCCTACGGCCATGAGAACCACGTCGCCCGACGCATCGACTTTGCCGCTCAAAGCGCCGTCGGTGACGTCGGCCGACAAGATGACGGTGTCGGCGGCGTCCTTAATGTTGACCAAATCGGAAAAATCGGTCGTGCGCGTTGAGATTCTCGCCCCTTCCGCCACGTCGATATGAGCCGCCACGAGCGACACATTGTTACCCGCGTTGATGCTGCCCTTGATTGAGATCGTGGCGTTGCGATTGATCGGTACTTCACCGGCACGCCAAGCGGCAAGCGTCTGATCCGTCAAATCGGCCCCGCCCGTCGTCAAATACTTGGCGTAGGTCAACGCTTCGGGCGCGATTGCCGTGAGGCTGCCCGTGTTGATGACACCGCTCGTACCAACGGTCATCCCGTAAGGCGAAACGAAAAACAATTCGCCGCCCACTTGTGAGCCGACGATGCTGTTGACCGTCCCGTCGATCTTGATCTTCTGATTGACAAAGTTGACGAGTTTGTCGGAGCCGGCTCCGTGATGCAGGTTGGCAATGTTGCCCGCTTTCAATTCGAAACGCTCGAAACGATTTTCACCGATCCCGTGAACGACACGGTCGGTAGTGACGTCGAATTTGCCGTTTGTGTTGACAATCGTCGTGTGATCCCATCCGGCCTGAGCGGTTATGTTCGACTGCGTCAGGCCGTTGGCCGAAGCTCCTGCGGAAACCAACGCGCCGGCAACCGCCGTCGCGATGACACTCGAGCGCCAACGCCCCTTGCGCTGAGAACGCGACGTTTCGTTCGTAACGACAAACTGACGGCGTACGCCGCTCCACTGGATCTTGTATATCGTATTCATAGCGTTATCTTTCGTGTCGACGTTCTCGCGGTACGGTCACTTAAAAGTGCAAATTCAAGACCGCGTCATAACGAACGCTATCGGCGCGTTCCTCGTCGGTAATCTGTCGGCTCAACGGGGCTGCAACGGTTCCCTTAAGACTCATCCATTTCGTCGGCTGCCATGTCAAACCAAGCCCTGCGGAAGACAAAGTGCGTTTTTCATAGGAAGACATTCCGGACAACCTACCGACGTCAAAAAAGGCAAATACATCCATTATTTCGGTTACGGAATAGTGCGTTTCCAAATTGAAATAGAACCCGCTGTCGGCACAGATCACGTCATTTGCATAACCTCGAACGCCCGCACTGTTGCCCAAATAAAACTGATCGGACGACACCATGTCGTCACCGCTCAACTTGGCTTGCCATGCCGCCGTTCCTTGTAAAGAGAATCCGAGCGGCAACAGCTTTTGGACGAACAGATCGCCCGAATAAACCGTGTAATCGAACGTGTTGTCGTACAACTTTTCCTTGGCTCTGTGTTGTCCGATGCGATTGTTCACGTAAAAAGACCAGTCGTTGCCAATGTAGAGCGTGTCGACGCCGATCGAGAGCGAATCGATTTGATTGTCGGCGATGCGTACGTCGCCGTACATGTCGGTTGCGCTTTGCTGATGCTTGATTTCGCCGTAGCCGATCCATTTGTAGCCGGCGCCAACCGCAAAGGGATGCTCGAATCGCAACGCCGCATGGAACGAATCGCCGGAAATGTCATAAGGTTCGCTCGGCCCTTCGATGATGTCGACCGTACCGAACGATGCGTTGGCGACAAGTCGCGTGCCGAAACTATTCAGAGGGAAGGAGTAACCGAGCAAGGCGTTGAGCGTGCCTTCGCCCGCCAAACCCATCAGGTAAAAATTGTCACGCCAACCGAAAACGGAGCGGTTGACGATCGTTGCGCCCGCACGATAGCGGCCCGTGGTATCCGACCCCAACGTATCGGCAAACACCGAGGTACTCCAGCGGGGAGGCTCTTGGGCAATGATGTCGTAAGCCGTGGTTTCGGGAGCCTGCCCCGGATGAATGTCTACGCTCAAATGCACGTCGTTGGTCATGTTAAAGCGCACCAAGCTGTCGTACATGTCGCGGTAATTGGCCACCTCGCCTTTTGGCAAATCAAACGCTCTGGCGACATACTGCGAGTCGGTCGATTCGACACCTCGAACGACCACTTCGTCCGTCTTGCCTTCGATCAACGTGATCGTCAGATGACCGTCGCGAATGCGTTGGGGGCGTAGCCCCGCCTGGCACACGGCATACCCTTTGTCACGATACAAACGATTGACAGCCTCAAGCAAATCGGCCAGATCGTGCGCTTTGACCGTCTTACCGACCCACGGAGCCACGGCAGTCGCGATCTCCTCTTCGGTCAATACGCTCGACGGTGTGTGAGAGATCTTTTTCAGATCGAATTGAAAATCGCCTTTGGGTACCAGGGGCGTTTTGGCCGACGCCTCCGGCATCGCCTTTTGGCGGTCGCGCATCGCGTCGAGCTCCTGACGTAGTTGCGCTCGATCGCGTTCTTTCTCGAGTTGTTGAAGGTCGCGTGACACGATGTTGGTTTGAGCGGGGACGGTACTGGCACACAACGAGGCCAGCGTTAAGGTGCTCAAAAAGCGACAAACGAAAGACATGTGGATGGCCCATCAGAATCCATAGTAATTTGATTCTAACGAGTAATATCAACACTGCCGTCAAAAGAATTCAATGCTTTACATTCGGAAACACAGAGCATCACGCGATGCGTCGACAAGGCTCGCAACACTACGAGGGAAAGCTCTAAATCTCACAGCCGTCATGTATCTCCAGCTTGATTTCCTGCATTTCTAACCGCTCAATCTGTACTTGCATTCCAATAAGCTCGACAGTTTGATTCAAGACTCGTTCGTGAGCCACTTTCGCGAGTGTCCGTGCGTTGCTATTCCTGGAGGAACCGCTCCTACTTTATGCCAAACAGTTAGGGAATGCAGTTTGATTTAACGCAGAATTTTTCTTACATACAGAACTTGTGTCGTTGCGAATCACCTCAACACGCTTAATCAAGCAACACAACAAGTCCAACCACTACCCAACCCAACAAAAACAGGCTGTCTATTGCGACGAGCACGATCGCCTTCCATCCCACCCCGAAGAGGGCGCGAAGATTCGTCTTGACACTGATCGCCGCCACGGCCAAAAGAATCAACACGTTGGACAAACTCAGCAACGTCGACGTGATCGATTCGGGGACAAGCCCCGACAAATTAATCGACAGACACAACAAGAATCCATAGACGAAAAGCGGAATGCTTTTCATCGGATGAATGCGCCTTCTTTCAGCCCCCTCTTCGAACTTGGCGTACATGCATACAAATATGATCGTTACGGGTACCAGACAAACGACACGCAACATCTTGCTCATCGTGGCAATCGCCATGCCGTCTTCGCCAAAAAAGGCGCCGGCGCCGACCACCTGAGATATTTGATGTATGGTGGCGCCCATAATCAAAGCTCCCGTCGCATCGTCAAATCCAATCCATCGGACAACGAACGGATAGGTGATCATGGCGACGGCCGAAAAACCGATCACCGTGACAATTAAGGCAATGAGCTTTTCCTGCGTGATGCGTCCGGGTCGCAAAACGGAACTGAGCGCCATTAAAGCTGATGCCCCACAGATGGCAACCGCACATCCTGTCAGAACGGCTTCGAGATTTGACCAGCGAACACATCGATTGACAATCACGGAAACGGCGACAGTCAACCCGATACTCGACAGGATCAGGATGATCACGGCAGGACTCATCAAACCGAGCATGTCGCTAGTGATACGCAGGCCCAATAAGCTCGTCCCAATTTGAAACGGTAGTCCTAAGCTTACTTGAAGCCCCGACTCGACTTTAGCCGCCATGCCGGGACGTTCGACCAGCGGATTGAAGATCATCCCAAAGGCCAACGTGACCAAAACGGCCGAGTAGCCCGTCCATCGAGCAATGACGACACCGAAGGCTGCGATACCGACCGTCAAGGCCAGCCCGAGCCAGTATGCTCTGGTGCTGTTCACTTTGGCTTCCTACAGTATGGGTACGTCGGCAGATGAGACGACGTACCCAATGAATGCGGCGTCCCGGCGTTACAACACAAACTTCAGGGCAAAAACGGCCGCGACAATGAGCGTCGGCAACGTCAGTTTGTTGAAATGTCCCGACAGCAAATGAATCGCGACGTAACTTAACAAGCCCATGACGATGCCCGTGGAAATACTGCAAGACATCACCATGAAAGCGATGGTTAAAAACGCCGGGATGGCATCGGAGTAATCATCGAAATTCACTTGGGTGATCGTCGACATCATCATGACGCCGACCAAAATCAACGCCAACGCACTGGCCGAAGCCGGAATCGACAAAAAGATCGGCGAGAGAAAGAGCGCCAGAATGAAACAGACGCCGACCGTAAGCGCCGTCACTCCGGTCTTGCCGCCCGCCGTCACGCCGGCCGTGCTTTCCATATAGGCTGTCGTCGTGCAATTGCCGAGCAAGGAACCCGACACGGTGGCCACGGCATCGACCATAAACGCCTTTTTGATCCACGGAATCGACCCGTCTTTGGCGATCATGTTGGCGCGTGCGGCCACGCCGTACAACGTACCGAGCGTGTCAAAGAGATCCATGAAGAGCAAGGTAAAGACGATGATCACCATGTCCAACGTGAAAATTTGATCCCACTGCAAGGCCAACGCAATCGGCGCGATGGACGGCGGCGCGCTAATGATTCCGCTGATATGGGTCACTCCCATCGGGATACCGACGGCCGTCGTGACCAACATCCCGATCAACAAGGCGCCGGGAATCCGACGAATCAACAACGCACCGGTGATCGCCAGCCCAATCAGACAGAGAAGCGCCGACGCCGAGGTAATGTTGCCGAGCCCCACCATCGTCGCTTCGTTACGAACGATCAGACCGGCATTTTGTAACCCCAAAAACGCAATGAAAAAACCGATACCGGGCCCGATAGCGCGTTTTACACTGTCGGGGACGGCTTCCAATATCTTTTCTCGGACGTTCGTGACAGTCAAAACGATGAAGATGACGCCTTCGATAAAAACGGCGGTCAATGCCGTCTGCCATGCGTACCCCATGGTCAGACACACGACATAGGCAAAGAAAGCGTTCAAGCCCATGCCCGGCGCCAGAGCAATCGGCAGTTTGGCGTAAACCGCCATCAGAAGACAGGCCAAAGCCGCTACCAACGCGGTGGACGTAAAGAGAGCGCCTTTATCCATACCGCAGGCGGACATGATGGCGGGATTGACGGCGAGAATGTACGCCATCGTCAAAAAGGTCGTGAGCCCTGCCACGACTTCAGTGGAAAGTCGGTGTTTTGTCGAATCAAACCCGAACAATCTGGAAAGCATAAACGGCTCCGTCGGAGTGTATGTTGAAATACAAACGCCATGACAATGGCACGCGTCGTGCATTCTATCAACGGGCGACGGCAAGTGAATCAGTCGGAGTACTTACCTTACTCATCCGCCAACAAACACTTGGCACGAAGCCGACTCGATCGGTGTACAAGACATGGGTACAGTCTTCGATGCGGCCATCCATATAAAGAGGTCTGAAATCAGAGCTCTTTATCTAGCTTGATGCAAAACCGCTTCACGGGATAAGCGTCAGCGGCTCTTGCAAATTCCTTTTGTCTTATCCGAATGTGGCCAGAAGCGTACGTCTCACGGTCGCTTCATCCGCTGCAAACGTCCCTTGCACGATATCTCTACCTCCGCCTCGACCATTGAGAACGCGATTAAGCTCACGAATCGGGTCGCGCAAAGCAACCGTTGGACTTGCGATCGCATAGGCGTACTCGGCGCTGTCGCCCTCTCCCGTCTTCGCCGACAAAACGGCGTAGACCTCGGCCTTGCCGCTAGGCATCAGTTGCATGGCAAACTGCTTCAATTCGAACGGCGTCAAACTGTCTTCAAACAAAATGCATAGCCGCTGACCGCTCGGCAACGTGGCGGCACGCAATGCAAAGTATTTGCGACTCCAGTCGCCCTTCGCCTCCTCGATAAGCGCCAACTGTCGAGCAAGACGCTCGACGCCGGCGGCCACTTCATTGGGCTTGCTTGAGGTCTGTCGTGACACCTGCTGAATCTGCTCGCACTTGATCGCATAATCGCGCAACGCACGCTCGCCGCAGACAAATTCGATGCGCGTTCCTCCGCGATGCCGCATGCTTGAGAGCACCTTGAGAATGCCGATTTCACGCGTCGTCTTGACATGCGTGCCGCAACAAGCGCAACAATCGACTCCGGGAATATTGACGACGCGAATCAACCCCGTCAACTCTTTTTTCTGACGAAATCCCATCGCCGCGCGTTGCGCCTCATCGGGAAATCCGATCTCGACGGGCAAATCGGCCTGAATCACGTCGTTAGCGGCGCGCTCCATGGCACGCACGTCCTCGTCGGACAATTCGCCGCTCATATCGATACCGATGCGATCCGGATACATGTGGAACCCGACGTTGTCATATCCGAAAGCACGACGAATCACGCCGGTAAGTACATGCTCTCCCGTATGGTTTTGCATGTTGTCGTAGCGCATGCCCCAGTCCAACTCGCAACGAACTTGCTCGCCGACCGTCACCGCGCGATCGGTGTAATGTACGACGCTGCCATCTTTTCGTCGCACGTCGCGAACGATCGCCTCGCCAATGCGTCCCGTATCGGCCGGCTGTCCTCCTCCTTCGGGATAAAACGCCGTATCGTCTAGAACGACGGCAAAACCGTCTTTGGTCTCGTCGCACGCCAGTACCGTAGCGTCAAACGCACGCACGTACGGATCTTTGTAATACAACTCGTTCATTTCACTCATCTTGGGCTCGCCGGTGGTACGTATCGAATCGCCCCATTATCCTCCCGTGCTTGCACAGGCGCAAAAAAGCCGACTTCGTTCCAACGAAATCGGCTCTTAATGTGTGGTCTGTTGCGTTCGAGCTCAGGCCTTGTGTTTATGCACCTTGCAGAGAATTTCCGCAACGTGGCGTAAGTTCTTGGTGATGCCGCGCGACAAGGCGTTGTCGTTCATGATCGAGGTCGCCACTTCGTACGAAATTTCCTTGTTGCGGATCAACTGATCGAGCGAAGTCGAGCTGATGGCGTCGAACTTGCTCTTGTGATAAACCAGGCGACGCTTGACTTCGTCGATCTCTTCGCGGCTCTTGGCTTGCGTCATGGCTTCCACCAATCGGATCATGCGCACCATGTTGCGACGAATGTGGGCGTACTGTTCGTGCAAGCCCTTGTTGTTGCTAAAACCGTAACGCACGACGTTCGTATTGAGTTGCTGCGCCTTTTTGACGGCCGCCGCCATGATGATGCAACCGCGACGCAACTCGGACAACTCGATCGCCTTTTCCCCGTCCATCCCTTCGCTGCTTGTGGCGCGAACGGCGTAGTCGATGATGTCCGAATACAGACCCTTGAATTTGTTTTTGTAGATTTCGTCAAAATCCACTTCGTCGGCACTCGTGCTGTTGGCCACCAAGTCGTGTGCATGCACCGACGAACGAACGTCTTCGGGACGAATGCAGACCATGCGAGCCACGATGTCAAGCGTGTTGCCAAGCAGATGCAGGGACTCTTTTTCCATCGTCTGCAATGCCGTGTTGGCGTAATGCAGAGCGTCCTTGTTGAGGTATTTGGGTTTATCGACGACCGATTCCGTATCGCTCGAGCGAACCACCTTATTAAGCACGCGACACGTGGGCGCGATAAAGGGCGTCAGAACGATCACGCCGAACACGTTGTACAACGACATGATGATCGCCAACTTGTAGACATAGTCGTCCGACGCGATGTTGAGGTATGGCGCAAGGCAATCGGTCGCGTACAGATACGCGTCGATAAAAACGATCGACACAAACGCGCACAGCAACTTGAAAAAGACATGGATGACCGCGATTTTCTTGCCTTCGATGTTGGCGTTCAACGATCCGATCACCGTGAAAATCGTGCTGCCGACGGCCGCGCCGATCGAAATGCCGACGGCCGTCATATAGTCGATTTGACCGACGGACAAGGCGGTGATGGCCAACGTGATCGTGGCGTGAGAGCTTTGCGTGATGGCCGTCACGCCCAGGCCGATCAGGGTGCACATCAAGAGTCCCTTCATGCCGGGCATGGCGTATTTGGCAAAGTCGATCGAATCCTTGAAGCTGTCAAAGCCTTCCTTCATCCAAGAAATGCCCAAAAAGAGCAGACCGAGCGAGAGGAAAAAATATCCGCCGCCACGCACGCGACGGCCCTTGCCCAGACACATACTCACGCCGATGATGATGAACGGCATGGCATACAGACTGATCTTGGCCTTGAGCCCCAAGTAACCGACAATCCAGGTCGTGCACGCGGCAGACAAGTTGACGCCGTACACCATGGCGACGCCCGAGGCAAGCGTAATCAACCCGGCCGACAGGAACGAAACGGCGATCACCGTCACAAGACCGCTCGACTGAACGAGCGTGGAGAGCGTGAAACCGAAAACGAAGGACTTCCAGTTCTTGTCGGCCACCTTGCCGAGGAAGGTATCGAGAATGCCGCTGGACAACGCTTTGAAGCTCTGCTCGAGCAACAGCATGGCGAACAGGAACAAGCACACGCCGGAGCACACGGTCATCACGCCCACGTGCTGCATGAGGAAATTCATGACATAGCCGGCCAACGCCACGATCAACACGGTCTTCCCGACCGAACGCCAACGCGAGGCAAACTCCAGTGTCATGAAACAATCTCCGTTAGTCAGAATGCGTAAGAACGAACGAGTATACCGTTTGAGATCGACGCCGTCGGTCGGTATTACCCGCGAAAGATAAAAAAAAGGCGCCCTCTGGCGCCACTCAATCCGTGCGTTTGGCGTCCCTAAGGGGATTCGAACCCCTGTACCAACCGTGAAAGGGTTGTGTCCTAGGCCTCTAGACGATAGGGACGTCTTTTGCGGAGACGGCATTATAGGTAGATCGCCTGCCTTTTGCAACCTACTGTCGGACGGTTGCCCCTGTCGAGCTCCTTGTTTATGATTGATCCGTCTTATCAATCGGAGACTTCATCATGCCCGAGACGCTTTCGTCCGCCATCACCTCCTACTGGAACGCCCGCAGTCAAGGCTACGGGTGCAAACACCGCGACGAACTCGACAGCGTTTCGGCCCGCGAATGGACCGAGCGTTTCAAGAGCCTGCTGCCGCAGCACGCCGGCGCCCGTGTTCTCGATATCGGCTGCGGACCGGGCTTTTTCTCCATTTTGCTCGCTCGCCTGGGCTACGAGGTAACGGCTCTCGATGCCAGTGCCGGCATGCTCGAGCAAGCGCGGGCCAACGCCGGGCGTTACGGCGTGTCGATCCGTTTTATTCAAGGCGACGCCTGCCGATTGCCCGAGGACATCGGTCGCTTCGACGCCATCGTCAATCGTTATCTCGTTTGGAATTTACCCGAGCCTGAAACGGCCTATGATCAGTGGCTCAAAGCGCTCGTACCGGGAGGCACGCTCGTCGTGTGCGACGGCAACCATTATCTGTATCAAACGGACGAGCGCTATGCCGTCGAACACGAGGACGCCCGAGGCGGCCCTTCTCACGCCGAGAAATACCTGCAAGGCGTGGACGTCAGCGTGATGGAACGATTGGCAACGCAATTGCCGCTCTCCTCGCTCGAGCGCCCGCAGTGGGATCTGGAAGCTTTGCGTCGACTCGGCGCCAAGGAAGTCGCCGTCGTCAAACAAGATACGGAAACGGTCAAGCACCCGAAAACGGCTGCCGACGTGGAATTGATTACGGAATTCGTGATCGCGGCCAAGGCCGCTTGAACCTTACAAGCCGAGCAAACGGTCGGGATGCGTGTAAACGCTGCAACGGCCGTTACGGCAGAATGCGGCCAGCGTCACGCCGGTGCGTTCGGCCAAGTCGATGGCCATGGCGGTGGGAGCCGAGACGGCAAAGATCACCTCGACGCCGCACATGGCCGCCTTTTGAATCATTTCATACGAAGCGCGGGAGCTCACGACCAAAACGCCGTCGGTGATTCCCAGGCTCGCGCGCTTGCCCAGAAGTTTGTCCAAGGCAACGTGACGACCGACGTCTTCGGCGCCGCAAACAAATTGGCCGTCGGATCCGACCCAAACGGCCGCATGCGTGCAACCGCTCAAACTGCCGATCGTTTCTACGTCGTGCAAATAGCCCATGGCGCGTTCGTAGTGGCGCATGTCAAAAGTCTGGGTCTTTTCAAGACGACGGCTGACGCGAGCCAAACCGTCCAAACTTTCCGTGCCGCAAATACCGCAACCAGTACGACCGACCATGGAGCGACGATGCGTTTTGAGCGCCCAAAAACGTTCCTGACTGATTTCGACGGCGACTTCAATACCTCGACAAGCGGGCTTGACCTCGACGGAATAGACGTGCGAGAGATCCGGCACGATGCCTTCTGTCAATGAAAAACCGACGGCAAAATCTTCCAAATCGGCGGGCGTTGCCATCATGACCGCATGCGAAATACCGTTATAAACCAAAGCGATGGGCACTTCTTCGGCCACCCAATCGTCCTGAGGCGCGACGGCGTCGAGTCGGTGCACCGAGACCTTGCGCAAACCGGGAACGGTCTGCGAGACGTTCGAGTCGCTTTCACGGTCATAAGAAGTCGGAACGAACATGCGGGCCCCCTCGGCGTCTTTAGGCGGACTGATTGGCGTAGGCTTCCTCAAGCCCCGTCATCACGATGACTTCGACATCGGGCGAGAACGCTTCGTCGCTGACGGCGAAAACGGTCGGGAACGCGTCCTTGCAGGCGTTGCAGACGTGCAAACGATGGTCTTCGTCGGCCTGATCGTGTTCGTAATGCAAGTCGGAGACAGCCATTTCGCCGCAAGAGACGCAACGCATGCGTTCGTACGGCCAGCTCGCGCCGCAGCACGAGCAGAACAGCTTCTTGGCGTTACCCTGATTGGTCGTGGAAACAACGGCGGCCAAAACAGCGGGACCGCCGCAGACCGGGCAGGTATTCGGACGCGTTTCGTGAACGGTCGTGTTGCGATTGGGCGCGTAGCTGTCGCTCAAATCACAGGCGACCGGATCGAGTTGAGCGCGCACGGCCAAACTGGCAACGGGCAAAACAAACCAATCGAAGAGTTCTGCTGGAACGACGACGCCCTCGAGGTCGGCAAGAAAGGCGGAAGGATCGCGACCGGCGGTAGCGACGGCTTCGGCAGTCAAAAGCGCGTCCCAATCGAGTGCGGCGGCCTGAGCGGCCTCCTCGTCGGTCACGTGCCCGTTTGCCTTGAAGCTGGCGATCAACGCTTCACCCAAAGTACGGGCGCTCTCGATGAGTGCGCCACGATCGATGGTGACGGGAGACACGCGTAAAACGGGCTCTTCACCGCGCATCGCGCGCACCATCAATTCGGGATCTTTTTCTTCGGCGTCGTCGGCGAGATTCTTTCGAATCTCGGCGGCCTTGATCAATACCGGACCGAAGGCGTTCAAACGAGCGCGAACGGCTTCGTCTTTGAAATCGGCATAACCGGTGAGTGCGCGAACGAGAGCGTTTTTCGAAAGCATGTTGGCGTCCTATGTTCTTTTGGTGTTGATACTCCGAAAAAGTCGATCGGTCAACCTTTTCGGACTATCCCGACGCCCGATTCATAGGATTCGGGCGTCGGCCGTCGGATTCAGCAAGGAATCCGACGTCACACCGTAGTGCGGATTACTTCTTCTTGTCGTCTACGACAACCACGTTCTTGCCGGAGGCGAGTTCCTGGTTGGCCCAGTAACCCCAATGGTAGGCGGCGTCGGATTCGCTCAACTTGCCGTCGCCGAACATGAGGCGGTGGGTGCCGCGGTAGGGCTGGAAGATGCCCGAACCGAGGTAGATGTGAACCAGACCCACGAACACGATCAGGAAGAAGGCGACGTCATGGACCAAGCGGGCGATCATGAAGGTTTCCGGAGACATGTCCCAGCGGATGGAACCGTCGGGCAACAAGCCGGTCTTCAACCACATGACCATACCGGAGATCGCGATGATGATGCCCATGAAGAGCAACATGCCGTCGGCCAAACGCTGACCGGACTTGACGCGGTGCTGCGGAGGCATGTGTACCTTGCTCGGAGCAAAGAGGTACAACGGCATCTTGGCCATCCAGACGATGTCGTCCTTGTCCCACTTGGCGAAGATGTCTTCCTTCAGAAGGTGCCAGAAGCCCTTCGGAGAGATGATGACGGCTGCCAGGGGAACCAAGATGAACGGCACGGCGAGTACGCGGTGCAGCATGCGCATCATCTGGGTGAAATCACCGCCCATGATGCCGCCGCCGAGGCTCGGTACGAACACGAACACGCCGGACAAAGCCAACAGAATGCAGCTGATGGCGGCCACACCGTGCGTGATGCGAGTCAACAACGTGTGACGCTGGATATAACGAGTCATACTAAGCCTCCCTACTTACTGGTTGCGGGCTTCTTTTGCAAGAAGCTCCTTGACTTCACGGTCGGCCTTGTCGCGCTGTTCCTGCGTCCAGCCCTGCTTTGCTTCTTCGATGGTCACATCCTTGCGACGATAACCGCGTGCGGCCACGAAGGTGGCGGCCAAGCCGGCTACGACGGCGGCGGCACCGACACCGGTGACGGTACGCATGGCCGACATGGTGTCGATCATCTTGTTGGGCTTGGGATTGGTCGGCAAGCCGTAGGCTTCGTGACCGTGCTTGCACACCGTGAGAATGTGCAAACCGCCCATTTCGGTTACGCCGTAGAGTTCGGCCTTGGCAAAACCCTTCTTCTTCAAGAACTCGACGCGCTGCATGCCGATGCGAATCATTTCTTCGCGATCGCCGAAACGCAGAGCTTCGGGCTGACAGGTCTTGACGCAGGCCGGAACCTGACCTTCTTCCAAGCGATCCAGACACATCGTGCACTTGTCGATGCGACCGTCGGTCTTACGGAAGCGCGGTACGTCGAACGGACAGGCGCTCTGGCAGTAGGTGCAGCCGTTGCACTTGTCGGTGTCGAAAGCGACGACGCCGTTCTTCATGTGGAACAAAGCGCCCGAAGAGCAAGCCTTCACGCAGGCGGCGTCCGTGCAGTGGTAGCAGGAACGACGACCGATGGCGAAGTTCAATTCCTGGAACTTGTTGCCGCTTTCCTGTTCGTCGAACGTCATCACCAAGCGGGTGTTGCCGTTCAGATCCATCGGGCTCTGGTAAGAACCCGTGAACGGGTTGCCGTTCTTTTCCAAGGTGGCCGGCAGCATATTCCACTGCTTGCAAGCAACCTGGCAACCCTTACACCCCGTGCAGTGCGAGGCGTCGAATAACATGGCGACTTCTTTTTTAGCCATTTTCTATCTCCTTACCGGTATCAAGCCTTTTCCAGGTTCACAAGGAAGGCCTTGTATTCCGGAATGTAGGAATTGGGATCGCCGACGTTCGGCGGCAAATCGTTGACGTTGTCACCGGTAGCGAACTGACCAGCCCAAGAGAAGTGGTGGGGCATACCGACAACGTGGACGGTCTTGCCGTCGATCGTCATGGGCTTCATGCGCTTGGTCACCATGGCGGCCACCTTGACGTTGCCGCGCTTGTTCCAAACGCGAACCATGTCGCCGTTCTTGATGCCCTTTTCCTTGGCCAGCTCTTCGCTCAACTCGATGAAGTTGCACGGGCTGATTTCGTTCAACCAAGGAATGTTGCGGGTCTGCGTACCGGACTGCCAGTGTTCGACCACGGAGTAGGTCGTCACGACGAACGGGAATTCGGAGACGTCGCCGCGCTGAACGGACGGATCGTCGACACCGAAGGCACACGGGTTGCCGCCGGCACCGTTCAAGAGATTCTTGATCGGAGCTTCATGCGGTTCGAAGTGTTCGGGCATCGGGCCGTCGACCATGCCGGCAGCGAACAAGCGGGCGTTCTGCTCCCAGGTCATGAAGAAGGCGTCGTTGTTGGGCTTCTGAGCCGTAGCGAAGTCGCCCACGTCGTTCTGCAACCACTTGCCGTCCTTCCATTCGACCAAGACGCGATCCTTGTTCCAAGGACGGCCCTGCGGGTCGGCGGAGGCGCGGTTGTAGAGAATACGACGGTTGGCGGGCCATGCGTAGCTCCACTGCGGGAACAAGCCCAAACCGGTCGGGTCGGCCTTGCTGCGGCGCGTCATGGGCTGCTTCATGGGATCCATCGGAGCGTCGTTGTTGTTGTAGTAGCCGGAGAAGATCCAGATACCGCAAGCGGTCGAACCGTCGGCCTGCAACACCGTGTAGTTCGGCAACAACTTGCCGGTCTTGGTGTCGTAACCGTTCAAAGCCCAGCACAAAGCACGGATGTCGGCCTTGCCGTTGATACGGTAGTTCCAGTTGGCCTTGAGAATCTGGTCGGGGCAGGCACCGCCTTCGGCACGATACAACGCGGAGATTTCATCCCACAAGAGCATCATCATTTCGAAGTCGGACTTGCATTCGCCCGGCGGTTCGATGGCCTTTTCACGCCACTGGATCCAACGACCGGAGTTGTTGATGGAACCGGTCTTTTCGTAAATCAAGGCGACGGGCAGGAAGAACACTTCGGTGTTGATCTTGCTGGCGTCCATGTCCGGAGCTTCCCAGAAGGTGGCCGTTTCGGTCATGAACCAGTCGGCGCAGACCAACCAATCGAGCTTGGCCATGGAGTTGCGGGCGTGCTTGGCGTTCGGGGTGGAGTGACACGGATTCATACCCCAGACGAAGTAACCCTTGATCTTGTCGTCGCGCATGTCGTTGAAGGTCATCATGGTGGAGTAGTCACCATAGCTGAGCTTCGGGCTGACCTTGGGCCACAAGTCGTAGCAGTAGTCGTTTTCGACCGTTGCGTTTTCACCGAACCATTCGCGCAAAGCGGAGATGAGGAACTTGGGCTTGTTGACGTAGTAACCGGCGGCAGCCGTTTCGGCGGACAAGTACTTGGCCAAGGTCGGGTGCTTCTTGCCGGTCGGCACGCGCAGGTAGCCGGGCAAATCGGGTACGGAACAACCCACGTCGGTGGAACCCTGAACGTTCGGTTCGCCGCGCAAGGCGTTGATACCGCCGCCGGCCACGCCCATGTTACCCAAGAGCAACTGGACGACACACATGATGCGGCAGTTCTGAGAACCGTAGGTGTGCTGGGTCTGACCCAAAGCGTAGAGGATGGAGCCAGACTTTTCGGGAGCGCCCGTGGCGGCGTACACCTTCCAGATGTGCTGCAACACGTCGATGTCCATACCGGTGATGCGGCTGACCATCTCGGGCGTGTAGCGGGCGTAGTGCGCCTTCATGAGATTGAGAACGCAGTTCGGATCCTTCAAGGTCAAGTCGCGCTTGAGAACCTTCAGGTCGGGCGTCTTGAACTTGGGCGTGCCGGGCTTGTTAACCCAAGCAAACGGAGAGCCTTCGCTCGTATCCCAAACGCGCTTTTGATTGACGTCGTAACCCCACGTGTCGTTGTCGTAGGTCTTGGTTTCGGGATCCCAACCGGAGAACAAACCGGTATCGGTGTCGAACTTGTAGTCCTTGCGGATCAAGCAGGCGGCGTTCGTGTAGTTGAGAACGTATTCCTTCTGATAGAGGTCGTTGCTCAGAATGTAGTTGATCAAACCGCCGAAGAAAGCGATGTCGGTACCCGGACGGACGCGACCGTAGATGTCGGCCTGAGCGGCGGAACGAGAGTAACGCGGATCGATCACGATCCAGGTTGCGCCCTTGTCCTGAGCGCGTTCAACCCAACGGGAGGACAACGGGTGGTTTTCCACGTTGTTCGAACCGATGGTCATGATCACGTCGGAGTTGGCAAAGTCACACCAGTGACTGGTCATGGAACCGCGGCCGAAGCTCGGAGCCAAACCGGCAACCGTGGAGGAGTGGCAAACGCGCGTCTGGTTGTCGATGGCGACGATACCCAAAGAACGAGCAAACTTCTGAACCAACCAAGCTTCTTCGTTGTTGAGCTGAGCGGCACCCAAGCTGGCGATGCCGTCGCAACGGTTGACCGTTACGTCGCCTTCCTTTTCAACGAAGCTGGCGTCGCGCGTCTTCTTGACGCGACGGGCGATTTCCTTGAGCGCCTGTTCCCAGCTCAAGCGTTCCCACTTCTTGGAACCGGCGCGACGAACCATCGGGTGCAAAATGCGGCCCGGATGTTCCTGCGCCTTGCGATCTTCGGTCACGATCTTGCGAAGACCCCACATGGAGGCGCCCTTCGGGCACAAACCGCCGAGATTGACGGGATGGTCCGGGTCACCTTCGAGATTGATCAACTCGCCGTCGCGGGTCGAGCAGATCGTACCGCAACCGCCGGAGCAGTAGCAGCAAATGTTCGTCGTTTCGGTCACTTTCGTGAGCTTGTACGGGCCCTTGGTGGCATCGGCAGCCGCTGCGGTTGCCGGTACGACACCGGCCACACCCAAACCGGACATGGCCAGACCGCGCTTAAGGAAACTTCGACGAGAAACTTCCATGAGATTCCTCCTTTTGGAGCGTTTATCTGATTACCGTCTTGTGACGTCTTGTTCCAGCCTGAGGGCAAGACATCGACGGGCAATGGCGAAAAAAACTTTTTTGGGGATCAATGACATCGCCCAAATTTACAATCCAAGTATCGCGGCATGCCCGTCAAATGACAACAGACAAAAGGAGTAATTCCTACTTAAGTAATTCCGCCTAGTTTTTCGATTTTTCCTCCATTTGGTGAGACCGATGCTCTCCCTCTACGCCTAAAGCATGATGCGCGACTCGAAAACGGCAATTTTCGCTATAAAGCACTCCATCTCATTGTTTTTATTGGACAATTTTTGCCCATTAGTCTTTCTTTATCACGAAATGTCGAGCATTTCAGGCTCTTTATCGTTCCGATCGATCTAGTTCGCTTTTCTTTTTTATCTCATACGAAAGAAGTAGATTTTGGCTACTCCTTGAGACAATGAGGAATGTGTTTCGAAATGTTAGCTTTTTCACAAACCTGTCATTTTTGACAGCAAGGCGCCGAAAGCCGATTTCTAACCGTAATCCCCTCTACCTTTTTGTCGGTGGCGCACGTATAGTGATTCCATCCTGTGAATGCATTCGTTATGTCCGACCATACCTCCGGCAACGCCCCGACCGTTCGCGACGCGGCCGTTTTGGCTTTTACCAGCAGTCTTGGCCCCTTTGCCGTCAACACGTATATTCCCGGCTTTTACATCATTGCCGAGGAGTACGGCGTGACCTTGCCCGTCGTTCAGCAATCGCTCACGCTCTATTTGATGGCCTTTGCGATCGGGACGCTCTTTTGCGGCGCGCTCTCGGACACGTTCGGCCGCCGCCGCGTTCTGTTAAACGGCATGGTCTTGTTCGCCCTGGCATCAATCGGCGCCATGACCTCACCCAACATCTACATGCTCTTTTTCTGGCGCGTCGTGCAGGGCTTGGGCGCGGCCGTCGGTCAAGTCGTGACGCAAGCGATCGTGCGCGACCGCTGGTCGGGGTTGCATGCGACGCGCGTGAACGGATTGATCGCCATGTTTTTTGCCGTCTCGCCCGCTCTGAGTCCGGTCATTGGCGGCGAGATCATCGTGCTGTTTCATTGGCAGGCCGCCTTTGCTTTCCTGGCGCTTTATGCTTTGAGCATCGCCCTCGTCGTGTTGCTCTGGTTGCCGGAGAGCCTTCCGCCTCACGCACGACAACCGTTGCGCCTGCGCTCGACTTTCGCCAACTACGGGCACGGCCTCACGCACAAGGCGTTTATGGCGGGGGCTTTGAGTCACGGCTGTCTGTTTATGGGCGGGATCATTTACACGGCGGGCGCCGCCGACTTCGTGATCAACATCATGCAATTTGGCGTCGACGAGTTCATTTGGCTGACGGCGCCGCTCATTTGTTTCAGTGTTTTCGGCTCGTGGTGCTGCACCCATCTCATTCGTCGTTTCGGTCAAGGCGGCACGATGGCGATCGGTCTGGCGCTCATGATTCTGCCCGGCCTCATCGCCACCTTCACCGATTACGTCTTGCGTCCGGGCTATCCTTGGATCATTCTCGGTCCGGCCGTGTACCAGATCGGCATGCACGTGTGTCGTCCCGTCATGATGGTCATGAACCTCGACTACTTCCCGAACAACCGCGGCATGGCGAGCTCCATTCAGCAATTCTTCGTGACGACGGGCTTTGCGTTCTGTTGCGCGTTCCTTGCGCCGTTGGCCATTGGACAAGCGTGGAAATACAGTTTGATCATGGGCGTGTGCGCCGTCGTCGTGGCGCTGTTGTGGCTCTATGCCCTGAAGGCGCGCGCCGCCTGTTGGCCCGAAACGGCCCGAGGGTAATGCATGCGCGCGGTTCGACTCCTTTTGTCGCTTTTGGCGTGTTCGTTTTCCGCATCGGTCGCGGCGAGCGAACGGCTGGAAACACTCTTGAAAGATCATCGCAACCAATGGGCTCCCGATGCGCGCACCGCTGTGGTTCGGTTTAGCGCCGACGTGCGAAACAACCGCGTTCATCTCACGGGGGAAACGGACATTCCGGCGGCCAAAACCGATTTGATCGCCCGACTCGAGTCGGCGGGCTACCGCGTCAACGACGCCTCGCACCTCTTGCCCGACGTTGCGACCTTGGGGCAACGGCAATGGGGGCTCGTTCGCGTCCCCGTCGCTCCTTTAAGCTCTAAACCGTCCTTCACCGCATCACAGGATTCCCAGGCCTTGATGGGGACGCCCGTTCGACTGCTCTCGCGTCAAGGCGGTTGGTATCGGGTACAACTGCCCGACGGCTATATCGGTTGGATGCGACGGGCGCAAATCACTGCCGTAACGACCCGATCCCTGGCCGAGCACAACCGTAGCCGGCGCCTGATCGTCACCGCTTCGGAAGGCGCGCGCGTCGTCGCCGACAATCAAACCGTCTGTCGCGTGCCCATGGGGTCTCTCGTGCGCTTCGTTTCCGATACGGCCGACGGCCATGTCGTCGCCCTGCCCGACGGACGCCTCGGCCGCGTCGATGCCGTCGCCGTCGAATCGCTCGAGTCCTTCTTGAAGCGCACGCGTCAAGCCAAGACTGCGGGCAACGTCGCCAAAGAGGTCATTGCCCGCGCTCGATCCCTCCTAGGGCAACCTTATTTATGGGGAGGAACGAGCGCGTCGGGCATGGATTGCTCGGGCTTTGTGCAACTCGCTTATCGCCTGAGCGATTATTGGCTGCCTCGAGATGCCTCCCAAATGGCCTACACTAAGGTCGTCTCCGCTCGACGAACCGACCCCCTCAAAGCCGCTCCGGGCGACCTTCTCTTTTTCGGTCTCAAAGCGACGGACGCACGCTCCGAGCGCATTCAGCACGTGGGCCTGTCGTTGGGGAAAGGACGCATGATTCATAGCCTGGACGACGTACACGTCGCCAGCCTCGATCCCGCCGATTCCGATTACGACTCCTACGAAGCCGGACGCTTTTTGTTCTCTCTGCCGATGCCCGTCGGATCGGGCGACGCTTGCGCCGCCTCGTTGGACGACAACGGCTTTTACCAATCGCCCCCGCGTCCGCTGACGCCTTGTCGTCCGTATAAAACGCCTTGAAGCGGCAGTCGTGTCATCCGTCAAACGAAGCCTAGGGCAAACCCGACATTCGCCCTGTCAAAAGTCAACTTTTCACTTCGATCGGTGAAATAATTCAAGAAAGCTTTTTATTTTTTGAATTGACTGTCGGATTTAATCGCATGAACAACACCGTCGATCTGTCACTCTATGGCATTGCCGATGCCGTGCAAATCATTCGCAATCCTTCATACGAACAATTGTTCGCCGAAGAGACCCGCATCGATTTGGTCGGATACGAACGCGGCGGCGTCACCGATCTGGGAGCGGTCAACGTCATGACCGGCAAATTCACGGGGCGCTGTCCCAAAGACAAGTACATCGTTATGGACGACGTGAGTCGCGATACGGTGTGGTGGACATCGGAACGCTATCCGAACGACAACAAACCGATCGATGAAAACGTTTGGAACGCCCTCAAAACCACGGCGGCGCGCGCTTTGTCGGGCAAGCGTCTTTTCGTCGTCGACGCGTTTTGCGGCGCCAACGAACGCACGCGTTTGAAAGTGCGATTCATCATGGAAGTGGCCTGGCAGGCGCATTTCGTCACCAACATGTTCATTCGTCCCACCGAGCAAGAATTGACCGAGTTCGGCGAGCCCGACTTCGTCGTCTTGACCGCGAGCAAGGCCTGCGTTGAAGGACATGAAGCGTTGGGTCTGAACAGTCCGACCGCCGTCGTCTTCAACCTCAAAGAAAAGATGCAGGTGATCCTCAACACCTGGTACGGCGGCGAGATGAAAAAGGGGCTCTTTTCCGTCATGAATTGGCTCAACCCCTTGCGGGGCATCGCATCGATGCATTGCTCGGCCAACACGAATCAAGACGGAACGAACACGGCGATTTTCTTCGGCTTGTCGGGCACGGGAAAAACGACCCTTTCGGCCGATCCCAAGCGTCTGTTGATCGGTGACGACGAACACGGTTGGGATGAAGACGGCGTCTTTAACTACGAAGGCGGCTGCTACGCCAAAGTCGTGGATCTTGATCCGGTACACGAGCCGGACATTTACAATGCGATCCGTCGCAACGCCCTTTTGGAAAACGTCGTCGTCGACGAACAAGGGCGCTGCCACTTTTCGGATACGTCGGCCACGCCCAACACGCGAGTGTCCTACCCGATCGATCATATCGATGCGATCGTCAAACCGATTTCCCGCGGTCCTCACGCCAAAGAGATCGTCTTTTTAACGTTTGACGCCTACGGCGTTTTGCCTCCGGTGTCGATCTTGACCGACGAACAAGCCGAGTACTACTTCTTGTCGGGCTACACGTCCAAGGTGGCCGGCACCGAGTTGGGCGTCGACGATCCCGTCCCGACGTTCTCCGCCTGTTTCGGCGGGGCCTTCCTGTCTTTGCACCCCTTGCATTACGCCCAGGATCTGGTGCGAAAGACGCGGGCCAACAACGCCAAAGTCTATTTGGTGAACACGGGCATGACGGGGACCGGCCGACGCATGCCGCTACGTCAAACCCGCGCCATCATTGACGCGATTTTCGACGGCTCGATTCTGAAGGCGCCCACCGCCACGGTGCCTCACTTCAATCTGGTGGTTCCGACATCTCTGGCCGGCGTTGACGAAACCTTGCTTGATCCGCGCCGCTGCTATGCCGACACCGCGATGTGGGACGCCAAAGCCCGACGTCTTGCGCGTGCTTTCCAAGCCAATTTCGAAAAATTCACGGATGATCCCGATTGCGCCCGTTTGGCGCAAAGCGGACCGCAAGAGAACGCCTGAAACGCCTACTGAAGTGCATGAAAACAAAAAGGCCGACAAGCGATACCGCTTGTCGGCCTTTTTTCCCTAAGTTCACATATAAGACCATCATCTCACGTCGACATCGACCCCTATTTCCGATGCCGTCGTCCCTAACGAGACGTCGTTCTTATCGTTGAGCGTATTGTGTACGATTTGCTATATTTCGTAAAGTGCAAATATTGCATTGAGAATTGCAAAAATGGAAATTAAGTCGAAATCGATCAAATTATTTTGCGCCGTTGTCGAAACCGGTTCGTTACTGGCGGCCGCCAACAAAATCGCTCTGTCGACATCGGCGGCCAGTCGCGTCATCTCGCAACTCGAAGATCGTCTCGGTTTTGCCTTGTTCGATCGTTCCGGAAAACAGCTGACGCTCACCCATGAAGGCACCGAGTTTTATCGCATCGCCATGGAGTCCATGCGCGTCTGGAAAAAACTCGAAGATTTCCCCAAACATAAACGCAGCTCGAAAAAGTTGCTTCGCGTGGCCGTGTTGGCCCGGCACTGCAGCGACGTCATTTTGCCGGCCGTCGTCACGATTCTGAAACGCAACGCCGATCACTTGCGCGTCACCATGGACGTGCACGAAAGTCGCGACATTTACTACTCCAAACACTCGCACCCTTTCGACGTGGGATTCGGCACGCTCCTGAGCGAACACGACGACATGAAAAAAATCGTCCTCGCGAACCTACCCTACCGACTGGTCGTTCATCGAACGAATCCGCTCTCCGAGCGCAACAGCGTCGCTCTTGGCGATTACGCCGACGAAGACTTCATCTTGCTTTCGCACGAAATGCTCGAGCACGAACACTGCGCGCGCCTGCATCCGCCGCTCAAACCCGAACAAATCATGGCCGAAGTCAGTTCGACCCAAGTGGCCCTGCGCATGGTCAATCGTAACGCCGGCGTCCATATCACCGACTCGTTGGCCGCGATCAGCGTGAGTCAAAACTGCGCCGCCATCGCCTTGGAAGATCCCTTGACCATCCCGTTTTACGTTTTCTGGCCCGTATCGAGCGAATCGCTCTGGCCGGAAATCCAAGATTGCGTCGCCGAGATCGCCCGCTCGATCCTCAACGTCGGTATTGAACTGACGCCCGAAGGGCGCTCTTTTTTAGAAGACGCGCAATCGCCCGCTCACCCCTCGTAACAGGCTGGAAAAGAACGTTTCGAGTTGTTAAATATAGCCTGAAGCTATCGATTCTTCTGTTATGATTCAATTAACAAAACAAAGGGGATACGCCCCGAAGCAAAAATTGAACTAGGAGTCGAACTATGAGCGATAAAGAAACCATTTTGGCCGCCATGCGCAACGCCGGCGAACCTCTCAACGCAGGCAAGGTTGCCGAATTGACCGGTCTGGACCGCAAGGTTGTCGACAAGGAATTCGCCGCCATGAAGAAATCCGGCGAAATCGTTTCCCCGGTTCGCTGCAAGTGGGACCCGGCCGTCAAGTAAGGCGACGCATCCATCCTCCAGTAGATAACGCAAAAAAGCTGACGATTTCGTCAGCTTTTTTGTTTTAGGTCGGCAGACACACTCGGATTCAAGCCGCTTCGAGCACCTCGAGCAAACGCGCGCAAACGCTCGGCAACGGGGCCTGCACGCGTACGATCGCCTGCGTGACAGGGTGGGAAAACTCCAGACTAAAGGCGTGCAGGAACATGCGCTTGAAAGGCATGCCCAAGCTCCCCTTTTGCACTGCGGCGTTGAAGTCGTACTGACCGTACTTGTCGTCGCCGACCAAGGGATGCCCGCTCGCCTGAGCATGCACGCGGATCTGGTGCGTACGTCCCGTTTTGAGTTCGGCGTCGAGGTAGCTGACGGCGCCGTAACGCTTCAAACACGTAAAAATCGTGTGCGAGCGCAAGCCTTGCTCTTCGTCGACGCGAACGCGACGCTCGCCGCTGGCCAGAACATATTTGTGCAACGGCAGCTTGACGTGCTGACGCTCGTTCACCCAATCGCCCTCAACGAGCAGGCGGTAATGCTTTTGAATGCGCCCTTCGCGTTGCATATCGTGCAGACGCACCAAGGCCTTGCGACTCTTGCAAACGATCAACACGCCCGAGGTGTCGCGATCCAAACGATGCGCCAACTCCAGAAACGAGGCTTCGGGTCTGGCGGCTCTCAGGCGTTCGATCAAACCGTAAGAGACGCCCGACCCCCCGTGAGCGGCCAGGCCGGCCGGCTTGTTGACGATCAAAAGGTGAGCGTCCTCGAACAGTACGGGCAATTCCTCTTGATCGATGGCCGGCACCGCACGTTCGTCCTGTTTTTGGGCGATGCGCAACGGCGGCACGCGCACGATGTCGCCGTTTTGCAAACGCGTGTCCACGGTGGCCCGCTTTTTGTTCACGCGCACTTCTCCTCCGCGAACGACGCGGTAGACGTGGCTCTTGGGCACGCCCTTGGCAATGCGCAATAGAAAATTGTCGAGACGCTGGCCCTCGAAGACCTCGTCGATCAAAATGAAGTTCACCTTGTCGCTTTCAAGTCGCGCAAGGCGCCCCGCCGGCACGGGAGAGTCATAATCGGACATGATCGGGTTCTCATTGACGGTATCGTTAGGCATTTGTGGCCATAACTATATATACTAATGGGCGCGTGAGATCGGCTTCGCCTTTCGCCTCGGGAACGACGTTTCGACGTTCTCGTTGCCGGGCGCAATCGATCCCATGTACCGAATCTCGGTATTTTAACCGAGTCGTCGGCCGACTCCTTCATCGGAGCGCGTCGACGGCGTTCCTGATGCCTGAAACTGTCCGACGTCGTACGGACAAGTCGGTGTCGGCCGCACGAGTAAAAGTTTTAAAACGCTGAAACGTTTCACGTCTCGGCACGGCAGTCCTTCGTTTCGTCGACAACATCTGTCCGAGAGAAAGACCGTGAGTACGGTTGCATCGACAACCGCACCCTTTCGGCCGCGTCGTGTCATTGGTTTCGGCACGGCACGATTCGTTTTGACGAACCGTGCGTTTGTCTGTCGTACGCCAGGTACTCCAGCAAAAAACAGTAAAGAAGGTTTGACGTTGTCTGCAATGATGTTTGGTTTGGCCCTGACATGGGTGATGCAATTCGTTCGCATCTCCCCGGGGGAACTTGTGCCTGCAGACACTAAAAACGCGTTCGCCATCCCCTGCCATCCCATCTCCGGCTGTCTTGTGAGGGATCGAGCTGTCCGTCGACGTTTGTCCGACGGAATGCGCCGATTCGCCAATTCAAGTTTGCTTGCATTGTCCTCCCGCTTGCGGTGCTCTCCCCAACGCATTGTCTTAGACAATCGACACAATCAGCATTTTCATGATCTAAACGGCAGATCGAACGCTCCATTGGCGCGACTCGTTCGCTGAGCCGAACGAGTCTTGAATGCGGCCCGAGGCCGTGCCCGACATGACCGTGGCACGACCCGTTACATCCAAGCCGGCGCCCTTTCACCTTCACGCTTTTTTGCCGAGTTCTCCTGCGTTAAAACGGACCGCCTGTTCGAAGGTCTGCGTCAACGACCTTCACGTTAGGAGTACGAAATTGAAGCGCATGCTATTTAACGCGACCCACGCCGAGGAAACTCGCGTGGCCATCGTCGACGGCCAGAAGTTGATCGACATCGACATCGAAACGGCCGGTCGCGAACAACGCAAATCCAACATCTACAAGGGCGTGATCACCCGCATCGAACCGTCTCTCGAAGCTTGCTTCGTCGACTACGGTGAAGAACGCCACGGCTTTCTTCCCTTCAAGGAAGTCTCTCGCAGCTACTTCAAGGAAGGCCTCGACGTTCGCACCGCCACGATTCGCGAAGCACTCGTCGAAGGTCAGGAAGTCATCGTTCAGGTTGAAAAGGAAGAACGCGGCAACAAGGGTGCCGCCATGACGACCTTCATCAGCTTGGCCGGCCGCTATCTCGTCTTGATGCCCAACAATCCGCGCGGCGGCGGCGTGAGCCGTCGCATCGAAGGCGAAGAGCGTCAGGAACTGCGCGAAACCATGGACAAGCTCGACCTGCCCTCGGGCATGAGCATGATCGCCCGTACGGCCGGCATCGGCCGCACCGCGGAAGAATTGCAATGGGACTTGAACTACCTGCTCAAGCTGTGGGAAGCCATTACCGAAGCGGCCACGCCCCAGTACGAGTACACGATGCTTGAACGCGGTCGTCCCGTCACGCAGTACATCACCGAATCCGTTCGCGACGGCAAGCCGCTCAAGCGCGCCAATCCGGCTCCCTTCCTCATCGTTGAGGAAAGCAATCTCGTGATCCGCGCCATCCGCGATTACTTCCAACCCGACATCGGCGAATTGTTGGTCGATACGGACGACATCTTCGATCAGGCCCGTCAGTTCATGGCTCACGTCATGCCCGACATGGTCAATCGCGTCAAGCGCTATCGTGAAGAAACGCCGCTCTTTTCGCGTTTCCAGATCGAACATCAGATCGAATCGGCCTACTCCCGTACGGTTCCGTTGCCCTCGGGCGGCGCCATCGTGATCGACCATACCGAAGCGTTGGTCGCCGTTGACGTCAACTCCGCACGCGCCACCCGCGGCGCCGACATCGAAGACACCGCTTTCCGCACGAACATGGAAGCGGCCGACGAAGTCGCCCGTCAGATGCGTTTGCGCGACTTGGGCGGTTTGATTGTCATCGACTTCATCGACATGTCCGACACGAAGAACCAGCGTGCGATCGAACAGCGTTTGAAGGAAGCCATTCATCCGGACCGCGCCCGCGTTCAGATCGGCAAGATCAGCCGCTTCGGCCTGATGGAATTGTCCCGTCAGCGTTTGCGTCCGTCCTTGTCCGAAGGCAACCACATCACCTGCCCGCGTTGCAACGGCGTCGGCGTGATCCGTGACACCGAAAGCTGCGCCTTGCAGGTACTGCGCATTCTTCAGGAAGAAGCGACCAAGGAAGGTACCGGCGCCTTGCACGCCCAGGTTCCCGTGGACGTCGCCACCTACTTGTTGAACGAAAAGCGCGCCGAAGTCGCCAAGGTGGAAGCCCGCTATCGCGTGCCCGTCGTGTTGATCCCCAACACGATGCTCGAAACGCCGCACTACCATATCGAACGTTTGCGCACGGACGACACGCGTCTGGACGACTCCGTCGCCAGCTACAACCGCGCCGAAGATCTCTCCGCCCAGGCCGACGATCCCTACGCCTTGAAGGCCAAGGAAGAAAAGCCCGCCCGCGCCAAGCAAGTGCCCATCATCAAGAGCGTCATGCCGACCGAAGTCGCTCCGACGCCTGAAGCGACGCCTGCCGCCAAGACCGAAGCCAAACCCGCCAAGAAGAGCTTCTTGGAACGCGTTTTGGCCTTCTTCGGCATCGGCTCCGACGCCAAGAGCGAAGAAGTAAAGGACGACAAGAAGGGCAAGCGCGACGATCGTCGCGCCCGTGCCGGCAAGCGTGGCGGTCGCATGACCCGCGAAGAACGCATCGAACGCTCCGAAAAGCGTCGCTCGAACCGTGCCGAACGCGCTGCGGAACGCGCCGCCGAAAAGCAAAACGCCGAAGCAAGCGCACAGGACAACCGCAAGCCCCGTCGCGAACGCGACGACGCCAAGCGTCAGGAAGCCCGTGCGAACGAACAGACGAGCGAAACCGTCCAGAAGACGCCGCCCGCCATGAAGCCCGTCGCCGCCGAAGTGGCCCAGGCCGTCAAGAGTGAAGAACGTCGCAGCCGTCGCAATCGTCGCAACCGTCGCGAAGAACCGACCGACAACGAACCGATCGTCAAGGTGGAAGTGCCCGCCAAGACCACCCGCAAGAGCGAAGCCGAACAGGTCGAACCCGTAGCAGTCCAGGCGGAACAGCCTCAGGTTGTCGAACAGGTTGAACCTCAGGTGATCGAAAAGGTCGAAAGCGCCGAACGCGTCGTTCCGACCGAAGCCGAAATCGAACAGGACTTTGCCGACGCTCCCGAAAACGACGCCGAAGCCGTGATTGAAAGCGACAGCCGTCGCCGTCGTCCCCGTCGCCGTCGTCGTCCGACCCGCGTCAACGAAGCCGTTCAGGTGATGGCCGACGCCCCGATCGCGACCGAGACCGCCGAACCCGTCGTCTCCGTCGAACAGCCCAAGCTGGTTGTCGAATTGCCGGTTGAAGAACCCGCCAAGCCCGAAGAACCCGTCATCAACGTGGCTCCGGTCGTGTTGCCCGCCGTTGAAGAAACGGTGGAAGAAGAACCCGCTCAGGCGACCGACGAAGAGCCGACGCAGGCCCAGCCCGAACCCATCGTTGAATCGGTTGTCGCGGCTCCTGCCGTTGAAACGCCGGCTCTCGAACCGGTCGTCGTCGACACCCTTGTGGACCCCGTTCCGGAAGTCGTCGTTGAGGCCGAGCCCGCACCGAGCGAAACCGCCATTACGGACGGTTTGGAAGAAAACTTGGCCAAGGCCGGTTTGATTCAGGTTCATACTGACCCCGCTTTGGTCGAGCCCTACAACTATGAGGCTCCGAAGTACCCCGGTCGTCCCCGTCCGGTTCTCGAAGCGATCGAAGAAGGTCCTTTGATTCAGGTACACACCGATCCCAAGCACTTTGCCTAAGCGCTGCCGATAGGGATAGCTGACAACGCCCCGCCGAACCATGCTCGGCGGGGCGTCTTTCTTTGAAGACTTCGATCAACAGATTGTTTTTTCAGGCTTTTTTATACTTTCGGTAAAATCGGGTTTTCCCTTATCCTAAGCATTTCCTCTTATTTTCGCCTAGAATAACGACTCTTTTTTCCCCTCTTTCAACCTCGATAGCAAAGGAATGATAACCGGGAGGCTTTTCCAACCTCCTCACGGTGAATGGTGAAGTATGTCGTCTAGATCGAAAATGAGTCTTGTCCAGCTCACGCTCTTAACCGCCATCAACATGATGGGGTCGAGCATCGCTTTGTTGCCCACCGAATTGGCTCAAATCGGTACTGTTTCCATTATCTCTTGGCTGGTCACGGCCGTCGGCTCGATGTGTTTGGCATACGCGTTCGCCAAATGCGGTTTATTCAGCAAGCGCCCCGGTATGGGCGGCTATTCCGAATACGCATTCGGCAAATCCGGCCACTTCATGGCCAACTACACTTACGCCGTTTCTTTGTTGTTCGCCAACATCGCCATCGCCATTACTTGCGTCGGCTACGGCGCCACGCTTTTTAACGTCGAACTTTCCCAGCTCGAAGTGTGTCTTTGGACGATCGTTATCATCTGGGCTTGCTCGCTCTTTAGCTGTCTGGGCGCTCGCATTACGGGGCGCTTTAGCGTCGTGGCCGTGTGGTGCGTTCTGATTCCCGTCGTCACGCTGGCCGTCATCGGTTGGTTCTGGTTTGACCCCGACATGTACGTTGCCGCCTGGAATCCCAAGGACGAACCTTTCCTCTCGGCCGTCGGTTCTTCCATTTCCATGACGTTGTGGTGCTTCCTCGGTCTTGAAAGCGCCTGCGCCAACAGCGATTCGATCGAAAACCCCGAACGCAACGTTCCCATCGCCGTCATGGTCGCCACGACGGGCGTGGCCATCATCTGCATCACGTCGACCAACATTAGGGCCGGCATCGTGCCCAATGCGGATTTATTGAATTCGAACGCCCCCTTCGGTTTGGCCTTCGCTCAGATGTTCAGCCCCGAAGTCGGTGCCGTCGTCACCACCATGTTGGTCTTCTCCTGTCTTGGCTCGACCTTGGGCTGGCAATTTACGATCGCCAAGCTCTTCCAGCTCTCCGCTCACGAAGGCTTCTTCCCGCGCTGCTTTGCCAAGATCAACCGTTGGGGCTTCCCCGTCGTCGGCATGTTGCTCATCACGATCATTCAAACGGGTTTCACGTTCATGACCGCAAGCCCGTCCTTGATCAAGCAGTTCAACATGCTCGTCGATCTGGCCGTCGTCACGAATCTGATCCCGTTCATCCTCTCGATGGCCGCCATTCCCGCCATCATGAAGGCGGCGGGCATCGACAACGCCCAAACCCGCAAGTACACCTTCTTCGGGATGATCGGCTCGGCCTACAGCTTCTACGCTCTTACGACCATCGGTTTGGTGGAAATGTTCTGGGGCGCGATCGCGACCTTCCTCGGTTGGTTCTTCTGGGGCTTCTTGGCAGCCAAGTTCCCCGGCAACGGCGCCATCGAGGTGCCCGATCACGACGAACGTCACGCCTGATCGTCAGTCGCTCCCAAACAAAAACGGTGAAGCATCGATACGAATGCCTCACCGTTTTTTTCTCTCACTCGCTGCGACGGTCAGTTCTCGTCGGCCTCGGCGTCGAAAATCATGCCGAAATGACCGCACTGCGCACGCTGCATCAACGCCGCGTCCATCAGTACCAAAGCCACCAACGCCTCCAAGATGGGAGCGGCGCGCAACCCCACGCACGGATCGTGGCGTCCGCTTGTCGAAACGGTCACGGCGTTGCCCACCTCGTCGAGGCTGTCGAGCGGCAGACGCACGGAAGGCGTCGGTTTGATCGCCACGCGGGCCACGATCGGCGCACTCGTCGAAATACCGCCCAAAATGCCGCCGGCATGGTTGCTCGCGAACCCCGCCGTGGTCATCGCGTCGGCGTTTTGCGTCCCCGTCAAAGTACTGGCGGCAAACCCCTCGCCGATTTCCACTCCCTTGACCGCATTCAAGCCCATCAAAGCGTAAGCGATCTGCGCGTCGAGTCGATGATAGACGGGATTGCCAAGCCCGGCGGGAACGCCATGAGCTTCGACAACCAAACGGGCTCCGATACTGTCGCCTTTTTTGCGAACGGCATCCATTTGCGCCTCAAGCGCGGACGTATCGGACACGGCGGCGAAAAAGGCGTTCTCGTTGACGCAATCCCAGGATTCGAACCCCACTTCGGTCTCACCCAAATGCGTCAATCGAGAGCGAATCGTCACGCCCAGATTCTCTTTGAGCCAGGTCTTGGCAACGGCCCCCGCCGCGACCGTGGGCGCCGTCAAACGCGCCGAAGAGCGACCGCCGCCGCGCGGATCGCGATGGCCGAACTTGGACCAGTACCCCCAGTCGGCGTGAGCCGGTCGAAATTGATGCGCGATGGCGCCGTAATCCTTGCTGCGTTGATCGGTATTGCGAATCAACAGCGCAATGGGCGTGCCCGTCGTAACGCCTTCGTAGACCCCGGACAAAATCTCGACGGTGTCGCTTTCTTGTCGCTGAGTGACGTGACGGCTGGTGCCGGGTTTGCGACGGTCGAGTTCGCGCTGAATCATTTCTTGCGTCAATTGCATGCCGGGAGGGCAACCGTCAATCACGCAACCGATCGCCGGGCCGTGGCTTTCACCGAAATTGGTCACGACAAAACAGCGACCGAGACTGGATGACGACATAGAGGACTCCGATTGAAAGATTGGATCGATTTATTTTAGACAGGAGAGCATTGAGGAACAATATACAAAAATGCCTAGCCAAACCGATCCCGCGCAACCGCCCTTGAATCCTCAACGTGTCCTTATCGCAACGAAACGACCTGTTGTCCTTTCAATAAATGGGAAAGCCTACCGAAAAGGAATACCATTAAACCATGGTTTGGTTCGAGTATCGATGTCGATCTTGAGCCGAGCACGTGTCGCACGGTTGGGATGCCCGCGTTACAAATCCTCTACCGTTTGACGACGCATCAAGAGTACCGCCCGATCGCGCTCGTCAGCGCTCGGGCACAGCAGATAATGAAGGAGAGCGAAAATGCAGATTACGTGCCATATGATCTCGTCCGTTGACGGCCGTCAGGTCGCCAGTCGTTGGACTCGCGCAGCCGATCCCGCAGCCGACATGCACAAGGCTTATGCCGAAGCCGCCGCCAAGTTGGGCGCCGACGGTTGGATTGTCGGTCGCAAGACCATGGCCGAATTCGCCGGCGATATCGTCGAAGTGCGCGAACCGGTAGAAGGTCATCCCACTTCGTTTGTTTCCACGTTCTTCGGCAATCGCGAAGATCGTCCTTTGGCCATCGTTTTTGACACGCACGGCACCTTGCACTACAAGTCCAACACGTTGCCCACCGGCGAACATATCGTCGCCATCCTCGGCAGTCACGTCACCCGTGCTTATCAGAAGGAACTCGAACAGGCCGGCGTTTCTTACATCGTTCGCACGCCGGGCAAGCCCGAAGAAGAAACCCTCGACGCCCTCAAGCACATTGAAAAGGATTTCGGCGTCAAGCATCTGTTGCTCGAAGGCGGCGGCCACACCAACGGTACGTTCCTGCACATGAAGTTGGTCGACAGCATGAGCGTGATCGTTTATCCGGGTCTTGACGGCCGTGCCGGCATTCCTTCCATCGTTGAATTCGAAGACAACGCCGTTGAAAATCCGATGGACGGTTTGACGCTTGAACTGACCGACTGCGAAAAGCTCGAAGGCGGTCTGGTCTGGTTGCGCTACGCCGTCAACCGTTAATCGCCTCGGTCGTTCGGTCCTAACCGAACGACTCGACGTAACGAACCGTGCCTCGTCGACATTGCGTCGACTCAACGAGGTGCGGTTCTTTCATTTTGGCTCAACGCATCGATCGCTACCTTCGCATACGCCTCGTACACGTCGAGCACGGGAAAGCCCGCCGCCACGAGCGCCGGTTGCGCATTGGCGTAATGCGAACAATTGGGCATGATCGTTTCTGCTCCCGCGGCGGTCAACTTTTCGCACATCGCCTTTAAAACGACCAACGTTTCCTCACAAACGCCGACCACGCGCATGCGCTCTCTCGTAGCATCGAGCAATGCCTGATCCTGTGAGCTCAAAAAAAGCCTGCGTCCGACGCCTTCTCCCCCCTCGTCGGCCCAGTCGCCCGCCAGATCCTTATCAAGGATGCCCGTCACGGAGGTGCCCGCGTTCATAACGGCGCTCATTGCCGTTTTGATATCCAGCACCGCAACGGCGACCTGACGTTGAACACTTTTGATAAAGGGCTCACTCGCAAAGTCGGGAACCAAGACAAATTCGGCGCCTCCGTCGATCAGCGCCCGCGTTTCTTCGAGCACGAAGCGTTGCCGATCCCTCAATCGTTTGGACGGATCGGGATTGATGCGAAAGAGTTCTTGCGACAACAACACGTCGATCGATCCGTCGCCGACACGATCGAGCAACAACGTTTTGATCATGTCGGCGGCCTTGGGATTGAAACCGGCGACAATTCCGATGATTTTCTTCTTCATCTTTTCGACTCCTACGTCAGGCGCTTCCGACGCGCACGTTGTGCGACGGTGACAGTTTCGTACATTTTACCCGCACCTTCACGCGTCGACGCGCCTCGTCGCGCAACCAAAAAAACGCCCCGATTTCAAAACGAAATCGGAGCGTCCTTTGTCAATCGAACCTTATTCGATGTAAGTGTCGATGACGATCTTCACGTCGGTGGCGCCGACCTTGACGTGTCCCTTGATCAAACCTTGCAAGTCGCCCTTGCTGGGCATGAAGTTACCCGAGCGGGAGATGCGAGCCTCAAGAATCACCTCCGTGACGTCGGCCAAGGTCTTCACGCCCATGCCCATCTGGCTCGTGCCGTCCAAATGGAACTTGGCGGGAAGCTGATCGACGGTGATGCGCATGAAAGCGACCGGCATCTTGGAGCCTTGCGTCGGGCGAGCGAACACGAAGACGGTGTCGGAAGGACGCACCTTGTCCTTGACCTTGTCGGCCAATTCCACCGTCCCCTTGATGAAGTAGGCGGCAGGATCGGCATTCACCTTCTTGGCGGGCTCTTTCTGAACGGGAACCATCGTCTTGGCGGAATTGGCGGGCAGGCCGCCCAGCTGGCGCGCTTCTTCGATGTTTTCCGTAATCTGCCGCCAGGTTTCGCTACCCTGTTCGGTCAGATTGCGCAAACGAGTCCAGTAATCGACGGCACCTTGGAAATCGCGCTTGTTATAGCACAGCGTGCCCATCAAAGCCAGCGCCTTCCAGTAGGTCGGATCGATACGCAGAGCCTCTTGCAACAGCTCTTGCGGACGTCCTTCGAGCGTACCGCTCGTGGCGGCGAGCATGTCGGCCCAATCGGACAGAACGGCGGGATTGCCCGGCAGCAAACGATTGACCTGTTCGTAAGCCTTGGCCGCTTCATCCCACTTTTCGTACGAGGCGTTCACTCGGGCGAGCATGCGCCATCCGTCGACATTGTCGGGATTGTCCTTCAAGCGCTGTTCAAGCTGCTTGACGGTCTGCTGCAACTCTTCTTCCGTATGACCGGAACCGCCGTGCGCCGTGACCTGGGACGTTTGAACGACCAACGGATCGAGAGCGTCGACCATACCGATCTTGGAGTAAACGACAAACGCGAGGCTCGGCACGAGCACGATGCAACCCAAAGCCGCATACAGGCCCTGACGACCGCTGGCGACGACCTTCTTGTCGCTCTGCTTCGTTTCTTCGAGCACGCGAGCCTGAATTTCGTCTCGCGTTTCCTGATATTCCTCTTCGGAAATACGGCCTGCCGCCTTGTCGTCTTCGAGCTCCTTGAATTGAGCCTGCAACAACGCCAAGTTGGCGTCGACGCGTTCCTGTTCGGAATTGCTCGAGCGCGTGCGCAGCAATGTCCAAGTCAAGCATCCCAAGGCAAGGACCACCAACAGGGCGGCGATACAAATAAACGTCATCAACACGGTTCACTGCTCCCTATGTTACTGGCGTCCGCGAAGCAACTCTTCGGCCTTACGCTTTTCTTCGGGCGTCAGAGTCGTTTCGGTCTTTTGAACGATCGTCTTGCGACGGCGCAAATTGATGTAGAAGGCCAACAACGCGCAGATGAACAACGCGGCCGGACCGACCCACAAAATGATCGTGGAGGTCTTGAACGGCGGGTTGTACAACACGAAATCGCCGTAACGATCCACCATGTAATCGATAATTTGCTTGTCCGTGCGACCCTGCTGGATTTGTGCGATCACCTGATTGCGCAAATCCACGGCCAATTCGGCATTACTGTCGGCAATGGACTGGTTCTGGCACACCAAGCAACGCAACTGCTCGGAGATGCCCACCACGCGCTTGTGTTCCACCGAATCGAACTGCGTCGGAGTGGCCTGGCGCGGAGACTGCACCTGAGCTTGACTCGTTGCCGGGACAAAACCCGCGAAGACGGCCAACATTGCGACCAACGTCAACATACGTTTCATTACTGAGCCTCCAACTGACGAACGAGGGGACCGACGTCTTTCTTCCAGACGGCGTCGGTGAGCGGACCGATCACCTTGTATCGGATCACGCCCTTCTTGTCGATGACGAAGGTTTCCGGAGCGCCGTAGACGCCGAAGTCGATCGCGGCCTGGCCGTTTTCATCGACGATCGTCACGTCGTAGGGATCGCCCAACTGCTGCAACCAACGACGAGCCATGGCGGGCTTGTCGCGGTAGTTGTAACCGACCATCATGACCTTTTCACCCTTGTTCTTGAGTTCGATGAAATAGGGATGTTCGTACTGGCAAGCCTGGCACCAAGAAGCCCAAACGTTCAACAAGTAGACCTTGCCAAGCAAATCTTGCTTGGTGAGGGTCTTGCCCGGATCCTGCAACGTCGGCAAACGGAATTCCGGCGCCGGCTTGTCGATCAGCGCGGAAGGCACCTTGCGAGGATCAAGGTACAGGCCCTTGAACATGAAGCCGGCGAGGAACAGGAAAATGAACAGCGGGATCAAATATTTCCAACGAATTTTCATCATGCCACCTCCGTCTTGGTCACGACGCGCTTTTTCTTGGCGCGATAACGACGATCGGTCATTGCGATGAAACCACCCAAGGCCATCAACAACGTACCCCACCAAATCCACGTCACGAACGGCTTGCGATAGGCACGAACGATCCATGCGCCGTCACCCGTGGGTTCGCCCAAGCTGACGTAGACGTCCCCCGTAATCGAATGGCGGATGGCCGCTTCGGTCATCGGCATCGAACGAGAAGAGAAGTAATTGCGCTTTTCCGGATAGAGGCGGTCGATTTCCTTGCCGTCCTTCATGACAGTAAAGTCGCCCGTCACGCTGACGTAGTTTTCACCGCGTACGTCCTTCGTTCCGTTAAACACGAAGGTGTAATCGGCAACCGTCACGGTTTCGCCCGGGAACATGCGAACGTCGCGTTCGGCCGGATACCCCTTGACCAGAGCGACACCAACCACGAACACGGCAATGCCCAAGTGAGCGATGTGCATGCCCCAGAAAGCGCGGGGATGCTTGAACAACTTGCCAAAGAAGCTGCCCTTCATGTTGCGGCCGCGATCAATGATGTTGTCAACGATCGAAACGAAGACCCAGATGGCCAACGTCATGCCGACGAAGACCCAGTGACTCCAACGCCCCATCAACAGCGGCACGGCGATGGCGGCCACGACGGAAATCAGGAACGGTACGGCCAAACGCTTGACCAACCAAGCCGGGTCGGCTTCCTTCCAACGGGCGAACGGCGCGACGCCGAGCAGGAACAACATCGGCAACATCAGCGGACCGAAGACCGAGTCGAAGTACGGGGGACCGACGGAGATCTTGCCTGCGTTCAAAGCGTCGAGGAACAACGGATACATCGTACCGAGCAAAACGGCGCCCATCGCCACGACCAACAACACGTTGTTGACGAGCAGCATGGATTCGCGGCTGATCATGGAGAAGTTGCCGCCTAAGCCCACGGTCGGAGCACGCCAGGCAAACAGGAGGAAGGACAAACCGATCACCAAGATCAGGAAGGCCAAAATGAAGATGCCGCGTTCGGGGTCGGTTGCGAAGGCGTGTACCGACGTCAGAATGCCGGAACGCACCAAGAACGTGCCCAACAAAGACAGGCTGAACGTCAAAATGGCGAGCAAAACGGTCCAAATCTTGAAGCAACCGCGCTTTTCCGTCACGGCCAAGCTATGCAACAAAGCGGTACCGGTCAACCAAGGCATGAACGAGGAGTTTTCGACCGGATCCCAGAACCACCAGCCGCCCCAGCCCAATTCGTAGTAGGACCAGTAAGAACCCAAGGAGATGCCGAGGGTGAGCAAAATCCACGCGCCGGTCGTCCACGGACGCATCCAACGAGCCCAAGCCACGTCCATGCGGCCGCTAATCAAAGCGGCGATGGCAAAAGCGAACGGCACGGTAAAACCGACGTAACCCAAGTACAGAAGCGGCGGATGGAAGATCATCCCCGGGTCCTGAAGCAACGGATTCAAGTCGCCGCCTTCGGCAGCCGGCGGGAACAAGCGTTCGAACGGATTGGACGTAAAGAGCGTGAAGGCCAAGAAGCCGACGAGCATCAAGCCCATGATGCTCAACACGCGCGAAACGGTTTCATCCGGCAAACGACGGCTCGTCAGCGCAACCAAAGCGCACCACCAACCGAGCGTGACGGACCAGAACAAAATGGAGCCTTCATGGCTGCCCCAGGTCGCTGCCAACTTGTAGTACCAAGGAAGCAGAGAATTGGAGTGATTGGCGACGTTCAAAACGGAGAAGTCGCTGACGTAAAAGCACCATGCCAACGAACCGAAAGCGATGGTCAAAAACAGCGAATTCACGTACGAGGTGGTTCGGGCCACCGCCATCCAGGACGGGATTTTGTAGGCGGCGCCGAACAGCGGCAACACCCCCTGAACGATGGCTAAGGCCAACGCCAGAATCAGAGAAAAGTGACCGATTTCAGCAATCACGGGATATCTCCCTTAAGTTTGTCAAACAACAATTACGGACGGGCCGTGCCCTTGCCTTCGCCTTCCTTGGCACCGCCGGCGTCCACCGTCTTCATGGCGGCGTGAGCCTTGTCAACGGCGCTCTGCGCTTCGGGCGGCATGTAGTTTTCGTCATGCTTGGCGAGCACTTCGCTGGCGACGAAAACCCCTTCTTCATTGAGCTTGCCTTGAGCGACGACACCCTTACCTTCCTTAAAGAGGTCCGGCAAGATACCCTTGTATTCCGTCGGAATGGAGGCGGCCGTATCGGTAATGCGGAACGTGACCGTCACGCCGTCAGCCTTGCGGGCCACGCTGCCGTTTTCAACCATACCGCCCATACGGAACTTCTTGCCCTGAGGAGCTTCGTTGTTGGCAACCTGCATCGGGGAGTAGAAGAACACGAGGTTGTCGTTAAACGCGGAGAGCATCATGTAGACGCCGACGCCGACCACGGCGACGGCACCACCGATCAATGCAAAGCGCTTGGTACTAGCTTTTGCCATGCTTTAGAACTCCATTATCAAAAAAGTCATCAAACAAAAACGTTACAGCTCGCGCTTGGCGCGATTGGCACGCGCCTCGCGTGCCAGACGGTTGACGGCCTTGACGCGGCGACGGCCCAAGGAGATCAGTTCGGACACGACCATCAACGTCAACATGCCGTATGCGGTCCACACGTAAAAACCGTGGCCGTCCATGTGCAAAAAGTGCGAGAAAGAGGTCCATTCCATGATTACAGGTCTCCTTTGAGAGCGGCTTGCTGAGCCCAGGTTTCGCGGCGTTCGCGTTCAAGTACGATGGAGCGGGCACGAGCAAAGCTCACGGCCAAGCTGTAGATCCAGAAAGCGGCGACCATCGTGAAAATCGTGTAGAGCATGATCGGAGCGATCGAACTGCCCTTGCTCGTGATCGAAGCGCCCTGATGCAGCGTGTTCCACCAACGAACGGAGAAATAGATGATAGGGACGTTCACCACGCCGACCAGAGCGATCACCGCGCAGGCGCGATCGGCTCGCTTGGTGTCGGCGATGGAGCTTTGCAACGCCAAGAAACCGAGATAGAGGAACAACAAAATCAGTTCGCTGGTCAAACGAGCGTCCCAAACCCAATAAGCGCCCCACGTCGGACGACCCCAGAAAGCACCGCTGAACAAAGCGATGAAGGCCATGATGGCGCCGGTCGGAGCCATGGCGGCGGCATAGACCGAGCACATCTTGTTGCCCGTGGCCAATGCGCAAGCGCAGAACACGGCCATCATCACGTAGATGAGCATGCTCATCCAAGCGGCGGGAACGTGCATGAAGATGATGCGATACGAGTTGCCTTGGGTCGCGTCGATCGGGCAAACGAAGAAGCCCAAATACAAACCGACGGCGGCCAACAAAGCGGCCAACATCATCAGCCAGCGAACGCTCTTGCCGGCAAAGCGGTAAAAGGGTTGCGGTTCGAAAAACGTTTGAAGCATCGTGATTAATCCTTGCTCAAGAATCGTTTAAAGGTTATTGAATGGAAATGCGCAATGCCGCGGCAATCGCAAACGGTGCGGCCGCCAAGGCAAAAAAACTCAACCCGGCAGTCACCATGAGATAGGCCGAGGGACTGATACTGATCGCCACCTGAATCGTTGCGCCGGCACCGAAAACGAGCACCGGAATATAAAGCGGCAAGACCAAAAGACTCGTCAACACGGAACCGGCACGCAGTCCCAAGGTCAAAGCGGCGCCGATGCCGCCCACCAAACTCAAAACGGGAGTGCCGAGCAACAAAGACAACATCAAAACGGCCGTCTGTTCGGCGGGCAAGTCGAACATGACGCCGAAGATGGCGGTGAAAACGGTGATGGGAATGCCCGTCACGAGCCAATGCGCGAAGACTTTGGCCAGAACGATGACCGTCAACGGCTCGGCGGAAATGACCATCTGCTCGAGCGTGCCGTCCTGATAATCGAGGGCGAACAAACGGGGCAACGACAACAAGGCGGCCAACAAGGCGGCGACCCAGACCACGCCGGGAGCCATTTCGCGCAACATGTTCATTTCGGCCCCGACGCCAAGCGGAACCAACGTCACGACAACGGCAAAGAAGAACAAGGTCTGGACGATGTCGGACTTCTGGCGCAACGCGAGCATCAAATCGCGTCGTACGACGGCGAGAAACAGATTAAACATGCTCGGCCTCCTCGATCGGTCGATACACGGGCGCAAAAGCGGACACGTCGACGGTGACGTGCTTGTCGGGCGCCACATCAATCGGGCATTCTTGGTGCGTCGTGTAAATCACGATGCCGCCGCCCTTGACGTGATCGGCGATGGCGCGCGACAGGTTGGCGACGCTGGCCACGTCGAGCGCGGTAAAAGGTTCGTCCAGAATCCAAACGGGCTTGTCCGAGCTCACGAACAAACGCGCCAAAGCCACGCGGCGACGTTGCCCCTGACTCAATTCGCCCGTCGTGTGTTCGACAAAATCGGAAAGACCGACGCGGCTGAGAGCGTCGACGAGCACATCGTCGGTGGCGATGATGTTGCCCATGCGGGCGCAGATGCGAACGTTTTCAATAGCCGACAAATCGTCCTTGACGCCGTTCATGTGACCGATGTACACCAAGTCCTTGTAGTAATCTTCCTTCAGCCTGGCGATGGAGCGGCCGCGATAGCAGATTTCGCCTGCGTCGGGCTGCATCAAACCGGTCAACAGACGCAACAGGGAGGTTTTGCCCGTGCCATTGGCGCCGGCCAAACGAACGACGGTTCCGGCCGGCACGTCAAAGTGCAGACCGGTAAAAAGCAGACGTTCTCCTCGTTCGAGCTCGAGATCCCGAACGCTGAATGCGACGACTTCGTTTTCTTGATTCATGGCTGAATTGTCATGGGAACGGCCGATCGCTGGAGACAGCAAGCCCAAACCCATTTTTACGTTATAAAGTTTCGAAGAGTTTAGTCAGGACGGATTAAATAAATCTTATTCTTCACGGCTATGGAATAGCCCTAATAGGCATTGCCTAATCGGCTCGAACTCGAGTCAAACAAACGCTTTGCGTTGACGATTTGAAGCCAAATTTCACCTAAAATCGGGCGAATGCACGTCTCTGGATTTTCGAGGCGTTTTTGTACCGTTTTTTTGGAGTTATTTATGCGTAGCGATCCTCTTCACAAGGGTATTAATGCCGCCCCTCAACGTTCCCTCCTCAAGGCGCTCGGCCTGTGTGACGAAGAAATCGGCAAGCCCTTGATCGGCGTCGTCAGTTCCAAAAACGACATCGTTCCCGGCCACATGAATCTGGACAAGATCACTGAAGCCGTCAAACAAGGCGTTGCTTTGGGCGGCGGCGTACCCATCGTGTTCCCCGCCATCGCCGTGTGCGACGGTTTGGCCATGGGTCACGTCGGCATGAAGTACTCTCTCGTATCGCGCGAATTGATCGCCGACAGTACCGAAGCCATGGCGACGGCTCACCCCTTCGACGGTCTGGTTCTCGTCGCCGCATGCGATAAGAACGTGCCCGGCCTCTTGATGGCCGCCGCCCGTCTGAACATCCCCTCCATCGTCATCAGCGGCGGCGCCATGTTGGCCGGCCGCGTCGACGGTCGCAAGGTTTCCTACTCCAACATCAGCGAAGCCGTCAGCCAGTTCCGCACCGGCAAGATCACGCCGATTCAGTTCGAAGACCTTGAAAACAAATCCTGTCCCTCCTGCGGTTCGTGCTCCGGCATGTTCACGGCCAATTCCATGAACTGCCTGACCGAAGTGCTCGGCATGGCCTTGCCCGGAAACGGCACCATTCCGGCCGTTTACTCCTCCCGCCTGCGTCTTGCCAAGGAAAGCGGTCTCAAGATCATGGAATTGGTCAAGAACAACGTCAAGCCGCGCGACATCATGACCCCCAAGGCATTCATGAACGCCTTGGCCATCGACATGGCTCTCGGTTGCTCCACCAACTCCATGCTGCACTTGCCCGCCATCGCTCACGAATGCGGCATCGACCTCGATTTGGCCGTCGCCAACGAAATCAGCAAGTACACCCCGAACCTGTGCCATTTGGCTCCGGCAGGCAACCATTACATTGAAGAATTGGACGAAGCCGGCGGCATCAGCGCCGTCATGGCCGAAATCGCCAAACTCGGTCACCTCAACACGGACTGCATGACCGTGACGGGCAAGACGATCGGCGAAAACATTGCCGGCGCCAAGATTCTCGACACGAACATCATTCACACCGTCGAGCAGCCGATCGCCAAGGAAGGCGGCATCGCCGTTCTCAAGGGCAACCTTGCTCCCGAAGGCTCCGTCGTCAAGCGTTCGGCCGTCGCCCCCGAAATGATGCATCACAAGGGTACAGCTCGCGTCTTCGATTGCGAGGAAGACGCCCTGAGCGCGATCTACGAAGGCCGCATCAATCCGGGCGACGTCGTTGTCATCCGTTATGAAGGTCCCAAGGGCGGTCCGGGCATGCGTGAAATGCTCAACCCCACCTCCGCCATCATGGGTTCGGGTCTGGGCAGTTGCGTCGCCTTGATCACCGACGGTCGCTTCTCCGGCGCCACGCGCGGCGCCGCCATCGGCCACGTTTCGCCGGAAGCGGCCGTAGGTGGCCCCATCGCTTTGGTTCAGGAAGGCGACATGATCGAAATCGACATCACGACCAACTCCATCAGCGTCGACGTAAGCGACGAAGAAATGGCCCGCCGTCGTGCCGAATGGAAGCCCCGTCAGCCGCGTGTAACCACCGGTTATCTGGCTCGCTACGCCAAGCTCGTCAGCTCCGGCTGCACCGGTGCCGTATTGAGCTAAGCGCGCCGAACGTGCCGATCCATCGTGATCGGCACCCGACAAAAAGGCGAGAGACGTTTTGCGTCCCTCGCCTTTTTTCATCCTCCCGAACTCACCGATCGACCCGTACCGTGCGCAATCGTTCCGTCAAAGCCCCCTGACGGCGTGTCGTCGTTACCATGGCTCGATTGAGCGTCGCTTTCGCTCCGAAGACGTGCACGCTGCGTTTGGCTCGCGTGATGCCCGTATAAAGCAGTTCTCGCGTCGCCAACTCGGACTCGTCGTCGCCGGGTAGCAATACGGCCACTTGATCGTACTCGGATCCTTGCGATTGGTGAATCGTCATGGCAAAAGCGGGCTCGTATTCGGGCAACAACGCGGCGGGCAAGCGCTTGCCCGAATCGCCGAAATAAGCCGTCAACCCGGCCCGATTGCTCCGACCATCCGGATCCGGCAACAAAATGCCGACGTCGCCGTTGTAGACGCCCAAAACATCATTGTTTTGACGAATGATGACAACGAGTCCCGGCATCAAATCAACGTTGCGATACGTCTCAATACCTTTCGTTTCCAATCGTTCGCGCAGTGTCTCGCACAAATATGCGTTGACCGCTTCCACGCTCGTCGTCCCCTTGCGTTGCGCCGCCAAAACCCGCGTTTTATTCAAGCAGTTCCAGAGCGACTTAACCCAAACGTCGTATGGCTGTTCCATGCCGTCCGTCCACTTTTCGAGTTCGTCAAAATAAGGACGGAAAGCCTTGTCCAACCACGCTTTGAGACTTTTAGCCAGTCCGCCTCCCCGACGAAGGCCGTGCCACGCCACACGATCCTTCGCTTGCTCGTCACAGCGGAACAATTCTTCCACGGCCTCCTGTTGTTCGGCTTCCGGCAGTCCTCTTTCGTTATTGACGGCCGCCGCCAGTCGTCCGATCATGGAATCGGCGGAGAAACGGTGGCTGACCGTGAGTCTGGAAACGCAATCGTTCAGCACGCCGTCAGGCCGACACATGTCGGCAAACACGGCGCCCGGGCCAACGGCCGAGAGTTGATGTTTGTCCCCCAACACAATCACGCGCGTTCTGTCGGGATCGAGAACGCCGAACAGTTGCACGGCCAAACGAATGTCGATCATGGACGCTTCGTCGATGACGATGACGTCGACATTAAGAGGCTCGGCCGCACTCGGTTTATATCCCGACTCTTGAGGCGTCACCAACCATTTGTGTATCGTACGCTCGATCAGCCGGCCTTCTTCGATCGCCCGAGCCACACCGTCCGAGACCGTGCGGGGCATCGACTCGATCGAGTTTCGAATCGATTGCATCATTCGCCCGGCCGCTTTGCCGGTCGGAGCGGCCAACGCGATGCGCAAGCTCGGCCGACTCACCAAAAGACATTCCAGCATGCGCACGACCGTTGTCGTCTTGCCGGTTCCGGGGCCTCCGCACACAATAGAAAAACGGCGTTCGAGCGCACGAGCAACCGCTTCGTCCTGATTCAAACGATTGCGCTCGAACGTGTTGCGGTCCATGCGGTTCTCGCCGTACAAGCGCCAATCATTCTCTTTCAACGCCGCCAAACGCTCCCATTGCTTCGCATCAACGTTCTGCGCCGGCCGTTCGGCATAACGCTTGAGCATCCAGGCCAAGCGCATTTCTTCGTCAAAACGCCGCTGCAAATACAAGCGAAGCCCCGCTTTGTCCCCGCACAAACGTTCCAAAACGAGCGGTGCGTTAACGGCCTCTTCTTCCGGCTTGGCATTTGCATTGCGATTGTCGACGCTGTCATCGAGCCAAACGGCCAATCGGGCCTCAACGAGCGCGGCCGCACCGGCCGCCGAGAGGGTCTCTTCCCCGACAACGGCGCAAATACTCCCTTGCTCTTCCGAGACGGCCAGCGACTGCATGGCAACGTCGACCGCCTCTTGCAACAACGGCGTCGGTGGCGTCTCGACCAATCGCAACAAGGCCTTGCCCATCATCCGAAAGGCCAAACTCGAATCGTTGTCCCGTTCTTTTGTCATTGTTTCGCCTCACTTTCGTCACGTCGACAAGCCGCCTCAATCAAATCCTCGTCATAGCCTCGTTCCAACAACCGATCCAAACACTCCAATACCGATCGACTCGGTCGATCGAACACGACGGCGTCGCTTTGCCCTTCGGGTCGCACCGCGCGCAAAAAGACGTAACAGGCACCGCCGATTTTGTCGTACACGTCGTCGCACCCCAAACGATTGCGTAAAAAACGCATCAAGGCCACGAGATAGAGCAAATACTGCAAGCGGTAATGGTGACGGTGCATTTCGTTCTCGATCGCATCGGCCGTGTAATCGCTTAACTGCGTTCCCAAACGGTTGCCTTTCCAGTCGATGACCCAGAATTTCCCATTATGGCAACACATCAAGTCGATGACGCCCGTCAAATACCCTTGCAACAGCCCCTCCGTAAGTTCCCCCATCTCGTATCGAGGATCCAAACGTTTCAGAGCGCGGGCCAGATCTTTGGCCGATAGCGCCCGTCCCGCCGTGTCTCCCAACGAAATCAAAAACGGCATTTCGTTGCGCTTGTATTTCGTTTGTACATCACACAAACGCCATCCCATCGGTGCGGGCAGACGGCATGTCAATACGTCTTTAAGGAGCTTGCAGCAAGCCGCCAGGCAATTGGCGGCCTGCTCGCCCTGACCGTAGACCGTCGGATAACGTCGCAAAACGCGATCGACGAATCGCGCCAAATCATCGTCGGACGTCCGCTCGATCGAAGCAAAATCCGCCTCCTCGAAGAGCTTGTGCAGACACGTACCGACCTCCTTGCCTCCGCGAATGTCGAGGATGTCGCCTCGCAGCGATGGAGCTTCGTCGCTCGGCTCGAGCATGTCGTTCGCTTCGTCTTCTCCCCCGTCGCGCTCATGACCGGTCGAGGGCAGGTAACTGTCTTTGACGAGAGCGCTGAAACTTGTTTGCCGCCAGCTTTCGCGAACCGCTTTGGCTTCGTCGCAACCGTAATCGGGGAGGGTTGCAGCGATTTCACCCGACGCTTCTTCGTCAACCGTCGCATCGTTTTCTTCTTTCAACTCGGACCAAGACTTGAGGGCAAAGAGCTCGCGGTACTCGTCTCCTTGCAAGTCGTCAATCCATGTCCTGAGAGACTCTTGCAAAGACTGCGACTGAGCGTTCAACACCGCTCGAACACGCATCATCCCTTGATCGAATGTCGACTCAGGCGCTTCGATCGCTCCGCCCAGAATACCGCGATAGACGGAGCGATGCGTCACGCTCAACGGCCCCTTCACGCCGCGCTTTTGAATCAACGGAAGGACAAGTCGGCAAGACGCTCGCGTCATCGCCACGTAACCGATGCGGGCGTTTTCGCTCTCGACTGCCAACGCGTTGGCTTCGATCGATTTTTCATACAGTTCCTGTGCACTCAACAGCAACGTCATCTCACCGTTGAGTCTGACCTTGAAAACCGTTTGCTTTTTACTCGATGACGCCTTGGCACTGTCGGAAGCGTGGCACAGATACACGATCGGATACTCGAGCCCCTTGCTGCCGTGAATCGTCTCGACCGTCACGAGATTGTCTTCAGACTCAAGGCGCACTTTGCGTTCTTCCGGCGTTTCACCTTTGTCCTTGACAGCTTTTTCAAACCACCGCGTCAACCCCGAAAGCGTCTTGAGTCCCATCGATTGCGTGTGCAAACATTCGAGCACGTGCGAATAATTGCGCAAACGTCGATCACCCCGCTGCGTGCCGAGCAAACGCTCGTTGACCCGACACGCGCGCATCAAATGACGAAACGCCGCGGTCAGGCCAAGACGCCCGTACAGCTCGATCGTCTCGTTGATAAGAACCCGCGCCGACAGCATGCCGTCGTGCCCCTCGACAAAGTCTTTCAACGTCTGTCCCATCAGATTCGTGGCGCGAGCGCATGCCAGAGCGGACATGCGATGGGGCGACTCCATCGCGCGCAACACGGCCAGAATGTCTTTGGCTTCCTGCGTTTTGAACACGTCCTGTTGGCTGCGAACCAGCGTGCGTACGTTTCGTTTGCGCAACTCATCGATCACCGAATCGGCATGCTTGCGTTGACGAACCAAAATGGCGATGTCCGCCGGTTGGACGCGACGCGATCCAATGTACACCTCGTGCGTGAGCAAATAATCGATGTCGCGGGCGATGCATTGCGCCTCAAACGAACGAATGTCATCGACCGCATCCAAGGTGCAAGGATCAGCCTTCGAATCGGACCATACTTCAAACGCCGGAATCACGCGTTTGCGTCCGTCCGAACACCGTTCGATCAGAGGAGGCTTCTTCGGATCGAAACGAATGTCCTGATACTGAATCTCGGGCGTAAAAAAAGCATTTTCAGAATTAAAAAATCCGTTAATACAAGCAATCAACCCACCTGTCGATCGGAAGTTTCGACTTAACGAATAGGTCATTCCGATATCGTTTTTCGCTTCCAAATAGGTTTCTAGCTCGGCATGTCGGAATCGATAGATGGCTTGCTTGGGATCTCCGACAAAAAACACGGTTTTCGGCAACAACTCGGGAGCGATCGATTCGTCCAAGAACAAGCGTTTGAAAATACTGTACTGCGTTGCATCGGTATCTTGGAATTCGTCAATCATGACGGCGTCGAACTGCCCGCGCACGCTACGAACAAAATCGTCCGAGTCCCGAACGGCGTCGTTCATGAGCTTGAGCAAGTCGTCGTAACCGATCACACGGCCGTCACGCTTGAGATCCGACAAGCGCTTCGGCGCCCATGCGACGAATGCCTCGAGTACCTTTCGATACGTCTCGTCTTCATCGACGATTGCCTTTGGCATCGATTCGGGAACCAATACGAGACTCTTTAACTTGTCTTCCCAACCTTTCATGCTGAAAAGCGTTTCGACAAACTCGGGCGTCCGATTCTCTTTGAGTTGTGCACGCAAAAACTCGTCCACGGTCTGGCGAACCAAATCATCCGTATCCTCCAAGCGATAACCGTAATCCGAACCGCTTGAAAAAACGTTCTCTTTCAACATGCGCTGACAAAAACCGTGAATCGTGTAAACGCGTGCGTCGTCAAAGTTGCTCAACGCGTTTTGTACGCGCGCAAGCATCGTGTCGATGTCAAGACCGCCATCGATCCACAAAGCGATCTGTTGCTCGAGCGTTTCGTCAGTACCCGCTCGCCCGGTAAGCAAACGATCCGCCAGCGCTTGCAACTCGGTTCGTATACGCTGACTGAGTTCTCCCGTGGCCGCCTTCGTAAACGTCACGAGCAACAGTCGGTCGATCGTTACCGGCGTTTCGCCTTCGATCAACAACCGCAACACCAAGTGTTTGAGCGAATAGGTTTTCCCGGTACCGGCACTGGCCTCAATCAAGGCGCGGCATGCCAACGAGTTCGTTTTAACATCGAGTTCCTGTTGCAAGCTCTGCGTTAGAACGTCTTTTGTCATCATTTCGCCTCCTCGAGCTCATGCACCAACTCGCCGAGCGCCTTTGCCAATGCGGCGGCTTGATCCGTCGACGATTTCTTTTTGCTCTCAAACAAGGAACCGAGAACGCCATACATAGCCGACCCCATTCTGAAGGCACGTTTCTCATCGCGCCCCCGCCACAGCACGCCGGCCTCCTCACTCTGCGTCGATCCGCTCGTCACTTTGTAGCGAATCAACGCGGGCTCGTTTGAAACCGTCAAAAGCCAGACGGCCGCCATCACGTCCAACACGCTTTTGGCCAATTCTGCCTCCAAAGGATTACTCCGCTTGACCCATCCCTTGACCTGCTTGTCATACTTGTCCAAAACCAACTTGGAGCCGTGAGGCATGCCTACGGCACACAAGAGCAATTGCTGCATCCGCAAGCGCAACAAGTCGCGCCCGCGCACCTTGTTTGCGACCAACCAACAGCTTCCGTCCGGATCGCGATACGCATCGTCAAGTTCCATACTCAACGCATCAATCGGACAATCGACACTCAACACGCCTTTGACCAACTCCTTGGCATCGGCAAGCGAATACTCGATCGTCCGTCGTGCGCTCTTTTCACAGCTTGCGATCTCCTGATCGAATTGCTGTTGCTGCACTTGCAACGCCTGAAGACGCATGCGCCCATACCAATCGCGAACCTCCACGGCGCCGTTTGTCGGATCGGCCGCCAGCAAGATCTCGATGCGCTCGGGCGTAAAACCTTTCTTCAACCAATCGAGAATCTGCGCTTTACGTTTGTATGCGCCAAGGCGATCGCCCTCATCATCGGGGCAAACCGCCAACTCGCGCTCGTCTTTCAAATTCAAGACGGGGATTTCCGCACGCTTTAGCGTCCACGATTCCGTGTCGTACCAAAAATCCGCCAATTGATCGATACAGGCAAACGAACCGAACCGCTCTTTTTGCAAGCGGGCGTCCGCAAACGGCGTTTCGGGGCGATCGCTCCCCTGTCGCACGCGATTGAGAACCAAATCAAAGAGCGTGCGGTCGTGACTGCGCCAGAACTTGGCGTCATCTTTGAGAAAATCATTGACGCCGTGCGCCACCAACGGCAGCTTCACCGTCATCGCGCTTTCAAAGGCCGCTCGACACGTCGTCGTTCCGTCCTTCAGATCGCGCGCTTTGGCGTTGGTTGTCAAAAAGTCCGTCAATTCCGGAACGACGGGACTTGGCAATCGCGGTTGCGCCCGAGCGCCCCCCTCTCCAATACTGTAGGAGACGATAAAGTGGCGCCGAGCCGAACACAACAACGTGAAAAAGACATTGCGATTGTCGCTGCGGCTGTCACGGTCACCCCGTCGACGCAACGCAACGGCCTGCTCGTCCTTCACGGCGGTCAAATCAAATTCCTCGGGAATGGAAATACCGGGGAACGACGAATCATTGTTTAAACCGAGCACCGCAATCACTTTGAACGGCATCCCTCGGGCATGTCCAATCTCCGCAAAGGTCACGGCTCCCTTGGCTTGACCGGGCGACTTCTTCTCGCTCAGCTGCTCTTTGAAGGCATGCCAGAACAACGCAAAGGACACCGTGTGATCCTTGCCCAAGGCCTCTTGCATCGTGCGCGTCAACTGTCGGATGGCACGACGAACGCCGGCAAGCTCTTCCGTTTCGTCCTGAGTGCCGAAACACGCGTCCATCACACGAGCAATTTGCTCGGCCCAGACCGCGGGCGTTCGCTCGGTCTTTACGCCGAGCAATTCGGCGTAAGCGTCATTGAGAGTGCCGCACAAACGCAACAAGGTTTGAAAGAGTTCGGGGCGCAACGTGACCGTATCGAAACTCGTGTCCCGCTCGCCCGTTACCGGCAAGGTCGACGCGTATACGCGCGTCGTTTGCTCGGAGAACATGAAACCGCACGTCAAGCGTTCGAGGGCACGATCAAGACAGCCGTCGTATTCGTCTTCGAAATTTTGGGCGCGCAAGTGATCTTTGCTCAAGCCGAAACGGAACCCCGCTTGAACAAGCCAGGAGCGCATCACGCTCAAATCGGCCAAACTGAGCTTCCAGTGCCGCGTCACGATCGGCAGCTCAAGCCATGCCTCCAACTCGTCCAGACTCATACGCCCCGCCAACATGTCGCCCAGATCCACCACGGCCTGCGCCGACAAGTTCTCACTTAAAACGGAACGGCCGACGATACGCCAAGCGATGCGTCGATCGGCGGGCAGTGCATTCATGACGCCGTCGATGATCGGACTCATCGCCTGAATGTCGGGCGTGACAACCAAAACGTCGTCGGGCCGAATGTCGGGATCCTTAAACAGCTCGTAAAGCTGATCGACCAACGACTCGACTTCACGAGTCGCGTTGGGCGCTTGAACGATACGAACGGATCGATCGTTGGGATCGGGCATTTCAGGCAGGACGCTCGCGTCCATTTTCAATACGGCCTGTTGAACCGCCGCAAGGAGCGTGTCGCGCCCCGGGTCGATATAAAGCGGCTCGACGTGAGTCTGGGCGTCGATCGTCAACTCCTGCAAGCGATGTCGAACGATATCGAAAGGCTCGGTGCGAATGCGCACCGTCTGATCAAAGACGGGATCGCTTGCCGCCTCGTCTTCAGCGACGACATCCAACAAGGATGCTTGCGAATCGGCATCCCCCGACGTAAACATCCACAATCGATCGATCATGGCTCGCGTGCTTTGAGCGCTGCGCGTCAAATAGGTCAGGCGTTCGGACTGATCGGTGGTTGACCAATCGCACAGCGTTTTGGGCACGCTCTCAAACCAATACTCCGAACAAGGATTGAGAACGTAAAGCCACACGTCGGCATTGATCGGATCACTCGTGAGTTTTCGCAAATAAGGCAGTAAGAGCGGCGTCACCGAAAACGGCATGAAAAGATGAACGGGACGAGTCACGCTTCGAGCCCATTGAGCGCTTTTAAAAAGCGCGGGCAGCGCCCGCAAGCTTTCGGTTTCGGGCCACAGGCGGGTCGAATCGTCTTGCCCCAAACGTACCCACAAAGCTTTTTGCCATTCGAAATCGGGACTGGCCTCAAGCGCCTGCTTTTCGCGTTGCTCCCGCAACGTGGGCGCGCGGGTGACCTGCGATTCAACACCGAGCCAATCAAGAACCCAATCCAAGCGATAGGTCACGTATTTTTTGAACACGGCGGCCACACGCAACGACAAATCGTAGCGAGCCACTTCGGCGTTTTTTGCATCCTTCGTCGCAAAAAAGTCGCGCAAACGTTCGTAGCGAGCGACGAAATCGGGATCACTCAATACGGCCCACACGTACCACACCAAGGAGCTGGCCGTTCGATCGACGGCACTGTCGATGCCGCTTAACGGTTTGAACCATTCGCCGATGAATTCGAACCGCACGCCGGCACAGACGCCCCGCTCATCCGCCATCGAACGCATTAAATCGTCCTGAACGGCCAACGAGGGCACGATGACGCGATACTCGTCGAAGACCGCGTCGTCGCCGTCGCTCAGACGTTCGTGTTTGAGATTGGCCGCCAAAAGCGCTTTGAGCACTTCGTAATAATTACTGTAAACGGTATGAAGCATGACGAAATTCCGAAAGTGTTCTTCATTTTACGTCCGAACAACGACAATTCGTGACACGACCGCGGAACCGAAGCCGACGGACGTGCCTATAATGAATTCGGATTTTTGGAGAAAGGCGATGCGCTGTCTGGATGTTTGGTTGCACGGCATGCGTTTGAATGTCATGGCCGGGACGCTGTGGGGATTCGTGATGTGCACGTTGCTCAACGTGAGCAAACCCTTTGGTTGGATCCAGCTTTTATGCACGATCGGCGGCGTGTTCTTGGCGTTGGCTTATGCCGCCAACGCCAGCAAGCGCCATGTCGGCCGACTGCCGGCGGGCGATGAAATTCTTCGAACGAACCCCACTATTGCCTCGGCCATGCTCGTCGGATTGATCGGCAACTGGTGCGCTCCTTTTTTCGCCGTCTGCCTTTTGTATGCAGGTTTCGGGGACCCCTTCGGGCCCTCTCCCGTCCCCATGACGCCGAAAACGCTTGGATCGGTCATCGGTCTGACGCTCGCCTTGGCCGGCGCCTATATTCTCTGGCAGCATCGCGCCATCTCGTCGCGTTGCCGTGAGCTCGTCAAGTCGACGCAGGCGTGATAATCCATGTCCCCGATTGACTCCTCGCCCTTTGTCCGAACCGAATGGATCAGCCCGCTCGGCCCTCTGCTTTTAGGCTCGATCGGCGACGAGTTGCTGTTATGCGATTGGAAATACGGTCGACACCGCGAAGCGATCGAACGACGTCTCGAACGTCTCGTCGCGGCGGAACGGCAAATCGGCACAAGCCCCGTCATTCGTGAAACGCAACGGCAATTGCAAGCGTATTTCGAGGCGCGTCTGAGCGCCTTTTCCTTACCGATCCGTTACGTCGGCACGACCTTTCAACAGTCGGTTTGGGAAGAGCTCTTGCGGGTCCCCTTCGGACGGACGGCATCCTACGGGGAATTGGCTGAGCGCATCGGCAACCCGAACGGCGTGCGCGCCGTCGGTACGGCGGTCGGTCACAACGCGCTTTCGATCATCGTGCCCTGTCACCGCATTATCGGTAAAAACGGCGCATTGACGGGGTACGCTGGCGGACTCGAGGTTAAAGAGGCGCTGTTACGGCTTGAACATATAATTTAAAAAGTAAAAGGCTTCGTTCCGAGGAACGAAGCCTTTTTCGTTGTCAGTAACTGACGATCCGATTAGATCTTGCCGACCAATTCAGCGGAGGGCTTGAGGGTGGCGGCACCCGGACGCCACTTGGCGGGGCAAACTTCGCCGGGGTTCTTGGCCACGTACTGAGCGGCTTCAACCTTGCGGAGCAATTCCTTGGCATCGCGGCCGATACCGCCGTCGTGTACTTCCTGAACGACAACGCGACCTTCGGGGTTCAATACGAACGTACCGCGTTCGGCCAAGCCGGCAGCTTCGATCAATACGCCGAAGTTACGGCACAGTTCGCCGGTCGGGTCGCCAACCATCGGGAACTGAACCTTGCCGACGGCGGGGCTGGAATCGTGCCAAGCCATGTGGGTGAAGTGCGTGTCGGTGGAGACAGCGTAAACTTCAACGCCCATGCTCTTGAAGGTTTCGTACTGTTCGGCCAAGTCTTCCAATTCGGTCGGGCAGACGAAGGTGAAGTCGGCGGGATAGAAGAAGACGACGGACCACTTGCCCTTGAGGTCGGCTTCGGTCAGATCGACGAACTGGCCGTTGTGATAAGCGGTAGCCTTGAAGGGAAGCAATTCGGCACGAAGCAAAGACATGTGTGTATTCCTTTTCAAAAAAGAGACCAATTATTATTGGTCTTGTGTTTTCGGTAGGAGAAATTTATCACACTCGGCGTCGATGAGAATGACTTTTATTCATTCAAAGCTGTATCTTCTGTGTTTATTTGTTAACTCACTGAATTAAAAAGACTTTTTCAGAGATCTTATAAAAAGCCTCAACCGAAACGATAGAACCTCTATACTATTTGGATCGTTATCCCTTTCACTTCACACTTTTGAGTGCGCGATCGTCCATGAAGTCTTTCGTTTCGTTTGCTTTGGCCTGTGTTCTGGCCTATGGCGGCACGTGTGCGGCCCAATCCGTCGACTTGCGCGTTCGTACCGTAACGGACGACGTGTTTGAAGTTGTGGGAACCGACGGTTATTTGATGACGCGTACGTGCGACGTACGCGTCGACGCGCCGATCGGCGCGAGCGTGTTGGAAAACGGACGAGACATTCGATTCGAATCGGGACAAACCTGTCGCTTGACCAAACGACTGAAGAAATTCACCCCGTCGGTCGGTCGCCATCCTTCGAAAATCACGCAGAACTACGACGGGGTTTACACCTTCTGGAAACTCAAATTGTATGCGATCAGCCTCACGCAATCGCTCTTGACCATGGGCGCGGACGGAGCGCTGGTCGTGCATGCCGACGGCAAGTTGGAAATCGACTTCGACGGTGTGATAGTGCCCGCCTCGTTGGTGTTGAAGGAAGTCCCTTAACCGCGGCGAGGATACGGGCGCGTACCGAAAATCGCGCTGCCGACGCGTACCATGGTCGTACCGCACTCGACGGCCTCGATCATGTCGGCGCTCATTCCCATCGACAAGGTGTCCAGCCCGAACTCGTCCTTGAGTTCGTCAAACAAGGCGCGCATCGCTCGCAACGGCGCTTTGCGTCCTTCGCTCGTTTCTACCGGTGCGGGAATCGCCATCAAACCGCGTAATTTCAAACCGGGCATCGCCGCGACGGCCTCGCACAACGCACGAACTTCGTCGGGATGCACGCCGCTTTTCGTTTCCTGACCGTCCACATTGACTTCTACAAGCACGTTCAACGGAAGCAAGTCGCTCGGTCGTTGATCGCTCAAACGCTGAGCGATACGCACTCGATCGATGCTCTGAACCCAGTCGAAACGCTCGGCGACCATGCGCGTTTTGTTGGCTTGCAAAGGACCGATAAAATGCCATTGCAACGTCACTTCAGGGTGGTGTTCCCTAAACCAATCGACCTTGGCGCAACCCTCTTGCGCATAATTTTCGCCAAACGCCGTTTGCCCTAGTCGAGCCGCCGACAATACCGCTTCGGGACCGAACGTTTTGCTCACGGCCAATAAAGCGACCTTGCCTAGGGGATCGGCCGCACGCAAAGCGGTCTGAACTCGCTTCAATCGTTGCTCGACGGATTCGCTCATCCCGCCCTCCTTCATTCAATACGCTGCAACGCGTCAAGCGACGCATCCATCCAATCATGCGTCGACAACGTTTCGTAGGCCGCGTTCCACCCCAAAACATCGATGACATGCCCCATGCGGCCGTCCAAAGGCGCGCGAACGTCCAACAACCGCGCGTGCACCGGGTGTCTGAATTGTAATCTCGCACAATGCAACATCAACCGATCGACGCCGAAGTAGCCGGCCATCGCTCGATTGAGCCACCCCTTGCCGTAGGTTGCGTCCCCGATAATGGGATGGGAAATCGTTTTCATATGTTTGCGAATTTGATGACGACGTCCTGTCAAGAGTTCGAGCGACAACAACCCTACTCGCGTACTGGGAAATCGATCGTTCTCGATCGGCAATTCGGCTCTTGCCAGGGGCTTGACGATCGTTCGAGCGTCCTGAGGATCGGTCTTTTGATTTTTAACGTAAGGATCGACCGTCGGTTTGATCGGGTGATCGATCAGTGCGCTGTCGTTCAACCAACCGCGCACAATCGCCGCATAACGCTTTTTGATCAAGCCGTCCATCATGTCCCGGCCCAAACGACGCGCCGCTTCTTCTTCGAACGCCAAAATGAGCGCTCCCGACGTCCCGCGATCCAGACGATGCACGGGCCAAACATGACGGCCGAATTGATCGCGCGCGCATTGCAGTACGAAAACGGTGTCGCTCGTTGCGATGGGGGAGCGGTGCATCAACATCTGCGCCGGCTTATTGATGACGCAAATCGACTCGTCGCGATATAGAACGTCCAAACAAATCGTCGGGACCGATGGATCCTCCGTCATGACCGTTACCACAAGTTCTGTTGTTATCGACTAGACAGATCCTAACATGTTGCCGTCACTAAGCGAAAACCGACATCTTGAGATACGCGAACGGTACCGAGGATCGTCAGGTTATAAACAAGCGGCAACAACCCCAATGCACGAAACGACTCTTTTGTCAAATTGAGTTTTTTCCGTTTTTGACACCGAAACGCAGAATCAATCGCTTGGAATTATTGATCCAGTAAGATATTTTTTCGTTTTAAATCAATGGCCTATGTTAGATTCTAACGCAAAAACAGGGTTGTTCCACTTATCCACGTGTTTTGTGGATAGCCCGTGCTTGCTCAAAAACTTCTCAGGCAAATCAACCACTTATCCAAGTGCTTAATTTTTAAGCACGCTGGATCAATACGCTAAATAAACCGCCATGTAAGAGCAAGACGTCGCGCATGTCGAGCAGGGACATTCGCGCGACTTAAGACTCAGGCCGGCGATGCGGAGAAAAGCTGCCCCTTCAGAACGGCGCGAACGGTGCCGACGGCCGCGACGCACCACATGCCACACAACACGGTGCACAGTGCCGTTGCGACGTAAGGCAGCAGAATCAAATTCAGACGACTCGACAAGGTCAAGGACAATACGGTCAGCGCACCGATGGGAAAAACGAAAGCCCACCAAGACAGAGCAAACGGCAAGCTTCTGCGCACGATATTGCGTACGATCAGAGCCGAAGCCAAAATCAGCCACCAAAACGCCGCGCCTAAGAAGATGCAAGCCACCAACGTACCGTAACGAATCGCCGATTCGTCGCCGTTGGTCGAGAGCAACGACAACAGGCTCAACGGCAAAATGGCCAACGGCGCCAAATGTACCATCAGCGTCGGCGTCATTTTCCCGTCGATGGCCGGCCCCAACAACTGACGGGCCATGGATACGGCCAGCAACCCGACGTACATGAAGATGCTGGCGCCGAACCCAAACATATTCACGGCAAAATAAGCCTCGCGCATGGCGCCTTCGGCTCCCGCGGCCAACGCCGCGCCGGCGACCGGAATAACGCCCAGCCCCACGGCAGGAATGAAATGCGCCGGCGTGACCATCCCCAATTTCAGACGCTCCGTGGTAAACAGATTGAACAGTACGACGTAACTCGTGACAAAGGTCAGTGCGATTCCGGTCCACCACAAGGCGGCTACGGTTTCGTATGGCAAACCTCGCACGTACCACTGCCCCGACATAACGAGCATGGCGATGGGAAACGTAGCGTAAAAGCTGCTTTCAATGGGATGCTTGAGCGTTTGAACGACGGCCTTGGGATAGATGGCAATACGCAACAGCGCAGGAACGGTCAGGCCGATCATCAGCGCAATGGCCGTCCAATGGAACACGTCGGCGAGCAAACGTAAAAAAACGACGTCGGCATGTCGTGCTGACAGTAGAGAAAACGCCAAACTGGTCACGGCCGTCCCCATCACGGAGGCAAACCACCCCGGCGCCATCGGTTGAATAAAACGTTTCATGATGCAATCGAACGAGCGTTTGCTTGGGCGTGAGCGATACCCGCATCAACGGGCGGTTCGGTTTCAAAACCCGCTCCAACGGATACAACCGCGCGACTTTTTTCTCCCGAGGGCGACCTGTGCGTCCCCGGCGGATCAAAAGAGTTCTTCGGTCAAAACAAGCAAACACGACAAAAAGACTTGAGGTGATCAGATTATTTAGTATTTTTATATCAACATCAAATTTCGATAGCTTTACTAAATCAATATATTAATCAAATCTTCTCATCATCACTCACGCCACTAAATCCTCCCTCCCCTGTCCTGAAAAACAAATCCCCACCGCAAAGCGGTGGGGACCAGAGCGATCGGTTCAACCGATTAGTACTTATCGAAGAATTCCTGGATCTTCTTGGGATCGGAGGTCTTCGTCAATGCCAACTGCAACAAGACGCGGGCCTTTTGCGGATTCAGGAATTGACCGGCGACGAAACCGTACTGAGCATCGTTGATTTCACCGTCTTTCGTAGCCGAACCGGTGGCAACGCGAGAAGAACGAACGACAACCACGCCATCCTTCACAGCCTTTTCAAGGGTCGGGAAGAGATTCTTGTGAATGTTGCCGTTACCGACGCCTGCCGTCACAATACCTGCGTAACCGGCCTTGAGCAGAGCCTGAAGCGGTTCGACGGGAACATTGGCGTAGTTATAGACAATGCCGACCTTGGGCAAGGACTCGAGCTTGGAAACGTCGAACGGCGTGTCAACCGTGTGCTTCTGAACCGGGATGTTGGCCCAGTGAACCTTGGAATTGAAGATCGCGCCCATCGTGCCGAAGTTGGCGCCGCGGAACGTTTCTACCATCGTCGTGTTATGTTTGATCACGTCGCGAGCACCGATCACCTTGTCGTCCATCGCAACCAACACGCCCTTGCCGGCAGCCTGCTTGTCAGCGGCAACCACCACGGCGTTGTAGAGGTTCTTGGGGCCGTCGGCGGACAGGCCCGTGGAAGGCAACATGGCGCCGACGAACACGATCGGCTTGTCGCACTTGGCGGCCAAATGCACGAAGTAGGACGTTTCTTCCATCGTATCCGTACCGTGCGTCACGACGAAACCGTCAAACTTCTTGCAGTCCGTGTTGATGGTCTTGACCAACTTCAACCAGACGTCGTCGGTCATGTCCTGAGAGCCGATCTGAACGACTTGCTTGGGCGTGATATTGGCGATGTCTGCCAATGCAGGAACGGCATCGACCAAATGATTGACGGAGACCTTGGCGGAGGTGTAAGCGGTACCGGTAGCGGACTTGCCGGCACCTGCGATCGTGCCGCCCGTTGCCAATACTTCAATGTTCGGCAAAGCGAAAGCGGCGGAACTGGCAACAACCATGGCGGTGGTCAAAAGGGTCTTTTTAAAATTCATCGGGTATCTCCTTAAGGAAAACCAACTATCAAACACATTTGGCGAAGTATATTGACCTGTCATTAAAAGATAAATTTAAGCTGGACGCCTCTATTAACTTATATTAAAAAAATCGTCTTCCTTTACGTTTATAAGGCAAAAACCGAAACCGTCATTTGTTATCAACTCAAAGCGCCTTACGATCGAAAGAATAAAAACAAACGGGATGCTTAACGTCAATGGAATTCGACGTCAAACATCCCGTCTCAGCACGATAGAGAAATCACCCCGAAGGACGACTCCCTTTCGGACGGCAGAACCGGCCGGTTAGTTCGCCTTCGTTTGCGACAACTCGTCGCACTGCTGGTTCAGTTCGTTTTGCATCAGGAACACGATGTCGTAGCGATTGAGCATTTCGCGCACGACCTGCAGGATACTCAAGTACAGCTCCGTACTGCGCAAGGACATCTTTTCCTGACCGATCTTGGCGAGCAACAACGTCTGCATTTCGTTGATAAACGCCTGGGTTTGCTCAACGCGACGCTTCAACTCGGCAACATCCATCTGCGAGCCCTTTTCCTGAAAATGCATCTCTTCGGAAACGGCGCGCAAATGTTCGATCAGCTTAAGCAGATTGCCCTGCAACCGGCCCTTGTAAATGCGATGACTGTTGTTCACATGATCGTGAATCATGCGAATGATCGTTTCAATGGCGAAGCTGACTTCCTTGACGTTGGTCATCGCGCGATAGAAGTAGTGGCACACGTCCTGATCGACTCCTTCATCGCCACGAGCCATGTTGTAGTAGTCGTGACGAAGCATGCGAACGTGTTCGTACTCTTCGCGGGCCTCGCTCTTGACTCGCTTGAGTCCCTTGAGATTGCCGTCAAAGTACTGCTTGAGCGCTTCCTCGAACAGATCGACGGAACGACCGAAGCTACGATCGACGGTGCTGTTCAAATGCTGGCGAATCGAGTCCGGATCGGTGCTGAACTCACGAGCCTCGCCTTCTTGACGTTCCTTATTGAAAAAGTTTTCCTTGATCAAGGAATACGTCGTCAAACCCATCACCGCCAGAACGGCCACCAAACCGCCGTAATAGCAGATGGTCAAAATAATGCCGCAAGCCGTGAACGCGATGAAGGCCGTCAAGAACCAGCCGCCGATCACGTTCAAGACGCCGGAGACGCGATACACGGCGGATTCACGATCCCATGCGCCGTCGGCAAACGAGGTACCCATTGCCACCATGAAAGTCACGTACGTCGTGGACAACGGCAAGGTCAGTGCCGTGGCGGACGCGATCAACGCGGCGGAAATGACCAGATTGACGGAAGCACGAACGGCGTCGAACGGCAATTGCACTTCGTTTTTCTTGACGGGGATCGGTTCGAAGCGAGCTTCAAGCACCTTCTTCATGCCTTCGGGAATGATCTTTTGGACCATATTGTTGAGCATGATGGACTGACGAACGACAACGCGGCCGAGCAAGGAAGAACCGAACTGCTCGCGATCGCCTCGATCGGAAGCGGACAGATTGATGGTCGTACGCACCACGTTCATCGCCTGCTTGGAGGTCCACAACGTGAGCACCATGATGCCGCCGGCCCCCCACAGATAGTACGGATTCAACACGGCCGGTTCACGCAAGGACGACATCATCAATTCCGTCGGAGCCATGCCGCTGGCCGTATAGGTCTGATAGCTGTCCAAGGCGGCCAAAGGCACGCCGATAAAGTTGACCAAGTCGTTGCCGGCGAACGAGAACGCCAAAGCAAACGTACCGGACAAAATGACCAACTTGAAGATGTTGAACTTGGTGGTCAAAATCAAGAGCTGGAACAGAACGAACGAGCCGACAAAGATGCTCAACATCAATTCGGTGGTGTAGGTTTTAAGGAAGCTCAAGACCTCGGGCGTGATCAAAGCCGACCCCTTGGCCCCCTTAAAGAGCAAGAAGTAGACGATGGCCGAAATGCTCAAGCTGCCGAAGAGGCCGCCCCAGAGACGGTACATGCGCTGATAATCGAAAGTAAACAGCAAACGACAGACGTATTGAACGAGCGTACCGCCGATAAATGCAATGGGTACGGAGCAAACGATGCCGAACATCAAAACACTGGCGCGGGACAAGCTCACGTAATCGAGCAAATCCATCATCGTCTTGCCGTCTTCCATGATGTTCAAGCAGGCCATCGTCACGCCACCGCCCATCAAGGCGAACACGATCGAAACGGTGGTGGACGTCGGCAAACCGAGCTTGTTAAAAACATTCAACAAGGAGACTTCCGTCACAACCACGGCAAAAAACACGATCATCATGTCGTGGAAGGAGAACATTTGCGGGTTGTAGACGCCGGAGCGGGCGATCGTCATCATACCGCCGGAGAAAGTGGCGCCGATCAATACGCCCAAACTGCCCACGATCATGATCGTTTTGAACGAAGCGATACGCGAACCGAGCGCACCGCCAAGGAAATTCACTGCGTCATTGGCTACGCCCACAAACAGATCGGACACGGCCAACAAAATCAAGAAACAGAGAATAAGGAGATAAAAATAGTCCATATAGATTGTCAACTTTGCCAACCGATCGGCCCAGCGTATGACCGACAACGGATGACTGATTGCGAACCGACACGCGGCAATGACCGTTATGTACGGCCACAGCCTCGCGTAAAGCGAGCGATCGGCACGGGTACTGCTTGGTTAGTCGGTGCGACAAAAGACGGGGTACGCCTTTTGGTTCGCCTGCAGATCGCCTCTCTGCTCCCGTGTTGCACGTCTCGACTTGAAAAACAAGTCGAAGCCGTCGAAACACTTCGCCGACGATCGTCATATTAATAACGAATTATGACAAGCTTATGACAACGCTTGAACTTTTGATAAATTGGCCGAATTATTTGTTTTTAACAAATAAAACAATCGCTTAACAGACAGCGTTAATGCACATTGAAAGACAAACGGGCGGATAAAAATGACAAAAAGACGTGTCGGCCGACACAAAACGGGAGGTTCGCCGCATGCGCTCGTCTCAAAATCATGTTGACTCAGCGACGCAAGGCAAAGCGAATTTCGGCTCCCCGCCACCCAAGAACGAACATGGAGGCAAAGTAGGCGACGGCCGCCGCAACAACGATGCCGGCCACGTAGAGAAGACGAAGTTGCCATTCGTTTTGCATTTGGCTCCACTCGATGCCCGTCTGAATCCAGACCAAGAAAGCCGCCATGACCAGCGCGCCGACAACCGCCCGAAGAGCAAAAAGTCCCCAACCGGGCAATCGCCGGTACCAACCGCGGCGAACCAACAAGACGAACAAAACGCCCGCATTAAAGCAAGCGCCGATTCCGACCGACAAAGCCAAGCCGGCGTACGAGAACAACGGCACGGAGATGCAGTTGGCCAACTGAACGACGACAACGGACGCAATGGCCACGCGCACCGGAGTCTTGATGTCCTTGCGGGCGTAAAACGCCGGGGCAATGATCTTGATACCGATCAGTCCGAGCAACCCTACCGCGTAAGCGCGCATGGCGACGGCCGTTTGAGCCACGTCGGAAGCCTGAAAATGCTTGCCTTGGAACAAAACGGAGGTCAGACCTTCGGCGAGCAAGCCCAAGCCGACGGCGGCCGGAACGGCCAACAAAACGACAAGTCGCAATCCTCCGTCCAACAACGCGTTGTATCGGTCGTGATCGCCCTTGGCGAAAGCTCCCGACAGGCTCGGCAACAACACCGTCCCGAGCGCAACCCCCAACAAGGCGGTGGGAAATTCCATCAAGCGGTCGGCGTAGGACAACCACGTCACCGCCCCCTGACTGAGGCGACTGGCGATATTGGTGTTGATGAGAATGGAAATCGGCGCCACCGACACGCCGACCAAAGCGGGCAACATCAACTTCAACACTTGTCGCACCGCCGAGTCTTTCAATGCCGTCGACGGTCGAACCGGACGAGGGAACAGACCCATGCGTTTGAGTTGCACCAGTTGCAACGACAGTTGCAACGCGCCGCCAAGCATCACTGCCAATGCCAGCGCCCAGACGGGCTCGTCAAGAAACGGCGTCACGCAAAGGATGGCCGCAATAAAACTGACATTAAGAAGAACCGGCGTGAAGGCCGGGATGACGAAATGCTTCCACGTATTGAGTACCGCGGCCGCAAACGCGACCAAACTCATGAAAATGATGTACGGGAACATGAACCTCGTCAATGCGACGGCCAAATCGAACGTCTCGGGTTGCTCCGCAAAACCGGTTGCGATCAGCCAGATGATGCCGGGCGCGACGGCCACGCCAAGCAGGCTCGTCAAGAATACGGCCACGGCCAAAACGGAAAACACGTTCCCGATAAACGCGTCCGTTCTCTCTTTGCCTTCCTGCTCCTTGACCTGACTGAGCATGGGAACGAACGCCTGCGAAAAGGCACCTTCGGCGAACAGGCGGCGCAACATGTTCGGGATTCTGAACGCCACGTAAAACGCGTCGGTCGCTCCCGACACGCCGAAGTAGCGCGCAATCAACATGTCGCGCACCAAACCCGTGATTCGAGACAGCAAGGTGAAGCCGGAGACCGTCGCGGCCGAGCGAAGTAAAGACATACCGTTTCTTCTATAACCTATTGCGACAACACGAAAAATTTTCTCTTTTTCTCTTGTCGAAGAGCTTTTTTTTCAATATAATGAAGGGCTTTTCGAGGTTCGCTCAATCACGACTGAGTAAATCTTGGAAAGAACTTTCATTTTAAACGAACCGGCCGAGCCTCGGCTGCTAGATGCAAGGCGAACCGGAAAATCTTTCGTCAAGCATCTTTTTTTAGGAATTCTAAATAATGGCCAACACCAACCAAGCTCGTAAGCGCGCCCGTCAGGCAGTTGCTCGTAACCAGCACCTCTCTGCTCAGCGCAGCCAGTACCGTACCGCCATCAAGGCCGTACGCAAGTTGATCCTCGCCGGCGACAAGGCCGGTGCTGCTGCCGCCTTCGTCAAGGCTCAGAGCACGATCGACGCCATGGCTCGCAAGGGTGTTTTGCACAGCAACGCTGCTGCTCGTCACAAGAGCCGTTTGTCCGCTTCCATCAAGGCCATGGCCTAATCGCTAAGCGGCGACACGCTGAACCTCCCCCGTCCCTCAGCGCGGGTGGTCAAGCCATTAAAAAGAGAAAAGACACTGCTTGCTCCGCGGTGTCTTTTCTTTTTTTCAGCCTGCAAACAATTTCAACAAGTCGGCATGCGACTCGACATAGTGCTCGGTCAACTCGGCAATACGATCGGCATCCTCAAGCGACCAACTTTCTCGGATGGCGACAACATCGATCCCCGCCTTCACGGCCGCGGTAACGCCTTCCAGACTGTCTTCGACAACCAAACAATCCCGAGCCGGGAGTCCCAGACGCTCGAGCATCAGGCAATACACCTCGGGATCGGGTTTGATTTGCGTCACGCACTCGCACGTCAACATGAGTTCAAAAACATCCCTGAACAGCAATTCCTTGCGAATCGACACGTTTTCATCGCAATAAATGTCAACGTTACATTGCCGCGTCGTCGTTGCAATCCCCAGTCGCTTCCCCTGTCCTTTCAAATAACGAACAACGTCGGCGGCGCCCTCTCTCAACCGAACGCTCGTTTTGAGCAAACGACGCGAAATGGCAAAACGTTTGGCATGCACCTGGGCGCCGGATAGGCCGAGATTGAGCCATTGCGCCAATTTCTCGCTATAACCGACGTAGGGATTTGTCATGGAGCGGCACTCCCAAAGCGCTTGACGACGAAATGCCGACAACGCCCCGAACCGATCCCGACTTCCCGTCAATTCCTCCCACAAAACAAGATCGACTTCGTTCCACACGTCCAACGAATTGATCAACGTGCCGTCC
>JAGBZO010000026.1 GCA_017628205.1 Duodenibacillus sp.
GGTCGATCCTCGATATACGTCTCAAACTTGTAGTCGCTGCCAACAAATCGGTAAGCGACACAAACATCGTTTTGTTTGTGAACACTGTGGTTTCCAAGCGCACAGCGACTTGAATGCAAGTCGGAATCTGCAAGGATTGGGTTATCTGCAGATATCCCAGGGGCTACTGTAAGCTGGCCTAATGTTGCGTCACTTCTTAGTGACTACAATAAAGCTTGCGACTTCAGTCGCGAGTTGTTTACAAAAAAGGAATCGCATCATGACGCGCGACGCCATCAGTTACTTCAAAGATCTGCATCCCTTGGCCGAACTGAGCAACAAGGAACACAAAACCCAAGCCTACATCGTCAACGCCCTCAACGCCCTGGGCATTGAAACGCAAGCGCCGATCGGCGACACGGGCGTCGTCGGGATCATTCGCGGCGCCGACCCCGGCCCGACGGTGATGTTCCGCGCCGACATGGATGCCTTGCCGTACCATGACGACGACAAAGGGCTCGTTGCGATCCACGCCTGCGGTCATGACTCTCACTGCGCCATGCTCTTGGCCACCGCTCACGATTTGAAATCGATTGTGAAAAAGGGGACGCTCAAGCTCGTTTTCCAGCCCGGCGAGGAAAATCTCACGGGCGCCCTGGCGATGATTCGCGACGGCTTGATCGAAGACGTCGACATCGCCGTCGGCGGCCACATTCGTCCGTTGACCGACTTGGCGCCGGGAGAAATGTGCTCCAAGTTAAAACACGTCGCTTGCGCCACGGTCGACATCAAGCTCTCGGGTAAAACGGCTCATGCCTCCCGCCCGCATTTGGGTGTCAATCCTTTGGACGTCGCCGCTTCGCTCATCCAAAACGTTAATGCGTTGCGCTTCAATCCGCAGGAAGCCTGGTCCATCAAGGCCACCCGCATGCAATGCGAACCGGGCGCCAAGAATTCCTTGGCCCAGTGGGCCGTCGTCTCCTACGACCTGCGTGCCGAAACGAACCCCTTGCTTCAGGATATGTTGCGTCGCCTCTATCTCATGGCCGACACGACGGCTTTGGCGTTTGAAACTCGCGCGCATTGCGACTTGATCGAAGAATGCCCGGCTTCCGAATACGATCCGGAACTCGTCGCCATGATCGAAGAAGAAATTTGCTCCATCGTTGGTCCCGAGGGGCTCAAAGAAACGGCCGGCGGCGGGGGCGAAGACTTCCACTTCTACAAGACCAAGAAGCCGAGCGTGCGCACGGCTTACTTCGGTGTCGGCGTTGGCGCCACGCCAGGCCTGCACTGCCGCAACATGACGTTTGACACGGGATATCTGAAAAACGGCGTCGCTTTGTGGAAACGCATTGCCGCACGCTTGCTGGGTTGACCCCCCATCACAAACAAACCATTTGGCTTGAGCCCGACGGTCCGTCTCCCGTCGGGCTCTTGCTTTTTGACGAAGAATAAGGAGAGGATGGAGCGATCGGAAGACCTTCGCAACTCGGACGGCAAATCGCCCGTTTCGTATGGTTTCGAATGGAAAAAAGGGCGTTTGCGTATGGTTTCGAATGGCTTTCGAATGGTTTCTAATGGATTACGAATGGCATATAATGTCTTGCGAATGGATTCGAATGGATTTGCGTATGAAACTCAATTTGAATGAAAAGACGTTCCGTTTCGACAACGAGATCGTCCAAATGCTGTTGGAAATCGAAGAATTTAAAGGCGGCTGGAAAGCGTACGGAAATCTAGCGCCCGATCGACTGACCGAACTGCAACGCATCGCCACCATTGAAAGTATCGGTTCGTCTACTCGCATCGAAGGCGCACGACTGACGGATGCCGATGTATTGCGTGTGATGGCCGGATTGAGCACCGAATCGTTCCGTTCACGCGATGAACAAGAGGTCGCCGGCTATGCCATCTTGATGAATGAGATTTTCGATTCCTGGGAGGAAATGCCCCTGACCGAATCCATCATCAAACAGATGCACGCCATGCTGATGCGACCAAGCGATAAAGACGAGCGACATCGCGGAGCGTACAAAACCCTCGAAAACAACGTTGCCGCATTTGATGCGAACGGTTTGCCTATCGGGGTGGTCATTGAAACGGCGACGGCCTTCGAAACGCCGCATTGCATGGAGCAATTGATCGAATGGACAAACTTTCGACTTGAAGAAAAAACGCTCCCTCCGTTAATCGTCATCGGGATGTTTATCGTCGCGTTTTTAGCCATTCATCCGTTTCAAGACGGCCACGGCCGACTGTCTCGCGCTTTGACCATTTTGCTGTTATTGCGCTGCGGTTACGTGTATGTACCTTACAGTTCGCTCGAAAGCGTGATCGAGGCGACCAAGCAAAGTTACTACCTCTCGTTGCGTGCCACACAAAAAACACTGCAATCCGACAATCCGGATTGGTCGGTGTGGATCCGTTATTTCCTCAAGTCATTGGTCAAGCAGATTCGTAACCTAAAGGTCAAAATCGAGAACGAACACCTCTTGCGCACAATGCCGGAGATTTCATTGCGCCTTATTGAGACGATTCGCGATCACGGCCCCATCAGCGTCGCCGATGCCCAAGCACTGTTGCGCGTCAACAAATATACGTTGAGAGACCATTTCAAGCGCTTGACCGAGGAGGGGCATCTCGTTCGCATCGGCGTTGGTCGGGCAACGAAATATGCCTTGCATTGATTTTGGCCGGAGAATCGGCGTACAGTAGGACACATTGCCAAGCCTCTGATTCTGTGCGACAATCTCGCGCCATTTGCTTTTTATCGGTGACATGACCGCCTTGTATCGCAAGCAACCGCCCGTTCTTCGACTGTGGGCGGCGCATCTTTTTTTCATTGTGTTGAGCAACTACGCCGTTCAGATCCCCGTCAGTGTTTTCGGGATCGAAACGACGTGGGGTACGTTCACGTATCCGTTTTTGTTCGTCTTGACGGATTTGACGGTGCGCTTGTTCGGCCAACGCAGTGCGCGACGCCTGGTGTTCATGGCCATGATGCCCGCGCTGCTCATGTCCTATCTGGTTGGCACGCTCTTTGAGCTCGGCCAATATCGCGGTCTTGCGGCCTTGTCCGAATTCAGTCTCTTTATTTTCCGCATTGCTTTGGCATCGTTTGCCGGTTACGTAGTCGGACAGCTCTTGGACATTACGGTGTTTCAACGTTTGCGCGATACGGGCGATTGGTGGGTTGCGCCCAGCGCCGCCAGCGTCTTCGGCAACCTCATTGACACGGCCATTTTCTACAGCGTCGCGTTTTATCAAACGTCCGATCCGTACCTCGCCGCCAACTGGGTCTGGCTCGGCAGCGTCGACTATGTCGTCAAAATCATTTCCGGCTTGTTGATTTTCGTTCCCGTCTACGGTGCGGTGTTGTCGATTGTGACACGCCGTTTGCGTTCTCGAAATTAAGAGCAGAGGAGAAAGGCACAATTAAGACTTTCTCCCTACAATTTCCGACATTCGTCCAACGACCACCGAATCAGGAGAGACCCCCATGAGCGCCACCCAAAAAAGCGACGCATTGATCCAAACGCTGAACCATAACGGCTATGTGACGGCCCAAATCTTCTCGAGCAACGAAGTGGTGATGTCGTTGGATCGCTTCATCATTGATTTCGAACATATCAGCGCCGCCGATCAAGCCGCCATCACGCGCATGATCGACGAATGGATTGCCGATTTCAACACCCGCTTTGCCGACATGGACTTGCGCCAAATCGTCGAGCACCGCTTTGCCTTTGCCGAAAAGCTCGACAAGCGACTTGACGAATCCGTCGACCCTTCCATCGTTCTCAAGGGCAAACCGGCTGACGTGACGCTGGATCAGTACAGCAGCATGCGTGTTTTACGACAGAAGATGGCTCAAGGCATTTTCTCGGCTGCCGAAGATGTGATCAAATCCATCAAGAACGGTGCCCCGCAAGAACTCTACGGTTGCGTGCTGATGCTCACCGAAGCCTTGGCAACCCGTGACATCGCGATGTATCCCGAAAGCGAAACGACCAAGCAAAAGGAACTCGTCGCGGAAATCACCAAACTGCACTTGCCGTCTCAGAATCAGGCGAACAAGTAATCGCTATCGACCGAACAAAGAAACGACCGACGCTTTAAAACGTCGGTCGTTTTTCTTTCGGATCGGAACAGTCATGTTCCGTAAGCGGCGTTTCGTCTTGATCAAACGGCTTCAATGGAGACGTTTCTTACCAGTTCGCCAAAGCCCCGCAACCACCAACGCAACGCCTCGGTGTCGGGCACCGTAGCTTGAATCGTGGAGTAGGTTTCGCCCAATTCGACGGTCTGGTTGGTGGACATCGGCGTCTCCAACAAATCGCCCGCCAACCAATTGATCGCTTCGAAGCGCACCTTGACCATGCGGCCGTGACTGAAGCCGAAATGCCCCTGACCGATATACTCGTCGAGATTGAAGTCGGCCGGATAGAAGAAGACGTCGTCCAAGACTTCCGCCGTCGTCATACGATGCAAAACAAGATGACGGTAGTCGTCGTAACCCTCGAAACGGCACACCAGATACAAACGCACGCCTTGCGTGACCAGAGCGAGCGGAGCCACCACCTTGTCCTTGCGCTCGCCTTGTTTGTTGACGTAGACCACGCGCAACAAACGATTGGAGTAAAGGGCGCTCGAGACGTTCTCGAACACCGACTCGTTCACTTTGGGCGGAATCAAGGGTTGAGAGCTCGCCACCACCCGAACTTTGTTCATCCACGATTGTTCGGAACGCGCACGCATGCCTTGCAAACAACGGCTTGCGTCGTCAAAGAGTCCTTGCATGTCGTCGAGCAGGCGTTTGGGCAATTGGTAGTGAAGTTGCTCTTTGGCCAATTGCAACAACAAGGCTTCTTCGGGCGAAAGTTGCGCCAAACGCAAACCGGGCGCTTTTTTGCTCAAACCGTAGCGATAAGGCGGGACATCGCGTTCGCATTCGATCGGCAAAAGAGGGCAGTTGGAAATGTTCGTCAACATGCGCTGCACCGTGCGCAATTCAACCGATTCGCCGTCGTCGCGCAAGGCTTCGAGAATGTCTTGCGCCGTCTTTTTCGTCGACGTCGAAAGCTTGGAGAGAATATGAATATATAAGAGGGCGCCGTTTAGGCTGCTGTGCGATCCGCTCATTGTCGTACTTCCTTTCCGGATCCGGGCGCGTTCCGGTGCGTCAAATTGTGACATCGTTCGTCATAGTTTAGTCCCAACCGCAACGAAATGCCGAAGGAAAAAGGGGGCGATCTAAACCTTGCATTGTCAGAGCGTGTCATAGGGGGAGTTCATACCGTACCGTACGGTATTTTTTGACTCAACCGCCTACAATAGAGGCTCGACCCATCAACTACGGATACATCGGCCCATGACGGAAACCACGGCAAAAACGCCCAAAGGACGCGAACGCCAACAAGGCGTATTGGCTTGCGCCATCGATACCTTTATTGAATTGGGGTACGAACGGGCGTCGTTGGGCAAGATCATCGAAAAAGCAGGGGGATCGCGTTCCACCGTTTATCAGTGCTACGGCAACAAAGCGGGGCTCTTCAAAGCCGCGCTCCAAATGTTGGCCGATGACATTTACGGCGCCTACATGGCGGACTATCGACCCGGACGCACCTTGAAGGACGAATTTTTTGCTTTTGGCACAATCTTGCTCAAGCAGCTGTTGTCCGAGCGAGCGGTCGGGGCGATGCGATTGATCATTTCCGAATCGCCGCAGATGCCCGAGATCGGAAAATGGTTTTTCAACGAAGGTATTGCCAAGAGCCATTACGGCTTTGCCAAAGTGCTGGAAAATCATATCGCCGCGCCCATGAGCGAACTCGAACCCATCGCTTCGCACTATGTCGAGATGCTCAAAGGTCGATTGCTCATGCAAGCATTGTGTTTGCCCGGTTGCACTGTCGACGAAACCCAGATTCTCCGCGAAGTCGAGTACACGACCGAGTGGATGCTCATTTTTTTGCACGCTAAATTCGAACCCGGTCAATTTATCGCGTCAAACGATTAATCAAACTGAAAACTCAAAAATCGCTTGATTTTTGGAGAAAATCGAATAATTCAACATAACTACCATTATGTTGAATTATTTTTTTGCCATTTTTTTGTGTTTTCAGCGATTTTTTTCGATCGTCAAAAATCGAACACTCTGTATCAACGGGTTTCTCCCGCCTTCCGATGACACGTCCGATCAAGTTTGATAAGCTAACCGCAACGACTCAACCGTTTCGGGAGCTTGTATGATCATCACGTATTTGGGCCACAGCGCTTTTGAAATTCAATCCGGTCGCTCGCGGATTTTGCTCGATCCGTTCTTGGTTCGTTCGCCGCAATTTGATACGTCCGGCACGACCGACATCTTGGTCACGCACGGTCACCAAGATCATTTGGGCAGCGCCATCGAGATCGCCAAAAACACCGGCGCCCCCATTACGGCCGTCCACGAATTGGCTCATTATTGCTCCGATCAAGGCGCCAAAGCCACCGGCATGAACGTCGGCGGCTGGGTTTCCTATGACTGGGGTCGCGCTTGCGCCGTGCCCGCCGCTCATTCCAGCTCCACGCCCGACGGCGCCTATGCCGGTTGCCCCGTCGGTTTTATTCTTGAGCTCGAAGGAAAAACCCTTTACTACGCCGGGGATACCGGCCTCATGAGCGACATGATCATGATCGGCGACGTGTATCAACCCGAAATCGCCTTCCTTCCGGTTGGCGGTCACTACACCATGGGCATCGATCACGCCCCGATCGCCGCCGAATGGCTCGGAGCGCAAACCGTCATTCCCATGCACTACAACACCTTCCCTTCGATCGAAGTCGACATTGACGATTTCGTCGAAGCCATCCATACCGTTGAAAAGACGCCCCTCGTTCTCGAGATCGGCGGGACGTACGAACTTTAAGGAGGCTAACCATGCGTACCAATGAAACCGTATCCCTGCTCTGCAATCACGTGTCCGTCCGCGACTTTACGGGCGAACCGATTGCTCCCGAGGACTTTGACGCCATCATTGAAGCGGCTCGCGCCAGCAGCTCGACCTGCTTTTTGCAATTGACCTCCATCGTTCGCGTGACCGATCCGGAAAAGCGCGCCAAAATGGCCGTCTATGCAGGCAATCAAGCGCAAGTTGTCAACGCCGCCGAATTTATCGTGTTCTGCGTGGACTTCCGTCGCGATTTGCGCGTTTGCGGCGAAGCCGATCTCGGTTGGGCCGAACAGCTCGTTGCCGGTTGCGTCGATACCGGTATCATGGCTCAAAGCGCCTTGACGGCAGCCGAATCGCTCGGATTGGGCGGCTGTTTTATCGGCGGTCTGCGCAACCACATCCGCGAAGTTGGCGAACTGTTGGAACTTCCCGAACATACCTTCGCCTTGGTCGGATTGACCCTGGGTCACCCCGCCAAGCGCAACGATCTCAAACCGCGCATCCCCGTCAGTATGTTGTTGAGCGAAAATGCTTATCGCGATGCCACGGATGAAGAACTCGCCGCTTACGACAAGGTTCTGACCAACTACTATGGCGATCGCGGCATGCCCGGTACGACCTGGAAGGGTAAACTCGACCCGATTTTGGCACGTGAACGTCGTCCGTTCGTTCAGGCTTATCTCAACGAACAAGGTTTCAACCGTAAATAACGGAGCGCTTTAATCACTCCGTATCCATCGGGCGGTTGATTCAACCGCCCTTTTCTTTTTTTATGTTGAAAACACCTCAATTTGTACGCACGCGTTTGGCTTGCGCTTATTTTTTCATGAGTCCGGGCATGGCTTACGGATTCTTGACGGCGCGCATGCCGGGCCTTAAGTTGCAAGCCTCGCTCACCGAGGCGCAAATCGGGTTGGTTTTGCTCCTGATGGGCATCGGCGCCGTCATCGCGTTGTTGTTGGGCTCTTTCATCGTTCGCCGTTACTCAAGTTCCGTCTGTTTGCGTCTCGGAACCGTCGGTTTGACGCTATCGATGTTGGCGGTCAGCGCCTCAACGACCTTCCCGATCTTGGCCGTCGCTACCGTCACGGTAGGGCTGTTCATCGGTTTGGCCGATCTGGCTTTGAATACGCATGCGGTTCAAATCGAACGTGAATTCGCTCGCCCCTGCATGGCGTTCGTTCATGCGTTTTACAGCATTGGATCAGTGGCTTGCGCTCTCGTCTGTGGGTTGGCGGCATGGGCCGAATTATCCGTTTTGACCAACGCGTTGATCCTCTTCGGGCTGTATGCTTTGCCTCTCGTTCACTTTCAACGGCACTTGTTGCCCGGTCGTCCGAGAGCACCCGAACCGACCAAAGCAAACCACGTCAAACGCGCGTTGCCGCCCTTTTTTGTTGTCTTTTGCGGCATCATGCTCTTGATGACGTACGTTTCGGACGGGACCTTAGCCGAGTGGGGCAGCTTGTTGCTTCACGAAACCAAGGGAGCCTCGGAATCCGTCGCCGCTTTGTGTTACGGCAGTTTTTGCGTGACCTCTCTCGTCGCTCGCTTTTACGTCGATCGATTGCGTCTTCGCGTCTCCGACGTCGCCCTCATTGTCTCGGGGTCCCTGTCGGCGGCCGCTTGCATGGTCTTTATCCTATTGACGCCCAATGTCTGGTTGGCCTTGATCGGTGCCGCCGTGATGGGACTGGCGATGGCCCCCATCGGCCCCATCCTCTTCAGTCGTGCTGGCTCCTATCCCGGCGTCGACACGGAACGGGCCATTGCCGTCGTCTCGTTCTTCGCCTATGGCGGTTTATTGACTTTCCCGCCGCTCGTTGGCTGGTTGGCGGAGAATTACGGCTTGCCGTGGGCTATGAGCGTAAGCGTCGTAACGTTGACATTGATCTTTTTGGGATCTCCGGCATTCAAACGAACGCACGACACTCAAGCTTAAAGTGATCATCAGCAACACCGATGACAAAGCCTCCGAAGCATTTGCTCGGAGGCTTTGTTTTGCATTTCGCTTCTGTACGTCCGACTCGCGATCCTCAGGAGGCAAACTGAGGATCGCGAGACCAGACTAATTAATTGAATGACTCAATTAATCAGAAGCTGTAACGAACGCCAACGCTGGCACGCCAATCCTGATCGAGATCACCGCCTGCGGTGCGTTCGACGTCGGCATAGACGTAGGTGTTCTTGTTGACGTTGTACTGACCGCCGATGGCGTATTCGAACCACGTGTCCTTACCGTCGTTTTCGATCGGACGAGCGCTGTAACCGGCCGCAGACGTTGCCATGAACTTGGAGTCGCCCATGAATTCATGCGCTACGCCGGCGCGGACATACAGCTGACCCTTGTTGTTCGGGCAGGTCAAACCGCCAGCCACACCAACGCGACCGACCAAGGAGTCGTAGGCGTCGATTTCGAACGTGTTGCGGTTGGCAACGAAGGTTTCGCCCGTCACGTGCGTGTAGGACAGTTCGACGGACGGTTCGACGAAGGCCATGTCATTGACCGGCAAGCGCCAACCGTATTCGCCGGAAACGGAAGCCACCAACTGATCGATGGATTGGTTGTAAGTCCGCGTCGTCAAGTCCGTGCTCGTGGTACCCAAGCGAGCGATCACGTCAACGAACTGACCGTTGTCGTTCAACCACATGCCGTAAGCGGCCAAGCTGAAGCTTTCGTTTTCAGCCGAGGCGCCGCGAGCCATGTCCGTATCGCCCTTGCCGTACGTGAAGGCCAAACCGAGACGCGGTTCACCTTCGGCAGGCACCGTGTCGATACCGATCTGCAACTTGTTAAAGTCGTAGTCGAGACCGGTTGCACCGGACAGCTTGCCGCCGTCGTAGCGAGCCCAAACGCCATGCGTACCTTCCACTGCGCGGATGTCACCCATACGCTTGCGAAGGTCATTGGCTTCGGCACGTGCCAACAACGTCGGAACGGTCGAGGTCAATTCGGCCAACTGGGTGTTGGTTTGGTGCTTTTCAACGATTTGAGAAACCACATTCCCCTTACCGTCGATCACGGTGGTCGATTCACCGAAGACATCGCCGCTTTCGCCCTTGAAGGTAGCAGCCAAGCCTTGAACCTGGTTCTTCAACTGGCTCATGTCACCGCCCAATTCGTCGGTCACGGAACCCGGAGCGTTCACGGTCGTGTTCGTGGCAGAGTCATCCGTCACGGTGATCGTGGTCTCGGTATCGGGCAGGTTGATGGTGTTGTTATCACCGCTAAAGCCACCGATCTGCGTGTCGGAACCGGCCGCCGGCGTGATGCTGGAGTCGTTACCGTTGAAGTTGCCGAGGTCATTGTCGCTACCGTTGAGAGCAACGTTCGCACCGTTGGCGTTGTAGTTGTCAACGTTGACATTGCCACCGTGCGTGATGTCGCCTTCGACATTCAGAGTCGGCGCATTGGTGTCGTCTTCGATGACCGTGCTACCGCCCAAATTCAAGACGGGGCCCGTGGAACGAAGAGCAAACAGACGCATCTTCGGTGCCTGATAGTCAATCGACTTGATCTTGTTGACGCCGTCAAGCGAAACTTGAGCGTTACCCGTCAGAATCAGAGCGTCCAACGTGTTGTAATCGGCCGTCATATCGAACTGACCGCCAACCAACGTCGTACCGGAAACGGTTGCGTTTCCACCCGTGATAGACAAAGCGCCACCGGCTTCGACACCGATTGCATTGGTGTCGGCTCCGCCCTGGCCGTTAGAGATCATGACAGTCTTGGCACCGGCCAAGCTCAACGTGCCGGCCGTCACATTAACCGCATTGACCTTGCTGTCGTACTTGTCCTTAAAGCCTTCGATCGTCAAGTTGTCCGCTTCAATGCGCATGGACGAATCACCCTGCTGAGAAATGGCCGTACGACCCAAGCTCGTCAAGGAAACCGTCTTGCCGGTCACAACAATGGTTTCTTCACCGCTGCCGGCGGCATTTTGGATGGCATAACCACCGATACCGGCTTGAATCGAAACGTCACCGCCGGTCAAGGTCACCTTGCCATTGGCATCGCCCATGGCATGAATACCGTCGCCTTCACTGTCGATCGTAATGACGTCGGCCTTAATGGTGTTGAGCCCGTAAGCCGTAACAGCCTTGGCATTCGTACCATCGATATCAATCGTTACCGAGCCGACATCGAGCGTATTGACGCCAATCCCCAATGCTCGAGCCGTTTGAGTCGGAGCGATCACGACGTCGCCCTGCCCCTGGATTGTGAGGTTCTTAATGACACCGGCGTTGGTCGTGTCATCCGTCTTGCTGTCAAGCGATACGGTTGCATCATCTTGCAACGTAAGGACGGCACCCTTATCGCTGAGGAAAGTGCCGGCAATCGCCGAATCCGCACCAACGATCAATTCGGTCTTGTCGGAAAGCTTCAACGTGCCGTCATTGACGATGCCGCTACCCAAGGTCGTCGTACCGTCAATCTTCAGAGTACCGGCATTGTAGATGTCGTTACCTTGCGCAGCTTCGTTATCGCTAAAGACAGCCTCACCCTTCAAGGTAACCGTTGCATTGTCACAAATATTGATAGCGCCGCCATTTGCAACGGCCTTATTACCGGCAAACGTATTCTTACCGTCAAAAACGACTTCCTTACCGGGTTGGACATCTACTGCACCACCATGCTTGCCCGCAACATTATTAAGGAATTCGTTTTCACCATTGAATTGAACCAGACCGCCATTGGTAGAAATGGCACCGCCGTCACCGGAACTTTCATTGCCGATAAACTTGGAGTCGGCAATGGTGATCGTGCCGGTACCGCGATTGTAGATCGCACCGCCCATCGCATCCTGACCGTTTTCAACGGCATGCTTGGCAACATTACCTTCGAAAATCGTGTTGGTGATCGACAGCTTGCCGGTATTGTCGATGGCGCCACCACGGGGCTTACTCGTGCTTTCGACATAGTTACCAACAAAGGCACTGTTCTTAATGGTTACGTTTCCGTCGGCAACATCGTTGTTAATGGCACCGCCGTAGGCATAACCTTCGTTTTTAACGCCATTTTCTTCAAACGTGACGCCATCGGCCTCAAAAGTTCCTTGGTTATAAACCGCACCGCCATAGTTGGCTGCATGACGATCTGCAATGGTTGCGTCACCGGAAACTTTGACTTCGGAATCCTTGGCAACGTTAATATTGCCCGTTAAAACGGAATCCCCGCCGAAACTCAAAACAACGTGACCACCGTTCTTAGCGACGACATCGCCATTGAGCGTACCTTGATCACCAAACGCGAGTTCGATCTGACCACCCGTTTTAATGTTGTCCTCATGACCAATTGCGCGAACTTCACCGGTCAATGTCGAACCATCGCCACGCAAACCGATCTTGACAACGCTGGTACCGGAAGATTCAACATCGCCTTGAATGTTCGTCACGGCCTTGGCACCGGAAGTAAAGTTGATGTCATAGTCCATGTCATCAACACCACCGTACACAGAGTTATAGCCGAGAATCTCACCGACGATGTCTAATTTAGAATCAGCGACAACCTTGATGGAACCACCGTTACCGACAACCGCAGCATGATCGACCGAGCCAGCCTTAAGCTCAACAGCATCAGCATAGATTTCCATCTTTTGCTTCAAATCGTGCTGGTTGTTATTGTAGTTAACTGCCGTTACATAAAAGAGGTCCTTCTGACCGGAAATCGATACGGAGTTCAAATGAGCATCTGAGCTACCGATCGTGATCGCGCCATGACGAGAAACCATGCTGTAAGATCCGGTCGTAGTCAGCTCAACGTTCGTTTCTTCATCACCAACAAACTGAACCGTTGGGCCGATATATTCTTTATTGGCGTCAGTGGCCAAGGCAGAAAAAGTGTTATAACCGGTTGCATTACTCGAAATCTTTCCGTTTTCTGCACCAATAGTCACTGTCGAAGTCGTTTCGTCATAAGAAAGCGTACCGTTTTGCATGGCAGAAACATAAATATAGCCGCCATTTGCGTACTCAGGATATTTACCTTCGGATTTGATGAAAGCATCCGTTGCTGCCAACGCACCTCCGCTAATCAAAGCACCGACCACAGCCACCGTCACGGCAGCCTTCTTACCGGTCTGAACGGAAGACGTCGTTTCATTAACGACCATCATCATGCCACGTGCGGCATTAAAGACCTTTTTGAAAATCTTATTCATTTTTTGCTCCTTACATAATGAAATCTGTATTAGAGATTTCAAATGGAATCTACCCCCCCCCCAGAAAAAAATTACAAGATTTTCGTACTACTTTTTTCGAAATAAGTCATAAACATGTTGTTTATTTCATCTATTCCTTATAA
>JAGBZO010000027.1 GCA_017628205.1 Duodenibacillus sp.
AAGTCGAACTTGACGTGGGGTAAGGATACGTTGGCGGCCGCTTACGTTCCGAACGCCATCACGATCGACAGCACGACGGGGGCTCTTTATGTCGACGGTGCGTTGACGAGTCCGACGACGTCGGCTGCCGGTTCCGTAACTTTCGTCGGTAACAGCGTCTTGGTGGCCAACGTCACGAATTTGACGAGCGGTGCTTTGATTACGGCCGACTCGTTCTCGATTGACGACGCCTCGAAGGCGGTGATCGTCGGTACGTTGGATAGTGCGAAGACCTATCAATTGACGAACAAGCAGGCTTGGAGTGCCGATCAGCTCATGGCCGGTAATGCACTCTGGAACCTCAATGTCAATAACGACGGCACCTTCACGGCTCAGTTGCAGCAGGCCGACAATGTATTCGGTGATTTGATGCAAGGTTCCGATCTCGCCAATGGCGGTATGAACGGTACGGATGCGGAAAAGGAATACGTTGACAACTTGTTGACGGATACGTCGGGTAACACGTCTGTCAAACCGAGTGTGGCGGCTCGCTTTGACGCCGCGATGAATCCGGCCGGTGCTTTGGCAGCATTTGCAACGGCATACGATCGCTCCAACGACTTGCGTCAAGTGGTGCGTGAAGAATCGGGATCCACGGATGGATCACGCCTCTGGGCACGCGTCACGGGTAGCGACAATTCGTTCTCCGATTTGACAACGGGCGCCCAAGCAATCGATGTCGATACGTCCGCATACGGTCTCGTGATCGGTGGTGAAGCCGTGTTTGACGACATGGCGATCGGTATGGCTTTGACGGCCGGTTCCGGTGATTCGGAAAATAACGCTGTTGCGGCAAAGGATGACTTCAACTACTACGGTGTCTCCGTTTACGGTAAGACGGCAATCGGTAGCGTGGAAGTCCTGGCCGATGCCTCCTTCGCGATGGTCAAGAGCGACATGACGGTGGGTGGCGTTGCCAACGTCCAAGCCGAAACCGATACGACGGTCTTCTCGATGGGGATCCTGGCGCAAAAGGTCTGTGAATTCCAATCGATGAATGTGACGCCGTTTATCGGCATGGACCTTTACCACGTTCGTGCCGACGGATACGCAAACGGTCACGGTGCGACGGTTGAGTCCGCCAACGCAACGGCTCTTGAAGTGCCAATCGGCGTGACGATTGCCAAGGCCTTTGAGACTGCCGGCGGTATGAAGGTCGATCCGTCGTTTACGTTCGCCGTTATTCCGACGTTGGGCAGCAGTGATATAGATAGCAAGGTGAAGTTCGCCGGTGCTGAAAGTACTTATAACTTCACGTTCGCAGACGATGTGAAGGTTCGCTCGAAGTTTGGTGTAGAAGCTTCGAAAAAGAACTTCCACTTCGGTGTCTCTGCCGGTTACGAATGGGGTAGCGAAGGTCGATCGACGACGTCGATTAATGCTAATATGAAATATATGTTCTAATTCATGAGCAAACTCGAATAGGAAGGAGCCGCTCCTTCCTATTCGCTTTAAAGAAAGGATATGAAGATGGTTATCCAACAATTAACGATTTCGTTGCGCGGCGGTCAAACGGTTGTGGTTCCGTTTAACGCGGAAAAGGCAGACCAACTCAACCCGCAAATCGAAGCTTTCATGCAGGCTTTGGGTGACAAGCAAAAGGCCGAAGGATCTTTCTTGTTCCAAGGGGCACGTGTTGTTCTCGTTCGTTTGGCCGATGTTTCCGCTGCTGAGGTCGTCAGCCTTATCCGTAAGGAAGAAAAAGCCGAATAATTGAATTCAAACAGTCCTTTGGATTGTTGTGAAGAATAGAAGCCCCTTTACCAGCGCCTGCCTAAGAAGCCATGGCAGAGCTTAGAGTGAAGAGGCTTCTTTTTATTTTGAGGAAGTGATGGTTTGTAGCTTTGCATTGCCGTTAATCGTCAATTTCCGTCAAATTCGCATTTTCCTGTTTGGGTCGAAACGATTTGAGGGTCGCAACAACCTCATCAATCTCATCGGTGATGCAAATGGGCAGATGGTTGTAAGTGCCTTGCTTGACCAAGTGTTCCATCAATAAATAGGCCGGCACGTCCTCTTTCCAAAAGTGCGTGCCCAAAAACACCATGGGACTCGCATACCCGAACGTTTCGTAGTGATTGGGTACCGCGGCCTGAAAGATTTCCTGCAGGGTGCCGGCGCCGCCCGGCGTAAAGATCAAGCCGCCGCGGGCGATCTGCAACAAGGTGTCTTCCCGAATGCTGTTGTCGAAGTATTTGGCCGCATAGGTGGCAAACGGCGTCGTCAACTCGTGGTCGTACAACCAGATGGGAATCGCCACGCTGTCAAAATGGGTTTGATAGTACTTCTTGCGCACCTTAAAGGCCGAAGAAAGCCACTCGGGGTCGCTCCAACGGGGCGCAATGGAGAGCATCCGCAGCGCGTCTTCGACTTCCTCGTCGGTTCGTTCCGCAAGCCACGCCCCCAAATGGGGCGCTTCCATCGCGCCGCCTCCGCCGCCGCTCACCATAATGAAACCGAGTTCCGTCAGACGCTTGGCAAGATAAACGATTTTTCGATAGCCGGGATCGGTACGCAAGAGCGCGTGACCGCCCATGATGCCGACGATTTGCGCTTCATTTCTACTGTCCTTTGGAAAGATAAATTCGGTGGTTGTCGTGCAACCGAGGCGTATTGTGACGCGCTCAAATGACGGGCTCGTTTCAGTTTGATGAAGCTTTCATGGTAAGTCGATGACAGTTTGATGACAGAGGCTCGGTACGGGGCGGCGTTTGTTTGTGACGGAGCTGGACGCATCGGTTATGCTTAATCTGTGACGACACGAAAGGAGCGACGCATGCGCATTTGTTACGCTTCCGACCTGCATATGGAATACGCCGCCAATCGAGCGTACGTACGAGAACACGCCGGGGATTGGCAGGGGGACGTTCTTTTGTTGGCGGGCGACATTCAAGAGTTGGCCAACCCGTCGCTCTCAAACGATTTTTGGGATTGGTGCGCCGCCAACTTCCGCGAGACGCTCATCGTTCCGGGCAATCACGAGTACGGGCACGGGGTCGTGCCGGCCGGCGGGGGTTTTACGCGCTACGTGCGTGACAACGTCGCCTATCATCACAACCGCGTTGTTCGTCTCGACGACGTCGACTTCGTTTGCTCCACGCTGTGGCCCGTCCCCGGCATGGCGGCCCGGGCCTTTGCCGATCAAGTCTTGCCTTATTTCAACGAGCCCGGCGTGCCGTCGATCGATACCTTGAACGCCGAATGCGTCGACTTCGTTTTTAACGCCGTTAGACGATCGGAGGCTCGTGCCACCGTTATTGTGACGCATTTTGCGCCGACCCCCGACGTCGTACCACCCGCCAAAGCGGTACCCGAAAAGTTAGGCGTTTTTGCGTGCGATTTGACCGAGCGCATTCGCCGAGAAGGGCCCGACGTTTGGCTCTTCGGACATAGCCACACCAACGTCGATCAGCGTATCGGAGCGACGCGACTGATCGCCAATCAGCTGGGCAATCTTGAGCGTCAAATGAACGAGGCGTTTGCTTTCGGTAAGGATTTCGTCCTTTGAATTGCCTCAAGGACGCCGGGGCTGATTGCTCGATTGCCGTGCGACTTTCTGTCGTCTGTTGTCGTACGTTTGTCTTGCGTTTAAGCCACAAACCGATGATGAAGAGATTGATCAAAAGCGCGTGACGGGATCGCGGCGGGCGTGCGGCGCACCGCGACTAACGGCGTGCGGCGGGATAGGACAACGACTGCTCCAGGCCCAAATAGCGATTGGCGGTGGCGATCATGTCGTCCGGTATGCCCCAGTACGCTTCGGCAATACCCCCGGCAATGGCCGCCAAGGTGTCGCTGTCCCCGCCGATCGAGACGGCGTTGCGAATCGCGTCTTCAAACGACGTCGACTCGAAAAAGGCCGCCAGAGCGTAAGGAAGCGTGCCTTGACACGTCACGTCGAAACGATAGGTCGGGCCTATGCTCTCGAGCGTGAAGTCCAACGCATAGTAATTGCGCATCGCCTCGCGGATCGACGCCATGGAGTGTCCCGTGCGAGCCAGAAATACGGCGACCGCCGTCGCTTCGGCTCCTTTGAGGCCTTCGGGTTGATTGTGGGTGACGCAGGTGACTTTGTAGGACAACTCTTTGACTTCGTCGAGCGTGCGCCCGAACCAGCCGCATGGGCTCACGCGCATGGCGGCGCCGTTACCGTAACTGTTGTAAGGCTGCGGATCGGTTGAAAACAACCAGCGTCGAAAGCCTCGGCCGTAACCGGCGTGAGGATTTTGACGCCCGAAAGTCTGCATGGAGCGGACGGTATGGGCCGAGAGATTGTCGTAAACGCCGTCGCAAACGATCAAGGCGTCGTAGACGGCCAAGGTCATGATCGAGTCGTCGGTACAACGACACGTCGGGTGGAAGAAGGTAAAGTCCTTGGTGTCGATGTTTCTGAGTTCAAAGCGTGAGCCGACGATATCGCCGATGATTGCGCCGTACATGATGCACTCCGATGGTAACGTGAAGTCAATTGTAGTGCCTGCCGTTGGTTCAGAGGAGCGGCGATCGCTCGAGTGCGGTCGTCAACACCGTTTCGATCGGTACGGACGGAAAAACGGATGCAAAAAGGTCGGTTTTGCCTGCAAGGCAAGACCGACCCGGAAGGTGGATGATTCGTGACGGCGATTAGCTGCGCTTCGTGCTCGTCATCAACGAGCCGGCCGTCAAGGTCGCGACGAGTGCCGGCAAACCGAAGACGGCGATGATGCCGGCTGCGAGCGCATTTTCACGGAGGAACGCCTGACGGCGACGATTGCCGTTATTGCCGCGCGTCGTCAACACCCACTGAATCGCCAAATAAAGGGCCAGGGCGACAAGGTTACCCAAGAGCGTGACGATCGGCGCGCGAGCAAAACTCACGTCGAAGAAAACGCCCGAGCGCGTCGGCGTCAATTGACTGATCATCATCGGAGAGAAGAAATTGACCCATTCTTGTACGCGCGCTTCGCGTTCGCGACGCTCCGGCGGGTAAGACACGGTCGTTTCGGCGATGACCTTGAAGTCGCGGTTCGTGGCCGTTGCGGTAAAGTCGCCCATCATTTCGTCCCGCGAGAAACGCGTCTTCATCATCGAGTGCGTCAAGGGGGTGGTCCAGAGCGTCAACGTATCGCTTTCGGCTCGATAATCGCGCAAAGGCAACGGTTGCAACGTGTCGTCGTACATCATCAGATAAACGGCCGTGGGCGTCATCAAGGTACCGTAATGATGGCGTAAAGCCGATTCGCTCACCGTTAGAGCGCGGGTGCCTTCGGGAGCCGAATAGGGCATGACTTTGACGATCGGTTCGCCGCGAACCATTTTGAGTTGCGCCACTTGGTTTTTGGCGTCGACCATAAAAGCGCCTTCGTCAAAGGGCTTTAAAGGGTCGGGGTTGTTGCCAAACGCCTTCAAGGGAAAAACGATGCCGGCCGAGGCCAACGCGTCGTTGAAACGCTTGGCTTTTTCCGTCAACACTTCCTTTTTGTCGGCACGAACAAATTTCAGTCCCGTGTCGGTCACGATCATCAAATCGGTGGGCAACTCCAACGACGCGCCTTCGGGTTCGGACTCCAAGAGCACCGTCACGCCGGGCATGGGATCGTTAAACATACGGGGGCGCAAGCGGCCGATTTGCGTTTGGCTCGCCTGATTGAAGTCAAACGTGTTTTCACCAATCGTTATCGGGAACTTGTTCCACTTTTGCAAGTCCATCCGATACATGAAAGGCAACGCCATGCGCATTTCCCGTCCGTTGAGAATTTGGCCGTCTTCGGTGCGAAGAACGGATCGCACGGCCGTGCTTTCACGAATGACGAAGGCTTCGCGTGTCGGACTGTACGTGGCGCTCAGCCCGAAATAGTCGCTTCGAGTGACGCGCCAATAGGTTTGCGGAATAAACCACGAGAGCACCAGGATGCCGATAAAAACGATGGCCAAACGCGCTTTGTAGAAATGCATGTTCTTTTCTCCTTTAGCCCTTGATGCGCAAAGCGCTGATGTAGTAGGCCGCTGTCCAAGGCAACGACACCAAGGTGTAGATCCACAACGACTCGCTCATGTCGTTCCAGCCGCGACTCGTCGTTAACAGCGAGACGTAACCTAAACCGAAGAGCAACATCATGACCTTGCGGATGTAAGAGGGTTCGGCAATGGCCGAAGCCGTTGCGCACCAAGCGACACCGCCGGCCAGGATCCAGGGCAAGATCGTGCTGATCATGGGGACGCTCACTTCCCGGGGGAAATTCAGTTGTGTGCTGGCCACAGCCAAACCGATCACGGCCACGAGCCCCAAAAGCGCTTGAAGTACCAAGCCGACAACCACGGGGACAGCCAAAACGAGTCGAGGGGACGCGGGCATGTGCAAGGCCAAGCGAAGGCGACCTTGAATGCATTCGGGCACGATTTGCAAGGACGCAAAAAACAGGCCCGCGATGGCAAAGAACCACGTAAAGCGATCGAAATAGACCTGTTCCTTAAATATCAGGCCTTGCATGGTCGGAGCGGCACCGTGCACCGACATAATCGTTTTGAGCGTCAGGTAAAAGTCCGCGCACAAAACGAGAGCGAGAATAAAAGGAATCGCTCCGAAAAGACGCAGCTTGATCCATTCTTTTTGCGCGAGGGCGCCGATTTGTCCGTAAAGGGAAACTGTCATAGCCATTCTTTCTTAGTATCGCCCCGTCAAGCCGACGAAGGTGTCTTCAAATCCGAGCGGGATCTCCTTGAGAGCCGAGAGGGTGTCGGCTGCCGGCGTACCGCTTAAATAGGCCTGCATGGCCCGGGGATCCAATTCGGAATACAGGTTGATCGTGTTGGCGCCATGATCGATATTGATGATCGATCGGCCATTGGCGTTGAGTTTCATCGTGGCTTCGTTTCGAGGCAATTGGTAGCCTCGATAGCGTTGCAGGAAGGCTTCGCGCGAGCAGTTGCACAAAATATCGCCCTTTTGAATGACGATGACGTGATCGAGGAAGTCTTCGAGTTCGCTCACGACGTGCGAGGTCAACAGCACCGTGGCGCCGGTGCGTTGCACGTAGTCGCGCAAAAATTCCAAAAAGAGCCGACGGTAACCGACGTCAAGCCCCAAAGAGAAATCGTCCAAGATCAGCACGCTGGCCTGTTGCGCCAAGAGCAACCCCAAGGTGACCTGACTGCGTTGCCCGCACGAAAGACGCGCGATGCGACGCGACGGCGGAATTTGCATACGGCCCACCAAGTCCCAAAAGACGTCGGCTTGCCATTTGGGGTAAAAACGACTGTAGTAGCGCTCGACTTCGGCAATCGTCATGAAGTTGTATTGAATGAAGCCTTCGTGCAGAAGACCGACGTCAGCTCGGATGCTCGCGGGCAGTCGGTCGCTTGGCGCATCATAGATATGACAGTCGCCGGAGTCGGGCGAAAGAAACCCCATCAGCAGATTGATGGTCGTGGTTTTGCCCGCTCCGTTTTTGCCAAGCAAACCGACGATACCGCCTTCATTGATGGTGAAATTGATTCCATGTAACACTTCGGTGCCTTGACGGCTAAAGCGCAGATTTTCACAACGGATAACACTCAAGTTGATACCTTTTTTCAAAAGTCAGTCGGTCACGATCAAAACCGTGGCGTGCGATTAAATCCTATTGAATGATAATCATTATCAATACGGAATGCAACGCGACATAAGAAAACGAGCGGTTGGTCAAAGGTTCGAAAACGTCTTTTTCAACCGCTCGTTTGGGATGGCGTGTGCTGAAAGCCGCGCGCGTTACTTCTCGGATCGAATCGTCATCAGAGATCGAGGTGCGCTGAAAACGGTTTTCGCTTCCTTCATCAGATCGTCGATCGTGACGGACTTCAGATCGGCTTC
>JAGBZO010000028.1 GCA_017628205.1 Duodenibacillus sp.
ATCGGCTTCTTGGGATTGGCTCCAGGCCAGCGTGGGAAGCTCCGTCGCCAATTCGGACACGTTGTTGTTATGCCAGTAGACGGTTTTCTTTTTGGCGGTTGCCAAGCCCGTCAGACGCGGACGCAACTGGCGCTTCAATTCATCGTCCGAAATGCCGTCCTTGAGAATCGACTCGACGATGGAGTGGATGACGCGTCGGCTTTTTTCAACGGCCTCAAGCTTCGTTTCGACTTCCGCCGAGAGGTAACCGAACCCTTGATCCAGCTCGAACGAGCGATAAGCGGCGGAAGGCGAATAGGCGACGGCTTCGTTTTCACGCAATTGCACGCGCATGCGATCGCGCACGACCGAGCCTAAAAGCGATCGAGCCAAAACCGTCTTGCGATCGGCGACGTCGGGCAAGTCGCTGTGCCAGGCGATTTGTACGAAGGCTTTGCCTTGATTGTCGCCTTGGACCGTGACCGTCCGGGTTTGGTTGTCGGGGAAGACGGGGGGCTTGCCTTGCGTCTCACGCTCGACGCGCTTGACGTCGATGGCGCCGAACAAACGAGCCGCTTCGCGTGCGACCGCCTTTTCGTCAAAGTCGCCGCTAATCACAAGCGAACGCGGGCCGCCGGAGCGGGAGTCTTGGACATAACGTTGCATTTGCGCCAGGCTCACGGCACGGGCCGCCTGTTCGGTCAGCGGCATGCTGCGCGCGCGATCGCCGGTCAAGAAGGCGGTGCGCTGCGTGCGCATCACCCCTTCGACGGTTTTTTCCAACCGGTATTGGCTTTGAGCCACCGATTGGACGACGCGTTCGTAATTGGCCTGCGTCAACGTCGGATCTTGGTATTGCGTCCAGATGGCTTGCAGCAATAACACGGCGTCGGCCGATTGGGCTTGTCCGCCGATCAGGTTGTAGCGCGAGCCCAACGATTCGGAGACGCTCAGACCGCGAGCGCCGAACGTCTTGGCCTGTTCGAGCGCCGTCAATCGTCCCACGCCGTTTTCGCCCAACGTGGCGATGGCCATACGGGCGATGTCGGTTTGTTGTTCCGACACCCCGTCAAGCCCGTCGCCGAAAATGTACGTGGCGCGAACGGAGCCCTTTTCAAACGGCGTCTTCACGAAGCGAACGCGGGTGCCGTTTGCCAAGGTCATGGCGAAGCCTTCGACGCCGAGCGACGCATCGCCCAAGCGGGCGTCGGGCGTTGCCGTCACGCGCTCGACCTCGGCCGGTAAGGGCAAGTAGGGGAAGGCGCTCGTTTCAGTCTGTTGCGCAACGGCGACGGGTTTGTTTTGCAACGCCGCCCAGTAATCGAGCACTTCCCGTTCGGTGGTTTTTACGTTGCCACTCACTAAAATACGACGGTTTTCAGGGGCTAACATGGCCTTGAGCGCGGCGTTGACCTCGTCGAGCGTGAGCGTGGGCTCGAGCTCTTTATAGATGGCCGAATCGGTTTTCGCCGACGTAAACACGCGGTCGGCATTGGCTGAAGCGACGAACGCTTTTGCGTAATCTTCGTTGCTCAAAGCCGACTCTTGGCGCACGGCGCGTTCGAGCATACGGGCGATATCCCGTTTGATGTCGGTGAATTCCCGCTCGGTGAGGCCGAATCGGCGTGCGCGGTTCATTTCTTCACTCAACCCCTCGAGGGCCGCTTTCCAATGCTTGCCGTCGGTGGTGGCCGTGTACTGTACCGCGGGCATCATCATGCTGCGCCAGCCGCAACGAACGAAGGCCTTCGTCCAGGCGTTGGCGTGCGTATCGCGGTATTGCATCAAGCGACGTTGAAGCGCAACGCGAATGATGCTGTCGATGTACTGGCGACGTTGTTGCACCAGGTTGTCTTTTTCATACGTTCGGTCGTGAAGAATCACGACGTTCACGGAGGCGGACGTAATCGGTCGCTCTTGCACGAGAGCTTTCACGCCGGTACGGTCAATCGCGCCGAACGTTTCGAGCTCGGGCAACCTGTCGGGCTTGATCATGTCGTCAAAATGGCTTTCGATCAAAGGCTTGACGTCGGCGGCTTGAACGTCGCCCGCAATCACCACGATCATGCGGCCCGGAACGTACCATTTCGTGTAGAAGTCGCGAAGCGCCCGTTGATCGATGGCATCCAGCGTCGATTGGGTTCCAATCGTCTCGTGCGTGAAACGGGAACCGGCGTAGAGAAATTGGCGCCATTGGCGCGCGGCTAAAACCGCCTCGCTTTCGCGCGAGCGCTTTTCCGCCAGAATGACCCCCCGTTCGTTATTGACCTCGTCTTGGGCCAAATCCAAGCCGTCGGCCACGTCGCGCAAAATTTTCAAACCGTTCGATAGCGACTCGGGACGCGTGTCGGCGAGATTTAACTTGTAGACCGTTTCATGCAGCGTGGTGTGCGCATTGGTGTCGCCGCCGAAATTCATTCCGTGCGTTTGAAAAAAGGGGATGAGTTCGCCCGGCTTAAAGTGACGACTCCCGTTAAAGGCCATGTGCTCCAGGTAGTGGGCGATCCCCAGTTCGTCTTGCTCTTCCATGAGGCTGCCGGCTTGAACGTTCAAATAAAGGCTGACGCGTCCTTTGGGATTGGCATTGGGGATCACGGCCCAGCGAAGGCCGTTGGCGAGCGTTCCGAACGTAATGCGGGAATCAGGTTTGATGTCGCTTTGCTCATGGGCCCATCGACCGTCATACCAGGCAAACTCGGCCGCTTGAGCCGACATCGGCAAGGCCATCATCATGCTGCAAGCCAGCATGGCGCAGCGCTTTTTAAACAGAATCGGTGATTTCATGCTTTCTTTCTTCTTCCAATCAGATGAGTTTTTTCATTGGCAGAGTGAGTTCCAACTCCAACCTGTCCATACTTTCCAAGGTCATCAGGGCATTTTGCGCTTGCGCTTTCAATTCCTCCGACACCGTGATTGTTTTAAACGCTTCGCGTGCTTTTTCTCGCTCGCCCATTTCCCAGGCAACGATGCCCGCCAAGAATCGGCTTTGTTCGTGAACGTCTTTCTGTCCGCGTCCGCCTTCAAGGTAGGTTCGATAGGCATGCGACAGATCGCCCGTTCGGTAGTAGAGGCTGCCGAGAATTTGGTGCAGAATCGGCATGTCGCTCGTTTTGATCAGTTCGCCCGCCGTTTCAATCGCTTTTTGGGTTTGCCCCGATTGCTGATAGACGGCGAGTTTCTGACGCAGCGTCCGCGTCTCTTCAGGCAGCAAATCCAACGAGGCCAAATGCAGGTAGGGCGCATTTAACCGCGCATACAGGCCCGCCAACGTTTGACGGACGTTTTTGGCCGACGGTTGGTTTTGAGCCAAGCGAAGTCGGTCGGCGACTTCGAGCGCCACGGCACTGGGCCGGGATTGATTGAGTCGCAAACGAAGGCTGCCCAACGATTGCCAAGCGGCGATATGCGTGGGCGAGTCGATGACGATCCGTTCGAAAACTTCAAGCGCGGCTTGCCAGCGCTCCTGCCGCACGTATAAGGCGCCGGCCAATTCGAGAGCGGCCCGAGAAGCGTCGGCCTCGGCAATCAAGGGCGTGACAATCCGATCGGTTCGAGCCAAATCCTTGGCGCGCCAAAAGCATTGCGCGGCGGACAAGCGGAAATGACGGGCTTTGAGCGGTTGACGAACCAACTCGGCCGACTTCAAAAAGGACTCTCCGGCCTTGGGCCATTGTTCCGACATGACCCACGTGACCGCCAGCGCGTTGTGCAGCTTGGGGTGTTTGGGATACAGATCGACGCCTTTTAAGAACAGTCGACGAGCGGCTTCGATGTCTTTTTGACGAATGTACGTTTGGCCCAACAGCAATAAAGCGAACGGATGCGGCCGATCGGCCCGCACCGTTTGGCTCAGGAGCTTTTTCACGCACGCGTCGTCGTTTTGTTGATAGCAGCGAAGCGCTTGAGTAAAAAGAGACGCTTGGGCTCCGGGAACGGGGGCTTCTTGGTGAGCCAAGGCGCACGTGCCCGTGGCAAGCCATGCGCTCAAGATGCAGCTCAAGCCAACGTGTCGCAAGCCTTTTTTCAAAAATGTCGTTTTCATCGTTTAGCGCCCCAATCTAAAGACGACGGGAATTTCCACACGGCACATCACGTCTTGACCGTTCTTTCGAGCCGCTTTAAATCGCCAACTTCGCACGGTTTTTAAAGTCGTCGCCCCGAAAACGGCATTCATCGGGCCGTCGATGAGTTCGGCTTTGACAACGCGGCCTTGCGTGTCAAGTAACAGACGAACGCGGACTTCGCCTTCGAGTCGACGTTGTCGCGCCGCCATCGGATAGGCGGGCGCCGGAGTAAAGAAAGGCGAAGGGACTTCGTCCAAGTCCGAAAGATCAAAAATCGGGGAGCCTTTGCCGATGGTGTCGGTGGCGATGCCCGGCAGCACGGGGCCGCTCATGCCGACATCGATGCTCGTCATCGCCGTGAAGTCGACGGGGAGGTTCGGGACTTCCATCATGGCGTCGGGCGTCACTTTGGGAGGCCGGGGGACTTCAAGCGTTTCAATCGACTCCACCGTGGAGTGTTCGGTTGCCATGTCCGACATCGTTTCCGTAATGGGCAGGGGATCGCCGTAGGCGATCGATCCGGAGGGTTTGGACGGCTTTTCGTAGAAAGCGGGGAAGAGCCCCACGGCAAACAGTGTCGCGGTCAGCAACAGCCCCGTCGTCGCATAACCCAACGATTGCGGAAGCGAAAGTTGTTTTTTGGTCTCAAAATAACCCCGTGCGGTGTTTTGCCAGTGTCGCATCGTGTCCCGCCTTCTCATTCGTTTTTGGTGGCGACGCTTACGTTGGCGATCCCCGCACTGCGGCAGGCGTCGAGCACTTCAATCAGCAGGCCGCTTCGAGCCATGCGATCGGAGGCAATCACGACGGCCGTATCCGCATTGTCCGCCTTGATGTTTTCCATCCAGGAAGCAACGTTGCGAATGTCGACGGTTTGCCCGTCGATCCAGACGCGGTTGGATGCGTCGATGCCGATCACGATCGAAGGCGTTTGTTCGCTACCGGTAGCGGCCACGGGGCGTTCGATCTCCACGCCGCTTTCGCGAACGAAGCTCGACGTGACCATGAAGAAGATAAGCAAAATGAAAATCATGTCGATCAACGGCGTCATGTTGATGTCGAGTCCTTGATCGCTATGGTGACGACGTCTACGCATAATGAGTCGCTTCCTTGTCTTGACGCTGATGCAACGCGTGTTCGACGGTGTTTAACAAGTGCAACAAGGTCATGCCTTGATAGTAGGCGAGTTGTCGAAGACTCTTGCCCGCAATAAAGCCGACGGCGGCGACCATCAAGCCGCTTTGCGTCGTAATGAGCGCTTCGGACACGCCCGTGGCCAAATCGTTGACCTGCCCCAATCCCCCGGCTTGCATGGCGTCAAACGCTTGCATCATGCCCATCACGGTGCCCAAAAGACCAAAAACGGTGGCGAGCGAAGCACAAAGGAGGATGTCGGCGGAATGGTCGTGACGACTTAAAAAACCTTTGTGAATGACCTCACGCAGATTGCCGTCGACGGAACTCACGCCGGTGCGCGTTTGGGCATAAAACCCGAGCTCATTGGGTTGGCGCGTCAGTTCGCCCGGCGCTTGGCGGGAAAGTCCGCGCAAGCGATTGCGCTGGCGCGTCAATGCATACGACTGCCGCACGATTTGCGAAAACATAAAAATCGACAGGAGCACGATGGGCAACATGCAAATGCCGCCCTGTAGGCATTCGTCGAGGATTAGTCCCAGAACATCAAACATCGTTCAAATCGTCCAAGGGGCTGCGCACGTAGTAACTGCAAGCGCGCGTAATCGCAACGGAGGCGTACTCTTCGACGGTCTCGGCAATTTGTTCGAAGCGATGCTTCATGAGGTAATGCACGAACATCAACACGATCGACACCACCAAACCGACTTCGGTCGTAATCAAGGCGACGCTAATGCCGCCCGATAAGAGCTTCGGGTCGCCGTTGCCGAACAGGGTGATCACGTCAAAGGTGGAAATCATGCCGGTGACCGTCCCCAAAAGCCCCAAGAGGGGCGCCACGCCGGCCGCGACGGCCACAAACGTTTGCCAATGCTTTAAGGGGACCAAATAGTGAGAGTCCGCTTCTTCGAAACTCTTTTCCATGCCGACGACGCTCTGACCGCCTTCATCCAAAATGTGCACGAGAACAAGAGCGGTCGGGTTGGCTCGCGTGGCTTCGGGGCGAAGGGTCTCGATGACTTCCTTAAATTGACCTTGTGCCAGTTTGTCCAATAAAGGCACCATCGTTTCCATCGAGGGCAGTCGCGTGCGGTTTAAACGCCACAATTGAACGAGCCCCAGGGCGAGAGCGACCAAACCGATGGCCACAATGACCCAGACCAGGTTGCCGCCCGCTTGAAGGTGTTCGAACAGCGATTTGTCCTTTTCGTATCGGTGCAACAATTTTCCGCCCGAGAGGTCAAGCGAGGCCGTCGCGGTTTGTTTTTCGGCGATTGCATCGAAACCTTGCGCCTCAAATCGGCCTGTCACCATCAACCGGGAGCCCGATCGGTTGGGCGTGACCAAGAGCCAGTCGCCGTCGACTTGTGCGGCGGCCGTCACGGCTCCCAGACGAATCAAACGGGTTTCGAGTTGGGTGCCGTCATTTAAAGCGATGGCGGCGGACGTGTCGACGGTTTCCCCCGAAGCGCGGATTTCGGAAAGGATCGTGTCGCTCACCCAGCGAAGATCGTCGATGCTCGGAAAGTCGGCGTTTTTTTGAAGCGAGTCGCCGCGAGCGGCATCAAAACGCGCGTCGTGCGCGTAAACGGCCGTTTGCAGTCGCTCGCGCTGGTTTTTTAAGGCGCCTCGCATCGCGCCTTCCAACGTACGACGGCTCGTTGCCTGGACTTTTTCGACGGCGGTTAACGTTTGGTGGCGTTTTTTCTCGCGATCGAGCGATTGTTTCAACGATTCGATTTGGCGCGTGAGTTCGCGTTTTTGCTCTTCAAGTGCCTTGACGGTGGCGGCTTTTTGCGCCGTTTCGTTTTTGACGGCGGCAAGACCGAGGCGAGCGTCTCGGGTGACGTTTTGCGAGAGCGATTGAATCGGCGCTTCAACGGCGACGTCCGTCGAAGCGTTGGGCGTTTGCGTGGCCGTTGCACCGGCGGCCAGCGCGCTTAAGGCGATAGCGAGAAAATAGTGACGCAACTGCATTACTTCACCCCAATCATCGGCGCGACGACAAAGTCGTGTTTGATTTTTTGTTGAATATGGTCGGCCAAGTCGGATAAAACGCCGGCCGAATCGGGCAGGGGCAAGAAACGCCGTTGCGCGTCGGACCACACGGCACCGTGTTGACGATCGATGGTCAAGGCATAAAGAGCCACGCGACCGATGCGCAACACATGCGCCGTCGTCGGGTTTTCTCCCCAAAGAACCTCTTCGGTGGTGACGTCGCTGCTTAAACCGTAGTCGGCTTCGACGCCGTAGGCTTCCATGACGCGACGGTATTTTTCTCCGACGGTCAGATCCGTATCGTTAAGCGTCTCTTTAAGGTCGGCCAGCCGTTGTTGACGCTCCGCTTGTGCAAACGGTCGATCGCGAGCCACGGCGGCTTCGAGTTCGGCCACCCAGCCAAAGAGATCGTCTTCAATCACGAGCGCCGCACGGTCATAGTCGGCCTGCGCCTTTTGCATGGCGTCGTTCTTTTTCGTCAAGAATTCGACATTGCGCTTCAAGCGTTTTTTCTCCAGTTCGAGAAGCGGCAATTGCAATCGCAGTTCCCGAATGCTCTTTTCATGGCGTTCGATGGCTTGCAGCTGTTTGTCGACTTCCTGTTGGGTGCGAACGTCCGTACGGATGGTTTTTTCCATTGTCGTTTCAATGGAAGTGGCGCTCGAGGCGAGCGTTGCGAAAGGAACCATTGACAGCAAAGCCATGGCAACGGTTTTCTTCACGGCTCGGACGGACGTGCGGTCTGAAAAAGTCGGTTTTTTACTCATGGGTGGCGGTGTGTCGAAACGTTTTGTATTGATGACGGGGGTTCACTCAAACCGTTGGGCGCAAGCCGATCACGGCAAGAAAAACCGGAATCGGCGATCGAATGAGCGATCGATATTCGTGCAAATGATAATCATTCTCGTATACTTCGTCAATCGGACATACAGAGAGAACGGTTTGGAATCGGCGGCGTTGACGGTGTCGATCCAACGTCAATCGGCAGGAACGTCATGTCGGTAATCGATTCGAAAAGCATCGGTTTATACCGTTATACCGACAAAGAAAAACGTCAACCGACGGTTGAACCGATCCGAATGGCGTTCACTCGCGTGCCATCGACCGATGGATGATCGAGAAAGATGACGGGCCCGGGTTCGCTGGCGACGAGGCGCTGCGCATTGATTCGAAAGGAGAAGAACCGCCAGACGACGGATCGCGTCTTGACAACCGATTCACCCGATTTCGCCGGATCCTTTGAAACGGTGTGATGACAGGACGAATCCGCTTTTTTGATGAGAAAGTTATCCCCCTGTTTTGACCGCTGCGGCATTCCGTAGGACCAGCCCCGGCGTTTGAGTGGCTCACAAAGTTTAAATTTTGTTTGCACATGCTAATGGGAATCATTATCATTGAAAAAGCGTATTAACCACTTGTCTTTACAAAAATGAAGTACATCCCTTTTAAGCCCACGGCTGTGGCGCTATGCGTTACTTTGGCGATTGCCAACGCGTCCTATGCTCAGGGCGATTCCGCACCTGTTTATGAACTCCAAGCGGTTGAAGCTCGAGATGAGGGCGATACTTTTGGTAAGACGGAGCTGACCGAAACCGAAATCGCGATGGCGCCCGTGACGAACAACAACGTCACGGAATTGCTTCGTGGGGAATCCTTCGTTCAGTTTGATGCCAATTCGCGTAGTGGAGCGACGGGCGGCGAAATCACCCCTTCGCAAATCTCCATTCGCGGCAGCCGTCACTATGAAAACAACTTCATGATCAACGGCGTCTCGAACAATTCCACGTTGGCGCCTTCCGGTTGGGATTCGACGCAAGCCTATGGATCTGTTCCGACGGGCGACGCGCAGGCGATCAACATTTCCACCGATCTCTTGGAAAGCGTGACGGTTTTGTCCGAGAACGTCTCGGCCGAATTTGGCGATTTCACGGGTGGTGTCGTCAATGCCAAAATCCGCGACGCGCGTACCGACGGGTGGCACGGTCGCATTTGGACGCGCCATACGCGAGACAGTTGGGCGCGGCAACATTGGATTGAAGGTTCTGAAGCGGCCGAGAACGACACCCCTTCAAGTCAAGACGGTTTGCAAAAAGAATTCAAACGCACGACGTTGGGGGCGACGGTCGAAGGGGGGCTCGACGACGGGCGTTTGGGCGTGATGTTAAGTGTCGAACGGACGAAGAGTAAGATTCCGGTCTGGTCGAGCTACGGCACGCTCAAAGAGAAAAAGGATTCGTCTCGTCAGCAAGACAACATGATGCTCAAAATCAATACCGATCCGAGCAACGATTTTTACGCTTCGGCGACCCTCAACTACACCCCGTATGAGGCCGATGTGGTTGCCGGTACGATTAAAGACGGTGAGTTTTCGCTTGAAGGCGGCGGTATCGGGGTCATTTTCAATACCCGACTTCGTACGCAGCACGGCGAATGGAAAAACGACTTGGGTTGGAGCAAAACCGAAGTGTCTCGCTATGCCGACTCCAACGCCAATTACACGTGGTTGACGCGTCCCAACAACCGGCAATCCGACTACGTGACGTGGAGTAACAATAAAAATGCGTTTGAAGGCTTGATGGGCGATTACGAACAAAAACAACAAGCGTTAACGTTAAAGTCGGTCTTCGCCGCTTACCCGACCGAATGGCTTGTCGGCACGCATACCCTCAAAGTCGGTGGCGAGTATCAATACGTTCGAGCGGCCATGCAGGATGAAGGTTACTCCACGTTCTACTCGCCCAAAGCGAGCAACACGGTTCAAGGTTCTTTGAAGAACGGTGTTGTTGCCGGCGAGCAATACGCCGTTTACAAGTCCGTTCAAGATCCTTATGGCAAAACCGCCGAGTATCAATCGGTGGCGCTTTTTGCCGAAGACGAGATTCGAATCGAGCGGTTTACGGTTCGCCCGGGCGTTCGCGTCAGCTACGACGATTTGGTTAAAGACATTAACATCGCTCCGCGATTCACGGTCAACGCCGATGTCCTCAACGATCAGCGCTTCGTTCTCGGAGCCGGTTACAACCGTTATTACGGCTCTCAAGTGTTGGCGCAGTCCTTGCGTGCCAGAACGAGTGTTGAGCGGTATTCCAGAACGTTGGGTGCCAACGGAGAATTGAGCGATTGGAAATATCTTAGCGGAGGGGGCGACGTCGACTTCAATGAAAACGTGAAGGATCTCAAGACGCCTCACACCGACGAATTGGTGTTGTCGGCCAGCGCGAACGTTTTGGGCGGCACGAAAGTGACCTTGATGGGGGTTAAGCGTGACTACCGCGATCAATTGCGTACCAAATCCGTCGACGCGAAGAGTTCGTATTATCTGTTGACGAACGACGGTCGATCCGATTACAAAGGCTTGACGTTGACGATCGATCGCGGCTTTGATTTGGGTTCGTGGGGCCGCCATCATGCTTCGTTCGGTGTGACGCGTTCCGACTTGAAGGGAAATTCGACCAATTGGACGAGCTCTTGGAATGAAATCACCGACAACGGCATCATCAATCCCGATTTTGCGATTGTTGACGGCCAAAAGGTGGCGATGGACTCGATGGAAGCGAACAACTTCAATTCCGACTGGGTCATCACGTATACGCACAACGCGTACTTTTTGAACGATCGTTTGCGCAGCACGGTATGGCTTCGTTGGGAGTCGGCGGCCGACCGTTTGATCAAGGACGGTTTGCAGACCGATAACGGTATCCGTTACCAGAAGTACAAAACGCATAAGAACAAGGCGCTCTTTAATATCGACTTGTCTTTGCAATACGACTTTTATCGCCATGGAGACGTCACGGTGACGGGTTCGTTGGAAGTTTTGAATCTTTTCGACCACAAGAACTTGGTCAACACGTCCACGAATGCCTCCGATACGGGAACCTATTGTATGGGTCGACAGTTCTTTGCCGGCTTGGAAGCTCGCTTCTAACCTAATCGGCACCTTGAAACGACAGGTGAGCCCGGGGTGAGAACACCGGGCTTCATTTTCGAAAAACACCTGTCGACTCCCGGTGTTCAATCGTTCGTCTTTGTTTGTGCGTTATGGTCGAGAAATCCTTAAAAAGTTTGTTAAAGCATTACTTTTTCAATCGCAGGCAAATTCCCGTGTGGTTGATGCTTGCGTTCGTGGTGGCGGCAAGTGCGGTAAACGTTCGTCTTTCCGTGGAACTCAACACCTGGAACGGACAGTTTTATAACGCGCTTCAAAAAGTCGACGTTCCGAAAATTTACGACGCTTTGGGCGACTTCGTCGTTTTGGTCGCGGCCATTGTCGTCGTCATCGTGTGCGCCGCGTACGTACGAAAGCGTTGCGAATTGGTCATGCGCCGCGACCTCACTTTTTTGATGTTCGAGCAATGGCTTTCGAAAGACAGCATGATGTATCGTCTTCGCGAGTCGATTCACGAACCCGACAACCCGGATCAACGTATTGCCGAGGACATTCGCGATCTCGTCGATTTGTCGGTGAGCTTGAGTTTGAGTCTTTTTTCTTCCGTGCTGACGATCGGCAGTTTTTCCGTGATCTTGTGGAACCTTTCGGGATCGATCAGCGTTTTCGGCGTTGACATTCCGGGCTACATGTTCTGGGTGTGTTTGATTTACACGGCCGTGGAAACGTTGGTGACGCATTTGTTGGGTCGCCGGTTAAAGCACCTCAATTATGAAGGGCAACATCGCGAGGCCGATTTGCGTACGTCGTTGATTGAAAAGCGCTTGTATGCCGACGCCATTGCGGGCGTACACGGTGAACATGCCGATAAAACGAGTTTGAAAAAGAAGTTCAACGATTTGATGGGCCTTTTGGTTCAAAAAATCAAAACGGAAAGAAACATGGATTTCTTCACCGTGAGCCTGAACCAAGTCACAAGCCTCACTCCCATTTTCTTTGCGCTTCCGAGTCTGTTTGCGGGAACGATTCAATTGGGCGGATTGATTCAAATTCGTCAAGCGTTTGTGCGCGTGGACCGTTCGTTGTCGTGGTTTGCTCGGTTCTATGGCAGCCTGGCCCGTCTTATGGCGACGTATGATCGTTTGAGCCGTTTGCAACATCGCATCGCGCAGGTTGAGCAAGCCCGCAAGGCACTGTCCGACCGGATCGATCAAACGACAGAGGGCCTTGACGCCGACATCGCGATTCGGATTCCCAATCGCAACCGAAATCGCCCGTTAAATGTCACGATGACGGTCAATCCGGGCGAATTCGTGGCACTTACCGGCGCATCGGGACTCGGCAAGAGTACGTTGTTGAGAACGTTTGCCGGCTTTAACGACCAGTTTGAAGGAAAACTGGCGCGCACATCGTCCTTCATGTGGTTGCCGCAAAAGGGCTATCTTTTCAAAGCCTCTTTGATGGCGAACATCACGTATCCGTCGTTACCGGATGCGTTTGGCGAAGCTCAAGTGACGAGCGTTTTGAAGGATGTCGGATTGGAGTATTTGATCAACAGTCTCCATGAAGAGCGCCAATGGGACGATTGTTTGAGCGGAGGCGAACAACAGCGCGTGCTGCTCACTCGTGCGTTATTACATCAACCGAAGCTTTTGATGATTGATGAAATGACGTCCGCTCTCGACTCCGCGTCGGCTCATCGGATGGTTCGACTCTTAAAGGAAAGGTTGCCGCAGACCGCCATTCTTTTTATTACGCATCAAGAGGAGGTACGGGGCGAAGCGCATCGCACCTATTCGATGAATGACTATTACGTGGCGTAGGCTGGCTCCTGCAAAACAGCAGAAAGCGAACGTCCCGACAACGCCGGTTGCGTTGTCAAAGGCACCGAAACAATAAACAAAGGGGGCGCGTTTTTGCGCCCCCGATCACTGCTAGCGACGAGCGCAGCGATCGGCGTAACGGCCAATCGGACCGCGTTCAATCGGCCCTCGTGGACTCTCAATGTGCCCAAGAAACGCTTGCCACCGTAAAAAAATCATAAAAAAAGAGCCCGTAAAAACGGACTCTTTTTCGGAAATTTGGTAGGCACAATTGGACTCGAACCAACGACCCCCACCATGTCAAGGTGATGCTCTAACCAACTGAGCTATGTGCCTGTTTGAGGAACGAGATAATACACACAATTGGTCCGTTTGTTAAGGGGGCGGATGAAATTTTTTTTCAATTTTGTTCCGCCCCTGAGGGATTGGTCGGAAAAAGCGCGATCGGCGACGCCTTCACAGGCTTTTCGAGCTTTCCGTCAGTCCGTTCGGCGATGCGTCGACGCGGCCGCCCTTTACATAAAACAGAACGCCGTCCTTGCGGACGGCGTCGAGGTTGCCACAAGACGTCGGATTAACGTTTGGGCAGATAGGCGGGCTGCGTTGCGGTGCCGCACAGGGCCAATGCCGTCAACACGATCAACTGCGGGCCCAAGTGGCTGTCGATGTCGTCGAAGTATTCATGCACCGTGTGGCTCTTGTACTGGAAACCGCCCGAGGACCGACAGGTGGCGGGAATCCCGAGGCTCACGGGCGCGTTGGCGTCGGTCGAAGAAAAACCGTAATTGGTCAAGGGCTTGCCGAGCGAATCGAGCGCGGCGCGCGAGGCCTGCAAGACGGGGCAGTCGTGCGGACGCGTGCCCGCCGGTCGATCGCCGATGGGTTCTTTCTCCACACGAACGCGCTTGGCGTCGTCTTCAATGCCCCAACGGGCGTTTTCTTCCGCGACGGCTTCTTCAAAGCAGGCAAGCACGCGCGCTTCCAAGGCCAAGAGTTCGTCGTTGTCGATGCTGCGCATGTCGACTTCGACGCTGCAAGAGGGCGCAATCGTGTTCACGCTCGTACCGCCCGAGATCTTGCCGATCGTAAAGGTGGTCTTGGGATCGGCCGGGACTTCGATCTTGGCGATCTTCGCGCCCGCCAAGCACATGGCGTGAATGGCGCTCGGCACCTGACCGAAATGAGCGTAGGAGTGGCCGCCGGGCCCCACGATCGTGATGCGATAGCGGTGCGAGCCCACGGCACCCTGCAAAATACGACCGATGTCGGTGTTGTCGATGGCGATGAAGCCGTCGACGTGGCGCGTGGCGACCAAGTGCTTGGAGCCGCGAATGTCACCGAGACCTTCTTCGCCCACCGTGGCGACAAAGAGGATGTCGCCTTGGGTTTGAATGTCGGCTTCGTTAAGGCAACGAATCGTCTGCAGGAGCGCTCTCAGGCCCGAGCAGTTGTCGCCGATGCCGGGAGCCGTATAACGGTTACCTTCGCGTTTGACGGTGACGTCGGTGCCGGCGGGAAAGACCGTGTCCAAATGGGCGCCGATCGCCAGCACGGGACCGTCGCCGGTGCCGGGGCGACGACCGATCACGTTGCCGACGGCGTCGACCGTAACGTCAGTGAGGCCGTAACGGCGCATGCGTTCGGCAATGAAGCGGCCGCGTTCGGCTTCTTCAAAGGTGGGAGCGGGGATTTCGCACACGTCGACTTGTTCCTGCATCGCCATGGCGCTTTGTTCCAAGGCGATATCCAAGGCGCGTTGCACCTTGGGGTCGGCGCGCAAGGCTGCGAGCAGTTCCGTCACGCGGGCTTCGAGTAAAGGATGAGTGGTCATCGAGGTGTCTCTCCAAATAAATGAAATGTAATGGCGTCGCACAAAGGACAAAGGATCCGAAAAGCGCTTCGGATCCTTTGTCTTACGGTTTAGCGCTTAAAACGCGCTTCTCGCTCGTCGACTCGATTAGAGCAGCAACAAAGCGGTGGACACGCAAGCGACGGTAGCGACGATCATGACGGGGATCGTACGGCGCGCGATGTCAAAGGGCGAGAGTCCCGCAATGGCCGAAACGGCGATCATGACGCCGGCGATCGGCGACATGGAGCGGGCGATACCGGCAACCAACTGAACCGGGCAAGCCATGACGACGGTCTGCCAGCCCACGGCCTTGGCGGCGGCGGGCAACAAGCTCGAGAACGCGAAGAAGGCGGCGTTGCCCGAACCCGTGACGAGAGCGGCGGTAATCATGATGGTGCACATGACGACGAGCATCAAGACGCCACCGGCATCCTTCATGGAAGCGGCCGCGTTAATGATCGTGGTGATGCCGCCCGTCAACTTCAAACCTTCGGCGAAGACGCCGGCACAGATGATGAGCGCGACGGTCGTACCGAAGACGCGACCCATGCCCGTAAAGAAGGACTTGGTGTCGGCGATGCATTCCTTAAGGCTGCGACGCGTGATCAAGTCGATGAGGAAGGCGATGAACATGCAGGAGATCAAGCAGGTGTGGATGCTGAGCTTGACCGTGGTGATGCCGAACTTGGAGAACACGAGCAACAGGGCGACCGGAAGAATCGGCAACAGAGCGTAGAAGTTCGGAGCCAGACGGGTCTTGGCGATGGCCTTGTCGGACGTCACTTCGCCTTCCAACTGGAAGTCTTCCTTGGTGATGCGGCCGGAAGCCAAATCCTTGCGGTCGAAGTAGCGCTGAACGTAGAAGTGCGACACGGCGATGGCGATCATCGTGACGATGGCCACGGGCATCTGACCTTCGATGAACCAGGTCATGACGTCAACGTTGGAGAGCTTGGCGCCGAGGATGGAGTTCGAAGAAGCGGGACCCAAGTCCAAGCAGCTGGCCGTAACGATCACGGCGGCGGCGGAGTAACGGGAAACGCCCATGCTGACGAGCAGCGGGAAGACCGTGAGCATCAACAGTACGCCCAGGCCGGCGGCGGACGAAATGAAGATGTTCATGATCTGACCGACCAAATAAGCGCAGGCGAGCAGGACGTAGGGGGACTTCACGTAGCTCAAGGGCTTGGCGCAGACGTTCACGAAGGCCTTGGTGGCGCCGACCTGATCAAGATAGCTGGCAAAGCCGCTGATCAACATGATGGCCAGACCCAGGTTGCCCAAGGTGGACTTGGAAATGACCGTGAACACTTCCATCACGTCGAAAACGGCGCTGCCGGTGGACTTCTTGACGAGCGGGGTGCCGGAGGTCAAGCTGACGATAACAAGGAGCAATACGCCCACGAGGAACAAAGCCCACGGCGCGTAGTACTTTTTCACGACGAGGTAACCGACCAGGACGACGCCCAGCAGTACCATTAAGATCCCAAACATAAAATTCTCCTGAGAGTTGGGTTAACAAAGGTGGCGATTGACAATCGCTTGAGGATCTAACGCCCCCTTCACGATGGCGCGAATGCCGCGTTTGGTGAGAGCGGCCTCACCGCGTTCGTCACAAACGATGCCGGTGCCCGAACCGAGCAACTGGCCTTCTTTCATGATGATCTTTCCGTTGACGACGGTCGCGTACGCTTTCTTCGCGTCGAAATCGAGAATCGACACGTCGGCGTCGGCACCGACCGCCAAATGCCCCTTGGAGGGGAGGTTGAGCGCCAAGGCGCCGTTCAAACTGGCCTTGACGACGAATTCGTTGAGCGTGACGGCGCCGAATTGTACGAGAAGCAGCCCGTTTTCCACAATGACGTTGCGGGGATACGTGCCGCCGTCCGTCGAGAAGCAGTCGACGACGAACGAGCCGTTGTCGCGTTTGGCTTGAGCGAGCAAGAAGCGGCTCGTGGCCGGGTTGACGGCGAAACTGCCTGACGTGACCGTGTTCTGACTCTTCCAATACTCGACGCCTTCGGGACCGGAAATGAGTTCGCCGATGACGCCGTCGTCGCGCAAGACGCCGGCGTAACCCTTCAAAATCGCTTCTTGCATGCCGGCATAGTCGGGCGTGCAGCCGACCTTCTTCAGACACGTGACGGTGACCTTGCTGACCGGTTCGTCGTTTTCAATGGTCAAACGCGTGCCGTTCAAGGGCGAGAGGTAGGACTCGGAAAAGAGATTGGGGTTGGCCTTCAACAGGTCGATCGCTTCGAGCGCTTCGCTCAGCTCGTCGCGCACTTGCGCGCGGCAATAACTGTTGACGTGGGCGACGTGAAGGAACTTGCCCTCGGCCGCGGCTACGGCGTCGCGCAGGCCCAAAATGTTCGAGCCGTTGACCGTGTTGCCGACGTGCCAACCGACCCAGGCCTTTTTGTCGTTGGCTTCTTCAATCAAAGCTTGGCTGATGTCCAAATCCATCGGGAAATGACCGCCCATGAGCTTGATACCGATGGCGCCTTCTTCCAACACGCGATCGATCAAGGCTTCGCGTTCGGCCTTGGCTGGGCGATCGCACGACAAGGTGAGGGGAGCGCGGGCGGCTTCCAAAATGGCGATGTTGACGCCCGCGCCGCTCCCGGGGATGGAGTCCAGGATGTTGTCCGTGGGACCGGCCATGTCAAGGGTCGTACATACGCCCGCAAGCGCAATCATGCGCTGAGCGTGCGGGTGACCGAAGAGGGTGCGCATGTGGGTGTGCATGTCGATGATGCCGGGGATCACGATCTTGCCGGCGGCGTCGAGCGTTTCCTTGGCGCAGCCCGCGAGCTCTTCGCCGATTTCAACGACGCGACCGTCTTCGATGGCAACGTCAAGAACGGCGTCCACGCCGTTTTTCGGGTCGACGACGCGACCGCCTCGAATCAATAAATCATACATGGCAACTCCTTTGTGTCGTTAATGCGTACCGTTCATCTTGGCGACGTAGCCCGTGAACATCTTGTAGGCGGTCGGCATGGACTCGGTGTCTTGCAGGTCGAAATGGAATTTGTGGTGACCGTTGTGACGGCATCCCCAGCGGAAGAAAGCGCATTGCCCGCCGCGCTCGACGACGCGCTTGGCCATCCACGTGAAGTCTTCGCTGCCCGCAGGGGCTTCAAGGTCGAGAATCGCCAGACCCTCGATGCCTTGGGCGACTTCGCGCAACGCCTCGATCATGTCGGGGCAGCGCGGCAGCGTCGTGGCGTCGCCCACGCGCTCGATCGACGATTGAACGTCGTAAGCCAACGCGTTGGCTTTGACGATGCGCTCGACGTTCTCGCACATGAATTCGTTCACTTCGCTCGTTTCGCCGCGCACTTCGATCTGCATGTAAGCGTGAACGGGCGTGATGTTGCGGCCTTCGCCGGCTTCGAGTCGGCCGACGGCCACGCGTGAGATGCCTTCGCCGTGGCGGGGAATGCCCGTGAGCATCATGGCGGTGGCGCAGGCGGCCATCAAAGCGCTGCGACCGCGGTGCGGTTGGTTGCCGGCATGCGAGGGCGTGCCGGTAAAGCGAATGTCGAATTTGGTGCTTGCCAGAACGCCTTTGTGCACGAGGGCGATTTCGCCCGGCCCCGCTTTGCCGCCGCAGTGCGAGGCGAGCACGTAATCGACGTCGTCGAAAAGTCCCCGTTGCACCATGGGCCAGGCGCCTCGCACGCCTTCTTCGGCGGGCTGGAAGCACAGCTTCACGGTGCCGCAGAGCGTGTCGCGGTTCTCGATCACCCAACGCGCGACGGCAAGTCCCACGGCCGTGTGCGCGTCGTGACCGCAGGCGTGCATGAGACCGGGGTATTCGCTGCGAAAACCTTCGCGTGCCGGTGCGTGTTCCGGACCGTCGGCTTCCTCGATGCGCAACGCGTCCATGTCAAAGCGCAACGCGACGACGGGACCGGGACGCCCCGTTTCAAGGATGGCCACGCATCCCGTGTAACCCTCGATCGCCTCGATAAACTCGCGCGGCACGCCTTGGGCGACGGCGCGTTCAATGGCGGCGTCGACCAACTTGGGATCGCGCCCCATCACGGCTTCGGGCTTGACGACGTCGGTGCCGGTAAGGACGCGCTCGTAGCCCAGGGCTTTGAGGCGCTGCGCCACCAGCCACGTGGTTTCAAATTCCGTCCAGCCTTCTTCCGGGTGGCGGTGCAAGCGACGACGCGTCGCGATCATTTCGTCGAAAATGGCGGGATTCAAGGTCTGTCTCCAATAGCGGCCGTCGGTTTGAACGGCGACATTCGGTGTGTGCGTTCGCTTGGTGCGCGAGGCGGCCGTTCAACGAGCGCAAACATCTATCGTCCGAGTGTAAACGAGCTTTGGAGTCTTAAGAAAGCTAGAAAGGCACTGGGTTTTGACGGGTGTTGAAATATTGACGCGATCGAGCCCGAAACACGGAATTTACGCTCGACGTCTGTTGCATAAAAATGACACGAGGCGAGAGGCAATCGCGCGTACGCGGCTTGGTGTCAAACGCCGTTGAATCGAGCGCCGGTTCGATGAAGGCGCGGCCGCAAAAAAACAAACCCCGTACGAGACGGGGTCGGTTCGATTCGATGCGTTGCCGATCAAGGCACCTTGAAGTCGAAATTGTGACACTCGAGGCAATAGTTCTTGCTCGGTTTGTGTCCTTTGTGGCAAGCCGAGCAGGGCAGATTGCCGTCATGTTGACCGTGGGGATTTTCCATTTCCATTTTCTTGTATTTGGCGTCATGCTTTTTGTACATGGCGTCGTAATCCCCGTGACAGTCGGCGCAGACTTCCAATTCCTTCTTGTTCTTCTTGACGGCGGTCCCCACGTGACAGGTTTCGCAGGTCATTTTGCGCGCCACGTGACGATCGGCCAAAAAGCCCGAGGCTTGAACGCTGCCGGCGCCGATGAGTCCGGCCAAAAGCACTAAAACAAGTTCTTTTCTCAACATAAAACCACTCTCTCGGGCAAAGCGATGCGTGAAAACGCACCGCTTTGTCCGCTGTTACCTAGCGATTAGGCACGGTTGGGCAACTTGGCGACTTCCTTACCGCAGGCCTGACCGTAGATCAAGCATTCGGTCAAGTTGCCGCCTGCCTGATAAACGAACTTCAGAGCCGAAGCGATTTCGCCGACGCAGTACAAACCGGGAATCGGCTTGAGGTTCCAGTCGAGCACTTCGCGCTTTTCGTTGGCCGCCAGACCGCCCTTGGTGTTCGGGCCGCCGGCAACGAGCGGGATCGCGTAGAAGGGACCGTCCTTGACGGGCTGCAGCGTACGCTTCTTGCGATTGAATTCCTTGTCTTCGCCGTCTGCGCAGTACTGGTTGTACGTGGCGACGGTCTTGGCAAGAACGGCCGGATCCATGCGATCGCGGTTTTCGCCCTGAGCCTTGATGAGCTTGCCGAGTTCTTCAATCGTGTCGGCCTTCAAAATCCAACCCTTGGCGATGGCGTCAGAGTTGTCGGGCTTGCCGTAATCGATGAAGTCGTAACCCGGGGTCGAGTCGTAGTAGTTGATCAACGGGCGCTTCAGGCGCAAGGTTTCGTCGAAGATCAACCAGCTCGGCGTCTGGGCGTACTGCAGCGTGCTGATGTTGAACTTGACGGCTTCCTTGTAGAAGAAGTAGCGGCTCGGATCGTCCGTGACCTTGTTTTCGGCCGTGTAGCGCTTGCCGTAGTTGTCGACGACGATGGAGTGACCCATGCCGACTACCGGCGTGATCATGCCGATGCGCATGCCGTTGTGGCGTACGGGAGCGGGCCAAATGATGCGGGAGGCGGCCTTGCCGGCCTTCATCAAACCGGCGCCTGCTTCCTGAGCCATGCGAATGCCGTCGCCTTCGTTAAAGGTCGTGCCGTAGAAGGCCCAACCTTCGATGCCGGGACCTTCGAGGAAGGCGCGGCGCATCGGGGCGTTGTATTCGTAACCGCCCGAGCACAGAACGACGGCCTTGCGGGCCTTGATGGCCATGGACTTGCCCTTGTAGTCGCCGATCACGCCGATAACTTCGCCCTTGTCGTTCTTGACGAGGTGCTGAGCGCGGAATTCATACACGCGTTCGATCTTGGCGGCGCGGTTCTTTACGCCCGTAAGCAAGCAGTGGTGGAAGGCTTCGCCGTGGTGGGTTTCGTTCTTGGGCAGGTTGTAGCTCGAGACGTTGCCCGAGGCCTTGCTCAAATACGTGGCGTTCCAGACTTGATAAGCGCAATCGGCGGCGCCCGGGAAGTTCTTGAAGGCGGCGCCCTTGTACTTGGGCGAGGTCGTGACCTTGAATTCCGGATCGAGAGACTTCATCCATTCGACGGTCGTGGGGGCGTACTTTGCCCAAACGCGAGCCATTCCTTCGGCCACTTCGGGCTGTTCGCCTTCGCCCTTCCAAGGAATGTTGTCGCCCGAGAGCATGGCCAAGGAGTACTCAAAGAGGGCCTTGGGATCGCCGTTCTTATCGGGACCGTGGAAGAAACCGCCCGACATGCGGGTGTTGGAGCGGTGCGTGGCTTCGGGTTGACGTTCGAGGATCATGACCTTGGCGCCGTCATCGGCGGCGGCAATGGCCGTTGCCATCCCGGCGCCGCCCATGCCGACAACGACGACGTCCGTCGTCTTATCCCACTTGGGCAACGCGGCGGCGTTAGCGGGCACGCCCACAATCGTTCCGACGCTGGCGACGGCACCGACGCCAAGACCTTGAATAAAACTTCTTCTGGAAAGATCAGCCATTTTTTCCTCCTTAGGAAAGCAACCGAGTAATACGTCGATTCTAGATCCGATCCGCGGGAGGCGTTTGCCTTGTCCATCCGTTCGAACGCACCGAAAAACGCCCTTCGGACGAAGGAAAGAACCTCAGGTGACGATTCTTAAAAATACATTCGTATAGGGGTATTCAAGGTGTTCGGGAGACTTGAGGGAAGGGGGCTAGCCGAACGGACGATAGCGTCCGAGGAGCACGAGAATCACCTCGGTGAAGGGAGTGGGACGGCTAGGGTAATCGACACTAGTAGTTTTGCCTAGGGTTGGAAATACGCCACAGTTAGCTGAGGACTTAGCCCTTTTTTAACGCAAGAGAACGCAGGTTGGGTACGTCGGTGTGCCCGTCGCAACGATCAAAAGTGAGGACGGTTGCCGCAAGGCACGTTGTCGCCGTACTGCGATCGGAGGGTAATCGGAGAGGAAAATGCCGTGAAAATCGTCAAAAACCCATCGGATTGATAAAATATGTCGAATATTCGTCGGGCTTATTCATGCCCTTCGAACACACATTTAGCAAAGGCATTTCATGACGATTGACGCAATCAACGCGGGCTTTCAAACCAACTTTGCCCAAACGCAAGCGACGAACGCCGCCGGCGGGGCCGAAGGGCTCTTTATGGGGCATACGGTCGCCGTCAAAGCGTCCCCCGAATCGCTGTTGGCCGACGCCGCCGAAGAGGTCGGTTTTGCGGTCAACACGACCGACGATTACGAAATTAAAGATCGCAAACAACGCGAAGCCACCGATATCAGCCGTCGACTGATCGAGCTTTACCAGGCGATGATGCTCAAAAACGGTCAGGCCGAAAAGCTCGATGAAACGCTCGAGTCGCTCAAGCGTGCCGATTCGCGTCAAACGATGCAACGCGTTTTGGAAGAAGCGTACGGCGACGTTTCCGATCGTTGGGCGGCTCTCGAATACGCGTTGGCCCGCCTCGAGGCCGATCCGAGCGTGACGGACGCGCAAAAGAGCGCCCTCAAGGCATTTGCGGACGACTTCGGCGCTCAACACGCCGCGGCGATCAAGTTGGGCATTCAAGGGGGATTGGCCGCGCAGGATTACCCCGAACTTGACGGGGCGCGCGAACTGTACCGCCAAACGGTCGGCGAATTTTCCAGCGTCAACGAAGTGTTTGCCGACATCAAGAGCCGCTACGGCAACGATTTTCACAAGGCGATGGACTTCTTGTTCGCGGCCATCAGCTCGGACATCGATTGCGAAACGCCCAGTATGGGCAAAGCCCACTTGGAAAGCGTTCACGCCAAGCTCGGCGTCGTGCGCCTCACGCAAAGCGCTTACAAGCTCTGCGACGACGTCATGGTCCGTTGGCGCGACGTGCACGGCATTGCCAACTGTCCGATGACCGGCATGGATCTGCTCGGCGAAATCGTCGGTTTGCGCGATCGCAACTTCTTGAGCGCTTTTCAAATCCGTGACATTTGCATGAAGGCGTTGCCGCCCGATCTCGAGCACGAAGTGATTTTTACGCAAGAGCTCTTCTCGGCGGTGCGCAAATTCCCGCCCGCCTTGTTCAATGACGAAAAGGGCTTGATGATCGTGATGGACGCCGTTCAGAGCGCGGTCGACGACGTGGTCAATCGCGAAGACGAATATTTGGCTTCGCTTGAATAAGGAAAGGACGACAGATGTTGCAGTACGAAATCAACGAGTTCGGCAAGCGCCTCGGATTGCCCGGTTTGGAAACGGATGAAAACGATCGGGTCGGTTTGCACTTGGAAGGACTCGGCACCTTGTCGCTCGAACTCAATCGAAGCGATCGGGGCGAGGAAGTGTTGTTGGTGCTTGCCCGTCCCGTGGCGCCGAGCGACGTGGTGAAATACGAGTCGCTTTTAGGGCGTGTCAATTGGCGCACCAACCTGCCCGTACCGCTTGCCGCCGGTTTTTTCCGCGATCAGCTCGTGTTGTCCGCCCGTTTCGAGAGCCAAGCCGTGACGGCCGTCGCTCTTGAAAACGCCTTGCGCTTGATGCTCGACGAAATCGCCCGAGCCTGATTGAGAAAGGAAGAATACGATGGCGACATCACCGATTCATTCGCTTTTAAATCCGTCGCTCGGCATTCAAGAGCTCATGCAAATGCCCGACGCGTCGCGTTTGCCCGAAGTGCGCGATCTGACCAACAGCGTTCTGAACGAAACGAGTTTGGAAGGTCTGTACGGTGCGGTCAACTCGCGTTCGGCTTGCGAAGCGCTGTTGTGCCCGAGCGTGGGCGACGGCACGTTGGTCAGTCCCGAGGTATTTAACTCGCAGTTGCAGGTGCTTGTTGCGAAACTTCAAGAAAGCGAAAACCCCAAGGTGCAAGCGCTTTTGCAGCAGGAGATTTATCCTCTGTTGCAAAACGGCATGCTCCTGTCGGCCTATCGCGGCTTGATGCTCGGAGGTTGAGCGATGCACGATCTGATTACGGACCAAGAGCGCAAGACGCTGTCGGTGCTGGCGTTTTTGTTTTACCGCATGGGCATGGAAGAGCGCGCCAAGCGCGTGTACGCCGCGTTGGCCGAACTCTCGGAGCCGGGCAGCAGCGATTACCGCTTCGCCATGGCGGGGTTGGCGGCCGTTGCCGTTGAATTGGGTGACGGAGACGAGGCCTTTGCCCGCGTCAAAGAAGCGATGAAGGGCGGCCCGTTATCGAGTCGCGACGTGACGCTGCATTTGATCAAGGGTCAAGCCTTGTGGCTTCAAGGTCGAAAGGAAGAAGCCCAGGCGGCGCGTGACGAGTATCTGTACCTTTCCGGTCAAAACGGTCAGGAAGTGAAAGAATGAAAGTGTTCAATCAAGCGGGCAAATACGTCTCGCTCATAACCAAATACAACGACCTTGCCATGGTGGCGCTGCTCGTGATCGTCATCGGTTTGATGATCGTGCCGTTGCCCACCCCGGTCATGGATACGTTCATCGGCATGAATCTGACGATCTCGTTCATGATGCTGATGATGGCGATGTACGTGAAAACGCCGTTGCAGTTTTCGGTGTTCCCCACGATGTTGCTCTTTACGACGCTCTTTCGCGTCGGCTTGAACATCGCCACCACGCGTTTGATTTTGTTGCAGGCCGACGCCGGTGAAATCATTTACACGTTCGGCGAATTTGCCGTGGGCGGCAATTTCGTCGTCGGTGCCGTGGTTTTCTTGATTTTGACCGTCGTGCAGTTTTTGGTCGTCGCCAAGGGGGCCGAACGCGTGGCCGAAGTCGGCGCTCGCTTCACGTTGGACGCCATGCCGGGCAAACAGATGTCGATCGACGCGGACTTGCGTGCCGGCGTCATCGACATGGAAGAGGCTCAGCGCCGTCGCACCAACGTGCAGATGGAAAGCAAGATGTACGGTGCCATGGACGGCGCCATGAAGTTCGTCAAGGGCGACAGTATCGCCGGCATGGTCGTGACCGTGGTCAACATTATCGGCGGCACCATCATCGGCGTAACGCAACGCGGCCTGAGTGCGGGCGAAGCCCTGCAGGAGTACGGTATTCTCACCATCGGGGACGGTTTGGTCTCGCAAATTCCGTCGTTGCTCGTGGCCATTAGCGCCGGCATTTTGATCACGCGCTCGGGCGATACGAACGACGACGTCGGCGCTCAAGTCGGCAAGCAGTTCTTCGATCAGCCCCGTGCCATTCAGATGGCGGGCGGTTTGATCTTTTTGATCGCCTTGATTCCGGGATTCCCCAAGCCGCAGCTCTTTACGATGGCTTTTGCCGTTTTCTTCTTCGGCAAGATGCTCGCCTATGTCAAGAACGCGCCCAAGAAAAAGGATTCCGAGGCGCAATTGCAAAAGACGTTGGCTCCGATGGCAGGCCAACGGGCGCCGTCGGCCTCTCGCACGGGCGAAGAGTTCGCGCCGACCGTGCCCATCATTTTGGACATCTCTCCCGACATTGCCACGGCTATGGACTACGATTCGCTCAACGGCGAATTGATCGAATTGCGTCGCGCCTTGTATTTCGATTTGGGCGTTCCGTTCCCCGGGATCAACATTCGTCCCAATCCCAATTTGAGCAGTTTCGGCTACGTCTTGAACCTCAACGAAATCCCGTTGGCGACGGGGCAGTTGCTTAAGGATCACGTGATCGTGCGCGAAAAGCGGGCCAATCTGGATCTGTTGGGCGTCTCGTACATCGAAGGCGACGCGTTCTTGCCCGGCGTCGAATCGCTTTGGGTGCCTAAGTCCGATAAAACGAAGCTCGTCAAAGCGGGCATCGTTTGCATGGAACACTCGCGCATTTTGGCGTACCACTTGTCGCTGTTGCTCACGCGCCATGCCGGCACGTTCATCGGGATGCAGGAAACGAAGTTCCTTCTCGATCGCATGGAAGAGCGTGCGCCCGATCTCGTGCGCGAAGCCACTCGCTTGTTGCCGATTCAGCGTATTGCCGACATTTTCCAACGTTTGGTCCAGGAACAAATTTCGATTCGCGACCTGCGCAGCATTTTGCAGGCGCTGATCGAATGGGCGCCCAAGGAAAAGGACGCCGTGATGTTGACCGAATACGTGCGAGGCGCTTTGAAACGTCAGATCAGTTACATGCACTCCAAGGGACAGAACATGTTGCCCGTCATTTTGATGGAACCCTCGGTCGAAGAAACCGTCCGCAAGGCCATCCGTCAGACGTCTGCCGGCGCCTTCCTTTCGCTTGATCCGCAAATGTCGCAGCGTATTTTGACGGCGGTCGGCGAGACGGCGGGCAAATACCGCAACAGCACGCAAAAACCCGTTTTGATGGTGAGTATGGACATTCGTCGTTACGTGCGTCGTTTGATCGAACCCAAGTTCTACGAACTGTCGGTCATGGCGTATCAAGAAGTGACGCCGGAAATTTCCGTCCAACCCGTGGCCCGTATCCGTATTTGACGCCGGGTACGAACCCCGTCTTTTTCCGCCTCTGGAGAGGGTGTCAAAAGAGCGGTTGATATAATGAAGAAACTATTTTAAAAAGGCTCGATAGCATGGCATTCGATGTCGCAAACGCCGTGACGGCGATCGAAGAAGCTGCCGGGTGGCGCCCGACCGCACCGGACGCCGACGGCGTTTGGCACTACTTTTTGGAAGACGGGCTCGACCTGAACGTCTTTAGTCCCGACGGGCGTGTCTGCGTGTTCGACGCCGACCTCGGTTCGTTGCCCGATGCGGGGCCGGCCCGCGACGAAGAGCTCGTTCGCATCGGTCGCCTGGTGGCGGCGTCGTTTAAAACGCGCGCTTCGATTCTGTCGGTTCACAACGGGCGCTTGCAGTTGCATCGAACCGTGAATTTGCAAACGGCCTCCGAGCGTCGGATCGTCGCTCAGGCGCAGGACTTTTTGAACGATCAGGCTTGGTGGAGACGCAACCTCAACGCGAACGTCGCGGCAAGTTCGTCTTCCGCTTTTTCCTTCCCGTCCGGTTGGTTTCCGGGACAGATGACTTTTTAAGGCGAATGAGAGTGAAAGCATCACGATTGAAATCCGTCATTGCAACGTTGTTGCTGTGTCCGATCGCGGCGATGGCGCATGAATTCAAGGCGCCGTTCTCCTATTTCGCCGACGGTCACGACATCAAGACGGTCTTGAGCAGTTTTGCCCGACACCAAGGGATGACGCCCACGTTCGACGAAGGCGTCAACGGTACGATCAGCGGCCGTTTTAACGACACCCCCGCCAAGGATTTCATGGCGGCCGTGGCCGACGCCTACGACATCGGCTATTACGTGCTTGACGACAAGGCGATTCATTTTTACATCGCCAAGGATGTGAAGAAGGAACAACTTTCCATTCCTTTGGGGACCGGCGAAACGATTCTGGATTCGCTCGAGAAGGCCGGTTTGATTTCCGCCGAAATTCCGATTCGCGTCGATCCGACGGGCAACGTGTTGAGTCTGACGGCGCCGGCAAGCTATGTCGCCCAGTTACGGCAGGCGATCGATACCTATACGAGCGCGTCGGCCGAAAAGATCGTCATGCGCGTCTTCCCCGTCAAACATGCCTGGGCCGACGACATGTCGATTTCGACCATGGATCAGACCGTGACGGTGCCCGGTATCGCCACGATTTTGCGCGGCATGGTGATGGGGCAGAGCGTGGCGGGCGAAACCGTCTCGCAAACCCGTCAGAGCGTGCAGTCGGTGCGCGCTCTCGGCGGTCCGGGACTGTCCAAGCAACAAAATTGGAACGACAAGAAAGAAGCGGCCCGCTCGGAAGCGGCAACTCCCATGCGTCTCGGATCGATCAGCATCATGGCCGATCCGCGCGTGAACGCCGTGTTGGTCTCGGACTTGGCCTATCGCATGCCGTATTACGAACAGGTCATTCGCGATCTGGACAAGCCCGTCGAGCTCGTTGAAATTCACGCCGCCATCGTCGACATCGACACGAACGCCAGCCGCGAATTGGGCGTCAACTTCCGTGGCTCTCACGGCTCGGGCAACGTTACGAGCGGCGGTTCCATCGGGGCGGCCAACACGTCGAGCGGCAACGCGATCGATACGGCCATGAACGCGCCCGGCGCCTTGCTCTCGACCATTTACACCAAGGGCTCGGACTTCTTCATGGCCCGTATCAGCATGCTCGAGAGCGAAAACGCCGCGCGCATGTTGGGGCGTCCTTCGGTGCTCACGGTCGACAACGTGCAGGCGCTCTTGGAAAACACGACGACGTATTACATTCCGCTGCAAGGCACGGAAGCCGTGGACCTCTTCAAGGTCGAAGCCGGCACCGTCTTGCGCGTGACGCCGCACATCATCCGCGAAGAGGGCAAGACCTCGATCAAACTGGCGGTCAACGTGCAGGACGATCAAAGCGATGCGGACGCCGGTTACCAGAACGTCGGCAACGGTGCCGCCGGTGGCGTGACCGTCAGTCCCATCAAGCAAACGAAGATCAGCACGCAGGCCGTGGTCGAAGCCGGCCAGTCGCTCCTTATCGGCGGTTACTATTATGAAAAGAAGACGGGCAGCGACAGCGGCGTGCCGTTGTTAAAGGACATTCCCGGTCTCGGGCACCTCTTCAAGTGGTCGTCCAAGGAAGGCCGTTTGATGGAACGCTTGATTTTGATCACACCGCGTTTGGTTCGTCCGGACGGGATGAACGTGCCGACGCGCGTCGACGACGATCGCTTCGCCGTCAAGGCTACGCAGTCCGACTACGAAATGAAGACGGGGAAGTAAGCGATGGCCAGCGTAATCATCAAAATCCTGTCGGGCGTGCATCTCGGGGCCGAGATCGAATTGATCGAGGGGACCTGGGTATTCGGTCGTGACGATCATTGCGACATCATTTTGTCCGACACGAGCATCGCCTCGCGCCACGTCTCGATCGTCGTTCAAACCGAGGGGGCGCTCGGCGTCAGTTGTCAAGCGCTCGACGGTCAAGTTCTCGCTCCCGCCGACGAAGAACCCGTTGCGGGCAATCTCGTGCCGGGCAGCGTTTATAAAATCGGCAACGTCTATTTCGCCTGGGGGGCGAAGGATGCCACCGCGCAATTTTGGGCGAACGTCGCGCGTAGCGTGACGGCGTTGTCCTCCCCTCAAGCGGGCGTCGCCGCGGTTGACGCCCGTCAAGAGGGCGATGTGACGGACCAGGGGCCGAATGCGTCCGCCGAGTCGGTCGCCGCGAACACCGTTGAAGCGATCCGCGCGTCAAGCCAAGAGCGCAAAGGCAATCGCCTCACGACGGCATGCCTGCTGTTGATGCTCCTGGGTGCGGGGGTTTACTGGTGCATGACGCAATTGCCTGAAGACTTGATGACGCCGCAACAGACGCAGGCTCCCCGTCGGGTGGAAGACGTCAAGGCGTTGGCGCAACGCGTCAAAGCCGACGGTTATGCCGACATTCGCGTGACCGAACAGGCCGACGGTACCGTCGCCATGACCGGGAGCGTCGCCAACGACGCCGATCGCAGTCGTCTCGTGGCCCTGGCGCGCGGGTTGAATTGTCCGGTTCTCATCAACGTGTCGGTCGACAGCGACTACACGACGGCGTTGCAATCGGCTTTCAACACGATCGATTTTTGGCCGAGCGTGACGCTTAAGAAAAATCCCAAGGGCGACGAACTCGTCGTGTCCGGTTACATGCTCTCGAGCGTCGTTGAAGAGCGCGCCTTTGCCGAGGCGCAGCGCAACGTGCCGGGGCTTTCGGCCGGCACGAGCGATCGTGTCCTGACCGTGCGTCGCGACGTCCGTTACCGCGAAACCATGCAAAAGATTTTTGTCACGGCGTTTCGCGCCAACAAGATCGGCCCCGAGGTCAAGGTGGAATACTTGCCCGGTCGCGTTCGCTTTATTGCGACGCTGACGCCCGCCTTACGCGACAAGCTCGACAAGGCGCTCAAGCAAATTCACGCCAAGTCGCCAGTTCCGGTGGCGATCGAAGTGGTGAACCTCGGCAGCTATCAAGCCGCGAGCGTGACCGCCACGCCCACGTTGGAAGAGCCGCCGTCGCGCAACGAACGCGGGGAGGGTTTCCGCGTGGTCGGCGTGTCCGGGGGTGCGTTGAAGTTCGTGACGCTTTCTTCGGGTGAAAAGGTCTTTGTGGGCGGTCGATTGCCCGGGGGCTTTATCCTCGAATCGATTGAGTATAATCAACTGATATTGTCTAAAAACAACCAACGGATCGTCTATCCGTTAAAGGTATCGAAATGAGCGAGTTTGTTTCCGCGATGGATGCGATGAACAGCGCATCCTACAACGATCAAAAACTGATTCGTGAAGAAGTGGCCGAGATCGACTTTCGACTTCGTCGCGCCATGGACGCGGGTCTTTCCGTCGATGAAATGAAGATGGCTCGCGCCGCCAAGCAGGCCGTCGACGCCGCCAACGAAATTTTGGAAAAAGTTTTCCAGTAAGGAGCCATTATGTCCGCCGATTTTAATGTCAACGCCGCGTTCTCTTCCATCCTGCAAGCCATTCAGACCCGTGAAGACGAATTGAAGACTTCGATGAGCGACCTCGAAGGCGAACAGCAGATCAGCGACCAGGAAATGCTGCGTTTGCAGTTCCAGGTCAACCAGTACAACGTGTTCTTGGAAACGGCTTCCACCATCACCAAGGCCTTGACCGATCAGGCCAAGCAGATGGCTCAGCGTTCCAACTAAGTGAGGTAGTTGCAGTATGTTGACCGTAAAAGATATCGCCCGCTTGCTCGACGTCGCCAATGCCGGCGTGCACAAGGGTGAAGTGGCTTTGGCCCGTCAGGTCTACGCCGGCATTTTGGAAGAACGTCCCGATCATGCGCCGACCTTGATCAGCCTTGCCATGAGCCACTTGGCCGTCGGCGAGTACGACCAGTGCGACGCATTGCTCAAGGACAAGGTGCTGGCCGTCAATCCCGACGACTCCGACGCTTTGGCTTACCTCGGTTTGAGCGCCTTCTTGGCCGGTCGCCGTGACGAAGCCGACGAGATTCTCAAGCGCGTTCCGGCCGGCTCCACCGCCGCGAACATGGCGCAAAAGGTTCTTGAAAGCCTCTGATAGCGTATGATCGAATCGGCAGGCATGGATGCGTTGCAACGTTTGCAACAGCTTTCCGAAGCGATGCAAACGGACATGGCACGGGGTGCGAGAGAACCCGTGCCCGATGCGTTGGCCGCGGAGTTTCGCTCGCTCATGAACGGGGACGTCGAAGCGGTGTCGCAGACGCGCCCCGTCGAGGGAATGGAACCGACGGCCAAGGACGCCACGCCCGGCGTCGACGCGCCGACTCGCTCGGAGCAAAGCGTTCAAAGCCCCGCCGATTTGCTCGGCTTGCAATGTAGCCTCAACATGGAGTTGTTTGAGGCCAAGATGATGACGAGCGTGCGCGATCACGCCGCTCAGGATCTCGAACAGACGATCAAAATGAACGGTTGACGCCCGCAAACGAACGGGGCGGACCCGAAACAACCCAGTGTCCGTGATTGGAGTAAGTATGAGTTTCTTGCATTCGATGACGTTGCGTCAGTTCAAGCGACCGGTGCTCGGTTTGGCTTGTGCGGCCGCACTTGTCTTGACCGGTTGCAAGTCCGACGTATATCAAGGGCTGACGGAGCAACAGGCCAACGTCATGATGACGGTATTGCTCAAGCACGGCATCGACACGGAAAAGACCTCGACCAAAGAAGGCTACACGCTCTCGGTCGACAGCAACAAGGTCGTCCAATCGTTGGAATTGATGCGCGAAAACAATCTGCCCCGCGCCGATTACGAAAACATGGGGCAGGTGTTTGCCGCCAAGGGCATGATTTCGTCCGCGACCGAAGAGCAAGCGCGCATGAGCTATGCGATCAGCCAGGAGCTCTCCGAAACCTTCTCTCAAATCGACGGCGTCTTGACGTCTCGCGTTCACGTGGTTCTGGCACAAAAAGACCTGACCACGGGTAAGATGACGCCGCCCTCGGTTGCCGTGTTCTTGCGTCACACGGCCGCTTCTCAAGCGCCGCACTTGGTCTCCCGCATTCGTGAACTCGCGGCCAATGCCGTGCCCGGTCTCGATCAAGACAAGGTTTCGGTCATGCTCGTGCCGATTCGCGAAACCGTGACCGTGCCGATGGTGCGTGACGAGTCGTTGGCCGCACAAATCAAACCGTGGATGTTGTGGACGGCCGCGGGCCTGTGCTTGGCATCGCTCGCGAGCCTGCTGTTGACCGCGGCGTTCTGGTTGCGACAGCGCGGTCGCAAGGACGAGACCGAAGAAAACGCTTCGGCATCGTCTCAAGCCTAACGAATACGACGCGACGGGACGAGTTCATGTCCCGTCGTCGCATGTGAAAGGGCATGGGTGAGTCGATGAATCGACATTTTTTCCGAGAGCTGGCGAACGAAAATCCGCGCTTACTGCAAAAAATGATGCAGTTCAACGCGCCTGAAGCGAGAGCACCGCATTTGCCCGAGGGCAAGCTGTGGGAGGCCGTCGCTCGCCATGCCGATCTTGTCGCGCTCCTTGATCGCACCCGTACCGTCTCGCATTCCCCTCAAGCCCCCGTGTACTGGGGCTTTACCAAAGAGCCGCATCGGTTGGCCTTCCTGTCGACCGACGAAATCGACCGCTTGGGCCGCATCGTTGCGGCCGCCGTCTATGCCGAAGAATTGGCCAAAACCGTCGATCGCGCCAACGTTCTGGCCGTGAAAGCGTTCTTGGGCTCGGACCTTTACGGTTACGCGCTCACGCGAGGGCGCTTCCAAATCGGCGCTTTGCGTCAGTCGCTCGTCGGCCTCTTTCCCGACGGGACGCTAGCCGAACGCCTGGCTTGGATGGCGCGTCTGTCGGTGCAAACCGTTCGCGCCGCGTGGCCGCAGGAGTTGCAGGCTAAGACGCAGGAGGCTTTCGATGCGTTGACGTGGCCGCAACTGCCTTTTGAGGTCGCGATCGACGACGGCGTACGACGCCAGCTTTGGTATTTCATGAAAAAAATCATCCTCAGAGAGTTCGATCAAAAATGGGCACGTTATTTCGGTTAAATTCAGACTACCCGACGCCCGAGGCCGGCACCAAGATCGTCAAGGCCGAGGAACACGCCGCCTTGCTCGAAGCGAGCGAATTGATTCAAGCCGCACAACGGCAAGCCGATCGCATTCGCGAGGACGCGCAACGCGCCTACGAAGAGCGCTACCGCCAGGGCTATGAAGACGGCGTCGAAGCCGGCAAGATGGAAAACGCCATGAAGATGATGGAAACCGTGGTCGCTTCCGTCGAATTCATTGAAAACATTGAAAAAACGGTCGTGAGCGTCGTCAATCAGTCCGTCAAGAAGATCATTGACAGCTTCGACGACGAAGAGCGTATCAAAGGGATCGTCAACACGGCGCTCAACCATGTGCGCGGTCAACAAAAGGTGACGGTGCGCGTGCATCCCAAGGACGAACCGGTCATTGCGAAGATGTTGACGTTGCAAACGATCGGCTCGTATATCACCGTGATCGCCGACGCCCATCTGCAACCGGACAGTTGCATTCTCGAGAGCGAGTTGGGCGTAATCGACGCGTCGCTCAAGACCCAGTTGACTACCTTGGAAGCCGCTTTCTCGGCAAAGATCAAGCAATAACATGGCATTCGATTATTTAGGCCCGTTGCTTCAACAAGCGGTTCAAACGACCACCACGGTCGACGTGCGCGGTCGCGTCGAACAGGTCGTCGGCACCATCATTCGCGCCGTGGTTCCCGGCGTGAAGGTGGGCGAGTTGTGCATTTTGAAAAATCCGTGGGAAACGTTCGAACTCAAAGCCGAGGTGGTGGGCTTTATCAAAAACGTGGCCTTGCTATCGCCTTTGGGCAGTTGCCAAGGCGTGTCGCCGGCGACCGAAGTGATCCCGACGGGCAAGATTTTGTCGATTCCCGTCGGTCCCGAATTGTTGGGTCGGGTGCTCGACGGACTCGGTCAACCGCTTGACGGCGGGCCCGAGTTGCGTTGCCACACGCATTATCCGATTTTTGCTCCAGCGCCCAATCCGATGACTCGAAAAGTGATCGACAAGCCGATCACCTTGGGATTGCGCAGCCTCGACGGCGTGCTCACCTGCGGCGAAGGGCAACGTATGGGGATTTTCGCGGCCGCCGGCGGCGGTAAGTCCACATTGCTCTCAACCTTGATCAAAGGCTGTAGCGCCGACGTGTGCGTTCTGGCCCTGATCGGCGAGCGCGGTCGCGAAGTGCGCGAATTCATTGAACGCGACTTGGGTCCGGAAGGGCGCAAAAAGGCCGTCTTGGTCGTGTCGACCTCCGACCGTTCGTCGATGGAACGCCTGAAGGCCGCCTATACGTCGACCGCCATTGCGGAATATTTTCGCGATCAGGGCAAGAGCGTTCTGCTTATGATGGACTCCGTCACGCGTTTTGCTCGCGCCCAACGTGAAATCGGTTTGGCGGCGGGCGAGCCGCCGACCCGTCGCGGTTTCCCGCCTTCGGTCTTTTCCGAGTTGCCCAAACTGATGGAACGCGCGGGCAACAACGACAAGGGCTCGATCACGGCGTTGTACACGGTGCTCGTCGAAGGCGACGACATGACCGAACCCATCGCCGACGAAACCCGCTCCATTTTGGACGGCCACATCGTGCTGTCGCGCAAGCTCGCGGCCAAGAACCATTACCCTGCCATCGACGTGCAGGCGAGCGTTTCGCGTGTGATGAACTCGATCGTCGCCAAGGAACATAAACAGGCCGCACAGCGTTTGCGTCAAATTTTGGCCAAACACGCTTCCGTCGAACTGTTGGTGCAAATCGGTGAATACAAGAAGGGGTCCGATCGTGAAGCGGACGACGCCTTGGCACGCATCGATGCGATCAACGCGTTCTTGAAGCAGGGCCTGGCTGAAAAGAGTACCTTTGAAGAAACCGTGGCCGCGCTCAAACGCGTGGTCGCTTAAGGTCGGTGACGCGTCATGCCCGAAACCTATCCTCTCGACGCGTTGCTCTTCGTTCGCGGCTTTCGTGAAGAAGCGGCCAAACGTCGGGTCACGAGCGCCCAGTTTGCTCTCAAGCAAGCCAACGAGAAAGTGCAAGTGACGCAAGCTCAGCTTGAAGCGTGGCGCCTGTGGCGAGAAGAGGAAACGGAACGGCGTTATCAATCGCTCTTGGGCAAGCCGACGCGGATCGAAGCCATCAATCGCTTCAACGCCGATTTGGGACGCATGGCGCAGGACGAGTTGGTGAAACTCGCGGCCGTTGAAGAGGCGAAAGCGGCATTGCTGGAGGCCGAAAACCGTCTCGCAACCGCGAAAGACGACGTACGTAAGACACGCAAAGAGACTGCTAAAATTGAAACGCACAAAGCGATTTGGTCCGAAGAGAGCAAGAAAGAAGCCGAACGGGCCGAAGAGCTGGAGTTTGAAGACTTTATCCCTTTGAAACCGGTGGATGACGAATCATGAGCGCTGTGATCGACAAGCTGGCATTGGCCAGGGAATTGTCCCGAGAAGAGACTTCGGCCGGCCTGCCCTGCGGAACGCCGAATCCGGAGGACGTGCGCGCCTTTGAGCGTCACATGAAAAGCGCGGGCGATCTCGACGCTTTGAACGTGAACAACGCCAAGTCGACTTCGCTCTCGACGCCTCAAACCAAACCCGGTGCTTCGCCGATGCCCGAGCTCCCCGGATTGGCGGCCTTGGCCGATGCGGGCGGCATGCCCGTCAAACCGGCGGCACTGAAATCCGCTCCCGTCGCGAGTGTCGACTCGAGTCCGTCTTTTGAAACGTTGATGCACTCCAATGCCGTTCCCCTCGAGACGTTTAAGTCCGTTGCGCCTCAGGCTCTACGCGAGTCGCAGCGTGTCACCATCGAGACGATGCAGCCCCTGGCACCTCAGTCGCTGCGCGAATCCTCGGGTGTTGCCGTCGAGACGATGAAGCCCGTGGTGCCGCAGTCGTTGAGTCAATCGCAGGGGCTTCCCTTCGAATCGCTCAAGACCGCCGTCGAATCCGTGATGCCGCAAACGGACGGCGTTTCGTTGCCGAAGCAGCCGTTGGCGAATCCGTCCTCCGGCGATCGCGTCTCTCCCGAATTTCTCACGCAACAAAGCGGTGCGAAACCGCTCGAGCCGTCGTTTGCCGACGCCATCAAGCCGGGAGCGTTTGCCCCCGCCGCCGAGACGCAAACGACCGTCATGCCGACGCCGCACGAGGCCAAGCCCTCTTTCGACAAGGGGACCGGTGCGACGGTAACGTCCGACACGCCGGTACATACGCCGCCGACGAAAGAAACGCAAGCAGGAGCGTCAACCGTGCGGTCCGATCGTGCCGAACCGACGCGCGATCCCGCCTTTGACCGTCACGTCAAGGGGGAAAGCGCGACGTCGTTCGAAGGGGCTTCGAGCAACGAACAGGGAGGCAAACCCGAAGCGAGCGCCAAACCCGTTGATCCGGCGCTTGAGGCGCTCTTTAAGGACTTCGCCGCGATGGCAGCCCATATGAACGCCATGACCGCTCCCGGCGTTCAAAGCGTCGAAGCGACCGCGGCACCCGCGCCCGCCCAAGGTCTCGAAGCGATCGATTTGAACGAGCTCGTGACACGGATCCTTGTCAATACGCCCGAGCGCGGCGCGACCGAAGTACGCATGACGCTGCAAGACAACGTGTTGAAAGGAACGGAAATTTCGATCGTACGCGGCAACGACGGGTTGTTGACGGTGCGTCTCGTCACCGACAACCCGGCTTCGTTCCAAACGTTGGTCGCGGCTCGCTACGATTTGCAGGCCATCTTGCAGCAGCAAGAAGGTCGTCCCGTGTCCGTCGTGATGCTCGACGAAACGGAG
>JAGBZO010000029.1 GCA_017628205.1 Duodenibacillus sp.
TCGCACTCAGTTTCTTGGTCGTCGGCTTCTTCTAACGGATCGAAGGCTTTGACACGACGGGAGCGCTTTCATGCGCTCCCGTTTTTTATTGAAACGGCAACGAACACGGACGATCCGAAGGCCTCTTTCAGCCTCACTCGACTAACGTCGACAATCACCAACAGTCAATTCAACTTTCACGGCGATCGCTTTCGTTCCGGCAAAACGAAACGGGCAACCCTGTCGGATCGCCCGTTTGTTTCAGCGTCTATAGACGACGTTCACACACCTTAGACCGGAATGGCGTTGGGCGGAATAACGTCTTCATTGACATTGAGATCTTGAACCGGCTGTGCGGGCGCCTCCAGTTCGCTACGAATACGGTTGTAGCAAGCGCGCGCCTTGCCGGCCCCGCCGATGGACAGCATAGCGGCCAACAAGTTCTGGCTGACCACGTCGGTGATGCACGTCATCATCGTCTTGGGCTTGTAGCCGGCGGCCTGGTCAATCGCATGACGTACGTCCTCTTGTTCCTGAGCCGACATAGCGCCGACGTGCGGTTCGACCAATGCCTTGCGTTCACGTGCAATGGCATTCATGGTGCTCAAGGTTTCGTCCATGGCGACTTGCAGGCGACGCTGACTTTCCAGGAAGTTGTGGATGGCGCCCGGCACTTCGATTTGATGTTCGCGTTGCATCAACTTCAAGGCGGCGCTCATACGGGCTGCCGTATCGTTGAGCGTGCCCTTACTGAAGATTTCCGCCAATTTGGCCTGAAGTTCCGGACCGGCCGCGTCGAACTTGGCCTGACCGTCGGCGCTCAAAAGCGCACGATAGCCTTCGGAGAACAACTTGGCGTCGCCCGTAGCGGTACCGGCCACGACCTGAATGACCTGAGAGCGTTGCTTGGACGACAACTTGCTGGCGTTGCCAAAGTCGATGAGCGTGATGCCTTTGTTCGGATCGGCCGCCACTTCTTCGGGACTCTTCTTCCAGCTGTAGTCCGTCATGATGTTGCCCTTGTGGATGTCACCGTGATAGAACCCTTCGGCAAAGAGCCCTTCGTTGGTCCACATGTAAGCCAGATTGACCAAGGCCTCGTACTTGCTCTTGGCATCGTCGTACAGGCGCGTCAACTGATCGGAGGCGTCCTTGGCGATCATCGGCGCGTTGTCCGGACCACGTTCTTGCAACTGCGTCTTGGCTTCGTCGGCAATGCGACGGCTTTCCGCACCGATGTCCTTGAGGTAGTTTTCCAACGTGCTGCCTTGGGCCTGTTCGAGAACCATCACGTTGATCGAGGGCTCGATGCCTTGGACGAGCTTCATGCTGTGAACGTTCGAGAACGAACCGTAGCTTTGGGCGATATCCTTGTTGGTGTAATCCTGCTTGGAGAAGTCGTACACCTCGTTGCCCAAACGAACGTTTTCTGCTTCTTTGCGCAGATCGAGTTCGTCCATGATGCTGTCAAACTGACCTTGGAACGTGGCGAGCATACCGTTGCCGACTTCGCGAGCGGCCGCTTCGAACACCGCCTTTTCGCGTTGAGCGCGCATGTGGGCGTCGGGACGCAAAATCTTGACCACGCAGTTGACTTCCGTGCCGTCGCTCTTGACGATGGTGCACTTCAACGCCTGGGCGACGGATGCGGCACCCAAGGCCTTGTCGACGCGAATGGAACGAATGTCACCGTTGGACTTGGCCACGATGTCGTGCAAATACGCCTGGATGACGGGCTCGGCAATGGGTGCCAACTTGTCCTTCATGTCGCTCAAGGCCATTTGGAAGTCGGGCTGACCGACGAACATCGAAGCGTCCAAACCCTGCAACATCTTTTGCATGACGGGACCGGCGCCCTTCAAAATCGCGCCGAGCTTGGCGCCCTGGCTCACGCCCTCGGCATGCACGCAGTAACGGGTGCCGGCGGCCAACATGGCGCGCTGATCCATGACGGGCATGTCGCGGAAATACATCTGCAACGCAGCCTTCATCAATTGCATCTGCGTATCCTGATCCGCCGAACCGATCAACTGATTGAGGGGCGCGTTCTTCATTTCCTCGAGCGTGAACTTCTTGGGCTCTTTGGCCGGCGGGAACACGTTTTCGAGCATGCTGTTGACCTGATTTTGCAGGTCTTCGGCCGCACGGGCGAAACTTTCGTTCAAACGCGCTTCCATCTTGCCGAAGAAATTCAGACCGAAGCCGATGTCTTCACGCTTGTCTTCCAAGAAACCGTCGGCCATGAAGGCGTTGTATTCGGCTTCGGTTGCAAACGCGTTCTTAAACGCCTTGCTCTCGCCGATAATGTTGAGTTCGTCGTTGGACACGTCGTCGACGTTGCTCGACGCCAAAGCCGCGCGCAAGCGGTTTTCCTTACGTTCGTGCGTGCGCAATTCATCGTCAAGGAACTGGGCTTGTCCCTTGCCCTCAGCCGCATACTTGTCGTACGTCTTTTGCGTGCGTTCAAGATCTTCCTCGGCCATCTTCGTGTCGAGGGCATTGAGCTTGTAGTCGTTGATACGTTGCTTGACGCTGTCGACATCGGCCTTAAGCAGAGCCAACTTGTTGTTATATTTGACCGTGAGCGTGTCGAGTTGCTCTTCGAGCGCCTGACGGATCGACGGTTCCACACTGGCCAACATCGACGGCGTCGAGGGATCGGCCAGGCACTGTGCGCGGTTGGCCATCAACTGACCGATCAACTGCTTGTTTTGCATGAAAAGCGAACGCAAACGCTGACCGTCCGAAGCGGCATCTTTGTTCACATCCTTTTCGTGCGTCATCACGTTCGTGTTGGAAATGATGCTCGCGACGAAGTCATGAACCTGCTTGTCTTGACCTTGCGGCAGGACGGGGTTGTGCTTGGGTTGATAGTATTGGTCCTGGAACGTGACGCGTTGTTTGTCGACGGCACGAGCATTTTCAAATTGCGCGAAAATCTTGGCGCTCTCAATCGTCGTGAAATGCGAAGCCGAGGCATTGCGGTTGACAAATGCGCGGGCATCGGCGCCGCTCGTGACGTGACCGTTCATAATTTCGGCGGCCAACTGCTTGCCCAAACCGCGATCGATGTACTTCGTCTCTTCGGGAGCCAAGCCCAAACGCGCTTCGAACAGATCGGCGAGCAACTCGTTGTAGCGATTCTTGGCTTCGGCCAACTCCGGACGCAATTCCTTGGCACGCAAGTGCAAATTGTTGGCACGATCCAACGCGTCGGCGCCGAAGCCGTACCGGTTGTTTTGCCGTTGGATCCGCTCGGCTTCGTTTTCAAGATCCATCACGTCGCCGTAGGCGTTCAGCGAGTCGACAAGACCTTGATCGATGCGTTGCTCGTATTTCGTCAAAATCGTGTCGACGACGAGGCTGCGCTCAAAGAGTTCGGAATTCTTCATCACATCGCGTTCGAGGCGGTGCAATACGTCCTTGGGATGATTGATGGTTTGAGTGGAACCGTCCTTAAAGGTGACCTCGACGGCACCGCCTCGCGCAAGGCTCAATTTCACGGTTTCGCCGCACATCTTGCAATCGACCGATTCCAACGGATCGGCTCCCTTGGAGCTCTCGAGCAAGCGGTTCATGTCCTTGTACAACGCTTCGGTACCGCGGGACAATTCGCGCAAGGTGGAGTCGTGACGACTGTCTTTGACGGCGTGGTAGATGGCAAAACCACCCAACGTAATGATGGACAAGAGGATGCGCTTGGCGAGCGAAGCCGTTTCCTGACGATATTGCGTGTCGACTTGGCGTGCGGTTTCACCAATGCGGTTCTTACCTTGGAGCAAATCGACATTGAGTTCATGATAGGTCGTGTTGTTGATCGGACCGGTCATAAGGTCACCTTTTCTTGATTTTATTCTGTTGATTTCTCGGTGTCGCCAGAGTCGACGAACACAAAGAATTATTTTACTTCCTCATGGCTCGAGATGCGGATTTGAACCTGCGTTTTAAGGGGACTCTCGCTAGCGAGTGAGATAAAAATCCAACGCCGTAAACGCAAGGAGTCATCGCTTGCGTCGGCGCCGTCTAGTCAATATAAAAAGACCGTTATGAAAAACCTACTCAAATCTAGTCAACGAAGATTTGACGTTTTCTTTTCGGTTCACCGAACGCGGTTTCACACGGAGACCCTCGGATTCCCGTGCCAGAGCCTGCATTCTCCCCGAACTGCTGTTTGTAGGGTCA
>JAGBZO010000030.1 GCA_017628205.1 Duodenibacillus sp.
AAATTGGTAGACGCAACAGGTTTAGGTCCTGTCGCCGTAATAGGTGTGCCGGTTCGAGTCCGGCCTTCCGCACCACCCATACATATCCGAAAGCCCTGATTTCTCAAGAGATTTCAGGGCTTTTGCGTATCTATGCGTATCCCTGAAGCGCAAAAATTTTAAGGTAGAACTTTTTTGGACTGTCAAAGTTCTACCTTAGAGGAGAAACGCATGCGATGAGGGCGCCTCGCGTCGTGAAGCCAGTTGCCGTCATCGCTAAGCGACCGACCTCCCGACGGTGACAAAAAGAAGCGTACACAACAATGGGGTGGAGCGGCATCTCGAGAGGATCTCCCACTCCGAATCAAAAGGTGTCGTTGCTAAACCAGTCGGGCAAATTCTCCGTCGAGACGGGCCAAAGCGCTCTCAATACGATTTAACCTATCCAGCGTCCAATCTCGGTCGCGCAATAGTTTGTCTGATTCGACGACGAACATTCGCTCGACTTCACACGCCTGCGGACCGCCTTGCGTTCGTCGATTTTCCACGATGGAAACAGGATCGAGGCAGGCTCTGAATTCGTCTTCCGACATAGGGAACGTCGTGTCACCCCCTTCTTTCAATGTTGTCTCAGTGTACAGACGACAAGCGGTTTCATAGGGGAAGGTCAACGGGGTCAGGCCTTCGCGCTTGGCGTGAGAGACCATGGCCGAAGCAAAGTGGTGGCCGATGCGGAATGCCAGACCGTAGTTCTTCATCAGACGATCGGCAACTTCCTGAGAACTCGTCCAATCGCTGTTGAGTTCCTCAAGTGCCCGAGCCTTGTTCACGACGAGCGCGTTGATGATCTTATTGAAGTTGACCAGCGCTTTGACGCACGATTCAACCAGAACGACGTTGTCGTCGAGGCTTCTACCGTCGGTCATGCCGGTCGTCGTGTTGTGAGTGCGCAAGATGGTGCCCATAGCCAAACTCAAAGTACTCGAGCAGTCGCGTCGCGTGGAATTGAGAATGCCCGGATTTTTCTTCTGTGGCATGGCCGACGAGACGTAAGTGTTGTCTCCGCCTTCTTGAAGAAGAATCCAGGGGTTGGATTGACCGTATTGCGCGATGATGTCCTGGATGAACATGCCGACGTGAAGCGCAATCTCGTTAATGCAGTTCGCGACATCGATCGGGTTTTCAATGCTTGAGATTTGAACGGCGCCGAACGCGTTCTCGGCGATCGCCTCAAATCCCAAGAATTCGGCCATCGGTTGACGCGGCAACGGCCAACTGGTGCCGTTCAGTACCGTCGACCCCATGGGGCAACGGTCGATGCGTTCGTAACATTGACGAAGTCGCTCGGCGTCTCGGGCGAAGGCTTCGGCAAAGCCCAGAAGGTAATGCGCATACTTGTTCGGTTGCGCCGGAACGCCGTTCGTATAGTTCGTGACGTAGGTTTCGCGGTTTCTATCGGCCAAGTCCAAGAGGCTTTGACGCGCGGCGTTCAATACTTCGGCTATGTCGAGCAGGCCGTCGCGCAACGTGGCGGCCGTGTACGTGCCGTGCATGTCCTGACTGGAACGACCGACATGCAATTTGGTGACGTCGATACCGCCGGCGGCGATCAACTTCGGCTCGAACTTGATGACGAGTATCGGTCGGTCGGCGCCGGGTTGAGCGGCGTCGTCAATGACTTTTTCCAAGGCGCGGGAAATAGACTGAGCCAGTTTCGGATCCAGCAGCTTTTCACGGGTGTTGATTACCAATGAGGCCTTGTTGATCTGCGCCAGCCAAAAGAATCGATCTCGCCGATATTGATGAAGTTCTTTCATTGTTTACTCCCGAGTGATTAGTAGATGGCCATCGTCAACATGAAGGCAAAGAGCGTTGAAGCCAACATCGGGAACCACGTACGGCGAACGAGTGCGAAAGGACTCATGCCAACGGCACCGGCGACGGCGATGACGACCCCGGCAACGGGAGACATCGGACGGAAGGCGCAGGAGGCCAGGTGGATCATGTGTTGCAGACCGGGGACGGAGCCGCCCAAACCGTTGGCTACGTCGGCGCCGATCGCGGCAAAGGCGGTCATGGCGGCCACGCCGCTACCCGTCAAGCCTGTTACGAAGCCTACGACGCCCGTAAAGACGCCGACCATACCGGAGTAACCGAAGCCCGCCGTTTTGGCGGTGGCGATCATGTTGGCGATCAAGCCGGTCACCTTCAAGCCGGTTGCGAAGAATTCGGCGCAAACCACCAAGGCGACGACGGAGGCGAACATTCCGCCCATCGACTTGAAGAGTTGAGTGGCGTCCTTGAAGGGCGACATGAGACTGCGCTGACGAATCACTTCAATCAAGGCGCAAACGGCCCAGCAAAGCAACAAAGCCGTGACGACGTTCAACTTGACGCCCTTGATGCAGAACGGGCTGAACACGATCATGATGACGACCGGAGCGAGCGGCATGAGAGCGTAATAAAGCGGTACGTCTCGACCGGCTTCCAAAGTGGCCGTCGTGTCGTTGTTGACGAGCGTGGCAGCGTCCTTGCGGTCATAGTAGCGTTGAGTGAAATACTGGCACACGCAGCAAAAGAGCAGGGATGGTGCCGAAATCATCAACTGGTAGTTCACGAAGTAAACGACCGGATCCAAGTTGGAGTAGCCGGCGCATAAATTCGTAATGCCGCCCGAGGGCGTCATCGGGAAGGCAGCGGTACAGGCAATGACCGCGGCAGCGGCGGGGGTGGTGACACCTGCGGCGCGCAAAATCGGAAAGAGCATGACCAACAACAACATGGCCAAACCGGCCGCCGAGCCGATCACCATGAAGAGCAACGAGCCGATCAAGAAACCGACGGTCATCACGACGTAAGGTGCGGAGATGCCCTTGAGAGGACTGATCACGGCCGTAGCCAAACGGCGCGCCGCGCCGATTTTATCCATGTACCCGGCATAGCCACCCGCAACCATCAGTACCATGCCGACGCCGGACGTTTGCTTGCTCAGGATCGAACGGAAGATTTCAAAGATGTCGAACAGAGCGTTGCCAGTGGGTTTGACGCCCTTGGGGAAGATGCCGCCGGCACCGCACAGCATGGAGAAGGCGACCATGGCAAACCCGGCCACAAATAAAACGATCGTGGCCGGATAGCGTTTAATAATCATCCAACCGACGCACAGAATCACCAAGACGGCAAACCAAGGAAGAAATTCCAACATGTCGCTCTCCTGAAAATAGATGGGAAAAGCTAGAAAAAAGCTGAAGCACCGCATCTCATTATTTGCCTTTTTACAACAGCCCGCCAAGGCAAAAGTGGAAAGAACTTTGCAAAAAATGCAAAATGAGAAAAGGAAGTCTCAGCCTGACAGCAGAGCTATTGGTATTGTTTTTATTATGATATTTTGCATTTATGAATCGTTCGTACGACTTGAATGCGTGGAAACTTTTCCTTCGCGTTGCGGAAACGGGAAACTTGAGTGAGGTGGCGGCGGAGCTTGGAATAGAGGTGTCAACGCTGAGCCGAACCGTCACCGGGCTTGAAAAATCGATCGGTCACAACTTGTTCGAACCCGGTTCCCGTCCAAAACGATTGACTCGCATAGGAGGTATCGCCACTGAGAAACTGCGCGAGACCATCGCCTTGCATGAAGAGTTCCTCAATGATTTGCGAGAAGACTCCATGGGGTTGAACGGCTTGATCAACTTGTCCGTGTCGATGGGGTACTCGGTGGTGGAGCTGCCGCAACACTTGAGTCGATTCAATGCGTTGTATCCGGAGGTTGTCTTTCAAATTCAAACCGGACTGTCGGTTGACGATGTGCGTAAAAAGCGTTGCGATTTGGCTGGGCAAACAGGCATTTTCTCGGCTGAGGGGGTTATCACGCTGTTTCGTGCGTTTAACTATTACTTGCCATTGGCCAGTCCCGCTTATATTGCCGCACACGGCATGCCGATGGAACCAAAAGATCTGGAACGGCATACGGTCTTTTTTTATAACGGTCCCACCCGTTCTCAAACCCGTTCGTTAAGAAAGGGAGACCGAATCGAACCCGTAAAGGGTGCGGTGGAGACCTTTTTCTCGGGATCGCTGTCGATTTTGCAGGCCACCATCGAAGGACACGGCGTAGCGACCGATTTGCCGATCAATCAATGTTTCGAAGCGGTGCTTTCCGGGCAATTGGTCCCGATTTTGCCCGGTTGGTATCGCGATCCGCTACCTTTGACAACCGTCGTCAATCCATCGAGTTGGCGCTTGAAACGCGTTCGCTTGTTCGCCCAATGGCTTAATGAAGAGGCGGGCAAACACATTCGCTCCTTGACTGAACGGGTTCGGGATCTGTACCGAACGAAATATGGTCTGGAGTTGCCCGACTCGGGAGCCGTCGCGTCCGATAGTCACGTCGAGAAACGCTGAGCCGAGTGCATTGCGTTAGTAGAGACGCAGTGTTTCTGCTTGATAAAGCTCGGCAGAGAGACGTCGGCGACGCGTTCACGCAATTACGCGACAACGGCGAAGTTGAAGTCGTGCAGTCTGTCGATGATTTGCCTGAAGAGATTCGGTGTCAGATCGAAGGAGTGAAGCCGTCGAAGCAGAACAAAGCGACTCGCAATGTTGTATATGACATTGTCGCCGTTGACAGTAATGTAGTTGGCAAAGTAGGTACGGTTCGCATTAAGAAGGAACAGGACGGCTTCTATAACGGAGACATCGTTGTTCCTGAGGGAAGAAAGGCGGGAACGGGCGGAGCACGTCACCTTACCTTAAATGCGATCAAGGATTCTAGTCGAGATCACTATCCGGATTTAGAAAACAAGACGGAGTCTGGTCTTCGTTCTGTTAGAGATGTATTGAAATCGGCAACGAGACTGTATCGTCAAAACGAAGCCATGGCTAATGTGCGTTACGTTTTCTATTCGCCGAGCCTTAATGAAGGCGTTGTAGCCGGATATAGTTATGAAAAAGGCGTGTACGAAGTAATTACGAACACGCCCGTCAGAAACCCCTCTTATCGATGGGGCGATGACTATGTATCGCTATCGGGCGCGCTACAAGCTCCCGAAAATGAGGCATCGGCCTCCTCACCCTATAACAGCACGTCGTCGAACTATAACGCCGAAGGACTTCGACCGCCACAAGCGCTTAAGGGCGAATACATTGATGCAGATTATACATCAGAAATGCGAAAGCGAGTTGTCATCAAGCGCTCGGACAACGGCAACATTCAAGGTCTTTACGATCCTCGCACTGGCAAGGTCTACTTGATTGCCGATGCGCTGACGGACGAGACGGCAAAGCCCGTGTTCCTGCATGAGTTGGGGGTTCACTCTGCGTATACCAAGAATCCGCTGAAACTTGAAACGCAGATGAAGATGGCTCGCAACATGGTGAACAACGGCGTGGCACAAGGCAACGCGTTGGCGATCCGTGTCAAGCAATGTCTCTTTGACGCGGGCGAAATTGACTCGATGAGCGATCCGGTTCCGATGGAAGCGGCCGAAGAATGTATGGCTTACCTTGTCGAAGAAGCGGCGTCGGTCGATCCGCTCTCTCCCTTCCGCAAGTGGTTCGACAAGTAGGTTGCCGCCATCAAGCAAAGGTTGAACGCTCACGGCCTCAACGTGAACCTGAACGAGTGGGATTTTGTTGAGATTCACGAGATCCTCTGTGCGGCATAGGATTCCCCACCACAATGAACTCTACCCCGTAAAGTAGACCAGTTAAGGTCATTGATTCTGGAGTGTTTGACCTTGAGAATCAGGCGGGGGATAAGAACAATTCCTCACACAGGGCGCAAAAAACAAGGGGCTCTAAAAAGCCCCTTGAGAGAAGTCAACCTAGCGACGTGGATTAGCGGGTACCACGTTCCTGATTGGTTTTGACGGCCACTTCAACGGCCTTGCGAGCCAACGTGGCAGTCGGGTCGACGATGGCAATGGTCTTGCCGCCGCATGCGAAGTCATCGCATTCTTGGAAAATCAACGGCAGTTCCGTACAACCGAGGATCAGCACGTTGCAATCGTATTTCGTCACCAAGTGTTCGGCGGCGGCATACAGATCATCGTAGCAAACGCCGTCGGTGTAACCGGCCTTGGCGCCCTTGGGACCGTAGATAGCTGCCATGACGCGTTCCTGGAATTCAGGATCGGGAGTAAACATCTGCATGTTCATGGCCTGAGCCTTCTGACTGTAGATGCCGGAGCGGACGGTACCGGAGGTAGCCATCAAGCCGACGCGGGCATCCTTGCCGAACTTGGCCTGAATTTCATCGAGCATGGTTTGCTGCATGTCGATGAACGGCACGTCCAAGCCACGCAACAAGCGAGGCAGGAAAGCGTGGGCGGTGTTGCAGGGAATCAAGATGGCGTCGCAACCGTCTTTTTGCAGACGCTTGGCGGCGTTGTACATGGCGAGCGTCGGATCGGCACCGCCGTCAAGCAGACAGGCCGTGCGGTCGGGGATCTGCGGGTTCTGTTCGATTACGACCTTGAAGTGCTCCTGGTCGTTGGCGGCGGGCGTGGCCTTGACGATCTTGTCGTAGAGATCGACGGTCGCGGCCGGTCCAAGACCGCCGATCAGGCCCAACTTGAAGGGCTTGGGCAACTTGCAGGTGCAGGCCTTGAGCGCTTCCTCAGCCAATGCCTTCAGATGATCGTCGGTGATTTCACCTTCGATGTCGGCCGGAACCGTCAGGAGCTTGGTTTGAATTTCGGTTTGTACTTCCTTAATGAAGCCGGCGGCGACAACGTCCGGAACCAAAATCAAATCGGCACCCATTTCTGCCAAGAGTTCGGCTTCGTTAAAAACAAAAATCTTGCGATCGCTCAAGGCGAAAACGGGATCTTCACAGGTGGTGAAATCGGTTTCGCTCGTCAGGATTTCGACGTTTTCATCACCCATAGCCAGAACGTGGGCCTTCAATGCAGCGGCGGTCGGCGTATGAAAGCCGGCGATGATACCGATCTTTTTCTTTTGGGTCATTTTGATTTCCTTTATGCAGCTTGAGGAGGCGAACACATCGTGTCGGACGTTTTGTTGGCCTCGAGAATGAAACTATCGAACCTCGATGCTATAGGGAAAAAGCCTAAGAGGTTTATCCTAAAAAAGATAATATAGAGAAGACGCATTTTCAATTGTATTTCAGAGCAATGCGAGCCTTTCGTCAAAAAAACGCAAAACTGTCGGTTTTTTTGGACAAAACGCAAGCGTCGCCTTGACACCGCTTAGATCGATAGAGGAGCCGTTCGGTCGTGCAAGTACATGGATCGAGACGCGGAGTTACGGGGCCTCGTACGACGTCGGATGGATGAAGAATTTACTGAAATTGCGCTATCGCGCCTCTGAGTTGACTATGGTGAAATGAGAGGGACGAAAGAGACGTTTTAAAAAACGCATCGGGTGTCGATGTTTCGGGATTGGTACTTTTAAAAAAGGGTTCCCAGGGCGAGAATTAACGACCCGATCGGCATCGAGTCCGTTGCGACTCGAGCTTTACCCAAAAAACAATGGCCGCGACCTTTTCGAAAGCGTCGCGGCATGCATCAAACCTTCACTATGCGGGATTGAGGTGGTTAGAGGAATGGAATTGCGGCAAAGGCGATGACACCGAGCCAAATGATAACGGACGCCAATTGTTTTTCGACAGCCCTTCCGGATTGCGTTTTAATCCCCAAAACGCCGAAGGCGACCATATAGGCGCCGAACGTGAAGCAATAAGTTTGATTTTCGTTTAAACCTAAAAATCTAGCGAGCATTATCACAGCGGTACAGAAAGCGATAACACACACGAAGCACAACAATTTTATTTTCATTGGCATGGCCGTCTCCTTTGCTGTGCACTATACGCTCGGATGCGCACTGGAACCAAATGCTGAAAGATAAAAATGCTGTTTACCCGATTAAAGGAGACAATGCGCGGGCAATGGTGTCAAAAAGGTGACATTAGATCATTGCGACGATTGCCACCCTTAAATTGAGACAAAAAAAGGACTTTGTAAAAAAGTCCTATGGCGGAGGCGGTGAGATTCGAACTCACGGATGGCTATTAACCACCGACGGTTTTCAAGACCGTTGCATTAAACCGCTCTGCCACACCTCCGAAACATGCGGGAGGGCAATTTTATCAGAGCGGTGGAATATTTGTCCAAAAGTTCCCGCAACTTAAGAGAAATAAGAGTGCTGCGCTACGATCACGTTCCACATGATGTTGATCAGTGCGGCGGCCATAATAATCTTAATGAGAAGACCGCCGAATTTTTTGAATTTTTCCGGATCCATGTGCCCGTCCTTTATCCGTTGAATGCGTGGTTGATCAGGAATTGTAGATAGGAAGTCTTACGATTACAACGAATGGATCGCTTAAAATGATTCGGTCGTAAAAAGGTGTCCAGGATGTTTTCAAACAAAAAGGCGGTTATTTTCGATTTGGACGGCA
>JAGBZO010000031.1 GCA_017628205.1 Duodenibacillus sp.
ACTTTTGTGTATGAAGTGTCTTTCAAAATTGAAGGATCCGAGTAACGCTGTATGAAAGGATGTTGCTTTAGTTCTTCGTAGAAAGTTTTATTCGTCAAAGACTGTAATTCAGATTTTTCTATTAATCCTAACCGAACTAAATTATCAAAGCACTTATTGGTTTCGTAAGGAGTGTCACATTGAGATTTTTCTCCGATATCAGAAAAGTGTTTAATGAAATCTATCCCGCCACCTTCGTCCGTCTCATATCTTAGGGTGATTGTAGGAATAATATCATTTGCCATGTTACGAAGAATTTTTGCTTCATCAGGGCTGAGTTGCTTGATAATTTCAACGAAGCCTGGATGCACTCCAGCTTTTTGAATATCAGTCATTGAATGGGCTAGCAAATTTGCGTACATTTCACGCAACTCGGTTCTATCCATGCAATAGCTAAGGTTTTGTAACGCAGGAACAGCAACATAGGGTTCCGGCGATACAATTGACTCCGGTGGGACGTTCGACATTTTCTCTGATAATAATTTTAGAGTTTTGTCGAAATTATGCTCCTGTATAGCAATCCACTCCCGTAGAGGAACTAACTTAGAATATATTGCTTGAGGGAGTAAGGAAAGAATTTGACCTGTAGGCTTTGCCACTGGGTGAATTATGTCATCATAAGCTTTTTCTGCTACAACAGCTAATACTGAGTTTTTTTGGTTCATATGCATGCCTTATGATGGAGTAAGAATCTTAGATTCAAATACAAAGAGCTCTCAATAGAGAACTAGTTGATGCCATTTTATAACTTTTTAAGCAATGATAAGATGTTAGGAGCGGCGATAAAATGCACCGGAAGGAAGGAGGTGCACTTTCTCACCACGCCTGACATTGGGTCATAACATAACTCTATAACGATTTTAGGATATAGAGGCTGTTCTGTGATTCCGAGGGCCTCTTCACTGTGATTTCGGTAGTCCTTCTAAGAATAGTTGTAAAACATCTACGAATCTTTTGATCAAATGAATATAAAAATCGAAAGGTTTTCTGTTTTCTAAGCTGACGCATATGATCGAGACATGTGAAGGGTCATGCAATCGATGAAAGTGATAGTTTTATGTCGAACACGCCTGAAGTACAAAAGCAAAATGTCAAGTCATTGTTTGAATTTGTCCGTGAGTTTTCAGTTTTGCGTAGTCGGGTTATTACGCATATTCGTAATGAGCACTGGCATAAGTCATTTTCCGCTATCTCTGGAACCCCGGGGGTTCAAGTAAGGTCAAGATTGGAAGCAGGGTCGAATGACTCGAATTTCAATGAAATTTTTCGAATCGAATTTTTAAACGATGTCGAGCCTATCACGGCTCCGAATTTGCTCGTACCTTGGTTGCTTCCAGGGTGGCAGAATGGGTTGGAGGAGCCCCGAGTTCGCCAGTCACTAGAGCCTTCAGTTAACGGTGAGCATCTGCAAGAAGATGCCGGCGAAAAGTTTGAGGACGATCCGGAAAGAGTCCAGGTGTTTGGAACATGGCTCCAGTCTTGGCACGTGTGGCAAAAGAGGCTTCGAGAAGTCAGGGCGAACCATGCTCTTTTTCATGAGTTGCTACTTCAATATCAGCAGCTAGAGGCAAATAATTATCGGACGATGATGGCCTTAGGTTGCTTAACTGTCATCTCGGATGACGACCATGAGAATGCGAATCACCCTGTTGTATATCAGCGCGTAAGACTCGTTCGAGCCGAAACAAAGGGGCAAGATGACGTGCGTCCTGTCATCAGTCTTTTGTTGGATGAAAACGAAAAGCCCGTATTCGATACGGAATTGCTCGCCAGCACGCATGGAGAGTTTGATCTTTCTCGCGCTTCCGTTATCGCTGACTATTTAAGCGGATCTGAGTTTGATCCTCTGTGTCTGAGCGAGGAATTTAGGAACGCGTTTAAATCGTTTGTTGCGACTTCCAGTATTGATGCTCGTTTTATTTCGGATAAAAGGGAGGCAGGAAGGTTTACTCAGTCGGTTTCATATCATTTTTTAGAGGATCTCGTTCTTTTCGTCAAAAATCGTCCGACTGGAATGAAACAGGCCGTCGATCAGATTGTCCGCGCGATTGACGACAATTCGGTTAGTGTGCCAAAGCATTTGCTTGGCATCATTTGCGGCCAATCCGACCCTCTTCCCCCAATTGACTACACAGAGCCTACGTTGGAAGACTCTTTGGCGGCGGTTGGAGGAGAGGATCCACAGATCTTGATGGCAAAGCCCTCAAACCGAGAACAGTTACGGATTGCGCAAGAACTTGAACGACATGACGGTGTTTTGGTTCAGGGGCCTCCCGGAACCGGTAAGACTCATACGATTGCCAACTTGCTGGGCCATTTTTTATCGCAGGGTAAGAGTGTGCTAGTGAGTAGTCAAACCAGTCAGGCGCTGACTGTTTTGAAATCCAAACTACCTGAGCCCATCCAACCGTTGTGTGTGAGTTTGACGGATGATAAGGGGGATCTGGAAGCAACGATCAGTCAACTCTCAAGCCGTTTGGAAGAAATTCAGCCGACGAGGTTGAAAAATGAGATTCGCTCGATGGAGGTACAGCGATCAGATCTTCAAGCTCGTTTGTTGGATACAAGAAAAAAATTAGCAGCCATTCGATTTGACGAGTTGAAGACGATTGTTCATGAGGGGCGTTCCTACACACTCAAGGAGTTGGCGGTTTGGTTGCGAGAAAATGAACATTTGTCTCAAGTTATTCCCGATACAGCAAAACTTAACGAATGTCTGCCATTTGATTGGGATTGCCTTCGGGAAATGTATGAGCTTCGTTCGCAGCTGCAATGTTATGAGATCAAAGAGTTTCAATTCCTTTCGGAATTGGAAGGCTTGCGCGACCCGCGGCAAGTTAAATTGGATGTAGTTCGTCTGAAACAACTCAGCCAAGATGAGGGGGGCATTCAGGCACAAGCGACACGAAACATTTTGGAGGACGTAGTTGAATGCTCGTTGCAAGGGCGACAGTTACAGCTTCCAGCAAGTTTGCTTGAATCGGATATAGAAGCGTTGGAAGAATTAGTCGGAGCGTTAAAACAGACGGAGCCGAACGGGAAGGCAGAGTTGTATCTACGTGTTCAGGGGCAAGACTCGGAGTGCGCTCGTCCCGTATGGACCAAGTTGCTTCAGTTGGCACAAGATAGCTATGAGAAGACGATGGCAGCTTTGACGCAAGCCGTAGGTGATGAAGTGGTTTTTGCCCCGAACTCTGACATAGGTCGAATTCAAGAGTCTCTGGAATTCTTTATAACGAAAGGTTTGAATGGGCAACCGTCGTTCCTCCAAAGAGCCTTTAATAAAGCTCACTGTGAAAACCTAAAACTCGTCAGTATTAATGGTTCCGTTCCGAGTAACCCCCAACAACTTGAGTTGGCTATGTGCTTTGTAAGAAGCGCACAAGCAAGGGAAAGGTTTTTCAGTTTTTGGAAACGCAACCTCAAAGGTGAACTATCCTCATTGATTGACTTCGTCGATGAGGTAGGATTTCACCGCTCTTACCGTGAACGTTTTATTAAAGCGTTTGATTGGTATAGCGAGGTTGTTTGTCCTTTGTTGGAAAAACTTACATCGTTTGGGTTGACGTCAAAGGATTTGTTCCAATGTGAACTAGCCCATATATTGGATCCGAATGAACGATATCAGGTGATAGTCAAAAATCTGACAGAGTTCGTTATCCCTTGTTTGGATGCCTACCTACGCAATTATCGGATTGACGTAGTCGCAAATCGAGTCAAGACCGATCACACGGTTTTGAAGGAATTAATGGATCGTGGTTCCGTAATCGCCCGGCAGCTGTTGATCTCTATTGACCGGGATGATACGACATACATGGATGATGCCAAAGAGATCCAACGGCTTAAAGGTCTTTCAATACAGATATCCCGCTTCAAGGAATTGTTCCAGACACTTGAGGTTTCGTATCCGATGTGGGCGGAAGCCGTATTGCACTCGACAGAGCATCGCACCGTACCAGTAAATTTGATGGCTGCATGGAATTGGAGATGCCTCAACTCCAAGTTCAATGAGTATTTGAATGTGAACTACGATGAATTGCAAAGTAATGCTGTCCGTTGCAGTCAACAATTGAGGGAACTGACAGCGGATCTTGTAGCTAAGCGTGCCTGGTTCAGATTGTACGAGCGTATTCAGACGCGCCCGAAAATTCTGAGTGATCTGCGCCTGTGGCGCTATTATATGAGCAAGATTGGGAAAGGCACGGGAAAACGAGCAGAGATGTGGCGTCAACAAGCTAAAGAGTTGATGCCCCAATGTCAACCTGCTGTACCGATTTGGATCATGCCTCTAGAGCGAGCCATTACCAATTTTAACGTTACCGATACATTCGATGTCGTGATTGTTGACGAAGCGAGCCAAGCGGATTTAACAGCCTTGCCCATCCTGTTTCTGGGGAAGAAGATTGTTGTGGTAGGCGATGATCGTCAGGTTAGTCCAATGAGTATCGGAGTTAAGCAGGAAATGTTCGAGACATTGAAAAACCGATATTTAATCCATAAGGTTGTTTCGCCACAACAGTATCAGCCGAACACGTCGTTGTACGATATTGCACAAGTTGCTTTTACACCTTTGATGCTCAAAGAGCATTTCCGATGTGTGCCTAAGATTATCGGTTTTTCAAATCAGTTGTCCTACAACAATGAAATAAAACCGCTTCGTCCCGCGGCTTCGACTGAACTTTTGCCAGCCATGATTCCTTACCGTGTTGATGGGGTGCGTTCCTACCGCGATACTAATGAAGTAGAAGCAGAGACGATTGTTCGTCTGATCAAGGCTTGTGTTGTACAGCCGGAATACAAAGGCAAGTCTTTTGGTATTGTCGTGATGCGTAGTGGATCTTCTGGGCGTGGCGGCCAGGTTGGCTTAATTAATTCAAAAATTGGCCAATTGTTTACACCCGATGAGATTGATCTTTATAAGTTGCGCTGTGGTCTTTCGGGTGACTTCCAGGGCGATGAGAGAGATGTCATTTTCTTGTCATTAGTGGATTCTTGTCCAGATGGCGAAGTTTTAAGACTCGAGGGTGATGGAGTCGACGATGCTATGAAAAAGCGCTACAACGTTGCGGTTTCTCGTGCGAAGGATCAATTGTGGATCATTCACTCGTTTGATCCCGATGAGCAATTGAAACATGCTGATCTGCGACGCAGGTTGATTGCTTATGCACGAGAGGATCTGGACGCGAGACAAGAAGAAATCGAGACTAAGGCAGATTCGGTCTTTGAGGTTCGAGTGGCTAAGGCGTTGGCAGAATATGGTTATGGTCAACACCAGATACAACAACAATATCAGGTCGGTAGTTACTTTATTGATATGGTAATTAGTCAGGGGCTCAATCGAGTTGCGATCGAGTGTGACGGCGAGCGGTACCATTCGTCACCTCAGCAAATCCAGTATGACATGGAGCGTCAGACCATTTTGGAACGTAACGGGTGGAAGTTCATTCGTGTTCGAGGCGGTGAGTTTTTCCGTAATCCAGGTCTGGCGATGGACCGAATTTTTAGAGAGCTCCATGACCATAATATTTATCCTGAATCAAAGGCTGGGGTAAATCAGGTACAAGGGGATCTATATCGACGAGTGATGGAAGAATTGGAAAAAATCAACATTAAAAGCCCGCTTTTAGTCTCTGGCTTGTGTGAAGATGTGGCAATGTTCGAAGACGTAGAATTAATGATTGGTTGATTGATCGATGTGAAATAGCAGGGTATGGGTCTGGTCCAGTGAAGATCTGCGATTTCCAAGCCTGCTGAACCGTGAATTTGATAATTTCGGGCCAAACGAGGCTTGATACGGCGATTTCACGCATATTCAGACCGATAAGGGAGCACTTTACTTGCCAAGCGTTATCGATTTGAAGTCCTTCGCTTGGTTGGCTATTACGTTTCCAAGCGCATGACCGCTGATTTGGTTGTCAATACTCTGGAGATAGCGCGTCAGGGTCAGAATCCGAAGCCATGTTGTATTTGCCACAGCGATCAGGGCAGTCAGCTATGCAGCAACTTGGTTCACACGTTGTTAACGGTTCGGCTTTCGGTGCTGGATGAGCGAGGTCGGACAGTGTTGCGATAATGTCCTCGCCAAATTATTCAGGGTGACGTTCAAAAGAGAATGCTTGTCGTGTAACGTGAGTTTTTCAAGGCTCGAAGCCGAACGCGAAATCATCGTTTGGAAGCGGTACTATGATGGCAACAGGCGCCGCAAAGTTCGGTGCTAAAACGCTGTTTGCCTGCTGCAGTGAGCTCTTCGCTCAATTAAATCGGGCTGTGTAGTGCAGATTCAAAATTCCGTTTTTGTGTCGCAGTTTCTCTTTTTGTCGTTCCATTCAAACAGTATTAATATAAAAATCATATTAAACGGTACCATTCTCACCTATAACGATTTGAAATTTGGGATAATAATTTCATTGGTTTGCCAGATAGGTGGTTGTTATGGAGCTCTTCAGTCCGGGAACGTTGGTCAGACGTAAAAACAACCCGACGATGGTCGGAACCATCCTCGAGGCTGATATTTTGTACGTGGGTAGTCGGCCGAAACAGAAAGTTCAATGGAACAATGGTACGTTCGAGCATGTCACCGTCCGTCTGTTGGAGCCGGCACAGGAAGAAAAGCTCACGGATGCCGAACTGTTAGCCCGATGTCGATTCGTTTCCAGTCAAGAACTCAAAGGCGCAATCACGCACCATCGCTTGAACGGGTGCTTAAACAACATCATCTACAGTCTCCACATTACCAACACCGAGTTCTACCCCTATCAGTTTCAACCGCTGTTAACCTACTTGAATTCGTTCAACAACGCGATTTTGATCGCCGACGAAGTGGGGTTGGGTAAAACAATCGAGGCCGGGTTGATTTGGACCGAAATGGTGATGCGCGAACACTACCAACGCTTGTTGGTGGTGTGTCCGGCCTCCTTGTGCGAGAAATGGCAATTCGAGTTGTCGGATAAATTCAACGTGGACGCCATGATTGTCAACGCGCGTGAACTCAAGCGCGTCGTCAGTCGCATTGCCGACGGAGAAACGCGTTCGGGTGCTTTCATTGTCAGTCTTCAAAGCATTCGAACGCCCCGAGCGCACAAGACGGTCTCGAGCGGCCAACCCCGTTCGTCGGCGGCGGGCGAGCTTGCCGACCTCTTGGACACAATCAACGACGATAAGATCTTCGACATGATGATCGTCGATGAGGCGCACCATCTGCGAAATGTTAATACCGGTCAACACGACATCGTTCGACTATTGCGCGACGTCGTGGGAGCCACCGTGTTTTTGTCCGCAACGCCCTTACAAACCGGCACGGACAACTTGCACGCTTTGCTCTCGTTACTCGATCAAGACGCGTTTCCCTATCCCGAGTACATCAACGCCATCATTGCCATGAATGAACCGTTGGTGACGTTGATCGGGCAGCTCTACGAGCCTGAAACGGATTCGTCGACTTATCGGGCGGGGTTGCAAGCCCTCCGGGAAAAGCGCTGTTTGTTCGGAGCCGACACAGAGCCGGTCGATCGTTTTCTCAATGAGTCGGTCACAACCGAACAATTGCGCTCGCACGCCTTTCGTTTGTCGCTGATCAAACGACTCAATCGCCTCAATCCGTTGTCGCAAATTATGACGCGAACGCTCAAGCGTCACGTGTTGGAGCAGCGCGTTGTACGTGATCCGAGGACCGTTTTGGTGTCGATGTCCAAGGTCGAGCAAGACTACTACGACCTTGTGACCAATACGATTCGTCGTCACGCCGCCAAGTACGAAACTCCGACGGGCTTTATGGAGTCAATGGCTCAGCGTCAAATGACCAGCTGTATGTCTTCGTCGTACAAACGGTGGACTGAGGAGGAAAGCCAACCGGATATCGAAGAAGCCGAACGCATCGAGTATCAAGACGAATTGGACGACAAAACGACGCTGATCGACATGTTGTCGGGTGAGTTGGCTGATTTTACCGACGGAGAGGATCTTGAGCGCGTCGACTCGAAATTTGCGACCTTGCGCGAATTCTTAAGTAAATACGAAACCGATACCGGCGACAAGCGCGTGTTGCTGTTCTCCTTTTTCAAAGGAACGTTGCGCTATTTGGAGCGCCGCCTTTCGGCTTGTGGTATGCGAGTGCGACGAGTGGATGGGGATCTTCCGAGAGAAGAGAGGTTGGATCGCATCGAATCGTTCAAACGGGGTGACTTCGACATTTTGTTGTCTTCCGAAGTGGCTTCCGAAGGTTTGGACCTTCAATTTGTCAGTTGCTTGGTCAACTACGATTTGCCATGGAATCCGGCTCGAATCGAACAGCGTATCGGCCGTATCGACCGTATCGGACAAAAGGCTGACAAGATCACCATCGTCAACTTCGTCTACGCCAATACCGTCGAATCGCGTATCCATGAGCGCCTCTTGGAGCGGCTCAATATTTACAAGGCGGCACTTGGCGTCGCCGAAAAAGTGCTTGGCGAGCAGATCCGTGAATTGGAAAAAGTGATTTTCACCCAAAAACTGACGCCGGCTGAAGAAGAGCGCGCCATCGAACAAGCGGCGCTGGTGATTGAGAATGTTGCCGGGCAAAAAGAAGAGGCCGCGGCCGCCTCACGCGTGTATGAAATCATGAACGAAGAAGTGCGGGCGGCTCAGGAGCTCGAGCGATATGTCCTTGGGCACGATTTGTTGGAGTATGTGGTCGATTACTGTCAGCGTGAGAGCGGTCGGTCAACGTTGGTGGAGACGCCTGTCGGTTCCGGGTTGTACGAATTCTCGCTATCGGTGAACGCACGTGCGGATATGGAGCTTTTTTTCCGACAATACGATCAAGGCAATGCCACCACGCGGCTTCTGACCAACGATACGTTGCGCCTGCGGTTTGAGAACAGGCATGCGCCCGAGCCCAATCATATCGAGCGTGTTACGCAAACCCATCCGTTGATTCAGTTCGTCCGATATTGGCGGGAGAAGAACAAACTGGTCGAATGTCAGGTCGTAGCCTGCCGCTACCGTCCGAAGTATCTTGACGGTCGAGTCTTCAAAAACGGGTTGCCCGCCCCGGGGACCTATGTTTTTCGCGTCAAGCTCTGGTCCTATCAAAACCAAGGCATGTTGCGTCCTAACGCCGTGTTAGCGTACGAGGCTCGACGGTTGGACACAGGGGAGGCACTGTGCGTCGAGGATGCCGAACTGTTGGTCAACAAAGCGGCTCGATACGGCGAGGATCTTTTTGTCAATCCAGATGGTTACGATGCCGACTTGGTGCTCGATCGTGACGATGAAATTGTCGAAGCCTTGTTCGAGCGTTACGATGGGTTCCAACGTGAGATGAAAACGCAGGCGTTGGACGACGTGCAGTTTAAGATCAAGCAGTCGCAAAGCCAGCTGGAGCAAGTTGATCAAAAATTGCAGGATCGATTGGCATCGTTGGACCAGTCCGTTCATGCGGAAAAGGGTTCCATCACCGGTTTGAAAGTGGCGGCACGCAAAAAATATGCGGAACAAAAGGCCGAAATCATGACGCGCATTGCCAAACTGGAAAAAGCGATGCAGGAAGAAAAACAGACGGACGTGTCTGTTGGGTGCGGGTTGATCGTCGTCGAGGCCGAGTGAATGGAGTGTTGAGATGGGATCGAAGAAACAGAAGCTGGCGGGGGCGTTGCAAACGGCATTAGCTCCACTACGCGGAATCATCGGACGTCCTCGGTCGACTTCGCCGTCCGGCTCGACGTCTTCGAATCGAAAATCCGTCCATTCCCGTCGGAAATCCGATGGTGTTAAAAGAAAAGGCCTCGAGGGACCGGCACAAAAAGGCCGCTTTAAAAGGGAGGGAGAACCGATAGGGCGCGCACGACGTGATGAACAATCCCGCACGGGTTTGTCCTTGATCGAGAGCCGCGCTCCTTGTTCGAACCGTGTGCCGATCAACGCGACGAATTTCTCCGTTGGTCACCTGAAAGACGTCGGTGAACCGAACGATCCGACGGTCAAAGCGACGCGAGAAATTTTTCAAGACGGTTCCGTCCGTGCGATCGATTTTGATTTGGTTTGGAAGAAACCGACCACGCATGGAATCCGACAGCTCGAACCTCATGCCCAATTGCTCTTGCCTCCCATGGAGTTGGAGACGCGCCATTCGTTGCTCGTCAGTCCCGACGACGGTGTTGCGTCGTTGTTTGAAGATGAGCAGTTCGAACAGGAATTGGTTTTGGGGTTGGACGTGGGAACCTCGAGTGTTAAGGCGGTGGTTCAGGAACCGGGCGTCGGCGTGTTGGCGGTTCCGTTCGTCGAGGCTCGTGGTATCGACGGGTACTTGTTGCCCACTCGGCTTTACGAAAACGAACGTGGCGAATTGACGCTGAACCCGAGTGCACGCTTGGTTGGTGCGCGCTTAAAGCTCGATCTCATGCAACAGCCCGATCGGTCGGAGGCGATCGCACTGTACGTGGGGTTCTTGGCGTTGGCGATCCGTCATATCCGGAGCTGGTTGTTTACGCGTACCGACGGACGCTACGGACGGCTGCCGATTGCGTGGGAAGTGAATGTCGGCTGTCCGTCGGAACGTCAGGGACACGGGCGAACCGAACTGTGGAAACGGTGCTTCCTGTATGCATGGGAATTGGCCGAGACACCTGGGCCTCTGACATTGCTCAAGGTGAACGAGTCGATAGCACGAACGACGCCTCAGCAACTCGCGATCGCACCGTACGTGCGCGTCACGCCGGAAGTACAGGCCGAAGCGTGCGGCTTTGTCAAGAATCATCCTAATCGAGAAGACGAGTTCTATACTTTGGTCGACGTCGGATCGGGGACGTTGGACGTTGCAACGTTTGCCTTGACGAAGGGGACGCGATCGTATCGGGAAAGTGTGACGCCCTACACGGCGTCCGTCAAACAACTCGGCACCACCAACGTACACTTGATTCGTCTGCGTTGGTTGCGCTCGATTCTCATGCAGGGACTCCGAAATTCGGCGTTCGTCAAGTACAAGGGGCGGATGCGAGAATGGCTGGATGCCATCGATCGGCAGTGCGGCGTCTCGTTACCGGTCGAGTTACCCGCTCGGTTCAGCGATTACTTTAGCGGGATCAAGCTTTATGACAATGGCAAACACATCGACATGATGACGTATCGGTCGATCCACAACGAAGTCTATCGAGCTCGATGCGACGCCTCGTGTCACGGACCGCTCTCACATCAGCAAGTCAAGGATATGCCCATCTTGTTGTGTGGCGGGGGAGCCAGAGCTTCAATCTACCATGAGGCGTTACACCATGTGGATCAACGTATGAAAAATCGTGACTGGCTGGAATTTCCGGAATTTCGATTGCTAGGGCCGATTTCCGACTTGCAGAGAAAATTGCCGATACCGATCGAGGACGGCGATTACGATCGACTGCTCGTCGCCTACGGGCTGGCGATCAGTCATATTGACGAGGTGCCCGAGCCGGAATCGATCGATCGGGGAGATCAATTCAAGGGGATAGGGCGGTTCATCAGCAAAGACGACGTTTAAGGAGGATCGTTTGGTTTTCTAGGAGAGTAAGCCACATTTCGAGCGAAGCTAGCACCTTACAGGTTAAAAAAAACAGTGCACGGCTGTTGAAATCAGCCACGCCTACCAGAAGCTCGAAAAGAAGATTCAGGATCGCGGGAACAAATACCTCGCACGCGCCACGTTGTCCGAGGTCTGGGGCTACTACGAGCCCGAGGCTTTTAAGACGCGTGATGACTACATGAAGTATTTGATAAAGCTGAACGACGAGCAGTTGAAGGCCCATGATGTGCTCCAAGCTGAGTTCAATACGCTCCCGCTTGCAGCACGCAATGTAATCAAGTCCGTGTTCAGACGAGGTATCGCAGCCCGCCGCATGAAGGCAGACCTGCTCTTGCAGTTGACCAAGAAGAAATATGCGGATGTTATCGCTCGTGCGAAGACTGTTGAGCAGCCTGAAAAGTTGGGGTATTACTCATATAGAGTGAGATCAAAATCCCACCCTATATGAGTAATAGTCGTAATTTCTTCGCTGTATTGAGCCGAGAATCGATGCCGAAGGATCTGGCGGTGTTGCGCTCACATGCTGCCGATACTTGGGGATAGTCGCTCTAGAAGGAGAAATGGATTTGTGCCTGTCAGGCACTTAATTTGTCCGAAAGAAAGCACATGAAAGACGATAAAACGAAACAAGACCAAATGAAAGCAAACGCCATCCGGCGGGACCTGGCGTTTGCCGGCGTATTGGAATACAGTGAATTACGTCGTCTTGATCAAGACGGAGTTTTGACTTGGAGAGAAAGGCAAGAGTTGATTGCAAAACTACGCAACTCTCCGAGAAAACGCTGGACGAGAATGCCGGAATTTCACGAATGGCTCAACATGCGAAACGACGGGAACATGGATTGGGAGAAGTTTCTCGAAATCTATCCTCAAACGAAGGAGAGCGAGTCTTATGAGCGACTGGTGAGCGAGTGTTTGTCCTGGGAACGGGGCGTTTTTGATGAGATCACGGGTGGCGATTACTGGTTGACTGTCGATCTGATGCTCACTTTGTACGAACCGGACGACTGCTGTTAAGTACAGAAAAGTTTGCGCCATGCGGATGCCGTCGCCGGTGTTGCCCGAGTGACCGATCCGATGAAAGTCTTGTCTTATCGTGTGGTTCGCGAGCGACGCCTACTCGAATTCAAAGCCGCCCGTTGCCAAAACGACGCCGCAATGGGTTTTGACGACTTGCCTTTCACCGTCGATTGCGCTCTAAACGCTCTACAGATCGCTTACTGTATCGACGGCATACCTCCGTCTCGTTTAGTCCCGATCGTAATGATAGGGATTGTCGATTTTCTTCTGAACGCGACGAATGTCGCCGTCGTAATAATGGGCTCGCGAGTAGTCGCGCGCCAATTCGAAATAGAGCAGCGCCTTTTGCAACGATTGTTCAAAACCGGGGCGGCCCGTTTCGTGATAACGAGCGATTTTTCCGCAACCTCCCGCGTTCTTCAATTGACAGGCTTTGAGATAAAGCGCCGCGACGCGGGAATCGAAATCGATGCGCTTTTTCGTCGTTAAATCACGGTACTCGAAAACGCTCGCGTAACGCGAACAGCTTTCGCCGTCATTTAGCTCACACCCCTTGCGAAACGCTTCGATGGATCGGGTGTCCAACACGTCCTTCGTTTCTTGGATGCGCTTGATCCCCAGTCGACGACACGCGACGGGATCGTTGCGACGGCAACCGGCTTCGAGAGGAGCGATCGCCATGGCTCTGATCGCGTTGAGTTCACGTTTGGACGCCTCGAGCGTGTCGGTCGTCAACCAATCGTTGAGACACGTCCAGGCGACGTAGCCGAGGACGCCGACCAGCGTCGCGCCAAAGACAACGTAACAGACGATTTTGAGCGAGAATGCGGCCCATTGCAGGATTTTGCCCAGACCGCCTTGCGGGAGTTTCTCGGCAATCGGTTGCGCGATGAGACAGCCCAGTCCCAGACCGATCAGATCCGGAACGGTAAAAACGATCGCGCCGAGACAAACGGCCGATACAAGACCGAGGACGATGCCGACGGACAGTCCTTTTTTACCGCCTAAAAGCGCCCCGAGGATCGGAAACAAGGCATGCAACGCGGCGATACAAAAAACCATGGCACTCCTTTTTGGCGCTTGAACAGGGCTTGTATCAAAGATTATAAAACCGGTCGCGTTCGAGCCGAGAGCCAACGAAATCAGCACAGGCGTGTTCGCTGCCACTGTTGCTCGTAGGTGCCACGATGATGCCGCGTGTCGACGCGTTGCAACATGTCCGTTCATACCTCGCCGTTTTCCATCCATGCCACACGTTGCGAATATTTGCCAAAGTACTCGAACGTGAGGTTGACGGCATAGCCGTCATTTTCGGGCCTTTCGATCCAGAGGGAGCGATTGCGCCACGTGGAGGTTTCGAAGGGCGCTCGAGCGTCCGACAATAGGTTGTTCATGAGGGGCAACACGCTCTCGATCGTCGAGGCATTTGAGAGAAGCGTCTTTTCCCAAATAGCGTTTCAATACGGCTCCCACGATGGCCTCCGGAACATGTTTTGGAAAGTATGCCTCCGTGTTGCGACAAAGACAGTCGTCGCACGGTACCGTCCTGCCGACCGAGCCGAGCATGGCGATCTCTCCCAGGGGAAAACGCCGAGTCAAACGGGTCGTTTCTCGACTCGAACGATCCCGCCCAGCTCTCGCCACGTGTGAATCCAGGCGTCCAGCATCAAACTGTCTTCGATCGTCGCTTCAAGTCGGAATGATCTGTCGGGCAAACGCGTCAGGCGTTGCTCACGGGTAAAAGGCGATTCGGTCACGTAATCGGCAAGCTTTTCTTGCGTGAACTCCATGACGAGGCGAATCGGGCGTAACGCGTCGCCCGAATAATTGAAATGACGTTCGGCGATATAAGTGTTGAGCGCAAATCCCTTGGGTCGAACAGCGTTCGTTTCGATTCTTCGCGCGTCTTTGATGCGGTGCATCGCCAAATGTCGAATCGTGTCGTAGCCGTCGTATTGACACACGAGATAAAGTCGCCGGTCCTGTTGAACGAGCCCCAAGGGCGAGAGGGTGCGGGTTTTGACTTCTTTGCGGCTGTTTTGGTAGGTCACGACGAGCTGTTTGTCTTCGTAGAGCGCCGTCGTCACGACTTCGAAAAGGCGGATGTTGAAGGTTGGCGGAATCTGGGGCAGGCTGTTGGCGACGACCGCGACTTTGTGCAACCATGAACGCTCCTTGCGTCCGCTGCTCGGTTGTCCGAGTGCCTCGTCGGCGGATTCAAAAAGCGGGGCGAACGCCCGCGTGACGTGTGCCGGCAGCAAGTGCCGTAGATGCTCTTTGGCCAGCTTCAAGAGCAAGCTTTCTTGCGGTGAGAGCTTCGAAAAGAGATAAGGCGAGGCGTCGGCATCCATCCGATAGCCGTAGGGGCGGGAGGATTTGTCGCAGCGCACGGGAACGACGTCGGAATCGGCTAAGACTTTCAAGTAACGTTGCAGCGTCAGAAGCGGCAAGTCGATTCCGGCGCAGGCAAGGCTGTTTCTAATGTCCTGTGTGGACGCCGAACTGCGCCGCGGAATGCGTTTGAGAATTTCAAGATAGACCAACGTTTGATCGAGAGTGTTGCGTTCGCGTGCCACGATCCGCTCCTTGTCGGGGATTTGCCCCGAGAGAAAGAGACTTCAGTTTTTGATGTATTGAGAGAAATTATAACGCCGGCCGCTTGAGGGTTCGAGGGGCATCGCGTAGAATCGTTGCCGAGCAAAAGACAACGCCCGATCGCGGTCGGTAGGTCGGTCATTCGCTTTGACGCGTTGCCTTGAGCGTAAAGTCGGTTTGGCACTGCAATGTAGACTGGGGGGATGTCCTCACCTGTGTCCCGACTTCTCCTAAGGATGCTTCAGCCATGTGATCCTATCGATAACCGGCAAGGACTTCCGGAACCTACCGGTCGTGTTCCAAATGCATCCTGTCAATCCGAATCGTCGCTTTTGGCGCCGGTTCGGATTTTTATTTCAGCAGCTTCTTTGTTCGAATGCATCAATAATTGAAGTTTGGTGCGTTACGATGTCAATCAACCGAATCGGGACGGTTTCGTGACCAACGCGCGACGGGGACGACTCCCCGAATCCCGATGCCCTAAGAATGCGTCAGCCAATTTCTCGGATACTCGCCACTTGCTTTGAGAAACCGCATTCTGTTTTATCTTGACGACGAAGCCGTTTGAGTTGCGGGGTTTCGTCAGCCACCTGTCTATCCGTTCGCCTTCGAGTCGTCGGCATTTTTCCGAATAGTCGACTCGCTTCCGACCCTACGATCGTTTTTAACGATCGATGCGCTTGTGTCATCACAGGACGCAACGCGCACCTTATCTTCCGGCATTAACCCGTTTTTTTGAATTTTTTTAATGTCGTCGGCGTTTTGACGTCGACGTTTGATAAGGACACTGCTATGTCGAACGAACAAAACAAATTGGCTGTCGCCTTGCAAGACGCGTCTCGTCTGACGTTGACGGAAAACGGCGACCTGAGCTTTAGCTCCGATACCATTGACAATCCCTGGGTCAAACTCTTTTACGAGGTCTCGTCCTTCCGTGCGCAGGTCGCCGGCGGATACCGAAACGCCGCCGGGCGTTACGCCTTGCTCAAAAAAGGGGACGACGACGTTTTGTCGGCCTATCGCGCCGCACTGAACGCCACGCAAGGCACGGCGCTCGAGGGCTACGGCGTGCGTCTGGCGCTCTATGTGCGCGACATCGCCCAAGGTATGGGCGAGCGTTCGCTGGGTCGCGCCATGCTCGCCGAGTTGATTTTGCGCGGCCTCGTCGATCCGGAACGCCTCGTCGACGTCATCGGACGACAAGGCTATGGCCGATGGGACGACTTGGTCGAAATCGCTCAACTTGTCGGCGACGGTTCGGCAAGCGATCGAATTGAGGCGGCCTTGGTCGTTCAGCTGAGAGCGGACGACGCGGCGTTGCATCGTGACGGCGCATCCGCCACCGTCTCGTTGCTGGCCAAATGGATGCCGTCGATCGCCACGTCTTCGTCGTTCACGCGACGCCGTGCGCGCCGTTACATGCAATTGCTCGGTTTGGACAATCGGGGCTATCGACGCCTCTTGTCCGCGCTGCGTCGCCACCTCGACGTCGTCGAACGCAAGATCACGGCCCGCCAATGGGATCAAATCGTTTACGAACACGTGCCTTCCAAGGCGTCGTTGCGTTATGCCCAGGTGTTTTTGGAACACGACAAGGCGCGCTACGAGGCGTTTTTGAGTGCCGTGAAAAAAGGCGAGGTCGCTATGCATGCCGATACGTTGACGGCGCCCGAGATCATGGCCAAGGTGCGTTTGAGCCGACACGACAAAGAGCATGATGGCCGTGCGCTCGAGCTCTTGTGGCAGGCGTTGCCCAAGCTCGAGTTGGCGCGCAACGTTTTGCCCGTATGCGATGTTTCCGGCTCGATGTACGTGCAGGTCGGCGCGCTTCAAGCCATCGATGTCTCGACCGGTTTGGCCTTTTATTTGGCTCAATCCAATACGGGGGCTTTTAAAAATTTGGTCATGAGCTTTTCGAGCGACTGTCGCATCAACGATTTGAGTACGAAAACGACGTTGCACGAGAAGTTGAGCGAGCTCGAACAATACGAAGGCTACACCACCGATATCGGCCGAGCGCTCAATCAATTGTTGCAGTTGGCCAAGACGAGCGGCGCGACGCAGGCCGAGCTTCCCGCTTTGGTCTTTTTCTCGGACATGGAGTTTGACGACTTCGGGCCCGACGATCGAGGCTTGGAAAGCACGTTTCAGTACTTCCAACGGCAATTTGAGGCCATCGGTCTGAAAATGCCTGAGGTTGTCTTCTGGAACATTTGCAATCGTTCGGAGACGGTGCCCTTAAGACGGAACGATCTGGGCATGGTGTTGTGCTCGGGATTTTCGCAGCAAATCATGCGGGCGGTGCTCTCGGGCGACTTTCCCACGCCGTGGGACATGCTCAAAGAAACGCTCGATCAGGAGCGTTGGAGCGTGTTGGACGCGCCTTAAGACGACAACCGTTAGCGAGTGCTCGCCTGTCAGAAGGCGAGCAAATCGCTCATCATCGGTCGCATCATTCGGCCGAAGAACATGATGTAGTAAATCGGCATGTAGACGATCTTGCCTTTGGTGCGCACGAGTCGCTCGTTTGAGAGTACGTATGCCGTTTTGACACCGTAATCTTCATTGGAAACAAAGTGGTTGAGCGCACTGTGCACGGTGTAGTCTTTGCCGGACTTCACTTCAATCGGAACGACGCCGAGCGAATCGAAGTCGTCGAATAAAAAGTCCACTTCGCCTTTGGCCTTGTTGTCGTAGTAGTGCAAAGGCACACCGTGGCAGGCCAGTTCTTGTGCGACGACCGATTCGTAGACCGCCCCCAGATTCACGCTCTTGACGTCCTCGAGAATCGGCAAAACGTTGTGATGGTAGAGTACGTTCGTCAACAAACCCACGTCGTTGAGATACAACTTGAGCAAGTTTTTGCCGGTCGATTCGATCAAAGGAAAAGTCGGCGTGGAGATGGCTTTGACCTCGAGCGCAATGCCTGCGTTCACCAAGTAGTCGAAGGCGTCTTCATAGTCCGAAAACCGACTGCCGGTTTTGTTTTCGATGTCCTTGAGTACGACGCGTTTTTTCTTGTTGGCCAAATGGGAGGGAACAAGATCGTAGACGCGTCGAATTTTGAGGCGCTTGTCGCGATCGTATTTGGCGGCGTCGGCCGCATAGTAGGCGTGGATTTCGCTTTGGAGCGAGCGCACTTCGACAACGTTGACGCTGGTGATGTAGCGGTCGACGACTTCCGGCAAACCGCCCACCACCAAATAGCGCTTGAAGAGCGCCATCATGCGTCGGTGCGATTCTTCTTCGAGAGATCCTCTTTTTAAAAACTGATCGTGGATGGCATCGATCGCATCGGCACCGATGCCGTGCGCCCACAAAAATTCCTCGAAGTCCAACGGAAACATCCGCTTGATCGTCATGCTTCCCATCGGAATGGAGGATGTTTGCGCCAATGTGACGCCCAATAACGAGCCGCTCGCGACGTAAGTGAATCGATTGTCGGTGTTGAGAAACTTCAGGAGAGTCAAGAGGTGAGGATAGGCTTGAATCTCGTCCAGGAAGATCAGTGTGTCGTCTTTGGTGCCGAGACGAGAGCCCGCAACTAGGCTCAAGCGAAAATAAAACTCGTTGACCGTACGCGCTTTTTCAAAGAGCCGCTCGCCGTTGGCGTCTTCCAAGAGGTTGATTTCAACAAAGTGCGTGAAAAGTTCTCGGCCAACGTTGCGAATGCTCGTCGTTTTGCCGATTTGACGGGCGCCGTCAATCACCAAAATTTTGTTCACACGGCGCATGAGGTGTGCGCGGATGGTGTCCTCGATTTTCCGTTTGAGCATGGCAAGCACACTTTTACTGTATTTTCCCTTTCCAAAATATACACTTTTCCATAGAAAATTGATCTTGAAAAGCACACTTATTCTATCTTCGGAGAGTTAAACGCGGTGCGAAGGGGCGTTGCGAACACGGCGTGCCGGTCGTTGCGAAGAACTGACGTGAAAGAGAATGTCGGTTGACGACCGAGCACACGCACCGTTCGGTTTTCGAGTGACTCAACTGAATGCGCTTCCGAAACAATGGCACGCTGTTGTCAGCCTTCTCGGAATGTTTTAGTTGTTGTTGGAGGCGGCTCAACCAAAGACTGACGTTCCGCTTACGTCATCGCGGGCGGGAGTGGGGAGCTTGTTGAACGGGGAATCGATCGGGCGCGGTTTATTTGGCCGAATCGGAAGTCGCGTTATGTCCTCTCAACAACCTGCCCCGTCAGAGAGATACTTACTGTTGTTAGGGGTGTGAGGACTAAAAGTGGGATTACGTGTTGTAGCCAACCGTGTAAGCCGCTTTTATCCGGTGACGGTTCGGCGACAGACGGTGAAAGACTCCATAAGGATCGAGACTGAGGTCGCAGATGTCATCCGGCTGATTTGAGAAGCTTTTTTTCTGATTCAGGTATTGGGGGTGTAGAAATTTGGCAACAACCTAATCGGTAATATCTCTTATTTTCGGTCACATCAGAAAGTAACTAATAGTAAATTTTTCAGAGGGGTATACTGGAAAAGCCATTCTCCAATCAGAAATTTCGGGGACCAGAGTCATGAACAAAACTTTTAAATTGATTTTCAACCGTGTGCGCGGTTGTGTGATGGTTGTCAACGAACTGACCAGTGCCTGTCAAACCGGTAAGAAAGCCGCGGCAACGGCTGCTGTTGTAGCAACGATAATGGCTTCCGGAGGCGCAATGGCAGCGAATTCGCCTTGGTTTGATGAAACAAACGAGTCAATCTCAACATCAATCGTTGAACTGTTGCCAAATCAAACGACGTTCGAAGCCAATCCGTCAACCGACGAGCATGTTGTTCTTTACTCTCTCCACAGTGCCACCTCTGCGAACGATCCCCAAACCATCTCCAATCAAAGCATCCATTTTGTTGTCACCGACAACGAGCCCTCCGCTAGTGCCCCTATCACGGCTCATACCATCAAAGTGGATGGTGGAGAAGTCAATTTAACCGGTAATGCCGTCACGATCGGTGTTGAGAATCGAACGCAAAACGGTTCGATGACTTCCGTATCCTCTGCGGCACTTTCTGTCGGACAATTCGGTCAAGGGGGAACCGTTAACGTCGCTTCTGTTGAAACGGAGTTCAACGCCTCAACGGATAGCGGCTCAGTTGCCGGCGTCAGTGTTCAGTACGGCGGCGCGATGCACTTTACCGGCGATAAGGTCAATATCAACGCTCAATCCTCCGTTGATGAACAACCTGTCGTGTATGACGAATGGGATAGCCATTACAAAGTATCCGGTCTCCAGTTTGACTCTGCGCAAAGCGTGACGACAGATGCCAATACGGCATTGAATGTTTCCGTTACGGGTACGGGCGTGACGAGTAACGCCGCCAATGTGTTCGGCATTGAAGGCGAACATGACGGTGGTGTCGTTAACTTTGGTGGTACGACGAATGTCACCACGCAGTCCAATGCCGGTAACACTATCGGTATCTATTTGTCATCGGCCGGTGTTGACGAAGCCTCTGATTTAGGTTCCGCCAATGTGGTTTTCAATGGTAAGACGACCGTTAAGACCACCGCTCAAACTGCCGAATACGCCACTGGTTTGGTCGTTCGTGTACCGAATGAGGCTTTGGAGGGCATCCCTGAAGAAGAATTGGATGGTGGTTCCAAGACACTCCGAAATGAGGTCGCCTTTAATAACGGTCTCGATATGACGGTGGTCAATGGCGGCAAGGACGCCGTGGGTATCGTTGTCGGCAATAAAAATGATACCGAAGGTTCCATAAGTCAAGTTTTACGCGTGCATGGCAATGCCAATGTCACGGCTTCCGGTAGCCAAAGAGCGGCGGGTCTTGAGTTGGTAGGTACTTCCGACGTCGTAATCGAAGATAATTCGACGATTTCTTCAACGACTACCGGGGATATCGGTGACATTCCTCTTCAAAAAGCCTATGGCATCGCTCATTGGGGCGACGGCAATTTAATCATTGGTAGCGAAGGCGGCTGCCTCGATGTTTATGCCAAGTCTTTGGGCGACAGTTCGTTGATTGACTTGAATGCCAACACGATTTCCGTTTCACGCGCGGCGGCTTTAGATCTAGGGCTTGGGGCTGGCGTAACCACTATTGGTGCAGAGGGATTTAAGACCACATTGCTTGCGGAATCCGATGGCGGTCGAGCTAACGGTCTGCATGTTCAAGGCGGTTATACCACGATTTCCGGTGATGCTTTGACAGTCACGGCAAACGCAACGAATGGTTTGGCACGTGCAGTCGAATTGCAATGGTCCAGTCAAAATGATCTGCGAGACTCTTTCTTAACGGTAACCGCTCCTACGACTGTGACGGCCTATAGCACCGGGGGTTTCAGTTCCGAGGGTATTCGCGTTGCCGGCGTCAATACAACCTTTACTGAAAACGTGTCCGTGTCCGTTGAAAACGAGCTTGGTGGGTTTGTCCACGGCGTTAGAGTTCGTAGTGGTGGCGCTGATTTAACGTTTGAGAAAGATTTGGATATTGATGTCTCGGTCGGTTCAACGAAGGAAGATTTACCCGATTCGCCTTGGGGATCTCACGCGGCGCACGGTGTTCGACTTCAATCCGTTGATAATGAGATGAGGGTTCTTGGCAATCTGAATATTGAGGCACAAGGTCCTGAAGTCGTCTTGGGTGTCAATATTTCTGCGGGATCGTTAACCGCGCTTTCCGACACCACGATTGCTCTCGAACAAGAAAATACGTTTGGTGGTTTTGAAACCATAGGTATCGCCTATCAAAATTCGGACGATTTCAAGGAAGTTGTTCTCGGTTCTGAAGATAAAGATGGCGAAGTGGTCGATATCACCGTCAAGAGTTTGTCACCATCTGACGATGCTTATTACAACGCAGCCGGCATCGTTTTGGCTACCAATTCGTCTTTGGTTGTGAATACGGATGGATTATCTATTGATATCCATTCGGCAAAGAGCAAACCGGCAATCGGTATTGGTACAAAGAGCGGCCTTAATATCACCAATGGTATCGTCAATGACAACCTCAATGCCACCGTCAATGCCGAAACTGATATCACTGTCCTTGCCGAGAGCAGTGCCTACGGTTTGAAATGGGAATATGCGCAAAACCTAACCTTTACGGAAAATCTCACCATCAATGCGCAGACCAATGGGGCGATTGCTAGTTATCCCTATCAGAAAGCTTATGGGATTCAGGCCAATTGGGGAAGTCAATTAACCATTGGTCAAGAAGATGGCCGACTGGATGTGTTTGTTAAGTCCTATGGTGATAATTCCGCTATCGATTTGTCGCCTAACGGATCGGAATTCCCACATTCTCGAGCATCGGCGTTGGCTGTCGGCGGTTCGGACGTTTGTATTGGCGATCAAGGCTTCCGAACGAATTTGCGAGCCGAAAGCGTTGGCGGTCAAGCTATGGGTATCGAACTTCGGGCTGGCCATACCGTCATTGGAGGCGAATCGCTTCATGTTGAGGCCGTTGCCACCGAGGGGATTGCAAGGGCTATCGACTTGAGGTGGCCGGACAGTTCGGATAACCAAGCTTATTCGTTGACGGTGAATGCCCCGACGACGATTCTTGCCCATAGTACGGGAGGTTTTAATTCCGAAGCGTTGCGTGTCTCTGGGATCGATTCGGTCTTTACGGAAAATGTCGACATGACGGCAACGACCGAGTTGGGAGGTTACGTCAATGCGATCCGTATCCGTCATGAAGGTGCCGACGTCACGTTCGAAAAGGATTTGAAGGTTTACGCCGAGGTCGGCTCGGTTGCCGAAGGCATGCCAACATCCGAGTGGGGAGGTCATAATGCCAGTGGTCTTCGGGTGCAAAGTGTCGATAAGGAACTGACCGTTCTCGGGGATATGGATGTAACGGTCAAGGGGCCGGAAAATGCGTACGGTCTGCGCGCTCAAGCGGGTGCGATTAATGCCTTGTCCAATACGACGATTCATGTCGAACAAGTAAATGCGCTTGATAACGCCTCTGCCTACGGTGTTTTTGCCGGCAATGCGACGATTCAAATCGGTAATGCGAACACCGCGACTGAACATCACTGGACGGTTGATGGCAGTGCCAAGGGTAACGGTACGGCCTTTGGTCTTCATGCCGCTGAGGCCGCTGACGTAACGATTGATGACGCCGAGCTTTTCATTACCGTTGAAAATGGCAATGACGCGGCTGTAGGCGTTTACGTGGGTGAAAATGCCAAAGTCAATTTCAATAACGGCTTGTTGGACGTTACGGCCAAAGACGCTTTACATATTGAGAGCTCCTTCATTACGGACAATTCCGATATCGTGGCTCGGGGTTCCGTGACCGTGGGGCAAGGCGCCAAGTTGACGATTGGTGAAAACCGTTCTTTGACGGTCACCAATAATGTGGCCTCGCGTATTGAAGGCAGCATCAACAGTTCGATGATTATCGGTGACGGTCAAAATGAATTGGCCATTCCCTACACCGGTGAAATCAGTTTCCAAGGTGGTGAATTAACCCTGTCCGAAACGGGACGAATCGGTGCCAATACGTTGAAGCTTTCCGGAGTTGTTGTCAACAACTACGGTGGAGCGATTATCAGCGAATCGATCCATTTAAGCGACGGAACGATCTGGAATGCGTTCGACGGGTCGGAAATGCAGTCGCACACGTACTATTTCGGCGAGGGTAGTCAATACGTTTCGACCGATGAAGACGATGCCGGTACGACGTTTGGCATGAATCACGATCAAACGCTGTATTTGCAGGGCGGCAACTTCTACGTGAAGAATATTGCCTCCGGTACGAAGACGGCTTATCGCAACGTTGCATTGACTGAAGCAAATTCCGCGCTCTATATTGAAAATGCGTATGACTACGACAATGTTTCCGTTGATCACGACAGCACTCGCTTAACGGTTCAAACGGATAAGGGCCAATTGAGTGTCGATCGCCTTGAAATCTTGAAAGGTGAAATGGCAGTCCTTAATCAAGGCTCCGTTACGGCCGGTTACCTGAAGAATGCCGCAACGTTGACGATTGACAATAGCAACGTGATTGCCGATGAACTTGAACTCAATCAAGCGGTCACGGTTGCGAACGGCGGCGTCTTGACGACGATGACGGATCAAATCTTTACGGTCGGTCTCAATGCCGAAGGTTCCAATACCGATGCCGGAGCCTTGACGGCGAACGGTCAAAACATTACCGTGACGGGCGGTACGTTGGCCTTTAACGATGCGTTCTACAACCTTGACTACGCAACGAGTGCGCGTGACGTATTCAATCAAGGTGATGTCCTGGTCTTTAACGGACAGCTCTACGTGCCGAGCATTGACCCCGGTGTTCCGGAGGGTTCTCTTGCCTACAGTGAAGTCGCTGACGATGCCAATACGATCATGACCGGTGTTGATGTCTACATGGGTCTTGATACGGTCGTCAACGACGTGGCAACGGTTGACAAGAGTTTCGGTTCCGCATCGATTACGGTGATGCCGACGGTCGATTCGTTAGTCGTTAACGAAGAAGAAAAGCTGACCTTGGTCGGTGGCGGCGATAAGGAACTCATCGGTTTCGACGTTGACCCCGATCAGACGCCGACCGTCACGGTTAAGGGTGATTTGCAAGTCGGTCAACTCGGATCTGTTGCTGCTTCCGGTTCGATGTCAGCCGTTGTGAACATTGCCGGAGCTGACGCTTCGTTAACCGTCACCGAAGGTCATTACGCGTTCGGCGACATTTCCGTCACGCAAGGTCTTGTCGATATTGATGCAACCGGTAAGGCGAACTTTAACGACGTGGCCGTCCATGCGAACGGTCAATTAAATGTCGACGGTACGCTCACGGTTGACAATCTGGACGTTAAGTTGGGTAGTCTCGCGAACGCCAATACGTTGATTGTCAATAACAATATGACGATCGTAAGCGGCGAAATTGACAATGCGACAAACGCACGACTGACGGTCGGTAACCAATTCGAATTCACTGGCGGTACATTCACCAATCAAGGCGAGTTGAACACCGACGTTGCTTTGATCGACGGGACCTTTGTTGATGACGCGATCTTCAATAACGTCGGCACCTGGACGACGGATCGTCTTGACATCATCGACGCTCAACTTTCCAATACGGGTACGTTGACGCTGACGGGCGATATGAACGTCGAAGGCCTCGTCACGAATGCCGCGTCGAAGCAAATGACCGTTGCCGGCGACTTGACATTCACGGGCGGTACGTTCAATAACGAGGGTAACCTCTCCGCCAAGGATGTGACGGTTGATGCCGAAGCGACGACGGACGTCATGACGAATGCCGGCAAACTCACCGCATCGAACGTTACGCTCGAGGGTGGCAAGCTCTCCAATACGGGCGAGATGGACATCGGGGACGAGCTCGCTGTCACGGGCGGCGTCTTTGAAAATGCCGATGATTTGACGGTCGGTTCCGACCTCGTCGTCGATGGCGGTGTCATGTCCAACAGTGGCGTCACCGTTGTGACGAATGCATTGATTGTCGGCGTCGATTCGTCGTTGACGAATACGAACGAAATGAGCGCCGATGCCGTTGAGCTTGACGGTGATTTGATCAATGAAGGCGCCTTGAACGTTGCGACCAATCTGACGGCTTGGGGTGCCACGCTTGAGAACCATGACAGACTCACGGCCGACAACGTGGTTCTCACGGATACGGAATTCGTCAATGCGGGCTCCGTCACTGTGGCCGATACGGTTGTGTTGGGTGCCGGCAGTACGTGGAGTCAATTGGACGGTGCGCAACTCACCGCTCAAACGGCTTATTGGAAGGACGGCAGTCAGTTCGTGACCAACGGTACGAATGAACTTGCTTTTGCCGGCCGTACGGATTATCTCCAAGGCGGGTTGTTTGTCCACCAAGACGCCACGGGTAACCAAGTTCAAATCACCGATCTCGCGATCAAGGACGCTGCCAATACGTTTGTTGAAGCCGAATATGCTTTTGAAAACGTGAACGTCGAAAAGAATTCGTCGTTGACGGTTCGTAGCGATGACGCTTGGTTGGACGGTGAAACGGTGACGGTTGCCGGCAACCTTTCCGTGACGGACGGCGGCCTCGTCACAACGACGCAATTGAGCAATAGCGGTGCCATGACGATTGGCAACGGCGGTTCCGTGATTGCCGATGAGGTCAATTTCACGGGTTCCGTCACCTTGAATACCGATGGGTTGCTTGAAACTTATACCGATCAAATCTTTACGACCGGTTTGAATGCTTACGGCTCCAACGCCGATCCGCACGATTTGACGACAAGTGGGGCCAACATCGTCTTTAATGGCGGTACGTTGGCATTCAATGACGCCTATTACAACTTGGTGTACGCCCAAAATGCGGGCAAGCTCTTTGCCGACGGTAACAAGTTGGTCTTTAACGGTCAACTCTATACGGGGCCGGTCACGGGTGACAATGTTGTCCATTACGACGATCTGAACGACGATGCCTCGTTGATTCTCACCTTGGTCGATGCGCTCATTACCAATAAGACCGGTCATGAAGAATTCGTGACGGGCAAAGACTTTGGTGTTTCTTCCATTATTCTGGACCGGGGTATCGATCGGTTGACCATTGGCTCTGACTCCGAAGTGACGTTGATCGGCGGCGCCAATAAGGAATTGGTGAACTTTGCCGACAATACGAACACGAATCTTGTTAAGGTCGAAGGCAAGCTGACTGTCGGTTGCGAAGGAGCAAAGGACAATTCCGGTCAATTGGATGCCAAGCTGGAACTCAACGGTGAAAACGCTCGGTTGAATGTCAATGTCGGTCAATACGATTTTGCCGATATCGATTCGTTTGGCGGTCACATCACGGTTGCCGGCGCGACGATGAGCGCCAATGACGTGATGTTGGACGGTGGTTCGCTCACCGTCGCCTCCGCTCAAGTGACGTTTGACAACTTTGAAACGAGCGCACACGTTGTCAATGACGGCACGATGCATATCGACAATCAATTGGTTGTCGACGGCGGTACGTTCACAAACAACGATACGTTGAGTGTTGATACCACTACCTCGATCGCTGCCGGTGCGACGTTGACGAACAACCAAACCTTCACGTCGGCAGTGATGGATGTGTTCGGATCGTTCTCGAACGCCGGTACGGCAGAAGTCACGGACCTGACGGTTGACGGTAGCGTTGAAAACAACGGAACGTTGACGGTTGCCAACAAGACCACGGTTGCTCAAGGCGGCGATATTACGAACAGCCAACTGTTCGTGTCGAACACGACGGATGTCATCGGCTCGTTCACCAACAACGGTACGGTTGAAACCGGCGACTTGACGGTGACGGGCTCGCTTGAAAACAACGACACCTTGGCGGTTGCCAACAAGACCACGGTTGCTCAAGGTGGCAACTCGACGAACCTCGAAAACTTCGGTTCCAAGACGGTGGAAGTCTTCGGTACGTTTGCAAACGCCGGTACGGCGGCAATCGAAACGGACTTGACGGTTTCCGGTACGTTCAACAACAGTCATACGACGACGGTTGGAAAGAACATCACCATTGCCGCCGAGGGTACGGTCACGAACCATCTGCGTCTGACTTCCGAGTCGATGGATGTCGCAGGCAAGTACATGAGCGTTGGCATGACGGAAATCGAAAAGGACTTGACCGTCGAAGGCACGATCCAAAACGACGGTACGTTGACGGTTGCCAACAAGGCCACGGTTGCCCAAGGCGGCGACATCACGAACAGCCAACTGTTTGTGTCGAACACGACGGATGTCACCGGCTCGTTCACCAACAACGGTACGGTTGAAACCGGCGACTTGACGGTGACGGGCTCGC
>JAGBZO010000032.1 GCA_017628205.1 Duodenibacillus sp.
ATGATTTCGAAGCTCCAACCTCGTTGAGCACAGAACAATTGCAACACTTCTTTTTGACGCATCAGATCGTCTTTCTGATCGTGACTGCTCACGCGTGCATAACCCAAGGTGATGCGCTTGGAAGCATCGGAGCTTTCAACGCGCATCAATTGATCGAGTCGATAGCGGCGATGTCCTTTGCTCGTGCGTTCTGCAACAAGTCTCCCTTCCTTTTCCCAGCGTCTTAAGGTATAAATCGACACACCCAAGTTTTTGGCGGCTTCGCCAATTGAATATCTATCCATTTTGGATAGATATAAACATATTTAGATAGATTTATTTTAACAGTAAGAAACCCGACGACGCCCCGCGTCATGACGAATCGGGTCGAGTCGCTCGGAAATCCGTCGCCCGAATGATTTAGAATATTGGAACTTTTTTTGGAGTATTACCATGCAACCTATGCTCGACACCACCGGTTTGCCCCGTGTTCCCGCCTGGGAAAAGGCCGGCGACTACACCGACATCGTTTATGAAAAGGCCGAAGGCATCGCCAAGATCACGATCAACCGCCCCGAAGTACGCAACGCCTTCCGTCCCTTGACGGTTCGCGAAATGGAAGCGGCGTTGGCCGATGCGCGCGACGACGAAAACATCGGCGTCATCATCCTGACCGGCATGGGCGAAAAGGCCTTCTGCTCGGGCGGTGACCAGAAGGTGCGCGGTACGGGCGGTTACGTCGGTTCCGACGGCGTGCCCCGTTTGAACGTGCTCGACTTCCAGCGTCAGATCCGCACCTGTCCCAAGCCCGTCATCGCCATGGTGGCCGGTTGGTGCGTGGGCGGCGGTCACGTTTTGCACATGATGTGCGACTTGACGATCGCGGCCGACAACGCTCATTTCGGCCAGACCGGTCCTCGCGTCGGTTCCTTCGACGGCGGCTGGGGCGCTTCTTACATGGCTCGCATCGTCGGCCAGAAAAAGGCGCGCGAAATCTGGTTCCTTTGCCGTTTCTACGACGCTCAGGAAGCCTTGGACATGGGCCTTGTCAATACGGTCGTTCCGTACGAAGACTTGGAAGCCGAAACCGTTCAGTGGTGCCGTGAAATCCTCGCCAACTCGCCGATCGCCATCCGTTGCTTGAAGGCCGCTTTGAACGCCGACTGCGACGGTCAGGCCGGCATCCAGGAATTGGCCGGCAACGCCACGTTGCTTTACTACATGACCGACGAAGGTCGCGAAGGCAAGAACGCCTTCTTGGAAAAGCGTCGTCCCGACTTCACCAAGTTCCCGCGTTTGCCCTAATGACGCGTCAGGCGCTCACCATGGACGCCGCGCTGAGCGTCAGCGCGGCCGCCGCCGAATGCCCCGACGCATTGGCGGTTCGTACCGATTCGGGGGACATCACGTACCGCGAATTGGATCGTCTCGTGCGCGCCAAACGCGCTCGTCTCGTGCGTCCCGCTCCGGGGCGTCCGTACCTTCTTGACGCCGTCTGCGAGCTCGAGACCTTTTTAACCATCTACGCGCTTTGGGACGAATGCATCCCCGTGCTCTTGATGCAACCGGGGATGACCGCCGCCGAACGGTCCATGCTGCTAGCCGACATCGACGCGATCAAGGAGCCCTTGCCCGCCGATACGGCTGTTGTCATTTTTACCTCGGGCACGACAGGACGCCCCAAGCCCGCCATGCTCTCGCGTTCGGCTTTGATTGCGAGCGCTCGCTCCAACGCCCGCAATCTCACCTTGGGTCCCGGCGACATCTGGCTCATGAGCATCTCCTGCGCCCGCATCGGAGGCCTCTCCATTTTGAGCCGCTCCCTGTTGGCACGCTCGGCCATCGCCACGGCACGCCACTTCACGCCCGAAACCTTTATCAAGACGCTGCGCGACAAACAAGTGACGCTCGCCTCGATCGTCCCGACCATGTTGGTCAAAGCGCTCGATGCCGCTCCCGATTGGGGACCGCCCCCTTCCTTGCGTTCGATTCTTGTCGGCGGAGCTTCGGCCTCGGACGCCTTGCTCAAACGCGCCCGTCAACGCGGTTTTCCGATCATGACCACTTACGGCATGACCGAAACAGCCAGCAACGTCGTGACGACGCCCTATGAGGAGCGCTTCGAAGGCGCCGTCGGCAGTGGCAAATGCAACGCCGACACGGCCATCAAAATTATCGACGGTTCCATCTGGGTCAAGGGGCCGATGACGATGAGCGGCTATTGGGGGCACTCGACGCACCCGAGCGACGCCTGGTTCGAAACGGGCGACATCGGTCGATTCGACGAAAACGGCTATTTGCACGTGGAAGCGCGTCGCTCGGACCTCATCGTCTCGGGCGGCAACAACGTGTACCCCGTCGAAGTGGAAAACGCGTTGGAAGAAATCGAAGGGATTGAACGCGCTCTGGTCGTCGGCTTGCCCGACGATACCTGGGGCGCCATCGTCACCGCGCTTTTGGTGCCGAGCGACGATACGCCCGTGGACAAATACACGCTCATCGCCGCGTTGCGCACGCGCTTGTCCGGTTACAAGTGTCCGCGACGCATCGCTTGGGTGAAAGACCTGCCGCTGCGACCGGGCGGCAAACCCGATCGACGTCCCGAGGTTCTAAACGGGATGGAACTGATCACGTTGCACTACTGCGCCTGATCAGTCCCGTGGGCGCCGTTCAAACGCCCGACAACGTAAACAGCGCCAATGCGGCGAAAATCACCGACGCCGTCCGATTCAGCCAAAACTGCACGGACGGCGTTCTCAATCGGTCCGCCAACGACCCCGCACACAAGGCGACGGAGCCGAACACCGCCAACGTGACGACCATGAAGGTCACGCCCAACACGATCATTTCCACGGCGGTTTGCGCGCTGCCGGCGCCGGGCGTCACGAACTGCGGGAAAAACGCCAAAAAGAAAATCTGCACTTTCGGGTTGGTCACGTTCATGATCAAACCGCGACGCACCAAGGCCGCGTTCGACAGACGGCCCGTTCCCTCTCCGACCGAACTCGTCGGATATTTCCACGACATGACGGCCAAGTATCCCAAATACGCGGCCCCCAGCAAGCGAATCCCCCAAAAGAGCCAATCGCTGGCGGCCACGACGGCCGCAACGCCGCAGGCCGCCGCCAGAGTTTGCAACACCAACCCCGCAACGAGCCCGAGAACGATCAGAAGACCGGCCTTGGCGCCGTACAAACTCGACTGCACTAAAACGAACAAATTGTCCGGCCCCGGGGCAACGGCCAATACCACGCTGGCAACGACAAAAGCACCCCATACGGTTAGCGTCATGAGCTCACTCTCTTTCTTCGGTTCAATCGTTGACCGTTCATTGTAAAACCACGCGTCCGAGACATCAAAAACAAAGCCGCAGGCGGATCGCTCCGATTGCGGCTTTTGGAGTGCGTGTCGGAGGCTCGTTTCGAGCGCTCCGACAGGACGAATCGACTTAGTCGACCCAAACGCGTGCGTTTTCGAACATGCGCATCCACGGCGAGAACTCGCCCATGGTCTTGGGACGCCAAGACAACTGAACGGCGCGGTGGCTGCGTTCAGGATGCGGCATGATGATCGTAGCGCGACCGTCGGTGGTCGTGACGGACGTGACGCCGCCTTCCGAACCGTTCGGGTTGAGCGGATAGACTTCCGTCGGGCAACCGGCACCGTCGACATAACGGGCGGCGATGTGAGCCAAGTTCATGTCTTCGGGACGACGCCACAACACGCGACCTTCGCCGTGAGAGTTCACGATCGGCATGGAGCAACCCTGCATGCCGGCAAAGAGAATCGACGGGCTTTCTTCGATGCGAACCTGAACCAAACGTGCTTCGAACTGTTCGGAATGGTTGCGTACGAAGTGCGGCCAAGCTTCGGCACCCGGGATCAAGTCGCGCAAATGGCTGACCATCTGGCAACCGTTGCACACGCCAAGCGTGAAGGTGTCGTTGCGCTTGAAGAAGGCTTCGAACATGTCGCTCATGCGGCTGTTGTGCAAAATCGTCTTGGCCCAACCGCCGCCGGCGCCGAGCACGTCGCCGTAGGAGAAGCCGCCGGCAACGGCCAAGCCGCGGAATTCGGCCAGGTCGATGCGACCGCTCAACAAGTCGGTCATGTGAACGTCGTGAGCTTCGAAACCGGCGCGCGTAAAGGCCGCGGCCATTTCGGTCTGGGAGTTGACGCCCTGTTCGCGCAAAACGGCCAACTTCGGACGAGCGCCGGCGTTGATGTAGTGCGTGACGAGACGATCTTCGGGATTGAACGTCGTGTCGACGTACAAACCGCTGAAGTCGGTGCCCGTCTGAACGGCAAATTCGCTGTCGGCGCAAGCCGGGTTGTCGCGGTCGCGAGCGATTTCGTGGCTGACTTCGCTCCAGGCGGCCATCAAGTCGGTGCGCTTCATGTCGATCAAGCGTTCGTCGCCGAGCGTGACGACGAAGGTGTCGTCGGCATTGAGTTCGCCGATGACCTTGAAGCAGTCGGCAAGACCGGCTTCGGCAACGGCGGCGCGAACGGCTTCGAGCGCGGCAGTCGGAATCTGAACGATCGCGCCGAGTTCTTCGTTAAAGAGCGCTGCCATGGCGGCGGCCTGCGTGGGTTCGGCAACGAGTTCGTCCAACTTGACGGTCACGCCGCAGTGAGCGGCAAACATCATTTCGCACAACGTGGCGCCGAAACCGCCGTCACTGCGATCGTGATAGGCGAGTACGGATGCGTCGGCGGCGAAGCGACGGATCAACTTGACGAAACGAACCAACAAATCGGCGTCTTCTGCGTCGGGCGCTTCGTTACCGAAGCTCTGAGCGACCTGAGCCAAAATGGAGCCGCCCATGCGGGACTTGCCTGCCGCGAGATCGAAAGCGGCCAAAACGCTCGGCTGATCCTTCTGCAGTTCGGGCGTCAGGGTCAGGCGGACGTCGCCGACGGGAGCGGCGGCCGAGGCGATCAAGGAAATCGGGCTCGTGACGGACTTCTTGACGTCGCCGTCTTGCCATGCCGTGCGCATGGAGCAGGAGTCCTTGCCGACCGGGATGGAAACGCCCAAGTCCTGACAGAACGTGCTGGCGGCTTCGACGGCCGTGTAGAGCTTGGCGTCTTCGCCTTCGACGCCGCAAGCGGCCATCCAGTTGGCGGAGAACTTGACGAGACCCGGATCGATGTCGGCGGCGGCAATGTTGGTCATCGCTTCACCGATGGCCATACGGCTGGCGGCGCCCGAATCGATCACGGCCAACGGCGTGCGTTCGCCCATGGCCATGGCTTCGCCGGCGTAACCGGTGAAGTTGTTGTTCGTGACGGCGCAGTCGGCGACGGGAACCTGCCAGGGACCGACCATCTGATCGCGCGTGACCAAACCGCCGACCGAGCGGTCGCCGATCGTGATGAGGAAGGACTTGTTGGCGACGGTCGGATGCTTCAAAACGCCTTCAAGCGCTTCGGGCATCGTCAAGGCGCCGGCGTCAAACGGCGTCAAATCGAGCTTGACGCTCTTGACGTCGCGATGCATGCGCGGCGGCTTGCCGAGCAACACGTCCATCGGCATGTCGACGGCGACGTCTTCGCCTTCACGGCCTTCGACGACCAATTCGCCGTCTTCGCTGATCTGACCCAAAACGGCGTACGGGCAACGTTCGCGACGGCAGAAGGCGTCGAACGTTTCCAAAGAGCCCGGAGCGATGGCGATGGAGTAGCGTTCCTGACTTTCGTTACACCAGACTTCCAAGGGGCTCATGCCCTTTTCTTCCACGGGAACCTTGTTCAACGACAAGCGAGCGCCGTGACCGGACAAGTCGGCCAGTTCGGGCATGGCGTTGGAAAGACCGCCGGCGCCGATGTCGTGAATGGCCAAAATCGGATTGTCGGCACCGCTCGCCCAGCAACGGTCGATCACTTCCTGAGCGCGACGTTCCATTTCGGGGTTGCCGCGCTGGACGGAGTCGAAGTCGAGGTTTTCGGCGTTCGAACCGGACGTCATGGAACTGGCGGCGCCGCCGCCCAAACCGATGCGCATGCCGGGACCGCCCAAAACGATCATCAACGTGCCCGGAGGCAGTTCGCTCTTGTGCGTCTGGTCTTCACGGATGTTGCCGATACCGCCGGCAATCATGATGGGCTTGTGGTAACCGTAGCGCGTGGCGCCGATACGGGCTTCGAACGCGCGGAAGTAACCGAGGATGTTCGGACGACCGAATTCGTTGTTGAACGCGGCGGCGCCGATCGGGCCTTCGGTCATGATCTGACGCGGCGTGGCGATGCGGCTCGGAATGCCGTAACGTTCGTCGGCGCCTTCTGCGGAGTCGCTCGTGCAGTCGCGGTCGTTTTCCCAACGCTGTTGGCGATCCTTCAAATTCAATGCGGACACGGTAAAGCCGCACAAGCCGGCCTTGGGACGCGCGCCGCGACCCGTGGCACCTTCGTCACGGATTTCACCGCCCGAACCGGTGGAAGCGCCGGGGAACGGGCAGATGGCGGTCGGGTGGTTGTGCGTTTCAACCTTGAAAACGGTGTGGCAGGGTTCCACGCGTTCTTCGAACACGCGGCCGAACGTGTCGTCGGCGCTCGGACGCGGATACAGACGGCTCACGGAGGGACCTTCGAAAACGGCGGCGTTGTCGGAATAGGCGACGATGGTGCCGCGCGGCGTCTTCTTGTGCGTTTCGCGGATCATGCCAAAGAGCGTCTTGTCCTTGGTTTCGCCGTCGATCGTGAACTGCGCGTTGAAAATCTTGTGGCGGCAGTGTTCGGAGTTGGCCTGGGCGAACATCATCAATTCGACGTCGGTCGGATTGCGTTCCTGACGCGTGAAAGCTTCGACCAAATAATCGATTTCGTCTTCGGACAGAGCAAGCCCCATGTCCACGTTGGCCTTGGCGAGCGCGTCGCGACCGCCGGTCACGACGTCGACCACCTGCATGGCCTTGCCCTTGACGTCGGCAAAGAGAGCCTGTGCGTCGGCGTTGGCGGCCAAAACGGTTTCGGTCATGCGATCGTGCAACAAAGCGCCGATGGCGGCGACGGCTTCGTCATCCAAAGCGACCGTGTCGGCAAATTCGATGTTGTAAAGCACGCCGCGTTCGACACGCTGAACGACGCTTACGCCACAGTTGTGAACGATGTCGGTCGCCTTGCTGGCCCAGGGGCTGATGGTGCCCAGGCGAGGCACGACCAGAAGCTGCAGGTCGCCGCGGGCGTCCTGAGCTTCAAAACCGTAGTCCAACAACGCGGACAGACCGGACTGTTCGTCCTGCGTCAATTCGCGTTCGGCCGCCACAAAGTGAATGTAGCGGGCGCTGACGTTACGAACGGCACTCTGGGCGTTGCGCAGCGTGGTTAAAAGGCGGTCGGCGCGGAACTGGGACAGCGCGCTCGAACCGAGTAGCTTGAACATGACGGATTGTGTGGACATGGTAGCTTCTAGACCGTTTCTTAAAGAGAAAATAAAGAAAACATTAAACGCCCCCTTACCCCCAGCCGACGGCAAGGAGATATAGGCAAAGACGATTATCCCGATATTGTACTTTACATCCCACACATTCTCTAGAAATAGACGCATATCTTGTGGCCGCAAAGGACGAAAACGGGCACGGATGGGCGTACAATTGGCGTGAAACTAATCAAAACGCCTTAGATTCGTCTCAGGGCGCGTTTTTTGTTGTCTTCACATACGCTTTTATGGATATCGTAGTCATCGGCGCCGGCATGGCCGGCTTACATACGGCATGGGCCTGCGCCCGACGCGGCGCCAACGTCACGGTCATCGAAAGCGCCAGGGGACCGTTGCAAGCGGCCAGTTACGGCTCGGGCGGTTACATCGGCCCGGACGGCGTCCGTCCCCTCGTTCGTCCCCTGAGTTTTGCCGAACGCACCTGGTTGCGTTGTTCCGCCGCCAAGCCCACCATGCCGTTGCGCTACAGCGTCGCCGAACGATCCAAGCATCCTCAGTTCGTCAAACGCTACGTCGACAACTGCACGCCCGAACGCGCCCGCTACTGCCAGGACGCTTTGACGGCGTTGGTTCAGTACAACGCTCGCATGCTCGACAAGCTGGTGCTCGAACTCGATGTGGAAGACTTCCGCACCCAGCGCGTGTTGCACTTGTTCGGCCCGAACGAGAGCCTGACGAAAACCCGTCGCGAGCAGCTGCAGCACGGCAACGTCAAGTGGCTCGACCACCGACAATGTCGCGCGCTCGAACCCGGCTTTACGGAGCACGCCCCGATTTCGGGCGGGTACCACCACCCGCTCGATCAGACGATCAACGCGACCTACGTCGCCCGACAAATCGCCGGCGTGTGCCAGCAAAACGGCGTTCAATTTTTATACGGTACCGCCGTCAAGGAACTCATCGTCAACGACGGCGTCGTACGCGCCGTGACGAGCGAAGCGGGACTGCACGCCGCCGACGTCGTCGTCTTGTGCCACGCGGGCGGCGTCACCGAGACCCTGACGACGGCCGGCATCAAGTTGCAGGTGCCGATGACGCCCCTGACGAGCTGCTCGGTGTCGGCCGACATGGGCGAGGCGCCGTTGCGCGTGCGCAACGGTCTGCAGGACGAATCCAATTCCGTCTTCATCAGCGTGTTGGACGATCGCCTGCGTGCCGTAGGATCTCCCTTCATCGGTTCGCTCTCGAACAAAGAACTCGAGAGCGAATACCGTCGAATTTACACCGTGGCGACGACCTTGCTCGGCAACGCCGCCCAATGGAACCAGGCCAAATACTGGTCCCACACCGTCTGGGCCATGCCCGACAGTCTGCCGCTCGTCGGCGCCGTCCCCGGCGCCCGAGGTCTGTACGTGTCCGCCGCGCACGGCATGACGGGCGCCGCCTGCACTTGCGCCGCGGCCAACATCATCGCCGATCAAATCGAGGGCAAAGTGCCCGCCATCGATTTGTGCGGCGCTTTCGCTTGCGATCGATTCGCCAAGTGAGCAGAACTTTTTTCATTCATCTTGTGAGATTGTCATAGGACTTTAGTCAATGAGCCAACAGATTTTGAATTTGGACGAACTTCACGCCCTCGAACATCGCTACAACAACCTTTTGCCCGAAGGCGAATTGATGCGCCGTGCCGGTCAGGCCGTGGCCAACACGATCGACACGATCGCTCAGAAGGGTCAGCACGTCGTCATCATTTGCGGCCCGGGCAACAACGGCGGCGACGGTTTCGCTTGCGCCCTGGCCCTCAAGCAGCTCGGCTACCGCGTCACCTGCGCTCTCATCGGTTGCGACAAGCCCAAGACGCCCGATGCCCTGGGCATGTTCCGCGCCTGGGAAAACGCCGGCGGCACGACTATCGCCGATCCCTATAACGCCGACAAGGCCGACGTCGTCGTCGACGCTCTCTTTGGCACCGGTCTTAAAAAGGCCCTCTCGGGCGACTTCCAGGACGCCGCCATGTGGTTCAACGAACGTCAGGCCGTTCATATCAGCATCGACGTGCCGAGCGGCTTGGACGCCATGACCGGCAATTGGGTCGGCGGCATCAAGGGCTGCATGTCCGACATCACCGTCGCCATGCTCGCTCCCAAAGCCGGTTGTTACATGAACGTCGGCGCCGACGCCGCCGGTCAAGTATTGGTTGAAGAACTCGACGTGTCCGTTCCGCTCTCAACCGTCGGTCTGATCGAAGTCGACGATTTCCGTCACGTTCTCGAACCGCGCGACAAGCACTCGCACAAGGGCACCTACGGCCACGTCGTCGTCATCGGCGGCGAAACCGGTACCGTCGGAGCCGCTTTGTTGGCCGGTCGCGCCGCCCTCAAGCTCGGCGCCGGCAAGGTGACGATTGAAATGATGAGCGATCGCGCGCCGGTCGTTGATCCGCTCTACCCCGAATTGATGATCACGACCGAAGCGTGCGATCTGTCTCAGGCTTCCTGCCTCGTGGTCGGTTGCGGTTTGGGTTTCAGCGCCAAGGCCAAGGAACGCCTGATGGCAGCCATCAACACCCCCGTTCCGCTCGTTTTGGATGCCGACGCCCTGCGCATCATGGCCGAGGATCTGAGCGTTCAGGACGCCGTACTCGCCCGCAAGGCTCACACGGTCATCACGCCGCATCCGGGCGAAGCCGCCGCCATTTTGCGCTGCCCCGTCGAAAAGGTTCAGGCCGACCGCATTCAGGCCGCACGTGAAATCGCCATCCAGACGGGCGCCATCTCCATTCTCAAGGGCATCGGATCGGTCGTCACGTTGCGCAGCTCCCGCACGTGGATCAACCCGACGGGCAACGCCTCGTTGGCCACGGCCGGTTCGGGCGACGTTTTGGCCGGCATGATCGGCGCCACGTTCGCTCAGGACTTCGACCTTGTCTCCTCGACGCTCTCGGCCGTTTGGTTGCACGGGCAGTCCGCCGAAGGCTATTACGCCGGCATGACGGCCAGCGACATCATCGTCTCGGCCGCCGACACGCTCGACGCCATGCGCTCGGGCGAATACGACGTCGAATAACTCGACGGATAAAACAAAGGCGAAGCCTCGGGCTTCGCCTTTGTTTTTGATCGAACGGAGCGCTCCCTTTGCGATGCGCTCCGTTTTTAATGTGCCTTAGGCATAGAGAACGAACAGCTCTTCGAGCGTGCCGTCGTCGTCGACGCGCACCGCATAGCGACGCGAATGCGTCTGCCACATCAAGCACCGATCGATTTGTTCTTGCAGTCGATGCGCGCTGCCGATCAACTGCTCGAGATACAGATCGTGCAACTCGTTGAGTTCGCGCGCGTGACGCGTGACTTCGCCGGCGCGAACCACTTCGATTTCATTGAGACCGCGACTGTCATGACTGAGCAGATCGTGGGCCAAATGCGTGGCCGCATCGATGAGACTGCGAACGTCGGGGAAAGCTTTGACATCGCTCGAAATGTCGTTGACGCAACGAATTTCATTTTCAAAACGATCGCCGCCGATCACGTGCAACAAGGCACACACGCGACGCACTCGCACGACCAACTCGCGCACGTACATGTAAGCGATGACCAATTGCAACGCCTGGTCGGCCTCTTCCACCGTCGTGATCGCCTGAGCCTGCGTCTTGATCGCTTCGTCGATGCGGGATGCGTCGGCTTGAACCTCTTCGGACAAATCCGCGCCGCGCATGTGGCACGCTTGAATTTCCGCTTCGGTTTGCGCCTTGTGACAGACGTCTTCGACCAACGCCATCACGCGTTCCAGGCGCTCGTTCCACACCGCCGTCGTCTTGGCCGAGACATGACGGGAGAGTTCGGTCACATGTTCTTGGAGCACGTTCAATTCGATTTGAAGCTCCGATTCGAGCGCATGCGGCTTGCCGGTCGGATTCAACGCGTCCCACAAATCGCCCAGACAGGGCAATCGGCCGTCCCGATCGGGTTGCAACGACATGGCTCCGCCCAGTTGCATGCCCGTTTCGTCAATCGAGCACAAGCGCAAGCGATCGCCGGCGCAATCGAATTCTGCCGTATGGCCAAGCTTGAACGCCGCTTCAACCTTCGGACAGAAACTCACGGCATAAATGTGGCGCTCGAACTGGCTGCCGGGCAACCAAGCGAGTTTGCACACTTGTTCAAAGAGCGGCTCCAAGAGCTTCTTTTGCGCTTTGCCGACCGAGAGCGGATGCCAAAATTCACGGTCGATCTTGAATGCGCGTTGCATGAACAGCATGGCGGACGCGGCCTGCCCCTCGTCGGTCGTGACGGCAAACATGGTGGGACGTTTGACGACGCCCGCATCGAAGGCGTGGACGGCATCGTGCTTTTCAACCGCGCCGACGGCCGGATGTTCGTTGGGTACGGGGTGTCCCGTTTCGGGGTGACGGCGATCGGGACTTACCGTCGCCTTGGTTGCAGATTTGTTGTTTTTGTTGCGCAGCAGTTGCCAGACTATCGTTCCGGCTACGGCGGCACCGATCGCGGCGGGCAAAATGACGCCGCTCATATCATCGATCAACATGGATGTTTCCCTTTGAAGCGTCTCGGGCGCCTCGGTCCGAGACAATGCGAGGATTATACGCCTCACAACGAACGCCCCCCTTTTGGGATGCCTACGCTCTCATCCGCTCGGGCGTCTCGGAACGGGATTTTCGATGAAAAAAACTTTTCGACCCCCTTTTATTGAACAACCCGTTTGATACAATTTACGCCATCACGGTTAGGCCGTTTGACGTAGTTCAGTCAGGACCTGCCATTTTACGAATTGAGATAGGAGTACGATTTTGCCTTCGATCGCTAACGGCTTTGCTTTGGCTAACGGCGTGACGATCCCTTGTATCGGTTTGGGCACCTGGCAGGTGCCCGATGACAACGGCTTGGTCAACGTCATCCACAACGCCATCGAACTCGGATATCGTCACATCGACACGGCTCACATCTACGGTAACGAACGCAGCGTCGGCAAGGCTGTCCGCACTTGCGGCCTGCCCCGCAACGAACTTTTCGTTACGAGCAAGCTTTGGAATACCGATCGCGGATACAAATCCGCCCTCGACGCATTCAATCGAACGATGGATCTGCTCGACATCGAGTACCTCGATTTGTACTTGATGCACTGGCCCGCCGCACGCGGCGAAGCCATGACCTGGCAGAGCATCAACTCGGGCACGTGGCGTGCGTTCGAAGACATCTACGCCAGCGGTCGCGTTCGTGCCATCGGCGTGAGCAACTTCCTCGTTCATCACTTGGTGCCGCTGTTGGCTCGCGCCAAAATCGCCCCGATGGTCAATCAGCTCGAATTCCATCCGGGCTACATGCAGCAACCCACGGTCAACTTCTGCAAACAGCGCGGCATCCAGGTAACCGCTTGGTCCCCGTTGGGACGCGGCGCGTTGATCCGTCACCCCCTGTTGACCGAGATCGCCGCCAAGTACAACGTCACCGTGTCGCAGCTCGCGTTGCGCTGGTGCCTGCAGCACGGCATCGCCGCCTTGCCCAAGTCGCTCAACATCGAACATCAACGCACCAACAGCGAGTTGTTCCACTTCCACATCGCCCCCGAAGACATGCAACGTCTCGACTCCATGCCGCAATGTTGCTTCTCCGGTCTCGATCCCGATCACGTCACGTTCTGATCGACGCCGAGCGACAACCGAAAAAAACCGCCGTGATGAATCATCACGGCGGTCTTTTTTTATCGGACGAATCAAGCGTCGCGCAACGACAGAGCTTGTCGCTCCATTTCCTTCAAATCGTACGGCGTTTCCTGATACACGAAGTAGTTGAGCCAATTGGCGTAGAGCAAATTGGCGCACGATCGCCAGGAGACGAGCGGCGTTTTGCTCGGATCGTCGTCGGGGTAATAGTTGACCGGAATGTCGGGATTTTTCCCCGCAGCCAGGTCGCGTCGGTACTCGGCGTCCAACGTCTCGCCGTCATACTCGCTATGACCGGTAATGAAGATCTGCTTGCCCTTTTCGGTACTGACGGCGTACACCCCGGCTTCGGGCGAGCTGGAGAGAATTTTCAGCGCGGGATTATCGCGAATCTCCTCTTCGCTCACCGTCGTATGACGCGAGTGCGGCACCATGAACACGTCGTCGAACCCGCGAAACAGCATGTTGCCGTTTCGATCGAGCCGGTGGGCGAAAACACCCGAGAGCTTTTTGTCCAACGGATGCTTTTTGATGCCGTAGTGGTAATAAAGCGCGGCCTGAGCCCCCCAACAAATATGCAAGGTGCTGTAGACGTGCGTCTTGGACCACTCCATGATCTCGCACAGCTCCGGCCAGTAATCCACCGCTTCGAACGCCAGCGTTTCCACCGGAGCCCCGGTAATGATCATCCCGTCGAAAAACTCGTCTTTGACTTGATCGAACGTTTTGTAGAACGAGCGCAAATGACTGATCGGCGTGTTTTTCGAAACGTGAGACGACGTATGCATCAACTCGAGCTCGACTTGCAACGGGGTGTTGCCCAACAAACGGGCCAACTGCGTTTCCGTCACGGTCTTCGTCGGCATCAGATTGAGCAACAAAATGCGCAACGGACGAATGTCCTGCGTGACGGCGCGCGTTTGCGTCATCACGAAGATATTCTCGTTGCTCAGCGTAATCGCGGCGGGCAAGTCGTTCGGAATCTTGATGGGCATGAACGTCGTCTCCTTGCGTTGGCGTTTATACGGCGGCCAAAGCGGCTTCAATGTCGGCGATCAGATCGGCGGACGCTTCGATGCCGCACGAGAATCGAACCAACGAGGGCGAAATGCCGCACTCCTTGAGCTGCTCGTCCGTCAACTGACGATGCGTCGTGCTGGCCGGGTGCAGGCAACACGTACGAGCGTCGGCCACGTGCGTTTCGATCGCGGCAATCTTCAGGCCTTCCATGAACGTGTTGGCCGCTTCGCGACCGCCGGCGATGCCGAAACTGATCACGCCGCACGAGCCCTCGGGCAAATACTTGCAGGCCAAATCGTAGTACGGATCGCCTTCGAGGCCGGGATAGCGCACCCATTCGATCTTGGGATGGTTCTTGAGATAACGCGCGACGGCCAAACCGTTGTCGCAGTGGCGTTGCATTCTCAAGTGCAGGCTTTCCAGACCGAGGTTGAGCACGAAAGCGCTTTGAGGCGACTGCGTCACGCCGAAGTCGCGCATCAACTGCGCCGTCGCCTTGACGATGTAGGCGCCGCCCAAACCGAAACGTTCGACGTAAGTGATGCCGTGATAGCTCGGATCGGGCTCGCACAGGCCGGGGAACTTGTCCGCATGGGCGCTCCAGTCGAAGCGTCCGGCGTCGACGATGCAACCGCCCACGGTGGCGCCGTGGCCGTCGATGTACTTCGTCGTCGAATGCGTCACGATGTCGGCGCCCCATTCGAAGGGACGGCACTTCACGGGCGTGGCGAACGTGTTGTCGACGATCAGCGGCACGCCGTTTTCGTGTGCGATGCGGGCAAAGCGCTCGATATCCAACACGACGAGCGACGGATTGGCGATCGTTTCGCCGAAAACGCACTTGGTGTTGGGACGGAAAGCCGCGCGGAATTCGTCATCCGTGCAATCCGGATCGATGAACGTGAAATCGATCCCCATTTTGCGCATCGTCACGTTGAACAAATTGAAGGTGCCGCCGTAGATGGAGGTCGAGACGATGACGTGATCGCCCGCCGTGGCGAGGTTAAAGACCGCCAAGAAGTTGGCCGCCTGCCCCGAGGACGTCAGCATGGCCGCCGAACCGCCTTCCAGTTGGGCGATCTTGGCCGCCACCGTGTCGGTCGTCGGGTTTTGCAAACGACTGTAGAAATAACCGCTGGCTTCCAAATCGAACAACTTGCCCATGGCGTCGGCACTTTCATAACGGAACGTCGTGCTTTGAACGATCGGAATCTGACGGGGTTCGCCGTTGCCGGGACGATAACCGCCCTGAACGCAACGCGTGTCGATACTGCCGAAGTCTTGAGTGGTCATAATGCGATTTTCCCTCTGAGCTGATTGAGTTCGCTCGAGTCTATCAGCAGACTTCGCGTCTTTTGCTTGCAACCGCCCGATAATTTCCTCTTATTTGAGGTATTACGCGGTAAGTAAGCTTAACGCCCTAGACCGTTGGTATGAGTCGGCAGCTCTTCGATCGAACTGCGGAAAAAAGAAAAAGCCCGTCGCGTACGTCGCCCGGACGGGCGCGAACGCAACGGGCGCTCGGCGTGGGTTCAGCGCGCCTCGGCCAACAGCGTTTTTGCTCTGGCCGTGCCGTACGTCAGCGCGACGCGCGGACTCCACGCAAAGTACGCCGTCCAAACAAACGCCCAACCGAACAGCTGCACTTGCGACAAAACGGTCAACTCGGCGTCGAAATACCAACTTTGCAGTGCGGCGACGCACGGTCCCAACACCCACAAACAAACGACGGCGACAGCCGGCGCCGAGGGAGCGCGCCGACGCGCCAATTCCCACAGCATCCACGGACACAGAATCAAGGCCAATAGGGTCGGCGCCAACACGACCAACGCGGCCGTGGCCATCTCGGGGTTATCGGCCACGACGGCCAGCACCTGTTGAACCATGTAAGGGGACTCTAAAAGCGCCCGCAGGAACCACAGCGCCTGACCGAAGAGGAAAACGTACATGGCGCCGCCGACACCCGAAGCGATTCGATCATGACGGTGCACGGGAGCGAAGCGACGGGCGTGACGCACGATCCCTAAGGCGGCAAGCGCCGCAACCGCCAATAAAACGGCGACAAAAATCCAATCCGACGGCGTCATCGTGTTTCTCCTTCCGACACGGTTGCAAGCGGCTCGTTGGCCGTAAGGCTTTGCATGATACCGCACGGTTCGCCCGAAGCATGACCGTGGCACTGACGCTCCAAGGCGCGCAACATGTCGCGCAAACTTTCCAACTCGGCGATGCGACGCGACACCTTATCCACGTGTTCGTGCACGAACGCGTGCAAGCGACCGGCCTGCTCGGGATCGGTCGTATCGTAGTTCAACAAGGCGGCAATGTCGTCCAAACCGATGTCGAGCGAACGGCAATTGCGGATGAACAGCAGTCGCTCGACGTGAATGCGGCCGTAAACGCGATAGTTGTTGGGCAGGCGCGTCGGCTCGGGCAACAAGCCTTTGCCTTCGTAAAAGCGGATGGTTTCGACCGTCACCCCGGTCAGTTCCGCCAATTGACCGATACGTAAGGGCATCAATTGGTCTCCCCTCTCTTGACTCTGTAGGTACTTCAGGGTTTCTAATATAGCATCTGCCCATCGTTTTCGGATGTCATCCCATGAATCAATCGAGCCGACCGACCGACGCTGCGCGCCCTTTGCGCCTGTTGATCCCCTCCATGGACTGTCCCGTGGAAGTCAATCTGATTCGTCGTGCGTTAAGCGACGATCCTTGCATCGTCGACATGCAATTTGACACGACGACGCGTACGGCGGTTTTTCGCTTCAAGGGTGGAGCGAAAGAGCTCGACGCCATTTTGTCCGTACTCAAGGAGCTGGGGCTGCCGGCGCAAGTGCTTGCGAAAGAGCGTCTGCGTCCGACGGCGTATGCGATCGAGGACATGCAAACCCAAGAAGCGTTCGAACGGGTTCGTTCGCTTGTCGACGAGGACGTCGAGGTCGCCCTTTCGCCGGGGCGTCTTGAAGCATCCCTGGAGCCAAGCCGTGCGTTTGAGCTCTTGAAGCGGTTGCAAAGCGCCGGTTGGCACGCCCGCGTTTTGACGTTGCCGAACGAAACGGCGGCCACCGCCCGCATTCCTTACGCTCGATTGGGCGCCGCCTTTGTCGCCGCCGCTTTGGCCGAAACGTTCGAGTTGACGGAGATCGTCCCCGAATGGGCCGTCATGCTCTGCGCGCTCGTCGCCATCGTCTCGGCCGGTTTCGGGACCATTAAACGGGGTTTGATTGCTCTTGCGCACGCCAACTTCACCATGACCACGCTCATGGCGGTCGCCGTTATCGGCGCGCTGCTTCTGGGGGCCTGGCCCGAAGCCGCCATGGTCATGGTTCTCTACGAAATCGGCGAGGCGATCGAAGCGCTCTGCGTGGGTCGCGCCCGAAGCGCCATTCGGCGTTTGCTCGACGCTTCGCCTCAAAACGCCACGGTCAAACTCAACGACGGCTGGCAGTCGGTTCCCGCCCGTTTGGTTCCCGTCGGCACGCTCGTGCGCATCGAACCGGGTGAACGCGCGGCCTTGGACGGCATCGTCGTCAGCGGCAACGCCGCCATGGACGAATCCATGCTGACGGGCGAATCGATTCCGACGGACAAAGCGCCAGGATCCGAGATTTGGGCCGGAACGCTCAGCATCGACTCGGGTCTGGTGATACGCACCGTCGCAATGGCCGACGACTCGATGAGCGCGCGCATTTTGCACGCTGTCGAACAGGCCGAACAAAACAAGGCGCCGTTGCAACGCTTCATCGACGTATTTGCCGCGCGCTACACCCCGACCGTCTTTGCCTTGAGTTTGGCGACGGCGTTGATCGGACCGCTCGTGACGGATCTGCCCTGGACCGAGTGGATCTATCGTGCGCTCGTGCTGCTCGTCATCGCCTGTCCTTGCGCCCTCGTCATCTCGACCCCGGTAACCGTCGTGTCGGCTTTGGCTCTGGCCGCCCGTCACGGTCTGTTGATCAAAGGCGGCGTGTATCTGGAACAGGGCCGCCTGTTAAAAGGCATCGCGCTTGACAAAACGGGCACCGTCACGCTCGGGCGTCCCACGCTACAATCGGTCGAACTGTTGCAACCGATCGAGCGCGATCGCGCGCTTGGCCTGGCGTTGGCCTTGGCGCGATTGAGCTCGCACCCGGTCAGTCGCGCCCTGGCGGCGTACGGCGACGAGCACCGCATCGCGTCGTTGCCCGCCGAACAGTTCACCGCCATGCCCGGCTACGGCACGCGGGCCAAAGTGGCGGGCGCCGAGGTGCGCCTCACCAACCTAGCCTGGCTGCAATCCCAAGGCCCTGTCGCACCCGAGGTCCTCGAGGCCTTTGCCGCCGCACACGAACGAGGACAGACCGCCGTCGCCCTCTCCGACTTCTTCGGCGTCATCGCGGTGTTTTCCGTTGCCGACAAGATCAAACCGAACGCCAAAACCGCCGTCGCGCGCATGCGTGCCATGGGACTGACGCCCTACCTCCTGACCGGTGACAACCGTCGTGCGGCCGAGAACATCGCGCGTGCCGTCGGGATCGACGCGGTTTACGGTCAGTTGTTACCGCAAGACAAACTGCGCGTCTTGGAAACGCTGCAAGAGCACGGCCCGTGCGCGATGGCGGGCGACGGCATCAACGATGCGCCGTCGCTCGTACGCGCCCCCATCGGCTTTGCCATGGGAACCAAGGGGGCGGACGTCGCCATTGAAGCCGCGGACGTCGCGCTGATGGACGACGACATCGGCAAGATCGCCTGGTTCAAATGCCTGTCGGAAATCACGCACACGACCTTGATCGCCAACATCGTCTTTGCGTTGAGCGTGAAGTTGGGCTTTGCCCTGGCCGCACTGACGGGGTACGCCTCGATGTGGATGGCCGTGTTTGCCGACACGGGCGTGTGTTTGCTCGTCGTCGCTTGGGGGATGCGTTTGATGCGCGCCGACAAAACGATTGCCGATCGGCTGGCCTCACGCTAAAACAAAACGGGCCGTTGTCATCAACGGCCCGTTGCATACGGTCTTCAATTCGCTTATTCGCCTTCGCGTCTTACCGTAAAGCGCGGGAAACGGGCGCGAAGCGCATCCACGGTCGCTTGGCTCGGATAGTCGCTGCCAACGCGGGCAAATCGCGGCGTTGCCTGCGGCGGCGTACGGTAAATCTGCAACGCGTACGTCGACGCGCCACGTTCGGCGAGCCACGCGGTCAACGCCAAGAGTTCTTCTTCGGGAAGATAGTCGGGATGCGCGGTCGTTCGGGCTTCGTAGTCTTTGCCGCTGCGTCGAACGATCTCGAAACTCTCTTTGAACGCCTCGGCGCTACCTTTGCGCCCCGTCACCGCGTCGAAAGCCGCGGCGTTTTCCGGATTGGCCTTCACGTCCAAGCCCACCCAATCGACCAGATCGATCACCTCGGCCAAACGACGGGGATAAGCGCCCGACGTGTGCAAGCCCACGGCCATACCGAATTCTTCCTTAACGCGGCGCATGGCGTCGGCAAGAGCGGGATCAAGACACGGCTCGCCACCGGAAAAGACAACGGCGTCGAGCAAACCGCGACGGCGGGACAGGAGCTTGGCAAGCTCCTCCCACGACGAATGCCGGTAGTCGGGATGAAATTCGCGCGACTGCATCCACGTGTTGTGGCAGTAGACGCACTGCCACGGGCATCCTTGCAAAAAGGCGACAGCCGACAACTTGCCCGGATAGTCGATGCTGGTAAACGGCGTGAGCCCAGCGATTTTGATCTCTTCCGCCGGCACAAACGAATTCGCGCCGAAAGTCGTTTCGGCGCGAATCGGGATCGAAGACGATTCGGACATTACTTGGCGCAACCGCACTTGGATTCGACAAAGTACTTGCGCTCTTCGAATTCACCCTTCTTGCCGATGTTGAAGGATTGAACCGGACGATGGTAACCCATCACGCGAGTCCACACTTCGCAAGGTTGGCGTTCGCTGTCCTTGAGTTCGATTTCTTGGGTCTTGGCTTGTTCAGTCATGGATGACCTCCGTGTCGGATAAAGGTTTTACGCGAAACGTCGCGTTTGATTTCATTTTAGGCGAGTGCCGGCCGCGCGGTCGGCACTCTTTCACTTTGTTACTTGGCTTGCGCCTTGGCCAACTGAGCCTTCTTGCGTGCGATCAACTCGGCGTCGCACTTCGGGCAGAAGTCGTGACGACCGGAGATGTAGCCGTGCTTCGGACAGATCGAGAAGGTCGGCGTGATCGAAATAAAGGGCACGCGGAAGCGGGTCAAGGTCTTGCGAACCAAGTCGCGGCAGGCTTCGGCCGAGCTGATGGCTTCGCTCATGTACAAGTGCAATACGGTGCCGCCCGTGTACTTGCTCTGGAGCTGTTCCTGATGCTCGAGGGCTTCGAACGGATCGTCCGTGTAGTTGACGGGCAACTGAGACGAGTTCGTGTAGTACGGGTTGGTGGTCGTACCGGCCTGCAAAATGTCCGGATAGAGCTTCTTGTCTTCCTTGGCGAAGCGATACGTCGTGCCTTCGGCCGGCGTGGCTTCGAGGTTGTACATGTGGCCCGTTTCGGACTGGAATTCAACCATGCGTTCGCGGACGTGATCGAGCAACTTGACGGCGAACGCGTGACCGAATTCGGTCGTGATGTCGTGTTCGTTGTTGGTGAAGTTGCGGATCATTTCGTTGATGCCGTTGACACCGATCGTCGAGAAGTGGTTGCGCAACGTACCCAAATAACGCTTGGTGTACGGGAACAAGCCCTGGTCGATGTGACGCTGGATAACCTTGCGCTTGGTTTCCAAGGACTGCTTGGCCAAGTTGAGCAAGTGATCGAGCTGAGCGTACATGGCGGCTTCGTCGCCCTTGTACACGTAACCCAAACGAGCGCAGTTGACGGTGACGACGCCCAACGAACCCGTTTGTTCGGCCGAACCGAACAAGCCGTTGCCGCGCTTGAGCAGTTCGCGCAAATCGAGCTGCAAGCGGCAGCACATCGAACGGATCATGTTGGGCTTGAGTTCGGAGTTAACGAAGTTCTGGAAGTACGGCAAACCGTAACGCGCCGTCATTTCAAAGAGCGGCAGGCAGTTCGGGCTGTCCCAATCGAAGTCGGGCGTGATGTTGTACGTCGGGATCGGGAACGTGAACACGCGACCCTTGGCATCGCCCTTCATCATCACTTCGATGTAGGCGCGGTTGATCATGTCCATTTCCTTCTGGAGATCACCGTACGTGAACGACATTTCTTCGCCGCCGATCACGGGATGCTGCTGACGCAAATCTTCCGGGCACGTCCAGTCGAACGTCAAGTTCGTAAAGGGCGTCTGAGTACCCCAACGGCTCGGCACGTTCAGGTTGTAGATCAATTCCTGGATGCACTGCAACACTTCGGAGTACGGCAGGTTGTCCTTGCGGATGAAGGGAGCCATGTACGTGTCGAAGGAGCTGAACGCCTGAGCGCCGGCCCATTCGTTTTGCATGGTGCCGAGGAAGTTGACGATCTGACCGGTAGCGGAAGACAAGTGCTTGGGAGCGCCTGCTTCGACCTTGCCGGGAACGCCGTTGAAGCCTTCGGTCACGACCGTACGCAAGCTCCAACCGGCGCAGTAGCCCGAGAGCATGTCCAAATCGTGGATGTGGATGTCGGCGTTGCGGTGAGCCGCCCCGATTTCGGGGGTGTAAATGTGATTGAGCCAATAGTTGGCGACGACCTTGCCCGAGACGTTCAAAATCAAACCGCCCAAGCTGTAACCCTGGTTGGCGTTGGCGTTTACGCGCCAGTCGAGCTGTTCGAGGTATTCGTTGATGGAGCTTTCAACGTTAACCCAGCTCTTCTTGGCGTCGCGGGAACGAGCGCGGTGTTCGCGATAAACGATATAAGCGCGCAAAGTCTGGAAGCACCCCACTTCGAAAAGAGCGTGCTCTACGGCGTCCTGAATCTGTTCGATATGCGGAACGGCCACGTCAAGCCCGCAAATCTTGGGCATAACGCAGTTGTCGGTGATTTCGCGTGCACGTGCGGCACCGAACTCTCCGGTCGCTTTGGCGGCCTTGGTGATGGCAAGGCAGATCTTTTCGCTGTCAAATACCTTGACGCTACCGTCGCGCTTGATCAGATGCTTGGGCATCGTAGTCATTGGGTGGGGCTCCTTGTGGTAATCGATCGAATAGTCTTATTGCGTCGCGTCGACCGACAAAAGATCAAAACGACAAGGCGCAAAAAACCTCGGGTTAACGTCTAACCCGCGCGTTTCGGGATCTTTCGGGGGGCTGTGGTCGACTCGGACGAGGATGCGTCCTCAGTAGCGTAAACACGCTCCGACGCCGCGCATCGGACGGCTTGAAACCGCCTCGTGCGACATGCGTGTGATGATAGCAGAAAATCGCTTGATCCATGTTTGCGCCATTCATCCACTCTAACAAGATATGGTGTTATCAACAGATTGCCTCACAACATATAGTGAGGCGTTGCACCGCCCTTAATTCCAAAAATCCCTAATAAATCAAGGCGAGATCGGCTGTTTGGACGAGGAATTTTTCCGGTGATGCATAGGTGTTAACCCTATAAGTATAATACCGTAGATATCAAAGCCTGATTTGAGGGTTATGTCCTATTTAGTTTTGCCTACGTTTCTTGGAAAATACACGTTGATTGGTTACACCAATGATGTCTCCCTGCGTGACAAGTCGCCGAGGGGATTCGCATGAAACCCTCTCCCTTATTTCATGCGAACACGTTAGGCTTGTCACCGCCTTGGCTCGATCCGTTTTTCAGATCGAGCTCTTTTTTTGTGTGTCGTTTCTCTCTCCCGCGATGTTGCCGACCGAACGACAAGCGGCAGCCCCCTGAAAAAAAAGCGACCGAATCGCTTCGGTCGCTTTTTGCTTCGCCGCAAACGCCGTTCCGGCGCTCTTTTACAAAATCACGATGTCGTACTGCTCTTGGGTATAAGCGGACTCAACCTCGAGCGTGACGGGCTTTTGGATGAAGTCTTGCAAAAGATCGAGAGCCGGCGACTCTTCTTCAAGGAACATGTCGATCACGGTTTGCGCAGCCAAAATCTTGAACGATTTGGCTTCCTGATATTGACGGCACTCGCGCACGATTTCGCGCATGATGTTGTAGCACACCGTACGAGCCGTCTTGATTTCCCCGCGCCCGCCGCACACCGGGCACGGTTCGCACAAGGCGTGCGACAAACTTTCACGGGTGCGTTTGCGCGTCATTTCAACCAACCCCAACTCCGTGAAGTCGGACATCGTCAGCTTCGTGCGATCGGACATGACGGCGCGACGCAACTCGGCCAAGACGGCGGCGCGATGCTCGTCGCTCGTCATGTCGATGAAGTCGATGATGATGATGCCACCGAGATTGCGAAGGCGCAGCTGACGGGCGATGGTTTGAGCCGCCTCGAGATTGGTCTTGAACACGGTTTGCGAAAAATCGCGTTTGCCGACGAACCCGCCCGTATTGACGTCGATCGTGGTCATCGCTTCCGTTTGATCGAGTACGAGGTAACCGCCCGACTTCAAATCGACGCGGCGACCGAGTGACTTTTCGATTTCTTCTTCAATGCCGTAGGACTCAAAGAGCGGACGATCCCCTTCATACAGAGCCAAACGTTCGACAACCGTCGGCACGAAATGCTCGGCGAACTCCTTGAGCACTTTGAAATTCAGATGACTGTCCACCCAAATGCGCGAAGTGGACGACTGCACCATGTCGCGCACGACGCGCTTGGCCAAGGGCAGATCGTCGTACAACAGCGCCGGCGCGGGCGAGGTCGTGGCGCGCTCCGAAATTTCCTTCCACAAGCACCCCAAATAGCGCATGTCGTCAAGGAACTCTTCCTCTGTCGCGCCTTCTTCCGCACAGGTACGAACGATGTAACCGCCTTTTTCGCGCTCGTCGCACAGACGCGTGACCTGTTCGCGCAGACGTTCGCGCAACTCGTCGTCTTCGATGCGCTGGCTCACGCCGATATGCTCGTCGCCGGGCAGATAGACGAGCTTGCGCCCGGCCAGACTGATCGTTGTGGTCAAACGCGCGCCCTTGGTACCGATCGGATCTTTGGCGACCTGAACGAGCAAGTGTTGTCCCTCGGTCAGGATCTTTTCAATCGGCTTGTACTCGCCGTTGGGCAGACGCGCCTTTTCGATGTCGTGCACATGCAAAAAAGCCGTTCGCTCCAAACCGACGTCCACAAACGCCGATTGCATCCCCGGCAACACGCGGACGATCCGTCCCATGTACACGTTGCCGACCAAACCGCGACTGGCCGTGCGTTCGATGTGAAGGTCTTCCAAAATACCGTTCACGAGAATGGCCACGCGAATTTCGCGCGGCGTGCAGTTGATCAAAATCTCTTCCATGATGCGTCTAAAAAACTCCATGAGTCGTGAGCCTAATTGTAGCCGCTTGCGCCGTAACCGTAGACGCGCCAATGATTTTTGGTGCGCCGCACGCACCAAAACGAAGCGTAGAGAGCCGCCTCGAGACGATTTCGAGCATCGTTTTGAAGCCATTGCCTACCAAACCTAGGTGATTTGTCTGATATTTAAAACTGGCACGCTTCTTGCTTCTTTACGAGTGAACAACCCAAACAACGCTCACACGCAAGGAGATACATCATGATGACGACATCCTCTCTCGGATCCTCCGCATCGAAGGCGGCAGAAACGCCCTCAGCTGCCGCAACGCCCGACAACGAGGGCTCGTTCTTCAAACGCTACGGTCTGCTTTTGGCCATCGCCGTCTTGGCGTTGGTGTGTTGGGCTCCTCAGCCCGAAGGCCTGTCCGTCACCGGCCAGCGCATGATCGGCATCATGCTGTTTGCCGTGATCGTTTGGAGTACGACGGCCATGTCCTATCCGGTCTCGGCCGGCGTGATCATGGCGTTGATCGCCATTTTGGTCGGCCTGGCACCAAAACCCGACGCCGCAGGCCTGTTCGGCACAGGCGCGGCCATGCGCATGGCATTGGCCGGTTTCTCCTCTCCCGCCTTCTGCCTTGTCGGCGCCGCGCTCTTTTTGTCCGCCGCCATGGTACAGACGGGGCTTGACAAGCGTATCGCGCTCAACATTTTGTCGCGTATCGGAACCGACCCCAAACACATCGTCCTGGGCGTCATTCTGTGCGGCTTCATTCTTTCGTTCTTCGTGCCTTCCACGACCGCTCGCGTGGCTTGCCTCGTGCCCATCGTCGTCGGGATCGTGCATGCGTTCGGTTTGAGCATGAATTCGAGCTTTGCCGGCTTGCTGATGATTACCGTCGCGCAGATCGATTCGGTATGGAACATCGGCATTAAAACGGCCGCGGCTCAGAACATGGTCGCCGTCAATTTCATTCGCGAAATGACCGGCGTCGAAATTTCCTGGCTCGAATGGTTCATCGCCGCCGCTCCGTTGGCGGGCCTCTTGTCCGTCGCCCTTTATTTGATCGTCGCCTATTTGATGCGCAATTCCGTCGGCAACCTCAAAGACGGCAAGGCGGCCGTTACCGCCCAGCTCAAGGCCATGGGGCCGATCAGCGCCAACGAAATCAAACTGACCGTCATCTCGGTGCTGTTGCTGCTGTGCTGGGTCACCGAAAAGAAGCTGCACCCGATCGACACGACGACCGCCACCGTCTGCGCCATCGCTCTGTTGATGCTCCCCGGCATTGGCGTCATGAATTGGAAGGGAACGGTCGAACGCATCAACTGGGGCACGATTCTTCTGTTCGGCGTCGGCATCTCCTTGGGATCCGGTTTGCTCGCCACGAAGGCCGCGCAGTGGCTGGCCAACGGCATCGTCAACAACTTCGGTTTGGCCAACGCGGAAATCTTCTTCGTGCTTGCCGTTATGGCGGCCTTCCTGATCATCATTCACTTGGGCTTTGCCTCGGCTACCGGTTTGGCCTCGGCCATCATTCCGATCGTCATCGCCGTGTTCTCCCAGCTTGAGGGCCCCAATGTCAACGTGGTCGGCCTGACGATGATCATGCAGTACGTCGTGAGCTTCGGTTACATTCTGCCCGTCAACGCTCCCCAGAACATGATCGCCTACTCGACGGGGTCCTTCTCCGTACGCACCTTTGCGATCATCGGCGTCGTCTTCACCCTGATCGCCTACGCTATGGTGTTGCTGTTGTCCGCCACCTACTGGAGCTGGCTCGGCTTGACCTAACGGCGCTCAATCGGCTGAAAACAAAACGGGCCGATTCCTTTCGGGGAATCGGCCCTTGATTTTTTCTCGGCCACTCTCAATCGCCGTATTCGGGTTGCAACGTCACGTGATCGATGCCGAATTTTTCCATCATCAAAGCACGCGCCGTTTGAAGCGTGTTTTGCCAATCGACATCCTTTCTCAAGCGAAGATGCGCCGTAATGGCGCCATGCCCCGGCGCCATCGTCCAGACGTGCAAATCATGCACTTCTTCAACTCCTTCGAGCGATTGCAACGCCACACCCACGTCATCGTAGCGAACCCCTTCGGGAACGCCGTCCAACAAAACGCGGGCGGAGTCGCGAAAGAGCTCCCACGTCGCATGCAACACCAACAAGCACACGAGCACGGACAAAATCGGATCGGCCACGGCAAAAGCGTCGCCGCCGAAATAAATGAGCGCGCCGGCCAACAAAGCGGCCACGCTGCCGAGCATGTCGCCAAACACGTGCAGCAATGCGGCGCGCGTGTTGACGTTTTCTCTGTCACGCGACAAAGACCACGCCACGGCAATGTTGATGCACAAGCCGATCCCGGCGATGATGAAAACCGATTGTCCGGCTACGGGCGGGGGATTGGCAAAGCGCTCGATCGCTTCCTTGAAAATCCAGGCCACCACGCCGAGCATGGCGATGCCGTTCAAAAAGGCGGCCAACACTTCGATACGGGCATGCCCGTAACTGTGATCGTCGTCGGCGCCTTTGCGGCTCAGCCAATTGGCGATCAGTGCAAAGAGCAAACTGGCCGAATCGGTAATCATATGACCGGCGTCGGCAATCAACGCCAACGAGTTGGCCCACCAACCGCCAATCAATTCGACGGCGGAAAACAAGGCCGTCAAACCGACCGCAACCGCCAAAGCCGAGGTTTTGACTTTTTGACCGCTGTGATCGTGCGCGCTGTCGCCCGCCCCGTGAGCCGCATACTTGTTGTTTTCGTTCATGATCGACTTTTTCGTCAAAGAAAAAACATCCTCCGCCCGTCATTCGATTCGGTCGACGAATCGAGAACAAGCGGAGGATTATCTTACACCGATTTTGAACGGCCTTTTCGAGCCGTTCAAGACCTCAATCAGGCCTTCTTGCCCGTGAGCATCGGAACGACGGAACCTTCACCGCCGGTCAACAGACCGGTCTTGGCGTAGGTGTGCAACTTGGCTCGCGTGTCGGTGATGTCCAGGTTGCGCATCGTGAGCTGACCGATACGGTCGACTGCCGTGAACATGGAGTCGCCCTTTTCCATCGTCAAGCGTTCTGCTTCGTACGTGAGGTTCGGGGACTGCGTATCCAAAATCGTGTAGTCGTTGCCGCGACGCAGTTCGAGCGTGACGGTACCGGTGATCGGGCGGGCAACCCAGCGCATGGCGCTTTCGCGCAGCATGATGGCCTGGCTGTCGAACCAACGACCCTGATAGAGCAGGCGACCGAGGCGACGACCGTTGATGTGGTACTGCTCGATCGTGTCTTCGTTGTGGATACCGGAAACGAGACGTTCATAGCAGATGTGCAACAGAGCCATCCCCGGGGCTTCGTAGATGCCGCGGCTCTTGGCTTCGATGATGCGGTTTTCGATCTGATCGCTCATGCCCAAGCCGTGACGACCGCCAATGCGGTTGGCTTCGTACATGAGTTCGACGGCGCTTTCAAACGTCTTGCCGTTCAAAGCGACCGGCTGACCTTCTTCGAAGGTGACGGAAACGGTTTCGGGCTTGATTTCGACGTCTTCCTTCCAGAAAGCGACGCCCATGATCGGTTCGACGATCTTCATGGACGTACCGAGGCTTTCCAAGTCCTTGGCTTCGTGCGTGGCGCCGAGCATGTTGGAGTCGGTGGAGTAGGCCTTTTCAGCCTTCATGCGATATTCGAAACCTTCGGCGTTCAAGAAGGCGCTCATTTCGGCGCGGCCGCCCAGTTCGTTGATGAACTGAACGTCAAGCCAGGGCTTGTAAATCTTCAATTCGGGGTTGACCAACAAACCGTAACGATAGAAGCGTTCGATGTCGTTGCCCTTGTAGGTGGAACCGTCGCCCCAAATGTTGACGCCGTCTTCACGCATCGCGGCCACGAGCATCGTACCGGTAACGGCACGACCGAGCGGTGTGGTGTTGAAATAGGCGATACCACCGGTGCTGATATGGAACGCACCGGACTGAATGGCGGCAATGCCTTCTGCGACCAACTGCGGACGGCAATCGATCAGACGAGCGGCCTCTGCGCCGTATTCCATAGCGCGACGAGGAATCGCATCGTAGTCGTCTTCATCGGGCTGACCCAGATTGGCCGTGTAGGCGTACGGGAAAGCACCCTTGTTCTTCATCCAACGCAGTGCAGCGCTCGTGTCAAGGCCACCGGAGAAGGCGATACCGACCTTCTGACCGACCGGTACATTTTGCAGAATCGTTTGAGACATTATTCACTCTTTTGAGAAAACCGACGAGAATCTGACGATCGCCGGTTGTTATAACAATCTCGAAACCCAAATGGTTTCAAGACCACATGATCCCGTTAATTATGAACGATCTTGAGTCAGTTTGCTTCGGGAAATCTAATTAGGCCTTGCAAAATCGAGCTTCTTTTGCATTTTTTAGGTTTTCCACCCGACGAATCCCCCTCGCACGACGCTCCTGCTTGCCGTTTTCCCGCGTCGGATGAAAAAAAACGCACCTCGGTGATCAGTCGAGGTGCGTTTTTCGGTTTTCACCGATCAGACGTCAATTACTTGGCGGTCTTGATGGGGATAGCCTTCTTCGGGGTCGGTACAACAGCGTCGTACTTCTTGATACCCTGTTCAGCCATCTTGCGACGGATGAAGGCGATCTGCGTCTTCAAGGGCAGATCCTTCGGGCAGAAGTCGTGGCAAGCCAACAAGGACATGCAACCGAACACGCCGGAGTCGTCACCGATAACTTCGTAGAAGTCGGCGTCGTTACGGCTGTCGCGCGGATCCAAACGGAAGCGAGCGATCTTGTTGATGGCTACGCCGCCGGCGAAGTCCGGACGGAGGCGAACCGTACCGCAACCGGCGATACAGCAACCGCATTCCACGCAGCGGTCGAGAATGTAAACGTCCTCGGCGAGCTGGGGGTCCATGCGTTCTTCGTGCTTGCGAAGATCAACTTCTTCTTGCTTCATGTGAACCCACGTTTCCATGCGTTCGGACATGTTGCGCATCCACTTACCAGTGTTGACGGACAAGTCGCCGATCAATTCGAAAGCGGGCAAGGGAGCCAGCGTGAATTCGGTCGGGAGGTCACGGGTCAACGTACGGCAGGCCAAAGCGGGCTTACCGTTAACCATCATGGCGCAGGAACCGCAGATACCGGCGCGGCATACGAAGTCAAACTGCAAAGAAGGATCCTGCTTGTCACGCAATTCGTTCAAAGCGATGAACAAGGTCATGGAATCGGCTTCTTCCAATTCAAACGTCTGCATGTGCGGCACGCTTGCGGGATCAGCGGGGTTGTAGCGCAGGATGCTGATCTTAAGCAAACGGTGCTGCTTCTTCACTTGAGTACTCATTTAAGTCAGCTCCTTTTATTAGGCCAAGGGTTCGTCGATACGTTCGTTCTTACCCTGCAAGCGAGCGGGCAGCAGGTGATGGAACGGATTCAAAGCTTCCTGGATAGCGAAGCGGTCTGCACCTTCGGCTTCCATCTTGGCGCGGATGGCGTCAACTTCAGCCTGGCGAGCAGCGGTAGCGGGGTTGTCGATGTAGTTCTTAGCACCGTAACCACGCCAACCCGGCGGCAATTCCATCTTGGAAATATCGAGGTCTTCGTAGGTGAGGGTCGGCAACGTGTCGTTGTCGTTCTTCCAGGTAGCCAACGTACGGTTGAGCCACTTGCTGTCGTCACGAACCGGGCAGTCTTCGCGGAAGTGAGCGCCGCGAGATTCGGTACGGGCAGCAGCACCGCAAGCGATGGACAAGGCAACCTTGAGCATCTTGCGGGTACGGTAAGCGTAGGTCAGTTCTGCATTGGCACCGGCCTGATCCTTACAGGAGACCTTGAAGGTCTTCTTGTAGAGGTCTTCGAGTTCGGCAACGGCAGATTCCATGTCGGCGCCACGACGGAAGATACCGATCTTGCTCGTCATGATGTCCTGCATGCGGGTGCGAATAACGGTCATGTCTTCCGTACCGGAGTTGGTCAGGAAGCCGTCGAGTTCGCTCTGAACCTTGGCAACAGCGTCGTAAACGATGGAGGTCGGGATGTCGATACCGTTTTCAGCCTTGTCGCAGAAGTCGGCGATGAATTCACCAACGATCATACCGGCAACAACGGTTTCGGCAACGGAGTTACCACCGAGGCGGTTAAAGCCGTGCATATCCCAGCAAGCAGCTTCACCAGCGGCGAACAAGCCCTTCAACTGACGGGATTCACCGGTGTGGTTGGTGCGAACACCACCCATGGTGTAGTGCTGAGCCGGACGAACCGGGATCCATTCCTTCGTCGGGTCAACGCCGAGGAAGTAATGGCAGATTTCGTAAACTTCGCGCAGGTTGTGCTTGATGTGGTGTTCGCCCAAGAGGGTGATGTCCAACCAGATGTGTTCACCGAAGCGGCCCTTAACGCCCTTACCCTGAGCGATGCGTTCTTCCATACGGCGAGACACAACGTCACGAGAAGCGAGTTCCTTCTTTTCGGGTTCAACGTCCGGCATGAAGCGATAGCCGTCAACGTCGCGCAACAAACCACCGTCACCACGGCAGCCTTCGGTCACGAGAATACCGGCCGGGAAAATACCGGTCGGGTGGAACTGAACGGCTTCCATGTTACCGCAGGTGGCAACACCGGTTTCGAGAGCCAAAGCGTGACCCGTACCTTCGCAGATCTGAGCGTTGGTCGTAACGCGGAAGATCTTACCGGCACCACCGGTAGCGATGGCGGTAGCCTTGGAAACGTAAGCCAACAATTCGCCCGTGCAGAGGTCGCGGCAGACAGCACCGTAGCAACGCTTGCCGTCATGGATCAAAGAGAGGGCTTCGATACGTTCGACAACGGGAACCTTTTCAGCGATGATGCGATCGCTGACAGCGTTCAACATGGCATGGCCCGTACCGTCGGAAACGTAGCAGGTACGCCACTTCTTCGTACCACCGAAGTCACGCTGAGCGATGAGGCCGGCGGCTTCCTTACGTTCGGTAATGGTGACCTTTTCACCGTTGATGATAACCTGGCGATCACCCGGGGTGATGCGGCTCCAGGGCACACCCCAAGCAGCCAATTCACGAACAGCCTTCGGGCTGGTGTTCACGAACATGCGAACAACGTCCTGGTCGGCACCCCAGTCGGAACCGCGTACGGTATCAGCGAAGTGAACGTCTTCGTTGTCACCTGCGCCCTTAATAACGTTAGCCAAAGATGCCTGCATACCGCCCTGAGCAGCCTTCGAGTGAGAACGCTTCGGGGGTACCAACGACAATACGATGGAGTCGTGGCCGCGACGCTTGGCAGCAACTGCCATACGCAAACCAGCAAGACCGCCACCGATAACCAGTACGTCGGTGTAAATAATCTTCATTTTTATTAGTCTCCTTGATCCAAACGGATCCGCTTCAAGCACCGTCTCTGAGGGACGGCGAAGAAACAGGGTCTTTAATGTCTTAAACACGTGTCTCCAGCTACGTCGACTCGCGTTTAATTTGTTATTTCCCTCATGAGGGAATAAATCCCAGATAAAGTTTGCTCTCGTTGGGTCATGACTATTGTTCGAACAATACGAACCGTCATAACGGTACTGGCAAAAAAGTTGCGGTTAGTACCCCGCCTTCTCAGAAGAGAGCCTGAATTCATTTCTGAACCCGTCTGACAAGGCAATTGCCATTTCTGCTCGCCGCAACCCGAAGAGATCGGAACGATCTCTTCCCCCATCTTTGGACGGCTTAAAAAAGCCTTAAAAAGATAGTCGACTGAAGTCTATGAACAGAGTTTTACGCATTCTATAGGTATAAACCCTTAGTATCTTCTAACTAGTTGCTCCTTGTTGAAATGCGGGCAAAACCGCCGGTCTCGTCCCTAAAGTGGAATACCAAGGAATTCAAGGGTTCGTCGGGTGACAAAGCTGTATATATAGGTAAAAATTCCGTGAATGATAACTTTCGTTTATTTATAATAATCAATTAATAGAATTCCAAAAATCGGCGATTTGACCGCTTATTTGACCGAACAATTAAATACTTTCCCCTAAAAACCGAGTGAGCCCCATGTTGCAAATTATCTCTACGGAAAATGCCCCCGCCGCCATCGGCCCGTACAACCAAGCCGTACGTCACGCAAACACCCTGTATTGCTCCGGGCAAATCGGCCTGATTCCTGCGACCGGGGAACTGGCCGACGGCCTTGAAGCTCAAGTCCGTCAAGCCTTTAGCAACCTTCGCGCCGTCGTGGCCGAAGCGGGCGCCGAGTTCAATCAAGTCGTCAAATTCACGCTGTTCGTCACCGACATCAACAACTTCGCTTTGGTCAATTCGATCATGAGCGAATACGTCGCGCAACCCTATCCGGCCCGCAGCTGCGTCGAAGTGTCAGCTCTGCCCAAGGGCGCTTTGTTCGAAATCGAGGCCATCGTCGCTCTGGCGTAATTGACCGTACAAAACGACCTCGCACGACCATGACACAACAAAAGCGCGCCACCGGACAAAAACTGGCCCCTTTGAGCGAACGTCTCGCTCGAATCGGCCTCGTTCGCGACTGGGATTTCGTCTTGCATCTGCCCTTGCGGTATGAGGACGAAACGCGCATCGTGCCGATCGGCGAGGTTTTGCCGGGACAAACCGTTCAAATTCAGGGCGAAGTGACCGATTGCCGCGTCGTTCGCGGCCGTTTCGAACAATTGGTCGCTCGCGTCGCCGACCGAACCGATTCGTTGCAAGTGCGCTTCCTTCACTTTTATCCGAGTCAACGCGCCCAAATGGCCGAAGGCAATACGGTGCGTTTGTACGGCGAAGTGCGCGCCGGCTACGGCGGCGTCCTGGAAATGGTGCACCCCAAGGTTAAAAAAGGCCTGAGCGCCGGCGACACGCTCCCGAGCACGCTCACGCCGATCTACCCGGCCGGCGAAGGCATCGCCCAGCATTGGTTGCGCAAACGAATCGACCGCGCCTTGCTCGACGTCGATCTCAAGGACATCGTTCCCAAAGAGCTCACCGAGCCGCTCGGCTTGCCCGGCTTGTCCGAGGCTCTTCGCGCCTTGCACCACCCCAAACCCGGCGCCGATCAGCGCAGCCACGACGAACGCACGACGCCCGAATGGCAACGCTTGAAATTTGACGAACTGCTCGCCCAACAGATCAGCCTGCGTCAATCGCGCGTCGCTCAGGAAAGCCTGCGCGCGCCGGCGCACCCCGAAACGCGGGGAATGTACGTCAAAGCGCTTGCCGCCGCACTGCCCTTTGAACTGACGGGCGCGCAAAAACGCGTCTGGAACGAAATCGCCGCCGACCTGCGTTTGGATCGACCGATGCACCGGCTCGTTCAAGGCGACGTCGGCAGCGGTAAAACCGTCATCGCCGCTTTGGCCGCCGCGATGGCCGTCGACAACGGCTACCAAGCCGCCCTCATGGCGCCCACCGAATTGCTGGCCGAACAGCACTACCAAAAGCTCACCGCATGGCTCGAACCGTTGGGCATGCGCATCGCGTGGCTTTCGGGCAGTCTCAAGCCCAAACAAAAGCAAGCCTGCCACGAACGCATTCAGGCCGGTGAAGTCGATTTAGTGATCGGCACGCACGCCCTCATCCAAGACGCCGTTCGCTTCAGCCGATTGAGCGTCGCCATCGTGGACGAACAGCACCGTTTCGGCGTCGCCCAACGTCTGAAGCTGCGTCAAACGAATCCGAACGGCGACGAAGGCGTCATGCCGCACCTTCTGATGCTTTCGGCAACGCCCATTCCTCGCACCTTGGCCATGACGTACTTGGCCGACATGGACGTGTCCGTCATCGACGAATTGCCTCCCGGACGCACCCCGATCACGACGACGGTCGTGAGCATGGCTCGACGAGCCGAAGTGATCGCCGCCATCGGTCGCATCCTCGCTCAAGGACAGCAATGCTATTGGGTCTGTCCCTTGATTAATGAAAGCGAAAAGGCCGATTTGACCGCCGCCACGATTCGAGCCGACGAACTGATCGAGTGTCTGCCTCAGGCGCGAATCGGACTTGTCCACGGCGAAATGACGGCCGAACACAAACAAAACGTCATGAGTGCGTTTGCACGAGCCGAACTGGATATCTTGGTTGCCACGACCGTCATTGAAGTCGGCGTCGACGTCCCCAACGCTTGCGTCATGGTGATCGAACACGCCGAACGATTCGGACTGGCGCAGCTGCATCAGCTGCGCGGTCGCGTGGGACGCGGAACGGCTCGCAGTTTTTGTTTGTTGCTCTACGATCCCGAGCTCAGTGAAACGGGTCGACAACGTCTGTCCATCATCAAAGACAACACGGACGGTTTTGTCATCGCCCGAGAAGATCTGCGACTTCGAGGCCCCGGCGAATTTCTCGGAGCCCGACAGTCCGGCCTGCCCATGTTGCGGTTTGCCGATCTCGAATCGGACGAATCGTTGCTTGAAGCGGCGCGAAACGGCGCCGAACGCTGGATGCGAGAGGATCCGACCCGAACCCTAGAACATGCCCGACGCTGGTTCAGCAGTCGCGAAAGTTTTTTAGACGCTTAACTTTTTATATAGAACCGAGACACCCCATGACTTTAACCGAACTGAAGTATGTCATCGCCGTCGCCCACGAACGTCATTTCGGTCGTGCCGCCGAACAGTGCAACGTTTCTCAACCGTCGTTGTCCGTCGCCGTCAAAAAGCTCGAAGAAGAGCTTGGCATCAAGATTTTCGAGCGCCGCAGCTCCGACGTGACCGTCACGCCGATCGGCTCGATCATCGTCGAACAAGCCCATCGCGTGCTTGAAGAAGCCCAGCGCATCAAGGAATGCGCCGAACAAGGCAAGGATCCGCTCTCGAGCCCCTTGCACGTCGGCGTGATCTACACGGTCGCTCCCTATTTGCTGCCCCCGTTGGTCCATCAGTTGCGCCAAAGCGTGCCGACCATGCCTTTGATCCTCACGGAAAACTACACGACCAACCTGCTTGAATCCCTACGTACCGGTCAGATCGACTGCGCCATTTTGGCCCTGCCGATCGATCAGCCCGGCTTGATGATGCACCCGCTTTACGACGAAGAGTTCATCGCCGCCGTCCCGGTCGACCACCGTTTGGCTCAGCAACAAACCTTGTCCCGTCAGGACCTCAAGAACGAACCCATGCTTTTGCTCGGCAGCGGTCACTGCTTCCGCGATCAGGTGCTCGACTTCTGCGCCGACGCGCTGCGCGGCGATGCGAGCACCCGCAAGCAAGTGGAAGGCTCTTCCTTGCAAACGATCGGCCACATGGTCGCTCAGGGCTTGGGCGTGACGGTACTTCCCGCCTCTTCCGTCCCCTATTACAAAAACGAACCGCTGATCAAGCTCATGTCGTTCGAGCGTTCGGCCGTGCCCAAGCGTCGCATCGTTCTGTTGTGGCGAAAGTCCTTCCCGCGTACCGCAGCCATCGAAGCGCTCAACTCCGCCGTCGGTCGCTTGCACATGAACGGATGCAAATTGCTGACCAGTTTGCCTGCCGTCAACGCATAAACGGATACAATGTCGCTCATCACACGTTCTGACCGAGTAGTCGTTATGTCCGATAAACAAACATCGTTGCCCAAACTGTTCAATCCGACGGCCGCCGTCGTCCTTTCGCTCGTTTTCACGCCGATGTTCGGCGCCTTTTTGCACGGCTTGAACTGGCGCGAACTCGGGGACGACGAATCGGCCGCCCGCAGCATGGGTTGGGTGCGCGGAACGTTCATCGCCTTCGTTTTGTACCTTGTCGTCGATCCGTTCCTTCAATCCATGGCCTTCGCGCGTTATCTCATGATGGCCATGTTGGTCGGTTTTTGGTTCTCCTGGGCGTTGTCGCTGGGCTTTCGTCAGGTTCGTTTCGTTCGCGAGTTCGTCAAAGACAACTACGAACCCCAACGCTTGGGCAAAGCAATCATGCTCGGCGCCTTCGGTTGGGTGGCGTTTTCCGCATTGGCCTTCACGATCATGCTGTTCCTGCACGTGACCGGCCTCGATCCTATCGCCATGCCGCCCGCCTCTTAAGTTTTGCGTATGACAGCCAAAGCCCGTACCGATTTGCGTTTCACTCTGCCGCATAACGAGCGCTCCAACGCCCGCGTGTTGGATCTGCTCAACGGCAGAGCCGAAGCCGTCGAAATGCGCCCCAACGCGGAGCGCGTCGACGCATGGGCCAAAGAAGCGGCCAACGGCAGTCCCGACGCACAATTTCAATTGGCCCGTTGCTTGACTAGCGGCGCACCGCTCTCGGCGGACAATCGTGCGGCCGTCAAATGGTTGAAAAAAGCCGCGGAAAAAGAACACGCCGCGAGCCAACACATGCTCGGCGTGCTGATTGCACGCGCACAAGGGGTGCGTGCCGACCCGGAAAAAGCGGTCGAACTGTTTCGCGCCGCGGCCATCATGGGCAACGCCAACGCCCAATACGATTTGGGTCGCGCGCTCACGTGGGGATTCGGTTGCACGGTCAACCAACGCGAAGCGCTCATGTGGTTCCGTTTGGCCGGCGCTCAAGGCCACACGACGAGCCAATTGCTCGTGGGCAAAGCGTATGCGCTCGGCATCGGTTGCGAAACCGATTTGCGTCAGGCCGTTTCGTGGCTTCGAAAAGCCAACCCTTCGCACAACGCCGAAGCCGCTTTCGAGCTCGGTTTGATCGCTCTGCGCCCGGACAATGTCAACGCCGACAACGCCGAAGCGTTCCGTTGGATGGACGAAGCCGCCCGATTGGGACACGCCGACGCCCAATACCATCTGGCTCTTTTTTACTGGTCCGGTCGCGGCGTCGCCCAAGACATTCGAACGGCGTTTCGCTGGGCTCACAAAGCGGCTCTCAATTCACAACTGAACGCGTTGCTCTTTTTGTCGCGCCTTTATGAACGGGGCGAAACCATTCCGACCGATCGCGTCGGTGCCCTGGCGTTGGTCAAACGTGTCGTGCGTTTGTCACAAGACCAACAAGCCGAAGCGATACTCGAACAAGCGCGGTTGCGCGAACGCGATTTACTGGCCGTCCTGACCCTCAACGAAACCATGGCGGCCCAGATGCTTGAAAACGACTGCGCCGATTTGCCCGCGCTCCTGAACGCGCTCAAGTCCGTTCTCTGATCGCATTCAAAGCGCTTCCGACCGCCGAAAACGACCGTCCGCTCCTCCTTGCCCGCTCTTGGCCATTACACCAAAGGCTTGGCGTGAAAAGCGACTTCTTGGGTTTTGTTTCCACAACACGGCACGTCAAAGTGACAGTTTTTCCGGTTTTATGCCGTTTCCTGCTTGATGTTCTTTCGAAATCAATGATTTCGCGCTAGGATCTCGTTAGTGACGGAGGGCTCGTTTCGGGTTGAGTCATCCGTTTTTGCTTGAATCAATGGATTCCGTTTGGGATCGGATTGGAGTTATAGGAGCCTACGTATGAATCGTTTAGAACTCGTCGAAAAAATCGCCCTCAAGCATGATTTGTCCAAGGCCGAAGCCGCTCGCATTTTGGCAACCGTCATGGAAGAAATCATCGCCACCGTCAAAAAGAACGATCCGCTGACTTTGGTCGGTTTCGGTACCTTCAAGTTGCAAGAACGTCCCGCTCGCATGGGTCGCAATCCCGCAACGGGCCAGACCGTTGAAATTCCGGCCGGCCGCGTGCCGAAGTTTGTTCCGGGTTCCGCTTTCAAACAGGCCGTCAACAAACCCTGTTGTTGCAAGTGCGAAAAGTAAACGATCATGACGTTTCAACAAATGCCTCGCGGCCTCAAGCCGGCGAGGCATTTGTTATGATGCGCGTGCTTTTCGTCGATTGTTTGACGTCGATTCGATCACCTCGAATCGACTCGCCGCGCCGGTTTTGATTTTTGCCATGTCTTTGATTCGTTTGTCCGTCTTCTTGTCCTCAACGCTGATGCTGTGCGCTTGCGCTCCTTTGCACGATCTATTGCAACAATCGGCGGCGCCTGGCGCCGAAAGCCCTGCGCAGACGCCGACCGAAGACGAACTCGTCGAGATCGCCCGCAGTATGCCCACGGAAAAAGACATTCAAGAGCGTTTCCTCGCCTTGCCGGGCATGTATCGTCAAATCTGTCTTGCGCCGGAGCTGGCGCCTTACTTTGACAAGACGCCCTGTCTGCCGTCCATGGCCACCAAGGCGCACGTCAACGACACGACCCGCATCACGCCTGTTCAAGCGGCCGCCATGCGTCAGGCCGTTTCTGAAATTCGGGAACTCAACGACGAAACGCGCCGCCTCATGATCGAGTCCGGTCTCGAACCCTACGCATCCCACGCCCGTCATGCCGCATCGACGCTCGATCCGCTTGTCGTCACCAACCAAAACGCCTTGATCAACGGCGAGATTACGTGGGGCGAGTACAACCGTCGTCGTCTCGAGCTGGGCAATCGCCCCAACCCCTTTGCGTCCGACAACGAGGCAAACAGCGCGCCGACGGCGCCCGCTTCCGCCCCCGTGACGCGCCAACCTTAACCGTTTGGTCTAGACAAACTTAACCATTCGACCTAGGAGGGCGTTCGGGCCGTACCGTTCTTCTCGGTTTCCCAGTATAGTGAAGTGTTTGTTTGACCTCGTTGTAATCATCCATGTACAGACTCGCCATTTACGGTAAAGGTGGCATCGGCAAATCCACCACCGTCAGCAATCTTGCCGCCGCATTCGCCCGCATGGGCATGACCGTCTTGCAAATCGGTTGCGATCCCAAAGCCGACTCGACGATCAACCACAACGGCGGTCGACGCATTGAAAGCATCCTCGATTTGTTGCGTGTCAAAGGCCATCAAGGCACGACGCTCGACGACATGGTGCACCGCGGTCAAGACGGCGTGTGGTGCGTCGAAGCGGGCGGCCCGAGCCCCGGCACGGGCTGCGCCGGGCGCGGCATCGTGGCCGCATTCGAGGCGCTCAGCGCCTGCAACGCCTTCGAGCGCATCAAACCCGACGTCGTGTTGTACGACGTGTTGGGCGACGTCGTATGCGGCGGATTCGCCATGCCGATTCGCAAAGGCTACGCCGACAACGTCTTTATCATCACCTCCGGTGAAAACATGGCCATTTACGCGGCCGGTAACATCGCTCAAGCCGTTGGCAACTACAAAAATCGCGGTTACGCCCGTTTGAGCGGCATCATCCTGAACCGTCGCAACGTCGAAAACGAAGACGCCAAGGTCGACGAGCTCGCGCAGACCGTCGGTACGAACGTTGTCGCCCGTTTGACGCGCAGCGCCACCGTCCAACAAGCCGAAGAAATCGGCTCGACGGTCGTGTCCGCCTTCCCCGATTCCGACATGGCCAAAGAGTATATGGACTTGGCTCGTACGATTCTCGCGGCTTCCCGTCCGAGCGATGAACAACCCGTCATCCAAATTCGAGCCGGGGAGCTTTGATCATGCCTCTGTTGGCCCCTCAAAAGACACCGATCGCCCGATCCACGCTCGGCCGCTGCGCCTTTCCCTCCCCCTTTGCATCGGGCTTGGAGTACTCCGCGCCCGCTCGCGGTCCCTGGACCATCATGCATTTGGGCCTACTCGTGCCCGACACGCACATCGTGTTTGTCTGCGCCGAATGCTGCCTGCGCGGCGTCGTGATGTCGGCGGCCGAAGTCAAGGCCCTCGATCGCTTCTCGACGATTACGATCGAGGACAAGAACCTGCTCGAAGGCGACACCGAAGACGTTCTCGTTGAAGGGGTGAGCGACGTCATTGCCAAACTGCGTTATCGTCCTCGAGCCGTCTTGATCTACACGAGCTGCGTGCACGAATTCATCGGATCGGACTTGAACTTCAGTTTCGACACGTTGCGCGCTCGATTCCCCGACATCGACTTTACCGATTGCTACATGACGCCCGTGTTGCGAAAACGCATTTCGCCCGACGCGCGCAATCGTCGCCAAATCTACAGTCTGTTGCGACCGCGCACCGATCGCGACGACGGCGTCACGATCTTTGCCGACGTGCGTCCGCACGAGGAGCACTCGGACATTCGACGCGTCGTCGAGGCGTCCGGACGCCCGTGGCGCACGATCACGTCCGCCCGTACTTACGACGAATACCAAGCGTTGGCTCGTTCGGAGTTCGCCTTAAGCGTCAACCCCGTCGGCAAAGCCGCCATCGAATGGGCCGGCGAACGTCTCGGCATGCAACCGATCATGCTCTCGTGCGGATGGTCGATCGAAGAAAACACGCGCATGCTCGAGGATCTCGGGCAACGTCTGGGCGCTCCCCGACTCGATTGGACCGACGCGCAAAACGACGCGAAGGACGCTTTGCGCGAGGCGCGCGAGCGACTGGCCGACACGCCGATCGCCATCGACTACACGGCAACCACCCGTCCGTGTTCTTTGGCCCGCCTGTTGATTGAGTACGGCTTTAACGTCTCGCACCTCTTTGTCGATCAGTTCCTGCCTCCGGATCGCGCCGACTTCGAGTGGTTGCGCTCGCACGCCCCCGAGTTGGCCGTTTTCCCGACGGTGCACAACTCCATGGTGCACGCACGTGCCGAGCTCACTGATCCGTCGGTCGTCGCCATCGGCCAAAAGGCCGCCTATTTCACCGGAACGGACCGTTTCATCAACATGATCGAAGGCGACGGAACGGACGGCCTGCGTTCGATCGCTTGGCTTGCCCGACGTCTCATCGACGCATTCGACCATCCCAAGAGCGCCCGCGACACGATTCAGATCAAAGCGCTCGGCTGTACGCGAGGAGGTTGCTTATGAAGCAAGCCAATGCGTTTTTACCCGTTTATACGGCGGACAATTCCGCCATGTGTTCGGCCTTGTACGAATTGGGCGGTTTGTTGGTCATGCACGACGCCTCGGGCTGCAATTCGACGTATACGACGCACGACGAACCCCGATGGTTCGATCGCCCCGCCCAGGTTTACATCACCGGTTTGACGGAAATCGATGCCGTCTTGGGCAACGAGCAACGCATGATCGACGACATTGTCGACGCCGCCCGCGAGTTGACGCCGCATTTCATCGCCATTGCCGGCACCCCGATCCCCATGATGATGGGGACGGACTACGACGGCATCGCCCGTGAAATCGAAGCGGCGACCGGCATCATCAGTTTCGGCATCGACACCAACGGCACCCACGATTATGTCTCGGGCGCCGACAAAGCCTTCGCGCAACTGGCCGATCGCTTTTGCACCGACGTCTTTGCCAAAACCGACCGTCTGTCGGTCAACCTGCTCGGCGTGACGCCTCTCGATTTTTCCATCAATGGAACGCATGCCGATTTGCGTCGTCTGTTCGAAGACAACGGTATCGACGTGCTGTCCTGTTGGGCCATGGACGACGAGCTCGGCAACATCACCCGCGCCTCAAGCGCGCACGTCAACGTCGTCGTCTCCTCCAGCGGGTTGTCCGCCGCCCGTTTGCTCGCCACGCGATTCGGCATGCCTTACGTCGTGGGGTGCCCCGTCGGCCGTTTCATGACCGATGTTTTGCTTCAAAAGGTGCGTGAAGCCGCCGAGTATCGCGAGTGCTTCAACCTCGCCGTGGGTTGTCGAGGCAACGACACCGACGCGCCGCCGAGCTACGTTATCGGCGACCCCGTGATTGCCGCCGCCGTGCGCGCCTCGCTCGTGCGCGACGAAGGCCTGACGAACGTGCGCGTTCTCACGAGCCTGACGTGCGACGAGATGCTGCTCGCCCCGGGCGATCGCACCGGCCTCGTTGAAGACGACTACCTGAAACTGTTGCCCGAAGCCGGGCTTGTCGTCGCCGATCCGTTGTATCGCACCATGTTGCAGCTCTCGGGCAAAACGAACGTTGATTTTGCCGAGTGGCCTCATGAAGCTTTCTCCGGACGCATCTGGCGCGAGCATATGCCGCACTTTGTCGGCGACGCTTTCAACCGATGGTTCCATGACCGGGCGAACACCCCCTCTTTGACCGGTTCGCTTTATAAAAATTTGTCCGCTTTTTAATCCATTATGAAAAAAACGTTTCTTAGCGCTCTTATCGGCGCCGTCGCTTTCATCGGATCGAGCGCCGTCGCGCGCACAATCGTCGACGACATGGATCGCACCGTGTCCGTTCCGGATCAAATCCAACGCATGGTGATCACCAACGTCTATCCCTACGCATCGGTCGCCACCGTCTTTTTGGGCGGAACCGACAAGATCGTCGGTATCAGCCCCGTTGCCATGAGCGCCGCCAAAAACGGGCTGTTGGGCGAGCTCTATCCCGACATCAAGTCCGTTCAAACGAACTTCATGCAAAGCAACAGCCTCAACATCGAGGCCTTGATGCGGCTCAAGCCCGACGTCGTCATTGCCAACGCCGGCGACATTCCGACGATCAAGCAGGTTGAAAACGCCGGCATCCCCGTCGTTGCGGTCAGCACGTCCAAGTGGAATTACGACGTCGTGCAGACCTACGACAACTGGATCAAAACGTTGTCGACCCTCTTTCCGGAACACGACAAATCCGATAAGGCGGCTCAAGCCTCCAAGCGTGCATTGGAGCTCGTTCAAAAACGGACGGCTCATCTCAAACCCGAAGAACGCAAAGGCGTGCTCTTTTTGTTCCAGTACGGTCCCAAGCGCATGATCACGAGCGGCAAAAACTTCTTCGGCCAGTACTGGTGCGACGCCATCGGCGCGCGCAACGTCGCGTCCAAGATCCAAACGAACAACGCCAACGCGCTCATCAACATGGAGCACGTCTACGCTTGGAATCCCGACGTCGTCTTCATCACCAACTTCACGCCGACTTTGCCCAAGGATCTGTACGAAGGCACTCACGACAATTGGTCCAACATCAAAGCCGTACGAAACAAACAGGTCTACAAGATGCCTCTGGGCGTGTATCGAAGCTACACCCCGTCGGCCGACACGCCGTTAACGTTGTTATGGATGGCAAAAACCGTGTATCCTGAGTTGTTTTCCGACATCGATTTGACCGTCGAGGTCCGAAACTACTACAAAGAACTTTTCGGCGTCACGCTGACCGACGAGCAAATCGCATCCATTTACACCCCCGATGCGTCTCGATCGGCAGGTTTCTCCCGACGACCGGGAAGCAAATAACGCTGACAACGTATGAACAACACCCCCAAAAAGACGCTCTTGCTGTTGTGTGCGGTCCTTGTCCTGACCATGCTGGCGGCTCTCGGTATGGGAAGCTACCAACTGTCGATGCTTCAGGTCGTCCAAACCATCGACTCGCTCTGGCACAGCGTCGAAGGCATTGACGACACGATGCGCTCGGTCGTGCTCAACGTGCGTTTGCCCCGCGTCATTCTGGCCGTCGTCGCAGGCGCGGGTCTGGCCGTCGCAGGCGCCGCCTTTCAAGCGCTCTTTTCCAACCCGCTGGCAACGCCCGACACTTTGGGCGTCGCCACGGGCGCCGCTTTCGGCGCCGTGTTGGGCATCTTGTTCGGCGTCGAAGGCTTCGGCATTCAATTGACGTCGTTGGCCATGGGCTTGGCCGCCGTCTTTCTCGTCTACTCCGTCAGCCGCGTGCGCGGATCGAGCTCCATTTTGATGCTCATTTTGTCCGGTCTGGTCATCGCCGCGTTGTTCAGCGCTCTGATCAGCTTGGTCAAATACGCGGCCGACCCTCAGGACGTTTTGCCGTCGATCACCTTTTGGATGATGGGAACGTTGACGGGCGCGTCTCTTGACACGCTCTCGTTGGGCTTGCCCTTCATCGTGCTCGGTTCGGGCTTGCTGTACTTGTTGCGTTGGAAGCTGAACGCCTTGTCGTTGCCCGAAGACGAAGCCAAATCGTTGGGCATTCCTTTGGCTCGTCTGCGCTTGCTCGTCATTTTGTCGGGCACGATGATTACGGCGAGCGTGGTCAGCATGTGCGGCCTGATCGGCTGGGTCGGTCTGTTGATTCCGCACTTTGCCCGTCTGGTGTTCGGCAACAATAACGTGGCGGTGATTCCCGCTTCGCTTGTCCTGGGCAGCTTGTTCGTTTTGATCGCCGACACGATCGCCCGTTGCGCGACCGAAATGGAGATTCCCGTTTCCATTTTGACGGCCGTCATCGGCGCTCCGGTCTTCATCTTGTTGTTGCGCCGTTCCGGCGGCATTCGTTAAGAAGGAGCAACCATGCAGTTTGACGTTCGCCACGGCTGTTTCTCTTACCCCGACGGAAAACAGGTGCTCAACGACATTCAATTCGATTTCGATTGTCGCGGCATCATGAGCATTCTCGGCGCCAACGGGGCCGGCAAAACCACGCTCTTGAAATGCATGCTGGGGCTGCAAAAATGGACCTCCGGCGGCACTTATATCGACAATCAGAACATCGCCCGTTTGCCGAGCAAAACCCTGTGGTCGCGTATCGGTTACGTTCCTCAGGCCAAGATGCCGTCCTTCGTTTATACGGTCGCCGAATTGGTCGTTCTGGGACGCAGCGCGCATTTGGGCGACTTCGCCCGCCCCGGTCCCGAAGACTGGCATCTCGTGAACGAAGCGCTCAACACCATCGGTATCGGCCATTTGGCCAACAAGTTGTGCAATCAAATTTCGGGCGGCGAGTACCAACTCGCCCTTGTCGCCCGCGCTTTGGTCGGTCGCCCCGAACTTTTGGTCTTGGACGAACCCGAGAGCAATTTGGACTTCAAAAACCAATTGTTGGTGTTGCAGGTGCTGGAAAAGCTCTCGCGCGAGCATTCGATCGGTGCCATCATCAACACCCACTTTCCCGCGCACGCCTTGGAAATCTCCGATCGTTCGTTGGTGATGTTCCCGGACAAGCAAACCCTCTACGGTCCGAGCTCCGAGGTTTTGACACCCGAAACCTTGACCCGCAGCTTCGGCGTCAACGTAAAAATTGTCGATATCAATGTGAAGGATCGTCCGCAATACGCTTGCGTGGTAGCCGTCAACTAATGGTCCGCGACGATGACGGACAACAAAAAACCGCTCGAATGAGCGGTTTTTTCGTCTGCGTTCCCGTGCCAAGCGGCTCTTACGGGGTGGGCATGTCCAACAGACTGCCGGCCTGAGCCTCGCGAATTCGGGACGCGTTCTTCGGGCAATCGGTCGGATCGGTGCAGTTGTAGGGAATCCCCCGTCGAATTTCAACGTGAACCTGACGAACCTGCCGACGCAACTGTTGTCGCTCTTCGTCCGTCAGCTCGCGTTTGAGACGCGCGGGCTGCGACTCCAATTGATCGACGGCGATGATGTAACGGTATTTGATGTCCTTGCGCTCTTTGACCGTCATGTTCTGACGCATCTCGCGTCGTTCTTGCTTGGTCATGTAACGCCACTGGAAAAGGCGCTGTTGGTGCGAAAGCAAGGGCCACAACGCGGCGCGTTGCTGAGCGGTCATTTGATCCCAGAACAAATGATCGACGCTGGGCAAAGGCTCGAATCCCAACAAACTGAAGTGGGTTTCAAGTGCGGCAACGTTCAGAGACGCGGTTCCCAAACAGGTGCCGATCAAGAGCGACCCCAAGAGCTGTTTCATCGTTTAAGAATGGCAAAGCGCCGTGGTATACGGACGATACCGACATTGTATCGTGTCGTTGACGCCACTCTTTGGGTATCCAAGTCCATTTAGGCAACAAATTTCGGGACTTTGTAACAGAACATGTGACAAACTAACACAGAAAATTTGTAACAGGCAAAATTGTAACAATCACAATAGCCTGACGGCTAAGGCTTCGGAACAAGAAAACACTCGATTTGTCAAGGAGAACAGGTATGCCCGATAGCGAACGCACCCCTAAGATTTTGGTAGTCGACGACGATCCTCGCTTGCGCGATTTGCTGCGTCGTTACCTCGGAGAAAACGGCTTCTCCGTCACCGTTGCCGAAGGGGGACAATCGATGAATCGCGTCTGGTTGCGCGAACGCTTCGACGCTCTGATTCTCGACCTGATGATGCCCGGAGAAGACGGCTTGCAGATTCTGCGCCGTTTGCGCGCCGCCAAGGACACGACGCCGATCATCATGCTGACGGCTCGCGGCGAAGACGTCGACCGTATCGTCGGTCTTGAACTCGGCGCCGACGACTACCTGGCCAAACCCTTCAATCCGCGCGAGTTGCTCGCCCGCATTCATGCCGTTTTGCGCCGTCGTCCGGCCAACGACCAACCGGGCGCTCCTTCCATGGAAAACGAAACCGTCTGCTTCGGCGCGTTCGAACTCGATTTGGGTCGCCGCGAATTGCGCAAGAACGGCGAACTCGTTCCGCTTACGACCGGCGAATTTGCCGTCATGAAGGCCTTTGCCCGTCATCCCCGCCTGCCCTTGTCCCGCGACAAGCTGATGGAAATGGCTCGCGGTCGCGAATACGAAGCGTTCGACCGCTCGCTTGACGTACAGGTCAGCCGCCTGCGCAAGTTGATCGAACCCGATCCCGCCAAGCCGCGTTACTTGCAAACGGTTTGGGGCTTGGGCTACGTCTTCATTCCCGACGACAACCAAGCCGCCAACGACTAATTCTTTTCACGTAAGAGGATCTGCAGTCATCTATGGCAAAACTGAGTTCCAACGTCGCTCCCAATCTGTTTTGGCGAACCTTCGTGTTGATCATGTTTTTCATCATCTTCACGGTCATGGGGTGGCTGCAGAGTTTTCGTGTCTTGAATGAAGCGCCGTACGTTCGCTCGGCGGCGCAGCAAATCGTTTCCGTCGCCAATTTGACGCGTTACGCCCTCATTACGGCGGATCCCTTCTACCGCACGGATCTGCTGTTGATTTTGGCTCGACGCGAGGGCGTTCGCATCCTTCCCAAAGAGCAGACCGACGAGGTCTTGCCCTTGGCCGCCACGTACAACTACACGAGTTCCATCGCCGACGTCGAACTGCTTGTGCGTCGCGAACTCGGGAACGACACGGTCATGGCCGGTCAGGTCAACGGCGAACCCGGTCTTTGGGTCTCGATCAACATCGACGGCGACAGCTACTGGTTGATGACCAGTTCGACGCTCATCAATCCGCCCTATGGAAACACTTGGATTTGGTGGGCGCTAGCCGCTCTGGTCGCCAGTATCCTCGGGGCCACTTTCATCACTCGACGACTTACTCAGCCTTTGAAGTTGCTCTCGAACAGCGCCCGCGCGTTCGGTCGAGGCGAAGTGCCGCCGCTGTTGCCTGAAAACAGCGGTCCCGAAGAGTTGCGCGAACTCAATTCGAGCTTCAACCGCATGGTGCAGGACATCACGCACTTTTCTCAAGACCGCGAATTGTTGCTGGCCGGGGTTTCTCATGACCTGAGAACGCCGATCACGCGCTTGCGTTTGGAAGCGGAAATGGCCGACATCAGCGAAGACACGCGCAAGGCCGTTGTCAGTGATCTCGAACAGATGGAAGCTATCGTCAACCAGTTCCTCGATTACGCGCGTCGCAACGATCAGCCGTTGCAACCGGTCAATCTGTCTCAAAGCGTTTCGATGTCGCTGACGTCGGCGCGCATCGAAAACGATTCGTCCATCCGACTGCATACGGATATTGAGCCGGACGTCTTTGTGCAGGCGCACCCGACCGAACTGTCCCGCGTCATTCAAAACCTTTGCACGAACGCCTCCCGCTACGGTCGAAGCGAAGACGGTTTGTTGTATCTTTCCCTGGTTGTTCGCAAAGAACGCAACTGCGCCGTCTTAAGCGTATCGGACCAAGGTCAGGGGTTGGACATGAGTCAAGCCGAGCGCATCATGCGTCCGTTCGAACGTGGCGACAGTGCCCGTGCCGGCGTGACGGGTAGCGGCCTGGGGTTGGCCATCGTCGATCGCATCGTGCGACGTTCGGGCGGTCAAACCGAATTGCAAAGCGTGATTCCTCACGGTTTGAAAGTGATCGTTCGCATGCCCTGCGTGAACTGCTCGAACAAACCCGGCGCCTGATGCCACAGCAAATTTTTAGCGAATTCTTGTCCTTTTTCTACAAAAAGAGCAGAATTCTTTCTTACCGAATTCAGTACTGATTGGAGTTTATTGTGGATACGTTGAAACCTCTCGTTCGTGTGATTGATGACGACGACGCCATGCGTCGTTCCTGGGCCTTCCTGATCGAAGGCGAAGGTTGGGATGTCGCCACCTATTCGAACGCCATCGAATTCATCACCTCGAACGACTTCACTCGTCCGGGTTGCATCGTTCTCGACGTCCGCATGCCCAGCATGAGCGGTCTCGAACTGCAGGACAAGTTGCGCGAAATGGGCGTGACGCTTCCCATCATCTTCATTTCCGGTCACGGCGACATCGACATGGCCGTGCATACGTTGAAGCACGGTGCCGTCGACTTCCTGCAAAAGCCCGTGGACGATCAACGCCTCCTGACGACCATCGGTACGGCCGTCATGCGCCACTTGAACCAGTGCCGCAACGATATGGAATTGTCGACGTTCCGCGCACGCCTCGAACAGCTCACGCAGCGCGAACGCGAAGTCATTCGCATGGTCGCTCAGGGCATGAGCAACAAGAGCGTGGCCGAAAACCTCGGCATCAGCGAAAAAACCGTTCAGGTGCATCGCGGCTCTGCCTATCGCAAGCTCGATTTGCACAACGCGGCCGAAATCGCCCGCCTGTTGTTGCGTTCCGGCGATCCGCTGTAATCGTTCGTCTTACAAAGGAAAAGGGCGACTCGATAACTGAACTGAACCCCAATTCTTTGTCCAAGAATTGGGG